>CBDCLY010000019.1:0-62523 GCA_965218715.1 Vicingaceae bacterium
TCAAAGATTTTCTGTGGATTTCTTAATGAGCTGCCTTCATTCAATTTTTGGAGTTCATCATAAGCATAAATCAACCTTTTGTTTTCCCCCTTTAATTGAGTGTAGCAAAGGTTTAAAAAGGATTCTGTGAGGTCTTGGGCTTCATCAACCAATATAATATCATATCTTTTATTGACTTTAGAACTATCGATATCTGATAGCGCTTTACTGCAAGCAGCATCAAAAGGTGTTTTCCCTTGCGCTCTAGCGAGTCCCTTTGCTTGTCTAAAATCTAAATATTCTATATTATTATCAACACAGAATTCATAATAGACACCTGAATTAGAAGAACCTCCCCAAGCTTGGATAATTTTGATTTTTTCTTCATCAGGTTTCCGACCCATCTTTTGAATGCAAAACAGTTCAATAAGTTCAATGAATTGTTTCTTTAAAGACCTAGTGTTGAATGTTACAACAATTTCCCATTCTGGATTAAGTGCATGTAAGAAAGCAGCTTTTAAAGCTAATACTATAGTTTTTCCAGAGCCTGCCAATCCTCTAATCCGCTGCAATCCATCATGGTACTCAATTATTGCAGATTCTTGCTGATTATCTAAATTGGCAATAGTTTCCTCAAGCCTTTTCACAATTGCACCTTTGGAATTTGAATTTTTTACATAACTTCTGTTAACGGTCACTCTTAATTGAATAACTGATTGGATAATCGCAACCGTTCTTTTATACAAGTGCTCATTGGAACTTTGCCAATCAAGTACCTGCGTATCTATAATGTGTTCTAATTCTCCTTCATTAATTGCTGTAAGAGAATATTTGTTATTAGAACAAACTGGAGCAAACGTAACAGATTCAATATTAATCAGCAGATTTCGCCCCTTATTTAATTCTTCGTATTGTTTTAATTCTGACTCGACTTTATTAAAAAGAGTATCTCTAACATCTTCTCTATCTTCTAACTCAGTTCCTTCAACTAAATCAAAAACTATGATGCCTTTTTCTTCTGAAATCCATATTGCATCTAAGATTATATTTTCTCCTCCTGTGTATAATATTGGGTAACCTATGTAAAGTTTACCTTCATACTGTGGCCTATTTTCAAAAAAATTCATAAGAGCTTTACTTGACTCTAATTTCTTGTTTCGACCTTGTTTAATGTCTACCATTTCGCAACTAATTTTCAGCATTCAAAATAATAGAAAATTATTTAGCTTGCAACTACCTACCTCCATAAATTGGCAAAGCATAAGGATAGTCTGAGCGCCATGTTCTTACCCAGTTAGCATAACAAAGAGCATCAGCAATATCAGGACTTCTACCAAGAACTTTTTTAATGACATCCTTTCCAACTACTTTGACCGTTCTTTCTGCGCTTATTTCATATTGTATTGCTCCTAATTCCAATTTTAATGCTTGGTCAGTAAGCTTACCAAGTTGCCCTTTCATCATTTCATTCCTAAGTGTATAATACATCTGAGAACGGAGGTTATAAGGATGAAAGTTATCTTCATAAGCCAACTCTTCGGGTACTGCACCTCCAACAATCTCCTTTATCTCATATCCTTTTGACTTTAAAAGGTCAATAGTTCCTGAACCAATGCCAACTGCATCAACTCCTACACAATGCAATGGAATGCTATGTTCACTAATCAAATCAATTACTCTTGTAACAATTTCAACTGCTGAGGTTTGTTGGTAGGTTTCAATTAGCTCAATATTCCCGTTCTTAAGTAATACGAAAGCCGTTCTATCATCGCCATATCTGCTTGGGTCAACCCCTAATGAAACGCTTTCGTATTTGCATTGATATTCCTTTGCACAATCCACAATCGTCTGAGAAGGAATTAGCTGATTGATAGTATCAACTAAAGACCAATCGCCTTCAAGATACTTTTTCATCATCAAAGGACTGTCTTTAAAGGCTTCTTTTAAGCCTAAGTAATATTCGCTATCCTTATCATAATTATCAGTAGTTAAAGCAGGGATATAAACCTCGTTTTTATTCGTAGATTGTATGAAAATGGGGATTAACCAACATTGTTCAGGATTGCTTGTTAAACGTCCTTCATATCTTGGCTTTTGACCATTTGGAAGCGTCCACCTCAACCTAGTTTTAAGTATTTGGTAGGCTTCAAATGAAACCTCATTTCCTTCATCAATACCAAACCATCCAATTTCAAGACCTTTCAGCTTGTTTAGTAATGGGTCTTTACTCGAATTTGCTTCAATGAAAGTTAAAATTGAACCATTTATAAATGTTATTTCTAAGGAGCTTTGATTATAGTTCTTAATGATTTCAGGAGGACAAACTGAGAAAAATGATATTAAGATAGTCCTACGTGCAACGGAAAGTTCTTTTCTAAGAATTACAAGCCGATTTCCTGCATACTTCATTGCATTGCGTATTGCTTCAGCACATAAAAAGTAACTTTTTCCGCTTCCCATCGCTCCACCATAGAGTAGATACTTTGCTCTATTTGCATGAGCTAAAGATTGCTTGGGCTTAGGAGAGTAATATTTTGAGAAATCTACATCCACCAAAATTGCTCTAAGCGTTTATAGTAGAACTCATAAAGCACTTCAAGAAAAGTGTTTTTGAAATTCATTACCTCGTTCTTAGTAAATCGGAGCGTTGTTAGATGATGTTCAAAAAGCGGTTCAAATCGAATATGATTTTCTGACCAACCTTTTAGCTGTGTAGCCCAATCAATTTTTATAGCAATTTGAAAGAACTGCATTGACTTTTCATCAAAAGTTTCTTTATCTCCTATCCGTTTAATAGTTTCTTCTTCTATTTCTTTATAAGTGGACTTTATAGATAAAATCTCTTGTATTCGTTTTAGCTCTATCAATGTTACTGAGTAGGGTATATTTATCATTATTCAGGTATATTGGTTATAAAATTAATGTCTCCGCTATGCTCCAATTGAACTTTGGTTAGTGATTGCAGCTTTACTATCTCTTTATTCGCAGCCATAGCTAATTTGTAGTTTTCTTTCGCCATTCCGATTCGATATAAATCTTCAAACCTTCTAAGAGCTTTAGCATAATCATACTCCAAATCTTTAATAACCTCTTTTTGAATGGTAGTCTTTGCTTTATCAATGTATTTATCAACTTGTCTCTCTGTTATTTTCCACTTTTTTGAACCATTTTGAACAATAGCAAACCTGCTTTCTCCTGCAATTAGAGAAACTGCAACCTCTTGAACTCTTTTGGCTACTATGGCTTTAGTTGCTTTCATTGATTGATAATAAATTCTTGAGGTAAGAAGCTGCTATTAATACATTTAACTCCAAAAGATGATTGCTTTTAGCTTTGACAAAAGGAGAACTTTCTAGCTTTTTTAAATAACTCTTGATTCTACTTAATGTACTGGAATCCATCTTGCTATTTGTGATTCGAGACCTATTCAACATTTTAAGAACCGCAGATACTCCACCTAAACTTTCTACACCTTGCACCTGAGCTTTTTCTTTAAAATCTTTCAAGCCATTTATTCCTTCCAAGTCTAAATGGAGCTTTGAGTGTTTTGTTATTTTGTTATATTCTTCAAACCACTCAGATAATATAATATTTTGAAATGTTGAACTTTCTAATAGCCTTAGGTTTATCTGTTTTAGGTTATACTTTTTTTCTAATTGCCTCAGATACCTATTAAAAAAGCGAGCTTCAAAACGAATTAAGTTTTCACTACAAGCTTTACTACCTGCATCTCTTCTTATTTTTTTCCCTTTGTCATAGAAGCACACCTTTCTGCTATCATTTGAATAATAAAGTGTGTTTTTTTCGATAAAACGATTTAGATAAGAGCTTTCTCCTAGATATTCAAAATATGACTTTATAGGATGTTCAAGAGGAAATGTAGCTTCTAAATCAAGTCTAGTTATTTTACCTCTTCTAGCATCAATACCTAATTCGCTATTAAGCTCGTCAATGGCTAATTTAATTTCATTAAATCCTAAGGAATAAAACTGTCCATTGTAAAACTGAGATAAACTACCTTTAATAGTTAAGTATATTCCATTCAGTCTGACTTGGAGAGAGTCTCGCAGAAATGCAGTTGTGCTTATTTCTCCTGTCTCAAGTAGTACCCTATCTTTTTGATTTTTCAAATGCTTCAAAACACTTTTTATTTCAATAGAGTCCAATTCAAGTCTTATAGTTATTGAATCAATCATAGTTCTCTGAAATGAGAGATAGATACACCTTACTAAAAGGAGTACTACTTTCTTAAAGTAACTTTAGTGATTGCTTCACTTTGGATTTCTTCCTCTGTACTTTGTCGATTACTCAGAAGCCATTTATCTATTTCAAGTTTATCAAAATATATTTTCTTGCCATTAGGGCGTGAAAATGGAATTGTATTCTTAGAGGTTAACTTGTAAAGGTATTGTTTGGACAAACCTGTGTATTCTGCAACCTCATCAAGGCTTAGAACTGCTTTAGTAGCTGTTGATTGAGTTTTTAGTAGTGTTTCGATTCTTTCTAATCGGGACTCAATTTCAATATTTGTTTTCATCGCACTATTTTTAGATGTTTAAAGTGCAAAGGAAATTGACCTAACAAAGTCAAAGATTAAGAAGAATAAGATGTCTTATTGCATCTTAATCTTTTTAACCAATTCTTTTATTGAATTTTCATTTTCAGGGGCAAGGGGAGTGAATTTTAAAGCTCTCTTAGCTTGATATAAATCATTCCTATTGAGTACTTTCCCTTGTTGAGATTTAAAACAAGAATTAGAATCTAATACGCTTGGTAGATTTTTAGGTATAATTAAGTTCTGTTGTTGCATTTCAATGAGTAGTAGGACAAACTCTTTGTTATTAATCTTCAAGGTTAATAATGAGTCAGGCTTATTGAACGGATACGAGAATACCTTCTCTATATCGTTTTTTTTAGTATTAGCTACAAAAACTTCATCTGAAAAATGAAATAAAAGCTTCTTTAAATCGTATTTAGCATTTTTTTGAATAATTGATACTTTATCATCCTTTTTCTTCGGTTTTTTAATTTCATCTACCAACTTCTTGCATTTTTCTAAATACTCTTGTGTTGCAAGGAAGATTTCTTTGTCCGATATTTTAGGGAGTCCTTCCCAATTTTTATACATTTTGTTACGGTCAAACCAAGTAATAAAATCATCCTCACTAGGAACTACTTGGAATTTTTCACTAACGAATTTTTCTAGCCTTTTTATCTCACTTCGATATACAGTTCTAAGTTTTGACTCCGCTTCATTCAAAACTATTCTCATTTTCTCGACCTTTCCTTCATCAAAATCACCTGCTAATCCGAACCCAAGACCATCGCCAGAAAATGAACCAAACTTGTACTTAATAATTTTCTTTTTTGTCATCAATCAAGTATGTTTAATGAATCAACCGCCTGCTCCTTTCTACTATCAATTACGTTAGCATATATTTGAGTAGTTCTTATCTCTTTATGCCCTAATAATTTGGAAACGGTGAAAAGGTCAACTCCTTTAGTCAGTAAAAGAGTGGCGTAGGTATGTCTTGCACAATGGAAAGTAATATTCTTGGTAATACCTGCCTTCATCATCCATTTTTGCAGGGCAACATTCATGTAAGAACTATAATTCAATCCAACAAATACCCTTTCATTACTTTCTATCCTTTCGGGAATAAACCTTTGAGCGTGTTCGTTTATTATATGATATTGCAATCCATCTGTTTTTTGCTGATGAAAATCTACTTTTAATTTATCTCCCTCCTTTCTAAGCTGAGACCATTCTAATTTTTGAATATCAGACCATCGTAATCCTGTTAAGCATGAAAACAAAAAAGCATTTTTGAGAACATCATATCTACATTCCGTTTTAAATAAAGTATTCACTTCATCTTGGGTTAAGTACTCTCTTTTGCTTTCTTTTACTCTTGGCAGGCTCACTCTTTTAGCAGGGTTTTTAATAATTATATCATCCTGAACAGCTTGATTTAATGCAGCCCTTAGTTTACAAAAGTATGAGCTTTGAGTGCTTGTTGAAAATGGTTTGCCTGCTGAGGTTTTTACTCCATTCTTTAAATACTCCTTAAAGTCCTCACAAAATTTAACATCAATATCTGAGAAGGGAATATTCTTTCCTGCAAATGATGTAAGATGTTTTAGTACGCTATCCCAATTCCCATAATTCCCTTTGCTATCGTGTTTTTCGTTAGTTAACTTCTTGAAATATTCTATAAAATTCACTTTGCTCTTTGAATCCGAACGAAAACCATTCCTATTGTTTAATAACTCTTTCAAAGTTTCTCCTTTAATGGCTTCTATTTTCCGCCTAGCTTCTTTATTGTAAAAGCGTTCTTTTGAAGTGTTTGGTTTATCGTATAAAACGTAATCCAATGTTTCCCTTTTTCGTTTAGGTGCAATTTTTCCGTTTTCATCTTTAGTGTATCCACTATAAATTTCAAGATAGACACCAATCATTCCATCTTTCCTTTTTCTTTCTCTAATGTGTACCGTAGCTCTGCCCATTTTGTCTTTTTTTGTCTCAAATAAATTACGAAAGGCAAATATAGGACAAAAAAGACAAAATTATAGTCAATAATAATACTACGAAAGTTTACTTTATACAGCTAAAACTATTTGTTTTATTGACTTTGTATATGTTTTGGTTGTGCTTTGTTATACTACTTCACTTTCCAATACAAAAACTAGAGAAAATAGCTCCTAAAATGTCTTCGTCGATATCAATTCTACCAGTGATCTCTCCAAGGTAAAACAATGCTTGCCGAATGTCTAAAGCCAAGAAATCTCCAGTAATGTTTTCGTTCATCCCTTGTTCAACTCTTAGCAATGAATTGTAGGATTTTTCAAGACTTTCATAATGGCGCAAATTACTCACTACTGCCCCTTCATGATTTGTCATTTTTCCTTGCATGATCTCACTGATGCTTGCTTGGACTAAGTTTACAGAATCTTGATCCTGACTACTTATGAAAAGACATTTGCTTATTTCTGGAATGGGTCCTTGATTTAAAATATGCTGGTTGATATTGCCTTGATATTCATCCACCTTATTGGCCAGTAAAATAAAAGTCTGGGACGAAGACTTTCGCTCTAATATTTGATTGATTTCTACCTGGCTTTCTGCTTCATCTTGATTTACATCCGCTAAATACAAAATTAGGCTAGCTTTTTCCATCATTTGAAAAGCCCTTTGAATACCAATCTTTTCTATTTGATCCTCAGTATCTCTTATCCCTGCAGTATCTATGAAGCGATAGGCTATGCCTTCGATGTTAACAACATCTTCTATGCTATCTCTAGTGGTGCCCGCAATCTCAGAAACAATGGCTTTGTCTTCTTTTAGAAGGGCATTCAATAATGTTGATTTCCCAGCATTTGGCTTGCCCATTATGGCAACAGGGATTCCATTTTTTATGGCTTGGCCAGTGGAAAAAGAATCCATCAACTGCCTCACCATTTTAAGCACTCTTTGAATCAATTCCATTAAGGCTGTTCTATCGGCAAACTCAACATCCTCTTCAGAAAAATCCAATTCCAATTCTATCAAGGCCGTGAAATGGATCAATTCTTCTCTTAAAGCTTCTATTTCCTTAGAAAAACCGCCTTTCATTTGATTCATGGCTAAGTCATGAGAAGCCTTATTTTCTGAAGCTATTAAATCGGAAACAGCTTCTGCCTGACTTAAATCCAACTTGCCATTTAAAAATGCACGTTGAGTAAACTCTCCAGGTTTGGCTAAACGAATTCCAGACTTTAATAAGGCTTGGATAATCTCTTGTATGATGTAGGAGGATCCATGGCAAGAAATCTCAACCAAATCTTCTCCTGTATAAGAATTAGGGTTTTTAAATAGACTTAGCAATATTTCATCTACCAGTTCTTCGTTCACCATAAAACGACCAAAATGAAGACTTTGCCCTTTTTGATCTTTTAACTCTTTTCCTTTAAAATGTGATTGAACGATAGAAATTGCATCGGGCCCACTCACTCGAATTAATCCAATAGCACCAGATCCATTGGGACTAGAAAGTGCACAGATGCTATCTTGTTTAAACATGTGACAAATTTAGCCAATTGTATAGCCATTGTAGGTCAAAAACTTAGATTTGTATATCACTATGAATCACCTTGCACATTTGTATTTATCACAATCGGACCCAGAGCTTTTGGTAGGTAATTATATCGCTGATCATGTGAAGGGAAAAGCTCAGTTTGAATTTACCGAAGGCATTCAAAAAGGAATTCAAATGCATCGATCAATAGATGAATTTACCGACAATCACCCGATGGTTAAAAAAAGTAAAGAGCGACTCTATCCAAAATACCATAAATACGCTGCAGTTTTAGTGGATATGTTTTATGATCACATTCTGGCGATTAATTGGAATAGCTATTCTCCAATCGAGTTAAAACAATTTACCAATGCAGCTTATTTAAGTTTAAAAGGATTTTACGCTAAGTTTCCTCTAAATGCCCAAAGGATGTATGATCACATGTCTACACATGATTGGTTAACGAATTACGCCAGAATGGATGGCATGCAGAAGGCGTTCAACGGACTTGCTGGCAGAGCAAAATTTGATTCGAAAATGGAATTTGCTGTTGAAGATTTGAGTAAAGATTTAGAAGAATATAAAATGGAGTTTGAAGTCTTTTTTCCAGAATTAGTGACCCATGCAGAATCTTGGACCAATGCACATGAATAAGTTTTAATAATGAATACAGGACAGCCATTAGCGGAACGAATGCGGCCTAAAACTTTGGATAAGTATTTAGGTCAGCAACACCTTGTAGGCAAAGGAGCTGTGCTCAGAGAGTTGATAGAAAAAGGCATGGTTCCTTCTATGATTTTGTGGGGAAGTCCAGGTATTGGAAAAACCACCTTGGCCAAAATTATTGCAGAAAGTACAGACCGACCCTTCTTTACTTTAAGTGCAATTAATTCTGGAGTAAAAGACGTTCGAGAGGTCATTGATAAGGCCAAAAAACAACATCTTTTTCAAGCGGGAAATCCCATTTTATTCATTGATGAAATCCATCGTTTTAGCAAATCACAACAAGACTCTTTATTGGGCGCAGTTGAGGATGGAACCATTACCTTAATTGGGGCAACTACAGAAAACCCATCATTTGAAGTAATCTCAGCACTGTTAAGTAGGTGTCAAGTTTACACTCTTAAACCATTGGAAGAGGAGGATCTGATTGCATTGCTGAATCAAGCGTTAAAAGAGGATCTCATTCTAAAAACTCAAAAAGTAAGCATTAAAGAAAATGATGCTTTGCTGCAATTGTCAGGAGGAGATGCTCGAAAACTATTGAACTTGTTGGATCTTGTGGTTCAGCATTCAGGAGCTAAGTCGATCAAGATCGACAATGAACTTGTGAAACAGATTGCCCAGCAAAATAGTGTTCGATATGATAAAGACGGAGAACAGCATTATGATATCATATCAGCATTCATTAAATCCATAAGAGGAAGTGATCCTAACGCAGGAGTTTATTGGTTGGCGCGTATGATAGAAGGGGGAGAAGATCCAAAATTCATTGCCAGAAGACTTCTGATTTTAGCATCGGAGGACATAGGTAATGCCAACCCAACTGCCTTGGTCATTGCTAACAATTGTTTTCAGGCAGTGAATGTGATAGGATGGCCTGAATCTAGAATCATTTTGTCGCAATGTGTCACCTATTTGGCTTCCTCTGCAAAAAGTAACGCTGCTTACATGGCCATCAATAAAGCACAAGATGAAGTTAGAAAGTCTACTAATTTGCCAGTTCCTCTATACCTTAGAAATGCACCAACTAAGCTAATGAAAGATTTAGGTTATGGAGCAAAATATGAGTATCCCCACGACATGAACCATTCGTTTTCTGGTCAGGAATACCTTCCAGAAGCAATTGAAGGAAAGCGTTTTTACGAACCTGCAAACAATCCAAGAGAATTGGAAATGAGAAAGAGGTTGAAGGCTTTATGGCAAGAAAAGTATGGGTATTAGGCGATTCCTTGCGACTCAAAGAATAGATTGGTAGTAAAAAATTTAGCATAGAAAATCCTATAAATTCACCTTGCAGACAAGCAGCTAAAAGACTAATTTTGAATCCAATTTTGATATAAAAAACACAAGATAATGAGTGTATTAGTTAATAAAGATTCTAAAATAATTGTTCAAGGTTTTACTGGAAGCGAAGGAACATTCCATGCTGGTCAGATGATTGAGTACGGTAGTAACGTAGTTGGAGGGGTAACACCAGGTAAAGGAGGACAAAGTCATTTAGATCGACCAGTTTTTAATACAGTTGAAGAAGCTGTTCAAAAGGCTGGAGCAAATGTTTCTATCATTTTTGTTCCACCAGCTTTTGCAGGTGATGCAATCATGGAAGCTGCAGATGCAGGAATTTCAGTTATCATATGTATCACAGAAGGAATTCCAACTAGAGACATGATTACCGTTAAAAATTACTTGCAAAACAAAGATTGTCGGTTGGTTGGACCAAATTGTCCAGGCGTTATTACTCCAGGAGAAGCTAAGGTTGGAATCATGCCAGGTTTTGTTTTCAAAGAGGGAAAAATTGGCATTGTTTCTAAGTCAGGTACCCTAACCTATGAAGCGGCCGACCAAGTGGTGAAAGCTGGATTGGGAATTACTACTGCAATAGGAATAGGCGGTGATCCAATCATTGGAACTACGACAAAAGAAGCTGTAGAAATGTTCATGAATGATCCAGAAACTGAAGGTATTATCATGATTGGTGAAATTGGTGGGTCCATGGAAGCTGATGCAGCGCATTGGATCAAAGAAAATGGAACTAAGCCTGTGGTTGGTTTCATTGCTGGTCAAACAGCACCAGCTGGAAGAACAATGGGACATGCAGGTGCAATTGTAGGAGGAGCGGATGATACTGCTGAAGCCAAGATGAAAATCATGAGCGAATGTGGAATTACCGTGGTGGAATCGCCAGCTGTAATCGGACAAACGATGGCAGAATTGATGAGTACCACCGCTTAAGAATTAATAAATTATTGAAAAGCCTGAATGAAAATTCAGGCTTTTTTTATGCCTAAATGTAGCCTGTGATTTTGTACATAAGTATTCCAATCCACTCATGAATCAAGTGGTACCAGTCGTTTAATATGCTTGCCTTTGGGAAAAATAAAGTGTCGGGATTGATCTCTCTTTTATAACTGACTTGATCAACCGCAAATGGTTTTACATCAGCTCCTAAAGATTTGAAAATCTGATATGACCTTGGCATATGCGTGCTTGAGGTGGATAATAGAATGGGCCCCTTGATGTTTTTCTCTTTTAAAAGTGTCAAGGAATTTACAGCATTCTCATACGTGTTTCTTGATTCAGCTTCAATCAAAATGTCTTTGGCGTCAACACCTATACTTATCAAGTAATCTTCTAATATTGTTGCTTCCTTTTCTTTTTGATTCATCCTTCCTGAACCACCAGCAATTAATAACCTTTTTACTTTTCCCTTGAAATAGAGCGGTAAAACATTCAAGAAACGATCTGAATTTTCTTGAAATTCAACGATTTGATGTTTTCTATCCAAGGAAACCATTCCTCCCAAAATAATGGCAACTTCGTAGGTTTCTGAGATTGAATTTGGGTTAATGGGTTTAGTCTCCCAAGAACTACTCACTTCATGAAAAATGGCTTGATTGGAGAAAAAATAGAGGACGGCCACTGCTGCAATGAGGTAAGATTTGCGTTTTTTCCAAATCTTTTTTCGCCATGCCATTACCAAAAGAATGAAAACCCAAGTTAACGGGTGCATGAGAAAATCAGCTATTTTCGATAGAAAAAAGAACATAATTAGTTTACTATTTCTTCTGCTAATTTAAACCCCTTTTGTATACAATCACTAACGGAAATTCCACCAGAATAATTTCCTCCTAAGTAAAAGTTGGGGTTTTCTTTTTCGAAATTAGAAATTGCCTTTTCGACTGCTGAATAACCCAATTCATATTGCGGAATTCCTTTTTCCCATCGCTGCAAATGGCACATCTGTGGCTTAGAGTTTCCATCAAACAATTCTTGAATTGATTTTTGCAATTCAGCCAATATAACTTCATCAGACTTTTCTATTAAGTCAGCCTGTTGGTACCCTCCAGCAATAACTGTAATTAATTCAAGCCCCTGAGGAGCGGTATGCGGAAAGAAACTACTATTGAATAATATTCCTAAAAAAGGGGCATTTTCAGTTTTTCGATTCAATACACCAAATGCTTTTTCCGGAAATTTCAATTCCCCCTTTTTAAAACCGAAATGAGCGACATAAGCCGGGACATAATGAATGTTGGATAGCTTTTTTAGTTGAGGGTTTAAGTTTATTCCTTTAATGCTTAGAAGCGAATGAGAAGGGATACAGGAAATAACTGTCTTAGCATTGACTACTTTTTCTTCTTCTTCTTTTTGATATATTATTTGGTATTCTTTTTCAATTGAAAGAATTGAAAGCACTTTTGAATTCAAACTAATGTTTTCCTCACCAATGAATTGTCTTAAGGAATCCACCAAGGATTGTAGTCCACCTTTCAAGGTAAAAATTCCCTGTTTTGGTAATTGCTGCTCTTCTCTGATGGCCTTTCTTGATTTTAGGATGTTTGGCATTCCGAGGAGGATACTTCCCTTTTCATTTTCGGCCTGTTTTAATAATTTTAAAGTAAAATCGATGCTCATTTTCTCTGGATCTCCGGCATAAATTCCAGCGACAAATGGATAGATAAAATTTTCATAGATCTCACTCCCCAATCTTCTTTTGGAGAAATGGGCTAGACTTTCTTCTCTACCCGGTCCACGTTTTCTAAAGGGTTCTGAAATAATCATCCAGAGGGATTTTAGTCCAAGTAAGGGACTTTGAATTGCCTTTAGGATTCCAGTTGGTAATTGTTCCAAACGGCTGTTAAATAAAACAAATCGATTTTTTACTGCCCCTTCGTCTGGCTGTATTCGATTCTGATAAAGATTTAATTCCTCTAATAGTTGTTTGGTTTCAAGATTATTAATGACCACTGTATTTGGACCTAACTCCAATTGAAATCCATCAACGTTTTTTGATTGAATCTTGCCCCCTAACCGATCAGATGCCTCCAATAGCAGGAACTCTTTCCCTGCCTTTTTTAATTGATAAGCAGCACATAAACCTGTTATTCCTCCTCCTAATACAATTATCATATGGTCATGGAGAATAATTGAGTCTGCGGCTTGCTTCTCATTAGTTTAAGGTCGAATGCCATGCAAACATTTCGAACAAATGGTTTGCCTTTTTCCTTCAAGACTAGCCCTTGCTTACTTAATTCAATTAAGCCATCTTCAGCCAATTCTTTTAAACTTTTTATGCAATCATCCAATCCCTCAAATTGATCAGCCTCAGCTTCCCAATTGGTCTCATAATGGCACATGATATTCAATATGTGTTTTCGAATCTTCAAATCCTCTTCATTCAACAGATGCCCTCGAAAAATTGGAATCCGATTTTCTTCTAGAGCTGCGTAATAATCTTCAATCTTTTTTTCATTTTGAGCAAATGCATACCAGGAATCACTGATGCTTGAGACACCAAGGCCTACCATCAATTTAGTTTTTGACGCCGTATAACCCATGAAATTTCGGTGCAATTTCTTTTCCACCATAGAAGAATACATGTTATCTTTCTTAAGCGCAAAATGATCCATTCCAATTTCTTGGTAACCAGCCTCAAGCAATAGTTGATAGCCCAATTCATAAAGAGCTCTTTTTTCTTCATCTTTTGGCAAATCGTTTTCGTCAAATCCTCTTTGTCCGTTTCCTTTTATCCAAGGAACATGAGCATAACTATAAAAGGCAATCCGTTCTGGAAGTAAGGTTTTTACTTGCTCAATGGTGTTTCTGATGCTGTCTTCTGTTTGATGGGGGAGACCGTAAACCAAATCAAAACTAACTGAATCGTAGCCGTTCTTTCTAGAGATCTCAGTTACCTTTTTTACTTTTTCAAAGGGTTGAATTCTATTGATGGCGATCTGTACTTTTAAATCTAAGTCTTGAACTCCATAGCTGGCTCTTTCAAAACCATGTTTAGCCATTATTGCTAAATGTTCTTCATTGGTGTTGTTAGGATGCCCTTCAAAACTGAAGGCTTTGTTTTTTGCAATTATTCCCTTTTCTACTATTTTTCCAAGAAGAAAATCAAGGCTTTCTGGTTTAAAAAAAGTGGGTGTTCCTCCACCTAAATGCAATTCTTTAATGATAGGAGTTTCACTAAAAAGGGCTAAATATAAATCCCACTCTTTAAGTAAAGCATTGATGTATGGCTCCTCCACATCATGGTTTTTGGTAATTCTTTTATTGCAACCACAAAAAGTGCATAGGCTTTCACAAAAGGGCAAATGAATATACAAGCTGATCCCTTCATTTGCATTACTTTCTTCATAAGACAGGATGGTGGATTGAACCCAAGCCTCATAGGCTATTCCTTCTTTGTCCCAGAAAGGAACTGTAGGGTAGGAGGTGTACCTTGGGCCAGGTACATTGTATTTTCTAATTAATTCACTCAAGCTATTTCTATTAATCTATGCCATATTCCAAGGTCATAGTGATTGTGGCAGTTTTCTGTTTAGAATGGGTATTGAATGCTCCTCCCCAACTAAAATTCTCATTTGAGTTTTGACCAATAATTTGAAAAACCCCCATTCTTGCACTTTTAAGTTCACCTAAGGAGGCACCAGACTTTGATGCAATTTGTTCTGCTCTTATGAATCCATCTTCAGTTGCAGTAGCAATCATTTCAATTTTCAAGTCAGATAATCCTGTGTAATAGTATTGGGGCGGTTCAGAATGAAATTCTATTCCTTGGTGTATTAAATCAGTTACATCTCTGGCAACTGTTTCTATTAATTCTACAGATTGAGAAGAAACACTGATGCTTTGTCTTAAGCGATACCCTACAAATACTTGACGAGAATTCCCATGATTGTCATAATCGTAACGATAATCCTTATTGATGTTTACCGCTTCAAAAACTAAATCCTTAGGGTCAATTCCTTGCTCTAAGAGATAGTCTTCTAATAGTTTTCTGTCTTTATTCAATTCTTGATAAGCAGTTTTTAAGTCAATTGCAATACGCGTAAACGATCCTCTCCAAACAACGAGGTCTGAAGTAAAATTAGTCTTACCAAGCCCTTTCACCCAAATTTTATCTTCTTCTTGATTCCTGTTGAGGAATGCATTGCTTAGCACAATTGATGAGACAATTATTGCCAATGCCAAGCTGATTTGAACTAATTTATTATTCATGGTTTAAGATTTTCCAGGATAAATTTCCAAGGCTTTTTTCAAGCATTCTATCGCTTTTTCTAACAGTGGAATTTCCAATACATAAGCCAATCGAACTTCATCTTTACCAGAATTTTCGCTAGAATAGAATCCACTTAACGGAGCCATCATTACTGTATTCCCGTCGTGTTCAAAGGATTCTAGTATCCACTTGCAGAAGTCGTCACAGTCCTTAACAGGCAATTGAGCTACGGCATAAAATGCTCCACCGGGTTTGGGGCAAAATACACCTGGTATGGCGTTCAATCCATCTACTAAAACATTTCTTCTTTCAACATACTCTGCACTCACTTCATCAAAATAACTTGCTGGCGCATCAAGTGCCGCCTCAGCTGCAATTTGCCCTAATGAAGGTGGACTTAATCGAGCTTGACCAAATTTTAGAACCGTTGCCATTAATTCTTTATTTCTTGTCACCAAGGCTCCAATTCGAACACCACACATGCTGTAGCGCTTTGAAACAGAATCAATCACAATGGCATTTTCTTCAATTCCCTCTAACCCTAAAATGGAATGATGCTGTTTTCCATCGTAACAGAACTCTCTATAAACCTCGTCTGCAAAAAGGAATAGGTCATGCTTAATTACGATGTCTCTTAATTTTTCAAGTTCATCTTTGCTATACAGATATCCAGTTGGGTTTCCAGGATTGCAAATCAATATTCCCTTTGTATTAGTATTGATTTTATCTTCAAAATCAGCAATAGAAGGTAAAGCAAAACCATTGTCAATAGAAGAGGAGATGGGAACAACTTTTACTCCAGAACTGTTTGCGAATCCATTGTAATTGGCATAAAATGGTTCTGGTATTATTACTTCATCTCCAGGGTTAAAACAGGCTGAAAATCCAAACATCAAAGCCTCAGATCCTCCAGTAGTAATCATTATGTCTTCGAAAGAAATGCCTTGAGATATTTGATTGTAGTACTTTGCCAATCCTTTTCTATAGCTTTCTACTCCTGCTGAATGGCTATATTCAATTACCTTTAAATCAATTGCTTTGATAGCATCGATTGCTTCGTCAGGTGTTTTTATATCGGGCTGACCAATATTTAAATGGATTACATTCTTTCCATCACTTTTTGCTTTTTCAGCAAAGGGCACCAGTTTTCGAATTGGAGATTCTGGCATTTGATGGCCGCGATTAGCTATTTGAGGCATACTGATTATTTTGAAGGTAAATTTCCGATATTCTTAGCATAGATAAAAGAGCCAAATAAAAAATTAGGGCAAAAAAAAAGCCTCCATATTTGGAAGCTTTTTTTAAATTTTTGTTTCAATTAATTTGCAGTTGGAACACCTGCAGATTCTTCTTTCACAGGAGTAGTTTTCTTTTCAATTACATTCCCTTTAATTCTTAAAACTGTATTTGGGTTACTGGCATTAGACATTACTGTAACAGATTTGTTAATTGGGCCAGTTCTGCTCGTAGCGTATTTCACTTTAATTTCGCCAGATTCTCCTGGATTAATTGGTGCTTTTGGCCAAGATGGCACTGTGCATCCACAAGATCCTTTTGCATTAGAAATTACTAAAGGTGCTGTGCCGGTATTTTTAAATTTGAACATTCGAACACCATTCGCATTTTGAGGAATGGTACCATAATCTATTACTTCAGTTTCAAAAGTCATTTCTGCACCACCAGCAGTTTCAACTTGACTTGCTGTTCCATCCTGAGCTTGAACAATTCCAAAACTCATGAATAAGGATGCTTACTATGCTTACTAATTTTTTCATATTTTTTGTTTTTTGATGGCTCAAATTTAAGGGATAAATATCAACTTGATTTCATGTTTAACACTTCGTTAACAAGAAAATATTTTATCGATCAGGATGAAGAATCCCTATTTCAGTAGTTATCCTCAGGCTCATTTGATTAATTTTGTTTCTTCAATTTAAGATTAACATGGAAGTCAGCAAGAACTTTAACTCTCAAGAAGCCGAAAAAAAGTGGTATAGATACTGGATGGATCAAGGCTTTTTTCATTCTGAACCAGATGATAGAGAGGCCTATACCATAGTAATTCCTCCACCAAACGTAACAGGAGTATTGCACATGGGGCACATGTTGAACAATACTATCCAAGATGTGTTGGTGCGCAGAGCTAGACTTTTGGGTAAGAATGCTTGTTGGGTTCCAGGAACTGATCATGCTTCTATTGCCACCGAGGCTAAGGTGGTGGATAAGTTAGCGAAAGAAGGAATTGATAAAAATGATTTAAGTCGAGAAGAGTTTTTAAAGCATGCTTGGGACTGGACTGATAAATATGGTGGAACAATTTTGTCCCAGCTAAAAAGGTTAGGAGCTTCTTGCGATTGGGATAGAGTTCGTTTTACCTTGGAGGAAGATTTATCCGAAGCAGTTTTTGATGTGTTTATTGATCTGTATGAAAAAGGTTTAATTTATCGTGGTGCAAGGATGATCAATTGGGATCCTGCTGCGGAAACCGCTCTTGTCTGATGAAGAAGTAATTCACAAAGAAGTTCAGTCAAAATTATTTATTTATTGAATATCAAATAGAAGGTGAGCATGACAGTTTAACAATTGCGACTACAAGGCCAGAGACTATTCTGGGAGATACTGCAATTTGCATCCATCCAGATGATGAAAGTTATCAACACCTTAAAGGAAAGAGAGCGATTATTCCTTTATTGGAACGAAGCATTCCAATTATTTGTGATGAGTATGTAGAAATGGAATTTGGAACAGGTTGTTTAAAAGTAACACCTGCGCATGATTTAAATGATTACAACTTAGGCATCAAGCATAATTTAGAAACCATCGACATCTTAAATGACGATGGAACACTAAGTGAAGATGCAAAGATGTATGTTGGGAAAGATCGCTTTGCCGTTAGAAAGGAAATATCAAAAGATTTAAAAGAAATCTGGTGCTTTGAAAAAAGTAGAAGATTTACCAAATAAAGTAGGCTATTCTGAACGAACCAATGCAGTTATTGAACCAAAGCTTTCCATTCAGTGGTTCTGTGACATGAAGAAATTGGCCGGCACCTGCTTTGGAAAATGTAATGAACGACAAGATCCAATTCCATCCAAAAAACACCAAGAATACTTACAGGCATTGGATGGAGAACATATCAAAGATTGGTGCATTTCAAGACAATTGTGGTGGGGACATCGAATTCCAGCATTTTATTATGGCTCAGGACCAAATGATTTTGTGATTGCTAAAACCAAAGATGAAGCATTGACGAAAGCCATCCAAGTAAGTAAAAATGATAATTTAAGTCTGGACTGCTGCTGATTTAAGACAAGATGAAGATGTGTTAGATACTTGGTTTTCTTCTTGGTTATGGCCCATATCTGTTTTTGATGGCTTTAAGAATCCAGAGAATAAAGACATCAATTATTATTATCCTACCAATGATTTGGTAACCGCACCTGAAATCATGTTTTTCTGGGTAGCTAGAATGATCATGGCTGGATATGAATACAAAGGAGAACTGCCTTTTAAGAATGTTTATTATACTGGAATAGTAAGGGATAAGCAGCGGAGAAAAATGAGTAAATCTCTAGGGAATTCTCCAGATCCAATTGAGCTCATAGAAAAACACAGTGCAGATGGTGTAAGGGTTGGCATGTTGTTAAGCTCTCCAGCTGGAAATGATTTATTGTTTGATGAATCATCCTGTGAACAAGGAAAAAATTTCTCCAATAAAATTTGGAATGCCTTTAAACTATTAAAGTCATGGGAGATTTCTGATGAGGTAACAGTTGACTCTGCAGCAGAGTTGGCCAATGAATGGTTTTCATCTCAATTTTCATTAGCATTGGAAGAAATCAACCTTGGCTATGACAGGTTCAGAATTTCTGAAGTTTTAATGACTACCTATAAATTAACATGGGATGAGTTTTGTTCTTGGTACCTAGAGATGGTTAAACCAAGCTATGGGCAGCCAATTGCAAAAACAACTTACCTTCAAGTTGTAGCGCATTTCGAAAATATGCTAAGAGTTCTTCATCCTTTCATGCCTTTCATTAGTGAAGAAATTTGGCAAAAAATTGAAGAAAGAGAAGAAGCTGATAGTTTGATGGTAAACACTTGGCCAGAAATTGGAAATTCTTCTGAACTGGCTAAATCTTTTGATGCGACTAAGGAACTAATCGTTCAATTGAGGTCCATCAGAAAACAAAAGCAAATTCCCTTTAAAGATGCTTTAGAACTGAAAATTATTGGCACATGTGAATTGGAAAAGTTTTATTCCATAGTACAGAAACTGTGTAATGTAGATCAGATAATAAGCACAAGTGAGAAGCCTGAAAATGCATTTAGTTTTGTGTTGGGCAATGCAGAATATTTTGTTCCACTAAGTGGCCAGATTGACTCAGAAGAAGAGTCGAAAAGAATTCAAGAAGAATTGAATTACCTGACAGGCTTTTTAAAAAGTGTGGAGAAGAAACTTTCTAATGAACGATTTGTAAACAATGCACCAGAACAAGTAGTAGCCATTGAAAAACGAAAACAATCTGACGCTAAGGCGAAATTAGAATTATTAGAAAAACAGTTAAAAAGCTTGTAGAATGAACATGGACAACAGCCTTCGATTTGCCTCTGTAGACATTGGGTCCAATGCTGTTCGTTTATTCTTTTCGTATGTTTTCGAAACGGAAGATGGGCCATTTTTTAAAAAGGCCTCACTTATACGATTACCAATTCGTCTAGGAGAGGATTCATTCCATCAGAAGAAATTACCTCAAGCAAAAATTGATAAAATTGTTGAAGCCATGTTGGGCTTTACTCACTTGATGAATTCATTTGGTGTAATTTCCTATCGAGCTTGTGCTACGTCAGCAATGCGTGATGCCATAAATGGAAAGGAGGCTGTGCAAGAAATATTTGAACGCTCAGGCATTCAAATTGAACTCATAGATGGGGAAGCTGAAGCGGCCTTAATTTTTGAAAATCATGTTGCTGAGAAAATCGATTCTAAACGTGCATTTATTTACATGGATGTAGGAGGAGGGAGTACTGAGTATACCGTATTTGAAAAAGGAGAAAAGCAACTGTCTAAATCATTTAACATTGGAACCATTCGACTAAAGGACGATTTGGTTGAAGAAGAAACTTGGTCGGCTTTGAAAGACTGGCTTAAGAAAGTTAAAAAGAAATTTGAGCCAAGTTTACTCATTGGCTCTGGAGGAAATATCAATACTTTATTTAAACTTTCTCAAAAACGGGAAATGCAGCCGCTAGAGTTGAATGAAATAAAAGATTGGCATCAAAAACTAAAACGGCTTTCCTTTGATGAAAAAATAGGAAAATTAGGATTAAGACCAGATCGTGCAGATGTTATTGTTCCAGCTACTGAATTGTTTCTGTTCGCATTGAATAAAAGTGGTGCAAAGAAGGTGGTCGTTCCAAAGGTTGGATTGGTAGATGGGATCATTCACCAATTGTATGATCAATACAAGCAATCGCTAGACATTAAAGACTAATGCTTGTGGTAAGCTTAAAGGCAAAATTGTCTTGGGCTTTGGGCAGTTGATAATCGCCATAGCGATAGTAAACTCCTAGCCCAGCTCCAATGTAAACTCCATTGTAAATGTATTTCATACGAACGAAATTGTTCAACTGAATTCCTGATTCATAATAGCCTTTATGGGGGACTTTAAAATCGAAAATTTGATGCTGATTCCTGCCGCTCATGTTTCCAAATACTAAAGAACTTACTAGGAGTAGCTCTGGTTTAAATTTTGCGGATTGAAAAAGTAGTTTTCCAAAATTGTGTCTAAAAAATAAATTGACATATTCATCTGCGAAAAACTCATTAGGATACATGGTTTCGAAACTGTACATGGAAGCAACTTTTACCTCTTCATTCAATATTCCGCGCATTACAAACAAACTGGTTAATGGAATTTGTTGATCTATTTTACCTGCACTCAATTGAAATGCAGTTGTTCCAATGCCTTTAATTTGGGCGCTTTTATATATGCTCAAATCTAAACGATTGTAATCGTAATCTCCCAACAGGAGGTCCCTAATTCCTTTGGTGTATTTGAAATACACAATGGGATATTTGGTAACTATGGGCAGTTTTACATCTAAAAATTCGGCAAATTTTTCTTGAAAAGAGAAACGGACATTTACTCCAATTTCACTCAATTGATATTTTCCCATTGCAGGAATGTCCTTATATGCATAATTGCTATTGATCCTTCTATTTTGGGTATTTCCAAACAAAGTGAAATGAAAATCTCTAATTGCTCTGAAGGAAATTTCAGCCTCGTATTTCTCAATGCCATCCATCTGATCATTTAAGAAATTTTGAATGTTACTGGTAGAGGTAATGTCTTTTGTTTTTTGAAAATAGCTAACACTACCAATGTTGATTAGGTCTTTAGAATAAGAGAACTTTGTTTCAAACATCCTCTCAGATTTTGGTACCCAACGAATGTGAGAGCCATATTTCCATGCCTTATCCCCAAGTCCGTAACCAGCAAAACCGCCTAGACGAATGGATTTAATCAGCTTTTCACTAGTTTCCATTCCCAAGCCAAGTCGCGTACCTTCATACAAGTTGAATTTTAAGAATTTATCCAATAAAAGATTCACCTTTCCAATTGGGATATGGTTGTTTAGTAATCCTTTGTTCAAATGCACCAGTTGGTCTAGTTTGTATTCTTTTCCAATGCTGTCTATATAGGTATACGAACGCTTTTCTTTCTGACTAAGGGGAACCTCTCTAATCTTTTCCCAATACTCTTCATTTTTATTTGAAATGCTATCTGCCATTTCAAGGCTGAGGTTACCTATTTCTTTTTTTTCTAGTTTAGAGGCTAATTCAATTTTTCTAAGGTAGGATTTGCCAGAACCTTTTATGTCGATATCAGCAAAACCTTCAGCTATGAAAAGGATATCGATGTGCAATTGGCTGGGAAACCATTGTTTTCCATTTATCAACTGATATCGTTGTTGAACTTGAATAGGAAATCCACTGCTATCGTTTTGTCTTGCATTAAAATGCTCTACGGCATATTGATTGGAATTGATACTAAGAACACCCTGAAGGCCTTTAAAGAATTTGTTTTTTCTGGGACGAAATGAGATGATAAAACTAGTATCTAAGCCAGAATACAATGTATCTTCTAAAACGAATAAATATTTTGAAGTGCTTCCTTTGCTTACTGGGCTAAGGTATTTTAAACCATAAATGGTGATAAAATCTTGGTAGAGAGAGAAGGATTGCATTTGCGTGCCGAGGAGGCTGAAAAAAGGGATGCTTAAACCAGAAATTCTAGACTCAGTAACTACCTCTTTGCTTAAATGTGGAGGAATGTAATTTCTTTCTGCAACAGATTCCATTAAAAACAAAACCTTAGTCATTTTGAAACTATCTGTCTTTTCTTCAATTGCACTTTGAATGGTTATGGAATCAAGCATTGATCGTTTAGAGGTGTCAGTTGGTGTGGTAAAAACCATCTTATTGTAAGATTCATAGAAAAAGCTAGTATTGCTTTCAGGATTGTTCTTCTTTCGGTTTTCAACAGCTAGATTAATGATGCGATGTGCAGGGTTCTCCCCTGGAATGATAACTACTTCACCCAATTGATAATCGTTGGTTTTTAAGCGAACTTTATACTTGTCCTTTCTAATATCCTCAAGACTTATTTTCTTTTTCTCATAACCAATTGCACTGAAGGTAAGCGACTTAATTTTATTGTTTCTTAGGATGAATTTACCATCGATGTCAGCACTAACGCCAGAATTGCCCTGGTTGATTATTACTGTTGTAAAGGGAATGGGTTCATTGGTTGAAGCGTCTATAACCAATCCTTCCATGTTTTGCCCAATAGCAATTATTGAAGACAGGAGTAGGATAAATAAATAGACATTTTTCATTGCTTTGAAAATTAATCCAAACGCAAAGATTTAGCAAGTAGTATGCCTAGGAGTCATTTGAGTTTCTGGCATAATGGTTTAAGGCGGCCTCTATCATCTGATCGGCTGCCAATAGAGGGCTTAAGCCATCAATCATAATGGTTTGAATGAGGTCTTCTTGTTTTTTCTTCAATTCTGATTGATCCAATAACCTGCTTTCTAAATGAAAGCGTATGCTCTTTTTGAACCAAGAAATCAATTGTTTTTGCCTTTGTTTTTCAAAGTAACCAGATGCTGAACATTGCTTGATATATTGCTGAATGATGTCCCAAGCCTCAGCCATGCCGCTATTATTTAAGGCAGAACAGGTTTGGACCTGCGCCTGCCATTTACTTTCGCTTTCTGGGAATAAATGCAGGGCATTTTGATAGGCTCTTCTTGCCAATTTAGCAGTTTTCTCATTTTGCCCATCTGCTTTATTGATCAAGATGGCGTCTGCCATTTCCATGATTCCTCTCTTAATTCCTTGCAATTCATCTCCAGCCCCGGCCAACATCAGCAGTAAAAAGAAATCGCACATTTGCCTTACTTCAGTCTCTGATTGACCAACACCTACTGTCTCAATGAAAATCACATCAAAACCGGCTGCTTCACAAATGATAATGCTTTCTCTTGTTTGATTACCAACTCCACCATAAGCTCCTGAAGATGGACTAGGTCGAATAAAAGCATCTTTATGCCTGCTCAATTCTTCCATTCTTGTTTTATCTCCAAGTATGCTCCCTTTACTTTTTTCACTGCTTGGGTCAATGGCTAAAACAGCTAGTTTCTTTTGGTGCTGGTTAATCAAATGCAAGCCAAATGATTCAATAAAAGTGCTTTTGCCTACTCCTGGCACACCTGTTATTCCAATTCTGATTGAAGAGCTTTTTTTATTTTTTAATAAAACACTAATCAATTCATTTGCAGCTGCACGGTCATCCCGTTTTTTGCTTTCACAAAGAGTTATTCCATAAGCCACCGATTGCAGATCACCGGCACGAATTCCCTCAATAAGCTTTTGAAGGCTTGGTTTACTTTTCTTTTTTTTATGGAATGAATTAGTTGACATCTTACAATTTTCGAATCAAATATAGACCATCTCTAATTGGTAGCATTACTTTTTCAACTCGTTCATCTTCTAAAATCAGTTGATTAAATTCTCTCAATGCTTTTGTATCTGGATCATTTTCTAGTGGATTCAAAACTTTTCCACTCCAAAGTACATTGTCTGCAAGCACAATGGCACCTGTTTTTAATTGATCTATCAATAATTGATAATACTTGATATAATTTATTTTATCAGCATCAATGAAAACTAAGTCAGGGCTTAAATTTAAATTAGGAATTACTTCACAGGCATCACCCAAGTGCAAATTCAATTGATTTGCACTATTGCTTTTGTCCCAATATTCTTTGATGATGGATTCAAGTTCTTCATTCTTTTCTATGCTATGCAATTGACCGCCCTTTGCTAATCCCTCTGCAAGGCAAAGTGCAGAATACCCAGTATAGGTGCCGACCTCTAAAATTATTTTCGGCTGAATCAATTTACTGATCATACTAAGTAGTCTCCCTTGGTATGCCCCACTTAGCATTCTTGGCTGCAACACTTTTTGATGGGTTGCACGATTTAAGTCATACAACAACTTAGATTCTGTATTGCTTTGCTGTTCTGTATACTGATTGATGTTTTCAGGAAGGAAGTCCATTATTTTGCAGTTTCTTCAATTATTCTAGAATAAAATTCACTTAAGCTAATCCCAGAGGCATTTACAGCTTGCGGAATCAAACTCTCTTGAGACATTCCTGGTACTGCATTCATTTCGATGATGTATGGAGTTTCTCCTTTTAGGATAAAATCAACTCGAACAATGCCCCTCATGTCTAATTTGCTGTAGATTTCTTTAGAAATATTTTGAATTTGATCCCTTTGCGACTCACTAATTCTGGCTGGAGTAATTTCAAGTGAATCTCCTTTGTATTTTGCTTCAAAATCGAAAAATTCTCCATTGGGTATGATTTGAGTAATTGGAAGTGCAATTAATTCACCCTCGTGCCGGTAAACTCCACATGTCATTTCACTACCTTCAGTATTTGCCTCAATTAAAATTTCATGATCAAATTCAAAGGCATGTGCAATAGCAGGCAGTAATGCATCCTCATTTTTTACCTTAGTAATACCAAAACTACTTCCACAGGAACAAGGCTTTACAAAGCAAGGCAGACCAACTTTTTTAAGGATTTCTCCTTCATTAAATGCATCAGTTTTTCTTAAATAAACTGAGTCAGCTACTTGATATCCCAATTGATTTAGAAGTGTATTGCAATACCATTTATTGAAAGTTAAAGTAGCTCCAATATGATCCGGCGATGAATAGGGAATTTTCATCAAATCAAAATAGGCTTGCAATTTTCCATCTTCTCCAGGGGTGCCATGAATGGCTATAAAAACATAATCAAATTGGACCCTTTTGCCTTCGAAATCAAAACTAAAATGATTTTTATCGATAGGATAAGCCTGGCCATTAAGATGTGCTTCCCAGTTTCCCAATTCCATCTTCACTAAAATCGGTTCGTATTTCGATCTGTCTAAAGATTCTAATACAGTTTTAGCCGATAAATACGAGATTTCTGCCTCAGCCGAATCGCCTCCAGCTGCTATTGCAACAATCTTTTTCATTTGAAAATATATTTTGACTCAAAGAAAATCATATTTCTTCTTTGCTTTATTTATTGGGCTAATTTTTAATTAACAAAACGCTGCTAATATGCTTATCTTAGCCGCTCAAATTTGAATTCTTTTTTGCATGCCTCATTTTCTGAAATTTCTTTTCAGTAAAGCCTTCATTGTTAATTTGCTAATCGCTATTGCCCTCTTTTTTGGAGGGATTTATGCCGTCTTATATTATTTAGATGATTATGCCTTGCATGGCCAAAGCATAGAGGTGCCTGATTGCCTTGGTAAGTCATACGCTGAGCTTGTTGATGAATTGGATGCTGATAAATTTCAACCCATTATAGCAGATTCTATCTATTTAAAAGAAATGAAGTCCGGCGATGTAGTGGAACAAATTCCAAAAGCTGGAAGAAAAGTGAAAGAAGGGAGAAAAATCTATCTAACGATTGCAGCCTTTAGTCCACCAAAAGTTTCCATGCCTAAACTAGTTGATCTTTCTTTGAGACAGGCTACTGCATTATTAAAAACCTATGGCTTGGAATTAGGAACATTAAAATACAGGCCAGACGTTTGCACAAATTGTGTGCTGGGCCAGGAGTTGAATGGTGTAGATTTGGATGAAGGAATAAAAATTCCAAGAGGAACGGCAATTGATTTAACAGTGGGCCAAGGTTTAAGTAATGAACTAACTGGTGTTCCATATCTTATCGGCTTAAATCTGAAATTGGCAAAGAACCTTTTGATGAGTTCCTTCTTAAACACTGGAGCTATTGGATATGATCCCAATACCGTATTAACGGCTGAGGACAGTGCCAATGCAAAAATATACCGACAGGCACCTTTTTATTCTGAAGAACCCATCATTAGAATGGGAAGCTCAGTGGATATCTTTTTAACCTTGGATACGAATCGTATTGTTCATTCCGTTAACCCAGCTGATACCTTAAAGGAATGAAACCATTTTTATTTTCCCTTTGTTTTCTGGGCTTAATGTTTTCCACTAAAGCTCAAGATTTTTTAAGTCCACTTGGAAGTAATCCTAGCCTCTTTCCTGAAGCAACATCCGTCCATAAACTAAGAAAAATTAATGTTCAGGAGGATTCCTTGATTTTCCAATTTGATACCTTGGTTTTGCCATTCATTGATGATTTTTCCAAGAATCATTTGCCTGGTTTGGTTAAAGACCTTAGTGCAAGTAACATATCAGATACCACTTTTTATTTATTAATGAGCGGAGGAAATCCCATTGATAAAGATATTGAGCTTAGCAGCGACACTACTTATTATACTCAAATTGGAGTGAATGGAGATACCATTCAACATTTTCCGAATCCCTTTACCAGTGTTGATGTAAATAGATTAGACATTTATCCGCCTATTTCTAGCAACCAATTGTTATTTCCTCCTTATAACATATTTGATACATTAGGAATAAGTCCTGATACTATTCTTACCAGTCCTGATGTATTTCAAGATTCCATGATTTATTATCTGGTTGATAGAAATCCAAATGATTGGTATACTAGCCGTCAAGCACTCGTTAACAATACCTTCGGGATTGATCCTCGTTCAATTGGAGTGGCAACCTTAGACGGTTTAGACCAATACGGTATTCCGTATCTGGCAGATGTCAATTTAAGAGTGAAAGCAGATGAGTTAAGCTCTGTGCCGATTGACTTATCTGGGGTGGGTGATCCCAGTTCTGTTTATTTTAGTTTTTATTTTCAACCCAAGGGACTAAGTTTAAATGCGCCAGAAGCTGAAGACTCTTTAGTCTTGGAGTTTTATAGACCAGATTTAAACAGATGGGGTTCCATTTGGTCAACTCCAGGTTTTGCTAGTGATACTTTTCAATTGGTGCACCTTTTTGTTAATCCTAGCTTTCATCAATCTGCCTTTCGCTTTCGTTTTAGAAATTACGCTCAAGGTTCTGGTGCATATGATCATTGGAACATCGATTATATCGTTTTGGACGAAAACCGTACTACAGACGATACCTTGTTGCAGGATTTAGCCATGGTGCAAGAACCACCTAGTATGATTAGTCCATATGCCGCGATGCCATGGTGGCATTATAAAAGTAATCCTAGCGCTTATCACATTTCCTCTACTACCAATATCGTACGAAATAATTTTGAGCAAGCCCAAAATGCCTTTTATAGAATGCGTTTTCTTGATTCTGCTCAAAACAATAGCCTTTATGTTTTTCCTACGGCAAATCTGTTTCTTCCTGTTGGAGCTGATGATATATTAAACACAAATTATTCAACCAATTACTTTTATCCGGCAGATAGTGTTAATGGCCCTGTAATTCTTGAGGCTCCATATACCGTAAATACTAATGATGA
Organism: Vicingaceae bacterium; assembly: GCA_965218715.1. GTDB lineage: Bacteria > Bacteroidota > Bacteroidia > Flavobacteriales_E > Vicingaceae > CBDCLY01. Next base: position 28,213 of record CBDCLY010000019.1, read on the forward strand.
TAATAATCCTTTAATGGATGCTATTCCTTCAAACGACACGGTAGTTTCTAAAGCAATTTTGAAAAACTATTATGCTTATGATGATGGTTCTGCTGAGGCAGGTTACGGGATCAATCCTCAACTAACCAGTGAAGGATATGTAGCCTATATGACTCAAAAATTTGTCGCTCCAATTTCTGATACAATAGGAGGGATGCAAATTTATTTCTTACCAACTTTTCCTGACATTCGAAGTCAACGCTTCGAAATAACTGTTTGGAATAATAATTTAAATCCATCATCCATTGTGTTTTCTAAACCGGTAAAAGATGAGCCAATTTATACAGATCCAAACGGTTTTGTAACCTACTGGTTTGATAGTGCTATCGTTGTTGGACAAACCTTTTTTATAGGAATGAAGGCCATCGGGGAATATTCTATGAGCATCGGTTATGACTTGAACACGAATCACAGAAACGAAATTTTTTGGAGCTTTAATGGGGTCAATTGGAACAATCCTTCAAGCGGAATATTTAATGGAAGCCTGATGATGAGACCAGTTTTTCGTCAAAGAAAATTTGAAGTCGGCTTGACGGAGCATCAAAAAGAAAATAGCGTTTTTGATGTATTCCCCAATCCTGTTTCTTCAGTCTTGCATTTCGATTGGAAAGGAAACCTCAAGGCGGATTGGATTCAAGTTTTTAATTCAAATGGCCAATTAATTCTCGAGCAAGCTGGAGTTGATCAATTAAATGTTGTACATCTTCCAAAAGGTTTGTATTTCTTAAACATGGATTTCTCAGTAGGAATTCGTGAATCTAAAAAATTCATGAAACTATAAATCATGGAAGAGGAGCAGCAAATAGAAGATGAATTATTTGAGCATTTCAATTTCATTGCAGATAAGGGACAAGAGCTTCTGAGAATAGACAAATTCCTTGGCGATAGGATACCCAATTCCTCAAGAAGTAAAATTCAAAATGCTGCTCATTCTGGTAGCATTTTAGTAAATAATGTTGTTGTAAAACCAAATTATAAGGTGAAGCCCTTGGATGAAATTTCCATTGTTTTGCCTTATCCTCCTCGAGAAAATACACTGGAGCCGCAAAATATTCCTTTAGACATCATTTACGAAGATGATAGTTTATTGGTTTTAAATAAGCAAGCCAATATGGTAGTCCATCCGGGTTACGGAAACTTTGATGGAACTTTAGTTAATGCTTTATTGTACCACTTTGATCAATTGCCCGAAATGGCAGGAAATGAAGGCAGACCAGGTTTGGTGCATCGCTTGGATAAAAATACGACTGGCATAATGGTCATTGCTAAAACAGAGCAAGCATTGAGCAAATTGGCCAAACAATTTTTTGATAGGACTTCAGAACGCAGGTATCAGGCAATTGTTTGGGGAGATTTTGAAGAAGATGAAGGCCGCATTGAAGGAAACATTTGGCGATCTGTAAAAAACAGGAAAGTAATGGATGTTTTCCCAGAAGGTGATGTTGGGAAACCCGCCATTACCAATTATAAGGTATTGAAAAGATATGGCTATGTGAGTTTGGTGGAATATAAATTAGAGACCGGAAGAACACATCAAATTCGTATACACTCTAAATGGAAAGGGCATCCGCTTTTTAATGATCCTGAATATGGTGGCAATAGAATATTAAAAGGAACCACCTTTGGAAAATACAAGCAGTTCATCGAAAACTGTTTTGCTTTGTTACCACGTCAAGCATTGCATGCAAAAACTTTGGCTTTCACTCATCCAGACAGTGGAGAAAGAATGGAATTTAATTCAGAATTACCAGAAGACATGCAAGCCGTTCTCGCCAAATGGGACCGTTATGTTGGAAATAGAGATATAGTAGCTTAATTATTCATTGCTCTCCTTAGCTCGGTAAAGAATTGCATGAGGAGATCTCTTTCCAGTTTGTAAGTTCATTTGATTCTCGTTGATCATAATAATGGTTTCAGTATCACCCAAGGCTTGAATCAATTGCTCATCAAAATTTCCTGTTTCACACCACATTTCTGTGCTGGCAATGTCCTTAAATTGAACTCGACCTGTTTTATCCTTGCTAAAGATTCCAAACATTGAATTGCATCCACCATTGCCTTTGAATTTTCCATTTTGGATGATGATGTGTGGGATCCGACCCTCTTCACCTTTTACCTTATCTCCAAACAATTGAACTACGTTCCACCTTACACCTTCGTATTCAAAACCTTTGATCTTTTTATACAGGCGGTATTTATCTGTTAAAGGGCCTTCTATCACTTCTTTATTCTTTCCCAATTGTAAAAGACTATTCCCTTGAATTTGGAAATGAGAAGGACGGTCAACTTTTGCAGTCAGTGTAATGATGTTATCATTTTGATCGTCCCATTTTATTGCTCCTACTTCTTCAAAAGGAGCTCTCTTTGAACCCAGGTAAGTGACTTTGATCTTATAGGTATTGTCAGCTTTTAATTCAATACTAGTCAAGGCTGATTTACAATCAATGCAAGGCAGTTCTCCTGAATAATTGCCTGTCCAAGCTGGTTTTGGAGCTTCAGGCATTTGTGCCTTGGGGGCCTCCATTTTTGCTGGAGGGGGTGGTGGCGGTGGTGGGATGGTTTCAGAGATTTCTTTTTTGCTTTTGCAGGCTGCTAGGGTTGAAATAATTAGCAAGAGGTAAAAATATTTTTTCATAGAAACGAAGGTACAAAAACAAGTCCAGCTAGATATTGAGAGGCAATGTTGATGCTAAAAAACTTATATTCGCCTCCCAAATAATAACCCATGAAAAAGAAGATACTATTTGTTGCAATGGCTGGATTGATGGCCTGTTCAAATCCTCCAGCACCTGTTGAAGAGCTTGTTGAAGAAGTAAGTGAGAAAACTGAAGCACAGAAGAAACTAGAAAAGTATGTTGCTGTGCCTTTAACAACAGACATTAGTTTTCTGAGCGAAAAGCAGAAAGAAATGATTCCTTTGTTCATAGAGGTGGCTGAAATCATGAATGAGCTTTTTTGGCTAGAATCATATGGCGATAAAGAGGCTTTGCTGTCATCAATTAGCGATGAAGACAAAAAACAATTCGCCATCATCAATTATGGTCCATGGGATCGTCTCGCTGGGAATGAACCTTTTATTGAAGGCCAAGGAGCAAAGCCTTTAGGTGCAAACTATTACCCTAAAGACATGACCAAAGAAGACTTTGAAGCATTTGATGCTGAAAATAAAGCTTCTTTATACACCTTAATAAGAAAGGATGAAAATGGAGAATTAATGAGTGTGCCTTATCATGTTGCATTTGCCGAACAAGTTGGACGAGCTGCTGAATTGTTAAGAAAGGCAGCTGGTTTAGCAGAAAATCAAGCTTTAAAGAAGTATTTAAGCCTTAGAGCAGAGGCTTTGCTTACAGACGATTATTATGCAAGTGATATGGCCTGGATGGACATGACCGACAATCAATTGGATTTCATTGTTGGACCAATAGAAAATTATGAAGATCAGCTCTTTGGCCATAAAGCCGCTCATGAAGCTTATGTCTTGGTGAAAGACATGGCTTGGAGTGAACGTTTATCAAAATATGCCAGCATGCTTCCAGAGCTTCAGAAAAATTTACCTGTTGAAGAAGCCTACAAGAAAGAAGAACCTGGTACAGATTCTCAATTGGCTGCATTTGATGTGATTTATTATGCTGGAGATTGTAACGCAGGAAGCAAAACAATTGCAGTTAACCTGCCAAATGACGAAGGAATTCAATTGGAAAAAGGAACAAGAAGATCTCAGTTGAAAAATGCCATGCAAGCCAAATTTGATAAAATTTTGATGCCAATAGCCGATGAATTGATTGCAGAGAATCAACGCAAATTCATCAATTTTGAAGCCTTTTTTGCGAATACCATGTTTCATGAAGTAGCTCATGGATTAGGAATAAAAAACACATTAGATGGGGAGGGCACAGTAAGATCAGCCTTAAAAGAGCATGCTTCTGCATTGGAAGAGGGCAAGGCCGATATCCTTGGTTTGTTTATGATCACTCAACTTCATGAACAAGGTGAATTACAAGGAGACATCAGAGATTATTACACCACCTTTATGGCCAGCATATTTAGGTCGATTCGTTTTGGAACTTCTTCTGCCCACGGTAAAGCCAACATGATACGATTCAATTTCTTTCAGGAACAAGGGGCATTTGTCCGACAAGAAGACGGAACCTATAGCATTGACTACGACAAAATGAAGATGGCCATGGATGCTTTATCAGCAAAGATCATTATGCTGCAAGGTGATGGTGATTATGCTGCTGTGAACGAACTCGTATTAAGAGATACTAAAATCAAAGAACAGCTGCAAGCCGATCTAGATCGTTTATCAGAATTAGGGATTCCAGTAGATGTAGTTTTTGAGCAAGGGCTTGGTGTTTTAGGTTTATAGATTGGTTTTATTGAAATGGATATGAGAATGATTAAAGAGTTATTACTAGGTTTTATTTTTTTAGCTGTAACTGCAGCATATGCACAGCCTCAGTTTATTAGAACCCAAGCAATTGATATAGGAGGATATGATGAGCTCATGGAGATGCACTTGGATAATAATGGTGAAACTTACATCAGCCATTTCTCGGATAAAAATTCATCTAACAAAAAAATTCAGGTTAGCAAATTAGATGCTTCATTAAATCTCATCCCAATCATTCAGTCACAAGGTGTACATTTTAGTAATCCTAGAGACATGTTTATTCAATCAGATACCAATGGATATACCTATATGGGATTCTTTATTAGAGGAGATTTTGTTATTGGTAATGATACTATTAATGGTAATTCTATCCAGATAGGAAATTTAAATGTTGTAAAAACATTTGGGGATAGCTTGATTTGGCATCATGTTCTACCTGTGGTTAATAATTTTCCAGCCAATCACTACATGAAAACCACAGAATCAGGGACAACCTATTTTATGAACTCATTTGGCGGTACCAAAATTATTGGAAACGACACACTTATAGCTGGACAAGGCCGTCGTGTTTATTTAACAAAAATATCAAGTCAGGGAACAATTAAATGGGCAAGAGCTTTTAGCATTCCTAATTCTACAAAAGATATCCCTTGGAGCATTCAAATTGATCAAAACAAAGACATTCGATTGTACATTACCCAAACTTGGGGTTCAACCTATGGCTTTGGAAGACAAGTAGCCTTGCATGTTGACACTAATGGGAATACTGTTAGCCAAGCCATGCTCCTGGATATTACAGATCATGATTTACAGGATTATTATTACGGGGATGATGGGAAACATTATTTATTAATGAAGTTAAAGGGTTCAGTTGCGCGTTACAAAGACAGCCTTCACTTTAATTCTGGACAATCTTTACTAATGGCTGTTTTTGATCAAAATTATGATCTAGATACAATTGTAGACCTCTTTTCTTCATCCAGTATCTCTGAAATTCATTTTCCAATCATAAAACGAAATAGCAAAAGGGAAACTTTCATATTTGGATATTCAAATAGAGACCTTACTTATGCTGGGGATAGTATTTTCAAAGGTGGGTTCATTATTAATTATGATAAAGATTTTAATTTTCAATGGACACAAACTTTTGCACGCTCTTACTCCAATTGGCAAAATGGGAACATGATAGCCGAAGTTGCATTTAGAAACGATTCTACTTTTCAGTTCATTGTAAACCCAACAGGTCCTAATGTTGATTTTGGTTCTACCATCTATAATCAATCCTCACTTGATGGCTATTATGTCGAATTTGGACCACGACATCAGTGTTTTAATAAAGTAGATACTAGTATACAAGTTAATGGTAGAATTCTAAGTTCCAATGCTTCCAATGCTAGTTTTCAATGGCTAGATTGTAACAATGGTTCTGCCATTCTACTAGGAGATACAACTTCGGTTTTAAATGCCACAACTGGCGGGAATTTTGCGCTTGAAATCAATATGAATGGTTGTGTAGATACTTCTAGATGTGTTCGAGTAATAGGAGTTGGTATTGACGAAAACAATAGCAATGCTGGTATGGCAATCTTCCCTAATCCAAGCGGTGGTTACGTTTTTCTAAAATTTCAGAATAAACAAAATATACGTTCAATTAAAGTTAGAAACATCCTTGGTCAAGACCAAGAGTTTTCTTGGACTGAGGAAAACCAAAGCATAAAAATAGATGCTTCAAGTTTGCCAAATGGAATTTATCTAATGACCCTTGAATCTGAAATAGGGACATTGACGAAGAAATTCATCAAGCAAAATGCTCAATAAAAAGAAAGGACAAAAAGACTTTATCTAGGACTCTCCTAATATGCACTTAGCTGCTTGATTGACCTTCTTAATGGATTTCGGCTTCAATTCAAAAGTTCCAGAGATGCTTCCAACAGGTTGAAAGCTAAATACGGTAAAACCATGTTCTGCAATTGCTTTTAATGGCGCCTCATCAACAGCATATTCTACTACATACCTGCTATAGATCGCTCCTTCATAAGCATATGAAACAGGCGCTGCATTATTGGTAGATTTCAATTCAAGAAATTCTCCATTGTGCAATTTAATTTTAAGTGTAGACCCTTTCTGAATGTTCTCATTCTTTTCTCCACCGTAAGTTATCGTTTCAGAAATTTGTAGGTTATCGCCACTTCTATAAAAAGAGATGAAATGAAAACGAGAACTCTTAAGGTCGATCCGCTGCACCCTAGCATCTGTCATTTTATCAACTTCATCATAGTTGAATTTACATTTTTGGGCATCTGCGGTAAAACAAAATAGGGCAATTACTAGAGTAAGGAAAGTCTTCATGGATTTTTTTTCACGAATATAAGCTTTACGTGAAGATAAACTCAAATTGAAATAAACAATCAATTCCTTAAAGAACAATCAATTTTGAACGGCTCAACTTAGAATCATTGCCATAAATTATAAAATAGAGACCCGGCTTAAAAGCAGAAGTACTTACTTTATAATTTAGACTTTCTCCCTCAAGACCAAATGAAGAAATTTCCCAAACGATTTTCCCATCATTGGACATGATTTGTAGCTTGTTTTCTCCGAGACTCGATTTCTTAACCTGAATATTGATGTTGTCTCCTCTGGAAGGATTTGGGTAAATGGATAAGCAATTTTCTGCATTTAAATCATAAATGCTTTTGTTCAGTGAAACTGGGTTAAACGATTTACTTGAACCATCATAATCGGTTTGTTTCAATCTAAAATAAATTCGATCTTCAAAATCAATTTTCGAAATTAATCGGTACTGAGTCTTCGAGTTAGAGTTACCTGCACCCTTAACTTGGTCTATTTCATAAAAATTTTTCCCATCTAAAGAATATTCCAGAGTGAAGTAGTCATTGTTAATTTCACTGCTGCATTCCCACGTCAATTCAACTTCATTTGCTGAAATTTCTTTCGCTTCAAAGGAGCTTAATACAATTGGTAGACCTTGTCCACTTCCAAATTCACAAGGCCCAGGTGAACAGTCTGAAGTAGAGCCAAAAACTGAGGAAGAGTTTCTAATATCAACTTCTCCAGCTGTTTCTAAGTTACCAGTGCCAGCAATTGATGCATCATTTCTTGAAATTAAATCCCCACCAACCGAAACAGTACCATGAATAACAGTTTCATTGTCATTCCTAATGTTTAAATCGCCAGTTATGATTAAAACAGCGCAGCTCTCAATGGTAACAACTGCGTCATTCCTAAAGTCTACATCCCCTTCAACGATCATGGTATCGCAACCTCTTAGAATGAATTCTCCAAAGTTTCTGACTTCAAAATCTCCTTCTATGCTAACTTTTCCAGCAACCTCAAAATACCCAGTGCCTCTAACATCAATATCGTAAGCACTTGCTCCACTTTCATCTATAATGCTTCCTGTTGTTACCGTGTAGCTTCCATCATCGATGTTTAGATCAACATCCAAAGTCATGTCATGCGCTATGGTTGCCGTTTCATCGTCAGCGGGAACCCCACTGCTCCAATTGCCACCAGTATCCCAGTCTCCATCAGAAGAAGTGGAGGTTTGGGCCATCCCAAGAATACTAAGGGTAGATAAAAAAAGAGTTAACAATTTCTTCACAACATTCTATACGCTTAGAATGCCAAATTAGTTGCAAAAAAAAGATAATTTGTGATTAAAACTTCACCTGCAACCTCAGGTTTATTTGCCTGCTAGTCAGGAAATTAGGTACTGCATATTGTCGGTTGGTCACATCAGTGATCCATAGGTAAGATAACGTGTTGTTTCGTTGCAACAAATTGAAAACTTCAGCACCTATCCAAACAGATTTCAGGTGGCGGAAAGGACTTTTAGCACTAAATTGAGTTTCTTCACTAATCAATTGTTTAGATAAACCAATGTCGACACGGATATAAGGAGGTATTCTCAAAGTGTCTTTATAACGTTCGTTAGATGGTGGTCCGAAGGGCATTCCACTTCCATAATGTAAGGTCATGTGCATTTTAATGCTTGGCCTAGCTGGGAAATAATCTTGAAAAAACAAGCTGAAATTGATTCTTTGATCTGTTGGTCTTGGAATACTTCCAGGACTTCTTTTTACACTATCAACTGCTCTATTGTTAAAGGTAAATCCAGGAATTATTTTTTCTCCCTCGTCGTTATAGTAGTCGTAAAAGAAATCTCCCTTGATGTCTTCTTCAACTTGCATAAAACCAATGTTGACCCAAGAATCTACTCCTTTTACAAATTCGCCATTTACTTTAAAATCTGCTCCAACTGCATAGGCAGTAGCGCTATTTTCTGCATAATACCGAATGCGCACATTATCAATTTCATATGGGATAATGTTATTCATTTGCTTATAATATGCTTCACCAACAAATTTAAAAGGCCGATCCCAAGCTTTGAAATTATAATCCATCCCCAATACATAATGGATCGATTGTTGGGCTTTGATGTCTTTGTTTAGATCTCCATTGAAATTTCGCAATTCTCTGTAGAATGCAGGCTGATAGTATACCCCTGTGCTTAATCTAAAAAGCATGTCCCTTTCCCATTTGGGTTGCATAGAAATGTTTGCTCTTGGGCTTACAACGGTTTCACCATTTAAACTCCATGTATTGCTTCTAATGCCAGCAGTTGCTGTGTATGCAGTTTCATTTTTGCCTTTCCACCTTAAACTTCTTTGCACATAGGCCATGAATCGGTCTGAAACTAAGCTATTGCTTGCTTTAAAGCTATTGAATAAGGTAAGTTCAACTGGTTTATTTGGGGCTTGCCCAGGAGTACTTCTTGGCTGTGGAATAGAAAAGCCAGCAGAATCAATTAGGTCCCATTCACTCAACTCATCAATGATTTCTTCATGTTGAAAACGCAAGCCCCATTCAATGTTGCCATTGTCTCTTAGCATTTTTCCTCGATGTTGAATATTAATTACGCTAGCATCAAGGTAATTTCTTGCATGATTTAAATAAGAACCAATTCCTCTATTAAAGGCAACATCTCCAAAATTTGAACTGCTTAAATCTCTTTCTAACTCATCAATAAAATACTGGCCTAAGATGTCGAATGTTTCTGTTTCAAATGATCGAAATGCAGAAGTGGTTAGATTCAATTTAACTTTATCATTCGGACTATACGTATTGCTAATTGCACCGAACCAAGTTTCAAAGTCGGTTAATTCTTGTCCTTCAAAAAAGATGGTTAGCCTTAAGGCCTGTTGGATGGTTCCAAAATTTGTTTGTCTAGTTTCTGGAATGAATTCATACTTGTTTCTAGCATAATTCCCCAAAAAGTTTATGGTCCATTTTTCGCTTGCTTGGTAGGTGAGATAAGTCTGTATATCAGCAAAGGTTGGTCTGTAATCACCATCCGTATCCAAGCTACTTAATACATATTGGTTGCTTCGGTAACGTACTCCTGTAATGTGTTTGAATCTCTTATTATCGCTTAAACCCTGAGCATGAACAGCGCCACCCAATAAACTTGCAGTAACAGAGGCTTCAAATTCTTTAGGTTCTTTGTATTGAACAGCTAAAACCGAAGACATCTTATCGCCATACCTAGCAGCAAAACCACCCGCAGAAAACTCAATGTTTTCAATCATGTCAGGATTAATAAAGCTTAAGCCCTCTTGGTTTCCACTTCTTATTAAAAAGGGTCGGTATATTTCTATGTCGTTAACATACACCAAATTCTCATCAAAATTTCCGCCCCTTACATTGTATTGGGAAGTAAGTTCATTATTGGATGAGACGCCAGGAAGGGTTTTAACAACTGCCTCAAAACTACCAGAGGGCGAAGGAACATATTTAATATTTTTTGGATCAACACTTTCCATGGTGTTGGTTCTGGTCTTTTCTTCTTTAATTTCAACCGGATCCAACTGATAATCTGAAACCTTTAAATTAATTTTTAAGCTTTTGATTTCATTTTTTTTCAATTCCAATTTAAGCTGCTTGGCTTGGAAACTAAGATGTGTAATGGAAACTGTAATTGGTTTTTCTGCAGGAACTTCTAGAGAATAGCTCCCATTTTTATTGGAAATGGTTCCACCAGATTCACCTTCAATGGCAATATTTGCCCCTTCTATGCCTTTCTTATTTTCATCAAGGATTTTTCCACGAAGAATAGCCAATGATTGTGCTTGAATAAAAAAGCAGCTAAAGCTAGAAACAATAAGAAGAATAAGATGTTTTCTTAACACGGCGTCAAAAGTAGTAAAATTGTAGGTCTGGATTCTTTAAATTCAAAAACGTAAAAAGCATTGGATATTGCACATGAACAAGAAAATTAATGCATACAACATCAGAGTTTATGGACTACTGATTAATGATAAATCTGAAGTTTTGTTAAGTTCTGAAAATAGAAAGGGATTTCAATTCACCAAATTTCCTGGTGGGGGTTTAGAAATGGGAGAAGGAACTATTGATTGTTTAAAGAGGGAGTTTAAGGAAGAGTTAAATTTAGACTTGTTTAGAATAAAGCACTTTTATACAACCGATTTTTTTCAGGAATCAGCTTTTCGTGAAAATGAACAGCTAATCGCTATCTATTATAGGGTTGAATCTTTGTCAAGCGATTCAATAACATCAGGAATGCATGCCATTGATGAAGAAGTAGGAAACCATCATGTGGTACATTGGGAAAATATCAAGGAATTGAGTTTAGGAAAACTGAATTTTCCAATTGATCAATTGGTACTCGAAAAGCTTAAAAAAATGGATTAACTACCTAGATTGAGCATCATAAATAAGAACATCAAATAGTTTTTCATTGAGCACTTCCTGTGCTAATTCTTGTAATTCAAAGGAGGAAACATTGTCAATTTTAGCATGAATTTCTTCAAGTATAGATAATCTGCCATTCTGAAGAATCTGTCTTCCTTGAGAAAGCATGCAATTGCTTTTGCTTTCCCTAGCCATGGCCAATTGTCCTTTTAACTGTTGCTTTGCCAAATGCAATTTTGTTGGACTCAACTGTTTTTCTCTCAAAATTTTTAATTGTCTGTGCACAATCTGGATTGACTTGTCCAAATTTTGAGGATCACACGCCAAATAGATATTGAATAAGCCAATATTGTCATAAATAGTATAGTTGGATTCAATATTATAAGTAAAGCCATACTTTTCTCTAACATGCAGGTTCAATATGCTGTTTAAAGCAGGGCCACCTAAAATGTTGTTCAATAAAATCAACTTAAACCTTTCAGGGTCTCTTGCTCCAAAACTGGTAAGCCCCATCATACAATGACTTTGATAAATGGACTTAGGCAATCTAACAATGGTGTTTTTATTTGGACAAAAGTCAATTCTATTGTGCTGAAAACTGGCATTTTTTATTGTTCCAAAATGTTTTTCTAGAATTCTTAGCAATCTCTTACTTGTAATTTCTCCAAAACTAGAGAACACCATGTTCTCGGGTTGGTAGAGCCGATTCATGTAGGCCTTAATTTTTGTTTTATTGAGGTTTTTTACACTCTCACTTGTACCTAGAATTGGGTTGCTTAATGCATGTCCATTAAAGACCTGTGATTCAAATTCATCATATATTAATTCTGCGGGACTGTCTTTATAAACATTAATTTCATCCAATACCACTTCCTTTTCTTTTTCTAATTCTTTGGCGGGAAATTGACTATTGAGACTAATGTCTGAAATTAAGTCAATCGCTCTTGGAAAGTATTCACTTAGAAAGGATGCATGAAAACAGGTGTATTCTTTTGTTGTATAGGCATCTATCTCTCCACCTACACTGTCGAGTCTATTTAAAATGTGGTAAGCTTTCCTTTTTTTTGTTCCTTTGAAAATGGCATGTTCAATAAAATGCGCTAATCCAGATTCTTCCTCCAACTCATCTCTAGTTCCGGCATTCACCAATAGGGCACAATGTCCAACAGGTCCCTTGCTATATTGATGAACAACCCTTAAACCGTTAGATAATACAAATGTCTCCATGAATAAATTTAGGCAGGTAAAAGTAATTCTTAAGAATTAAGAGCCACTGTTTTCTGTGCTGTTTTTATAATGTTGAAAAGCTTCCATGATGGAATGGACGTATGCTTTTGTTTCAGACCCTCGGCAATATCCATAATGGACAACATCATCTCTATAATATTCGGGCTTTGCTTTATTCACCAACATGATTTCCACATTTTCTTTCCAAACTTGAGGGTCCAGTCCGTGCTTTTCAGCCAACCTCATGGCGTCAAAAACATGACCCAAACCAACATTGTAGGCAGCCAAAACAAAAAGTTGACGTTCTAATGGGTCATCCACCTTTTCTTGAAATTGCTTTTCAATCCAAGCGATATATTGAACACCTGCTTTAATGTTTTCAGCATCACTTGAACTTGAATCCACTCCATAACTTGCTGCAGTTTCTGGCATCAATTGCATTAATCCATATGCTCCTGTCCAAGACTGGGCTTTAGATTCAAATCCAGATTCTTGGTAGATAAGGGAGGCAATTATTCTCCAGTCCCATTTTATGCTGTAAGCTGCAGTTTTTATTATTTCATCAAAAGGGCTGATGCTACCACTTTCTGAGGTAAATAAATTACTATTCTTTCTTTTTCTAAAAAGTTTGGTGTTACCATAATACTTAAGGTATATCATTCTAAAATCTAAGGTCTTTTTAAAGTCCTTGAGCCAATTGTTGATGCTGTCCTCTAGTTGGGGGCAATTCATGTTTATACCCCAAGCAACCGATTGTTCAAGGCTTAATGGAGTTCTAATATCAAGGTTAGGAATGTAAGCTTTATTGATTTTGGCAACATGTTCATCAGCCACGGTAAATCTGATTTTATTATTACTGACTTGTTCCATTAAATCTTCTACTCCTACATTTCCAGCTACTTCAACTATATTTATTGTACCACCAACTTCATCCGACAAATGCCTTAACCTAGAATAGAAGGAGGAGTTTTTTCTAACATGAATTGTACTATCCACTAATTCTATCGCTTTACTAATTAAGAATTCAGAGTTCCTAGCTTGAACCAAAACTTGGCGAGTCGATAAAATCTCGTCGGAAAAGCCAAGAAATTCCTTCCTACTTTTTGTAATAGTAAGGTTAGCGGCAATGATGTCTGCTTTTCCATTTTCTAAGAGTTGACTTAAAGAATCAAAGTCTTGAATAACATCAAGTTTTAGATCAACTTTGAGGTTTTCGGCAAATGCTTGAAGCAAATCATATTCAAATCCCATGGCTTGGCCTTTATATACAAAATAACTTGTAGAGCTATTTTCAATCATGGCCTTTAGAAAACCTCTTTTTATTATGGAGTCTAGATCAAAACAAGGATCTTCTTTAATTGGTGGGTTTTTTAGCTCTTGCTTACATGAAAAGAGCAATGTGGAAAGTACCACAATGCAAATTAAAATTGCCTTCAATGCCTGTTTCATAGAAGCAAAAGATAAGGCTTTTGTTCGGTACTTTTGTTTGGCACAATGATGAAAAGAATTTATTTACTCCTCCTTTCCAGCTTTTTAGTTCTTAATGTTTCGGCTGGCAAATTAAAAAGAGCTTTTGAAGCATTAGAAATTTACAATTATTTTAAAGCAAAGGAGCTTTTTGAAAAGAGACTAAAAAAGCAGGAATGCGAATCATCTTATGGCCTTAGCATTATTTATGGTAGAAACGATAACCCATTTTACAATTTAGACTCAGCCTTTCAAAAAGTATTGCTTGCCGAATCTTCTTGGGATTCTTTGAGTAAAAAGTCGAAAGAAAAAGCAAAAGAATTCAATATTGATTCAACTCGAATTCAAGAATGGAAAGATAGCATTGACCTTAAGGTGTTTTTAAAAATTAGGTCCAAGCCTAGCATAAATAAGCTCATTTCTTATATCGATGAACACAATGATGCATTACAAGTTGAACAAGCTGCAGTTCTTAGGAATCAGCTTGCATTTGAAGAGGCTAAAGCAATTAACTCTGTTTTGTCATATAGGACTTTCCTTATTAATTACCCAAATGCTGTGCAATTTTCTGAAGCGCAAGCCCTCGCATATTTAAGAGAGTTTGATGAGCTAACAAAAAAAGGAGAACTAAAAGACTATGAGCAGTTCGTTAATCATTATAGTTTAAATCCATACAGGGAGCAGGCAGAGGATAGTATTTATAAACTCATGACAATTCAACCTGAAATTGAGAATTACCACAATTTTATTAAAAAACACCCTAGAAATAGAAATGTGGACAAGGCTTGGAGAGCAATTTATTCACAGTATACTAGTGATTATTCTTCAGAAAGATTAATTGAGTTCAGGCTAGATTTTCCCAATTATCCATTCATTAATGATTTGCTAGTGGACATTGCTTTGTCTAAAGAACATTTTTTTCCTGTGATGAGAAAAGGCCTTTGGGGTTTTCAAGATCAGACAGGGGCAGTGAGAATCAATTTGGAATATGATTTTGTAGATGAATTTAGTGAGGGTTATGCCTTGGTTAGCAAAGGTGGCAAGTGGGGATACATAAATAAGAATGGAGATGTTGTCATTTCTTTTATATATGATGAAGTTGAGGCCTACCAGAACGGATTGGCAAAAGTTGCTTTAGGAGAGAATTGGGGCTTCATAGACAGGAAGGGAGAGGTAAGAGTTCCAATTATTTATGAAGACTTAGGTGACTTTAATTTTGATTTAGCCTTAGCACTTGAAAACGGAAGTAGTTATTATGTCTATATCAATACCTGGGGAGAGCTAGTATTAGACAATGAATTTGATCTAGCGTATTCATTTAGTAAGGAATTGGCACTGGTTCAATCCAATGGGAAGTTTGGCTTCATCAACACAAGAGGTGAGGAGGTAGTCAAAATCCAGTACGACTTATTGAGACCTATGAATGAATATGGATTGGCACAATTTAAAAAAGATACATTATTGGGTTTTGTGAATAGAAACAATGAAAAAGTCATTTCTTCTAACTATTCTCAAGTAGGAAAATTTGCAGATAGTTTAGTGATGGTTCAAAAAGGAAACAAATATGGCTACCTTAATGTCAATGGCGAATTGAAGTTTCCAATAGATTTTGAAATGGAGATAGGAGCGTTTCATTGGGGAAAGTTCCGTAATGGTTATGCCAATTTTCAGCGTAAGGGAAGAAAGGAGTTATTGATGCCAATGGTCAGGAGGTCTTCCCAGCTATTTTTGAGGACTTAGAGTATCTTTCTGATTCAGATTGGGTGGCTGTAAAAAAACGGGGAGCTTGGGGTTATTGTGATCAGAATCTAAAACTGAAGGTCCAATATCAATTTGAAAATGCCAAACAGTTTTATCAATTGTATGCCAGCGTAAAATTAAATGGAGAATGGGTCTTTATCGATCGAAAGGGGAAGAAGTCCTATCCAGAAAGCTTTATTGAAATTAATGTCCTTGAGGGATATGGTTATATTGCTAAAACAGACACAAGTTATAAAGCACTCAACTTTAATTTAGAACCATTGAATGAATTTTATGTTGATGAATTCAGAGATTACAATGAGGAATATTTGCAAATGCTAAGCAAGGAATCCATCATTTATATAGAGAAGAAGAAGTTATTTCGAAGATAGATTTGAAAAACAGCAAATTAAAAGATTATTTAAGGCTTGTACTCCAGAGTGATTTGCCTGGTCACAAAGCGCATCAATTGATGATGAAGCATCGATCAGGAATAGATCAAATGTTAGAAAAAATTGCTGATGCGAAAAAAAGTGCTGTCCTATTATATGTATACCCCTATAAATCTGAATGGTATACGGTATTTATTCAACGTCCAAAATACGATGGGGTTCATAGCGGACAAGTGTCTTTGCCAGGTGGAAAAGTTGAGCCAGAGGATGAAAATAATATCGAAACCGCTTTACGAGAAGCAAATGAAGAAGTTGGAATACTTTCAGATGAAGTTGAGGTCATTGGATCACTAAGTCAACTATATATACCTCCAAGCAATTTTATTGTAGAACCAGTTGTTGGATTTGGTGATAAGCGCCCAAACTTTATATTGGATCCTAAAGAAGTGGAAAGAGTCCACGAAATTCCATTGAGAATCTTTCTAGATTCAGATCATATATTGGAGAAAACCATCTATTTGGAAAACAATAAAAAGGTAAATGTAAATGTAAATGCCTTCGTTTATAATGAAGCGCTTATATGGGGTGCTACCTCAATGATATTAAAAGAGTTGGCCATGGTATTGGAGCCAATTAATGGACAATTCGAGTAAGCAAGAAGTAGGCAAAATAGATTGCTATTAGACTCAAGATTATTTTATAAGAGCCTTTAAAGTATTTTGGATTCTTTTGAATGTCCTTTCTATAGGCATAGATAAGGTAAGCTATAAATAGGATCAAAAAGAAAATTACGAATGCTATTCTACCAGGTGTAAACATATCAATTAGAATATTTAAGCAAACGTCCTTAAAATAAGTGTAGTTAAAAAGCCATATAGATAAAAAGGCGAAACTGATTAAAGAAGCTTAATTTCACCATATAAATAGAATATGAAGGTAGTAATTACAGGTGCAAGCGGTGGAATAGGATTGGAATTAGTGAAACAGTGTCTAAAAGATGGCCATGAGGTTCTTGCTTTATCAAGAAGAATAGAAGGACTAATGAAGATTAGCAATCAAGAAGAACGCTTAGATGTATTTTCTGTAGACCTAACTTTAGGAAATTTTCCAATCGAACTATCTAAACTTTTGATGGACTGGGAAGAAGTTGATGTGCTAATTAATAATGCAGGTCAGTTGATCAATAAAGAATTCATTGCAACAAGTCCTGTTGAGTTTGAAGAACAATATAAAGCCAATGTTATTAGTGTTGTTAATACCATTCAATATTGTTTCCCCTTTTTAGAGAAAGCCAGATTGGCGCATGTTGTTAACATAACGAGTATGGGGGGCATACAAGGGAGCGCAAAATTTGCAGGCCTATCAGCATATAGTTCCTCTAAAGGAGCCCTTAGTATATTAACAGAATCATTGGCAGAGGAATTTGCGAATAAAGGCATTCATGTTAATGCTTTAGCATTGGGTGCTGTTCAAACAGAGATGTTAGCGAAGGCATTCCCAGACTACAAAGCTCCAGTGGCTGCATCCGAAATGGCTGAATACATCATGACATTTGCCCTAGAACAGGTGAATATGTTCAATGGGAAAGTCCTACAGGTGGCATTGGGTAACCCGTAATGAATTGGAAATCAAGTAAGCAGAAAAAAATGAAAAAAAAATTGAGTTTTTTTGCTTGTAATTGATTCTTTCTTAATTAACTTTGTCGTCCCGATTTTTTTGAAGGGCGGTTCATCGATTTAGGATAAAAAAATATTTCATTAAAAGGCTTTTTAATGAAATAAAATCCTTTACATTTGCCGCCCCAATTTATTGGGTCGTTGAATAAAAAATAGTGCTGAAAAAAAATATTTAATTTTTTTTCAAAAAAAAGTTACGGTTTAAATTTTAGTCGTACGTTTGCACTCCCATTTAAAAAATGGGTGAGTTCATAAAGATAAAATGTGGTATAAAAGCCATACGATATAAGAGGCGATTCGCAAGAATCGACGTTCTTTGAAAAGATTGAAGTAAAGAAGAAAGAAGGTGAAATACCTTTAGTTTTTATTTAAATAAAACTTTGAGAAACGAATCCTAAGCAAAACATTAAACTTTTTAATTACAACGAAGAGTTTGATCCTGGCTCAGGATGAACGCTAGCGGCAGGCTTAACACATGCAAGTCGAACGGTAACAGGTCTTCGGATGCTGACGAGTGGCGCACGGGTGCGTAACGCGTATGCAATCTACCCTTTTCTGGAAGATAGCCCTTAGAAATGAGGATTAATACTCCATAGTATATGTCTTTCGCATGTTAGACATATTAAAGCTTCGGCGGAAAAGGATGAGCATGCGTCCCATTAGTTTGTTGGTGAGGTAACGGCTCACCAAGACTACGATGGGTAGGGGGCCTGAGAGGGTTATCCCCCACACTGGTACTGAGACACGGACCAGACTCCTACGGGAGGCAGCAGTGAGGAATATTGGTCAATGGACGAAAGTCTGAACCAGCCATGCCGCGTGCAGGATGACGGCCCTACGGGTTGTAAACTGCTTTTATATAGGAAGAAACCCCCGCTCGTGAGCGGGGCTGACGGTACTATAAGAATAAGGACCGGCTAACTCCGTGCCAGCAGCCGCGGTAATACGGAGGGTCCAAGCGTTATCCGGATTTATTGGGTTTAAAGGGTACGTAGGCGGAGCTTTAAGTCAGTAGTGAAATCCCATCGCTTAACGATGGAACTGCTATTGAAACTGAAGTTCTTGAATATAGTTGAAGTAGGCGGAATACGACATGTAGCGGTGAAATGCATAGATATGTCGTGGAACACCAATCGCGAAGGCAGCTTACTAAGCTATTATTGACGCTAAGGTACGAAAGCGTGGGGAGCGAACAGGATTAGATACCCTGGTAGTCCACGCCGTAAACGATGATTACTCGGTGCTGGCGATATACTGTCAGTGCCTAAGCGAAAGTGATAAGTAATCCACCTGGGGAGTACGATCGCAAGGTTGAAACTCAAAGGAATTGACGGGGGCCCGCACAAGCGGTGGAGCATGTGGTTTAATTCGATGATACGCGAGGAACCTTACCTGGGCTTAAATGCATAATGACAGACTAAGAAATTAGTCCTTCTTCGGACAGAATGCAAGGTGCTGCATGGCTGTCGTCAGCTCGTGCTGTGAGGTGTCGGGTTAAGTCCCATAACGAGCGCAACCCCTATTTCTAGTTGCCAGCACATAATGGTGGGGACTCTAGAAAAACTGCCCGCGCAAGCGGTGAGGAAGGTGGGGACGACGTCAAGTCATCACGGCCCTTACGTCCAGGGCTACACACGTGCTACAATGGTAGAGACAGAGGGCAGCCACCTGGTGACAGGGAGCTAATCCTTAAACTCTATCTCAGTTCGGATTGAAGTCTGCAACTCGACTTCATGAAGCTGGAATCGCTAGTAATCGCATATCAGCCACGATGCGGTGAATACGTTCCCGGGCCTTGTACACACCGCCCGTCAAGCCATGGAAGCTGAGGGTACCTGAAGTCGGTAACCGCAAGGAGCCGCCTAGGGTAAAATTGGTAACTGGGGCTAAGTCGTAACAAGGTAGCCGTACCGGAAGGTGCGGCTGGAATACCTCCTTTTTAGAGACTTTGGATTTCAACTCATCTGAATTTATTCAGAAAAGGTATTTTCCTTTTTTCTTACTTCAATATTTTTACTTGTTCCCAAGCTATTATAGTCCCATGAGGAACCATTGTGCTAATGGTGAAAAATCACTTAGTGGTTTGAAACCACGGGGAATTTAAAAAGTCCCGTAGCTCAGCTGGTTAGAGCGCTACACTGATAATGTAGAGGTCCGCAGTTCAAGTCTGCGCGGGACTACAAATAGAATGGGGGATTAGCTCAGCTGGCTAGAGCGCCTGCCTTGCACGCAGGAGGTCATCGGTTCGACTCCGATATTCTCCACATCGCCAACCATAGTTTTTAACGAAGGTTGGCATCTTTTGAATAGCATTTATGCTATTTAAGAACAAGTTCTTTGACATCTTGAAAGAAAATACAATATAATTGTAAGAGTTAGAACCGGTCTTGATTTATGCAAGTCAAGACCACTTTATGAATTTTTTAATTCAGAAAAGATTAGTAAGAAAGTTACTAAGGGCGTATGGCGGATGCCTTGGCTCTGAGAGGCGATGAAGGACGTGACAAGCTGCGATAAGCTACGATTAGGTGCAAATAACCTGTTAGTCGTAGATTTCCGAATGGGGCAACCCAGTACTGTGAAGCAGTATTACCCAACTTGTTGGGAGCGAACCCGGTGAACTGAAACATCTAAGTAACCGGAGGAAGAGAAAATAATAATGATTCCCCTAGTAGCGGCGAGCGAACGGGGAAGAGCCCAAACCAATATTGTTTCGGCAATATTGGGGTTGTAGGACGGTAATGTGGACTTAATATTTATAGTAGAACCATCTGGAAAGTTGGACCATAGAGAGTGATAGTCTCGTAAACGAAATGAATATTATACCTAACCGTATCCTGAGTAGCACGAAACACGTGAAATTTTGTGTGAACCAGCCGGAACCATCCGGTAAGGCTAAATACTCCTCAGAGACCGATAGTGAACTAGTACCGTGAGGGAAAGGTGAAAAGTACTCCGAACAGGAGAGTGAAATAGTCCCTGAAACCATACGCTTACAAGCTGTAGGAGCCCTTCGGGGTGACTGCGTGCCTTTTGCATAATGAGCCTACGAGTTACTCCTCACTAGCGAGGTTAAGGTCTTAAGGACCGGAGCCGAAGCGAAAGCAAGTCTGAATAGGGCGCATAGTTAGTGGGGGTAGACGCGAAACCGAGTGATCTACCCATGATCAGGTTGAAGCTCTGGTAACACAGAGTGGAGGACCGAACCAATATACGTTGAAAAGTGTTTGGATGAATTGTGGGTAGGGGTGAAAGGCCAATCAAACTCGGAAATAGCTCGTACTCCCCGAAATGTATTTAGGTACAGCCTTGAGTTAAAGTGATATAGAGGTAGAGCTACTGATAGGGCTAGGGGGCTTCACCGCCTACCAAACCCTGACAAACTCCGAATGCTATATCATGTTCCTCAGGAGTGAGGGCATGGGTGCTAAGGTCCATGTCCGAGAGGGAAACAACCCAGATCATCAGCTAAGGTCCCTAAATGTATGTTAAGTTGTTCAAACGTGGTCCGACTGCTTAGACAGCTAGGATGTTGGCTTGGAAGCAGCCATTCATTTAAAGAGTGCGTAACAGCTCACTAGTCGAGCGGTTGGGCGTGGATAATAATCGGGCATAAAACATACTACCGAAGCTATGAGATCGAAAGATCGGTAGGGGAGCATTCTAGTTGCACCGAAGGTGAATCGTAAGGTTTGCTGGAGCGGCTAGAAAAGAAAATGTAGGCATAAGTAACGATAAAGCGGGCGAGAAACCCGCTCACCGAAAGACTAAGGTTTCCTGATCAACGCTAATCGGATCAGGGTTAGTCGGGTCCTAAGGCGAACCCAAACGGGGTAGTCGATGGATAACAGGTTAATATTCCTGTACTAGCAATAATTGCGATGGGGTGACGGAGTAGTGAAAGGACTGCGTACTGACGGAATAGTACGTTGAAGGGTGTAGGTATAAGAACTGTAGGTAAATCCGCAGATCTTGCTGAACCTGATAGTACCACGAGCCTTCGGGCAAGTGGATAATGTCCCTAATCAGACTTCCAAGAAAAACCTCTAAGCTTCAGATTATTGCTACCCGTACCGCAAACCGACACAGGTAGTCGAGGAGAGAATCCTAAGGTGCTCGAGTGATTCATGGTTAAGGAACTAGGCAAAATCGCCCTGTAACTTCGGGAGAAAGGGCGCCCCGCTCCGGCGGGGCCGCAGTGAAAAGATCCAAGCGACTGTTTATCAAAAACACATGGCTTTGCTAAATCGAAAGATGATGTATAAGGCCTGACACCTGCCCGGTGCTGGAAGGTTAAAAGGAGATGTTATCTTCGGAGAAGCATTGAATTGAAGCCCCAGTAAACGGCGGCCGTAACTATAACGGTCCTAAGGTAGCGAAATTCCTTGTCGGGTAAGTTCCGACCTGCACGAATGGTGTAACGATTTGGATACTGTCTCAACCATGAGCTCGGTGAAATTGTAATCCCGGTGAAGATGCCGGGTACCCGCAACGGGACGAAAAGACCCCGTGAACCTTTACTATAGCTTAACATTGATATTGGGTTATTCATGTGTAGGATAGGTGGGAGACTTTGAAGCGGCGTCGCTAGGCGTTGTGGAGTCGTCCTTGAAATACCACCCTTGAATTGCTTGATATCTAATCTACGTAAGTGGAGACAATGTTTGGTGGGTAGTTTGACTGGGGTGGTCGCCTCCTAAAGAGTAACGGAGGCTTCTAAAGGTGCCCTCAGCACGCTTGGTAACCGTGCGCAGAGTGCAATGGCACAAGGGCGCTTGACTGTGAGACTGACAAGTCGAGCAGGTACGAAAGTAGAGCATAGTGATCCGGTGGTTCCGTATGGAAGGGCCATCGCTCAAAGGATAAAAGGTACTCCGGGGATAACAGGCTAATCTCCCCCAAGAGCTCACATCGACGGGGGGTTTGGCACCTCGATGTCGGCTCGTCACATCCTGGGGCTGGAGAAGGTCCCAAGGGTTGGGCTGTTCGCCCATTAAAGTGGCACGCGAGCTGGGTTCAGAACGTCGTGAGACAGTTCGGTCTCTATCTGTTGTGGGCGTTGGAAATTTGAGAGGATCTGACTCTAGTACGAGAGGACCGGGTTGGACGCACCTCTGGTGTATCTGTTGTCGCGCCAGCGGCATTGCAGAGTAGCTACGTGCGGAAGGGATAAGCGCTGAAAGCATCTAAGCGCGAAGCCTACCTCAAGATGAAATTTCCTTTAAGGGTCGTTATAGACGATGACGTTGATAGGTTGTAGGTGTAAAGGCAGTAATGTCAAAGCCGAGCAATACTAATTACCCGTAAGCTTTCTACTAATGTTGTAACTCTTATTATTGTTTGTATTTTCTTTCTTTTTGATGTCATGATATTCGTTCTCCTTCGCTAAGGCACCGGAGAACAACGATTTATGGTGATTATTGCATTGAGGTTCACCTCTTCCCATTCCGAACAGAGAAGTTAAGCTCAATAGCGCAGATGGTACTGGGCAACCGGGAGAGTATGTCATCGCCATTTTTTTAAAACCCTGCAGTTTACTGCAGGGTTTTTTTTTGCCCAAACCCAACTATTTTTTAGCAAGCTTTTTTCATAAATTGCTCAAAGCTGAACTCTATTAAATACATTTGCCTTCATGGTGAGATATCTCTTTTTTACTTCACTTATTCTATTCTATTTTATCTCTTTTTCACAAACGGATAAAGAAGAAGATTCACTTCAATTTCATTCTAAACCTCTTTTTGAGGCTGTGGAATTTAAAGAAATGAAGGTTGATGAGATTAAAGAATTTCACCGTTACCGAAATAATTTCAGGCAATTTTCAAGCGCTGGTGCAGGTAATATTGGACTTCCCTTTCACAACCTAGGTTTTTCAAAGCCAAATTTTGGAATTCAACAAGTTTTAGGAGCATACAGTAAATATGCCTGGAATTATGATGAACTGAAGGCTTATAGAATGTCGCACCCTTATTCTAGTTTAATGTATGTTAATGGGGCTAAAACGTGAACAGTATTTTAAAGCATTTCATTCACAAAACATTGGAAAAGCACTTAACATCAACTTTCAGTATGATCGCATTAGTTCCGAAGGGTTTTTTGTAGATCAATTGACTGACCATACTCGATTTAATGCAGGATATTTGCTGCAGGCTGATGAATGGAGGTTCAGTTCCAAAGGCTATTATTACATCAGTACGATTGATGCACTGGAAAATGGAGGTGTTTTTCCTTCTAGTAATGCTAGCCAGAATGACAATACAGTTTTGCTGGACATCAATTTATTTGATGCGCAAAATCAATCAAGATCTAGAGGTTTAGGTTTTTAACAATGCTTATGTTGTACTAAACAAACTAGATTCAAATCATTTACTGAGCGGACTAAGCATTGCCCACAATATTCATTTTGAAAAGGCTGGTAGATTGTATAAAGACCTTAAGGCTTCTAATGGGATGTTTTACGACAATTACTTGCTTGATACCGTTTCAAGCCATGACTCAAGCTATGCAGAAGAGTTCAGCAACCAAGTGTTGATTCAAAATATACTGGGGAATAATTTTATAGGTATCGACTTCAAACAATTTCAATTTTTTCAGAACTATCTCATTGATGAAAGTTTCAATACTAACTATGCCCTATTGGGGTTTCAGGACAGCATTTTTGCTTGGCAAACTAATCTTAAGCTGAAGAAGGGCCTAAGTGGATACTTCAAATCAGAAACATCTGTAAATGCAAGTATTTCTAGATCTTTAGATGAACAATGGAATCTGCAAACTGGGCTTAATTTTGATATCATCAAACCTAGCCCTTTGATCGGAAAGCAAAGAAGCAATCACTTTTTTTATACTAAAGAGCTAAAAAATCAGCAAATTACTCAGTTAAAACTTAGGCTAGAAAACGATACTATTCGATTGGCTGTTCAATTTAAATATAGCCTATTGGATAATTGGATCGTCTATGATGAAAGTCTTGTTCCTCAAAATGTCTCAGAAAAAATTTCAATTGCTGCCATTCGCATAGAAAAGCAGATTTCTTTTTGGGAGAAGTGGAATCTAGATCAAGTAGTAAACATTCAATTGATTTCTAATGAAGAGGCGCTTCCGCTTCCTAAATTTTATTCTGAGCATAGCTTTTATTACCAAAATGAATTTTTTGAAAAGTCATTGCTTTTTCAAATAGGGTTTGACTTAAACTTTTTCCACCCCCTTTGAAGGTTATGCCTATAATCCATCACAAGCTTTCTTTCATTTGCGAAACAATTCAAAGAAAATTGGCTCAATTCCTCAATTGGATTGGTACATGAACATGAGAATTTCTAAAAGTGCAAAGATCTTTGTGAAAATGGAAAACCTTCTTCATGCAAATTACAATGAAGAATCGAATCGAATAATCAATTACCCTGTACCAGGAAGGGTGCTGAAGTTTGGTCTTTCTTGGAGAATGATCAACTAAGTCTTTTGCTTCTTTTTCTTAGCAGCTGGGAATAAAACATTGTTTAATATCAGTCGATAACCTGGACTGTTTGGATGTAAGTTTAAATCTGTTGGAGGGTCACCAACAAAGTGTTGATAGTCTTCTGGGTCATGGCCCCCAT
Source organism: Vicingaceae bacterium (assembly GCA_965218715.1). Taxonomy (GTDB): domain Bacteria; phylum Bacteroidota; class Bacteroidia; order Flavobacteriales_E; family Vicingaceae; genus CBDCLY01. Next base: position 53,471 of record CBDCLY010000019.1, read on the forward strand.
AGAAAGTCCATGTTCCTTGTCCAAATTTTCCATGAATGTATCTTGCTGAGTTAAGTGCTTTGCTTTCTCCAAGAATCAATACATCTGGTTTTATGAAATTTTTAGAATAGGCAGTTGTCTGGCCCATAAAACCCTTAATAATTCTAGTATGGTTCTGGCACAACATGCTGGGCACAGGATCCCATTTTGCAGAGAATTCAAATAAACTAAAAAGGTCACTCTTCTCTGGTGTTCTCAAATGAACTGGAGTTGCATCAATATTTGAGAATTCATAAACCGTAGGGTCAGGAATTAAAGTGTAGTCTCTGAATGCAAATCCTGCAGTATAGTCTAATTGTTCATTGTAATTGGAGCTGCTAGCGTCTCCATCAAACATGGATTCACAAATGTCAATTTCTTGAGCAGCAAGTGCTATGTCATAGGAGTCAGTTCCAGAACACATTGCGAAAAGAAAACCACCACCTGCAGTAAAGGCTTTTATTTGTTGGGCAACCTTTAACTTAAGTTCAGAAACTTTAGAAAATCCTAATTCTTTGGCCATTAACTCATTTTCATTTACCTGTTGCTTGTACCAGGCATGATTGCGGTAATTACCATAAAATCGTCCATATTGCCCTGTAAAGTCTTCATGGTGAAGGTGTAGCCAATCATACAAGGGTAATTTACCCTGAATTACTTCCTTATCGTAAATGACTTCATAAGGAATTTCTGCATAGCTCAAGACCAAAGTTACCGCATCGTCCCAGGGTTGCTTTCCTTGAGGGGAATAAACAGCCATCTTAGGGGCCTTCTGCAGTTTAACAACATCCATATTTACCTCTGGATTTGCAATTTCACTTAGGATTGCGGTTGATTTTGCAGAGGGAATTCTTTCAAAACTAACTCCTCGTATTTGGAGTTCCTCCTCAATTCTGGCGTGCTGCTTAAGCATGAAACTGCCACCCCGGTAATTCAATAGCCAATCAACTTCAACTTCTTGATTTAATGCCCAAAATGCAATGCCGTAGGCTTTTAGATGGTTTTTCTGAGCTCCATCCATTGGAATTAGCAAGTAAGATGCCTTGGCAGCAAAAAGGCAAAATATAAGAATCAGGCTGATGGTAAAGCGCTTCATGCCGATGAAATTAATGAAATTAAAACTGAGTTTTAAAAAGGGACATCATCATTGTCACTAGGCTCTTCATCCATTTTTGAGAATCTAGTGATGTTATTTCCAGAATCAAATTCATCAGAAACAGGAAGGTTGCCAAAACCTTGTTGATCTTCTCCGAAATTGAAAGAATCGTAATTGGAAAATTTGGCCAATTCCTTTGTGAACTTCAGTTTTACATCACCTACAGCTCCATTTCTGTGCTTTGCAATAATGATATTCGCAACCCCTAAAGTGGAGTTCCCTTCTTCGTCTTCTAGCAAATTATAATACTCTGGACGATTAATGAACATTACCATATCTGCATCTTGCTCAATGGAACCAGACTCTCTTAAATCAGATAATTGAGGTCTTCTATCACCTCCTCTAGATTCTACTGCTCTACTCAACTGAGAAAGAGCAATAACTGGGATGTTTAATTCTTTTGCTATGCTTTTTAAGGATCTTGAAATGGTACTAATTTCTTGTTCCCGATTTCCACCTTTACTGCCATCAGCTCCTCCTGTCATCAATTGAAGGTAATCAACCACAAGAAGTTGAATATCGTGCTGAGATTTTAACCTTCTTGCTTTTGCCCTCAATTCAAAGACCGAAATTCCTGGTGTATCATCAATGAAAATAGGTGCTTCGGCTAAACCTCCAATCTTTGCATGGATTTGTTCGATTTCGTCATTACGCAAATTCCCGCTTCTCAATTTTCCAGAAGAAAGTTCAGATTCAGCAGATATTAATCGAGTTACTAGTTGCAGAGATGACATCTCTAAGGAAAAAACAGCCACTGGTTTTTCAAATTCAACGGCAGCATTTCTCGCTAAAGTTAATGCAAATGCAGTCTTACCCATTGCAGGTCTAGCGGCGAGAATAACTAAATCTGAAGGTTGCCAGCCATTGGTCATTCTATCCAGATCAGAAAACCCAGAAGGAACACCGATCACATTCCCATCCTGATTTTTTGCCGTTTCAATCTGCTTTATGGCTGAACGGATCAGAGTAGACATTGAATCATAATTCTTTCTAATGTTTCCTTCGGTTACACCAAATAAGCCACTTTCTGCTTTATCTAAAAGGCTAAAAACATCGGTTGTTTCATCATAAGCATCTGTGATGATTTCCGTTGAAATTCGGATTAATTCACGTTGAATATATTTTTGAGCTATGATTCTTGCATGAAACTCTACATTGGCAGCAGAGGCTACACGATTGGTTAATTGAGTTACGTAAAATGGTCCTCCAACAACATCTAACTCACCCTTTTGTTTTAGCGCATTGGTGATTGTTAATAAATCTATCGGTTCAGATTGATGAAACAATTCTTGTATGACTGCAAATATTTTTTGATGACTGTCTTTGTAAAAACTTTTAGGTTGAAGGATGTCAATTGCTGTATTTACGGCCTCCTTTTCTAGCATCATAGCCCCTAGCACTGCTTCTTCAAGGTCGCTTGCCTGTGGCTGCACTCTTCCATGCTCTAGACTTGAGAGTTGGAGCGAGTTTCCGCTGCTTGTCTTTCGTCTCTGGTTGGTGCGTTCTTGGGGCTTATTCATGTCTCAAAGGTAGCGAATTAGCCAGCAGGCTTGATGTGAATAAATGCATAAGTCACTAAAAAAAGTAAAATGGCCTATTCTAGGCAGCGTTAGCTAATATCTATTTTTCAATCCTGATTAATGAACGTCTTTTGCACAGATAATGAACAGCTTATTAATACTTTGTTAACAGATTTATTGAATTTAAAAACCAAGATTCGTCATTTGAGTTTGCTTAATTTTAGGTGTGCGATTTATTAGATCCCTTATCTGTTGTATTGTCCTATTTAATCTTGCTTGTGAATCTAAGGAAGAGGAAGATTTGTTACCTCAACTGTCTTGGGAAAGCCCTCAAGAGATGCAACTTTATAATGTTAAACTTCCCATTCCTATTCGGGCCATTGTTTCAGATGACAAGTCAATTCAAACCATTAGCATAAGTTTAAATAGTTCCACAGACAATAGGAGAATAGGTAGCTCAGTAATTTTTCACCCTAATGCAAGAACCTATCAATTGTCAACAGACTTCTTTATTAGTGATACTAGCATTTCCTCAGGTCCATACTTTATTGAAGTTCGCGTTAGTGACGAACAACATTCAATCAGTTTTTTTAGATCAATTCAAATTGCAGCGATTCCGAAAAGAAAATTGGGAATTATTGTGGCTACAACTAAACAGTTAAAAAGTCAATATGTATTAATAGATAGCAATTTGCAGACTAGTAATTTTGCCCTTATGAATGGAAGGGCTGAAGAAACCATTTTTCATTTTAATGAGGCTTTGTTTTGGCACCTATCTAAGGATAATACCCAAATATTGTCATATAACTACCATACAGGCAGCATGGGAAGCTCAATTCAAGCACAAGGAGCAAGAAATTTAAATTTAGATATGGAATTAGAAGGACAACGTTTGTACTTTGGATCTAATCAGGGGCAAGTCCAATACAGTTTGTCAAATTCAATTTCTAATGTTTATCAATCTCCATCTGGGTATACTATTTTAAATTTTGGTGTAAACCCTACTTACTTAATCCTGAATGGAAAGATCAACGGTCAGAGTAACTACCAAGTAAAAGCAGTATTTACTGTTTCAGGTGCTCAGAAATTTGAAATAAATATTCCTCGATCTGCTGATTTTATCTTCTTTAGTTCTAATGAAACCGCTTTACTTTTTTCTGAGGACAGTAATGGCTTATATATTCAAGAATTAAATCTAAATACAAATGCCATAAGGCAAGTAAAGGTTTGGTCCAATATTCATGTCAATGATATTGTTCAAGTAGGAGGGGGCAATTACATTTTTGCCGCTGATGAAGGGCTTTATGCTTATGAAAATAGGACCATAAGCCTTCGACCTCTTGATCTTAACGGGCCTTTTGAAAAGTGTGCCTATGAAGTATTAGAAAATGAGGTAATCTATAGCCATCTAAATGACTTGTATAGCGTGGGATATGGAACAGCCGCAAGAAACTGGAACATCAGTCTAGCAGATACGATAAGAACGATTAGTCCTTGGTATAATCGTTAGTTATTCTTTTTCTCTTGAACTACTCCCATATTGGAGAATTTTCTCATTCTAGATGCAACTCTTTTTTCGGTTTCAACCGCTTTTAGTTTTTCTAAATTCTTTAAAATCTCCTTTTTAACATTAGCGAAAGTTTCAGCATGATTTGCATGAGCACCTCCTAGGGGTTCCTTTATGATGCCATCTATCAATTTGTTTTCCAACATTTGAGGCGCTGTTAATTTTAATGCATCAGCAGCTTGTTCTTTGAAATCCCAGCTTCTCCATAAGATTGAAGAGCAACTTTCAGGCGAGATTACAGAATACCAGGTATTTTCTAACATCATCACTTTATCGCCAATTCCAATTCCTAAAGCACCACCTGAAGCACCTTCACCAATAATAATGCAGATGATAGGTACCTTTAAAGTGAACATTTCTAAGAGGTTCTTTGCAATGGCTTCACCCTGTCCTCTTTCTTCAGCTTCTAATCCTGGAAATGCACCCGGAGTATCAATTAAACTGACAACAGGGATGTTAAATTTCTCAGCAAGTTTCATCAATCGAAGGGCTTTACGATAACCTTCTGGATTGGCCATTCCAAAATTTCGGTACTGCCTCATCTTAGTGTTAATTCCTTTTTGCTGGCCAATAAACATAACTGACTGACCGTCGATGGATCCGATTCCACCAATCATGGCTTTATCATCTTTCACATTACGATCACCATGCAACTCTAAAAAATCTCCTCCTGTAATCGCTTCTATGTATTCAAGTGAATATGGACGTTCTGGGTGTCTACTTACTTGAACTTTTTGCCATGGACTCAGTTTATCATAAATTTCTTTTTGAACTTCTTTTAGCTTTTTTGTCAAAGCTTTAGTGGTTTTAGAAACATCAACCTGACTCTTTTCTTCAAGGTCTTTTGCCTGTTCTAATTGTTCAACTATTTCTTTAATTGGTTCTTCGAAATCTAGGTAAGTTGCCATAAATCATTTCTTAGTAAGCGTCAAAATTACAAAATTCATCTGGCCAAGCAAGTCGACTCTGTACAAAAGAAATCCAATATATTTGCGGCATGCAATACTGCTCTAATGCTAAAATTAATTTAGGACTTCAAGTTCTTAGAAAAAGAACTGATGGATTTCACGATATCGCGAGTCTTTTTGTTCCAGTTGATTGGTCTGATAGGTTGGAGATAGAGGAAAGTAGCGCCTTTAATTTTAGCCAAACTGGAATTTCAATAGACGGTAAATTGGAAAATAATCTATGCGTAAAAGCGTATCAAAAAGTGGCCGAGCACATCTCAATACCAGCAGTAAATATTCATTTAAATAAGCAAATTCCGATTGGGGCAGGCTTGGGGGGGGGGTCTTCTAATGCAGCAAATATTATTAGAGGTTTAAATTCTCAATTTGAATTGGGAATTTCAATTGAAAAAATGGAAGAAATGGCAGCGGAAATTGGAAGTGATTGCCCTTTTTTTATCGACAATAGACCAAAACTTGTTCATGGAAGAGGAGAAGAATTGAGTGCATTCCCTTCATTAGGATTAAATTGCTATTTGACAATTGTCTTTCCCTCTATCCATGTAAGCACTAAAATTGCCTATCAAAACTTAATGCCATCTGAAAAGGAGGTGAAGTTGGAAGAAATTCTTAAAGCGAAGTCCCGTTGGCGATCAGAACTTAAAAACGATTTTGAAACCACTGTTTTTAAGGAGTTTCCTGAGATAAGAAAAATCAAGGAGCAACTTTATAAGAGTGGAGCTTGGTATGCAAGCATGTCGGGAAGTGGATCTGCAGTATTTGGCTTATTTGATCAAAAACCACCAAGCCTAGATTGGCAAAGTGATTTTTTAATTCACGAATCCCAATTGATTATTTAGGGGCCTTTTTGAGGAGATAGATCGCCAATATTCCAAATAGAAAATTTGGAATCCACATGGCAAGCATAGGATGAAGGCCTCCATTTGTGGCGAAAGTTTGAGTAATCTTCATAAACAATATGAAACTGAAACTGATCAGCAAACCTAATCCAAGATGCATTCCAATTCCACCTCTCACTTTCCTGCTTGCTAGAGCAACCCCAATAAACGTTAGAATGATGGCCGCAAAAGGAAATGCAAATCGCTTGTGCTTTTCTATTTCGTAAACAGTAACTTTTTTGGAGCCCTTAAATTTCTCCGCTTCAATGGCTTCATTCAAAGCATAAAAATCCAACATCTCTACATCGGCATCTCTTCTGCTAAAATCATCTGGTAGCATATTTAATGCAGTATCCTTAGTTAATCCAGTTCTTATGTGATCCTGGTCAGGTAGAATTAATCTTTCATAGTAATTCTGTATCGACCATAAGTTTTTACTGGTATCCCAACGAATATAATCAGCAAGGAGTTTGTAGCTCAATTCACCCTCAGAATTAAATCGTTCTAAAGAAAACTTAACTCCAACATCAGTTGGAGCACTATAGCTCTCGAAATAGGCATAGCTATTACTGTCTAACTGCAAGTGAATGTTCTTGTCTGTATTCCTAAAAGGGCTTTTAATATAAGTATATCTAAAATTGAGTCTTGCTTTGTTAGAATCTGGAATTAAGAAATTATTTAAGTAAAAGGAAAGCATCCCAAGAATTAAAGCAGAAATAAAGTAGGGGCGCAACACCCTTCTGAATGAAATTCCACTGGCCAAAATTGAGATAATTTCTGTATTGCTTGCCATCTTCGAAGTGAAAAATATTACAGAAATAAAGATGAAAAGCGGGCTAAATAGATTGGCAAAATAGGGAATGAAGTTTAAGTAATAATCAAATATTATAGCTTTTGTCGGGGCGCTTTTTTCTATGAATTCATCCACGTTTTCTGAGAAATCAAAAACGATGGAAATTGAAATAATTAATGCTATGGAGAAAAAGAAAGTCCCCAAAAACTTTTTAATGATATAGAAGTCGAGTTTATGCATTAAAGCCGAGCAGTAATTTTAGGAATAATTTGATCTTTCCAATTGGTGAAATTGTCCTGAAGGATTTGTTTTCTTGCTTCCTTCATTAACCATAAATAAAAGGCAAGATTGTGCAAGGTAGCAATTTGAGCTCCCAATATTTCTTTAGACACCAATAAATGCCTGAGGTAAGCCTTTGTGTAAGTGTGATCTACGTAACTTTCACCATCTGGATCTAATTTATCATGATCGTTTTTCCACTTTTCATTCCTTAAATTCATGATGCCATTTTTTGTGAAAAGCATGCCGTTTCTTGCATTTCTTGTTGGCATAACACAATCGAACATGTCTACCCCTAAAGCGATGTTTTCTAAAAGATTTGCTGGGGTTCCAACCCCCATTAAATAGCGCGGTTTATCTTCTGGCAAAATGGAGCAAACAATATCGCTCATGGCATACATTTCTTCAGCTGGCTCGCCTACAGATAATCCCCCAATTGCATTGCCTTCACGTTCATAGGAGGCAATTTTCTCAGCAGATTGCCTTCTAAGGTCTTTGTAAGTGCTCCCTTGAACAATTGGGAATAAGGTTTGAGAATAGCCATAAAGTGGTTCAGTAGCATCAAAATGATCACAACATCGCTTTAACCAACGATGGGTCATTTCCATTGATTTTCTAGCATATTCGTAATCACAAGGATAGGGAGTGCATTCATCAAAAGCCATTATGATATCTGCTCCAATAACCCTTTGAGTATCCATTACATTTTCAGGAGTAAAAAAGTGTTTCGACCCATCAATGTGGGACACAAACTGCACTCCTTCTTCGTTAATTTTTCTTCTGTGCGCCAAGTAGTATACTTGATATCCGCCACTATCGGTAAGAAGAGGTTTGTTCCAAGAATTGAATTTGTGCAACCCTCCAGCAGATTTTATTATTTCTAAGCCCGGTCTAAGGTATAGATGATAGGTGTTTCCAAGAATGATCTCGGCTTTAATGTCTTCTTCTAATTCTCTTTGATGAACAGCCTTTACAGTGGCGGCAGTGCCAACCGGCATAAAAATGGGAGTTTCTATTTCTCCATGATCAGTGCTAATGGTTCCTGCTCTGGCCTTGCTTTTAGCATCTACCTTTTCTAACTTAAATTTCATCTATTTATCAAAGCCGCCAAAGATACATAAAGCACCCAAATTAAGCTATCTTTACAGGCACATCTAAGCTGTTTAAATGGATTGGGAGGCCCTGCATTATCTTTTTTTTTCTTTGTTTTTGATCTGCTTTTTCGCTCAAATTTATTTACTAATAAGGTATATAAATGCACTTAAAAATCATTCTGAGGTAAATATTAATAGTGTTCCAAGTGCAAGCATTATCATTGCTTTTAAAAATGAAGCTGACAATTTAAACGCAAACTTGCCAAAAATTCTCAATCAGAATCATCCAAAATTTGAGATCATTTTAGTCAATGATCATTCAAGTGATTTCGACGAAATTGACAAGAGTTTAATCATTAACTCAAGAATTAAATGGTTGGACTTAGGAGAATTTGAACATGGAAAAAAACAAGCCATTAAGTCAGGAATAAGAGCGGCAAAATATGAACATTTAGTTTTTACCGACGCAGATTGTTATCCAGTTTCGACTAATTGGCTCAACTTAATGTTGTCAAGTTTTGATGAGGGGATCGAATTGGTTATTGGACATGGTGCTTATGAAAAGGAAAATAGTTTCCTCAATAAAATAATTAGGACTGAAACATTCTTTACTAGTATTTATACGCTTTCATTCGCCAAGAATCTAAGACCATACATGGGAGTGGGAAGAAATTTAGCTTATACAAAATCATTTTTCTATAGAAGTGATGAATTTGAAAGTCACTTGAATATAAGGTCGGGTGATGACGACCTCTTAATTAATCAATTTGCAGAAGGGTC
>CBDCLY010000020.1:0-29788 GCA_965218715.1 Vicingaceae bacterium
TGATTCATCCACTACCCTAGCATTGGCAACCAAGGTTTCCAATTTAGAAATTTTCATTTCTAATAATCCCTGTGCTTCTTTTGCTGCATCGTATTCTGCATTCTCCGACAAATCACCTTTGTCTCTTGCTTCTGCAATTTGCTGTGAAATGGACGGACGTTCAACCGACTTTAATTGCTTCAGTTCGTCTTTAACCTTCTGAAGTCCTTCTTCTGTGAAATAACTGACTTGTGACATCGCTATTCTCTTTAAGTATTGATATAAATTTAAAAAGAGAACCCCGGTTGGGATTCTCTTTTGCAAAGGTATGTAAAATTAATTCTAAAAGGTCAGCTTCACCCCAATGGCGTTAGTGCCATCAAATGTGCGAGTAACTCTATAAGAATAATCTATTCCAAATTTTGTTCCTGCTTTCCCTACAGGAACTTCAATTGTTGCACCAAATGTTGGTCCTGCAGTTGTTGTTCTTGTAAGCTCTTCATCGTTAACGTCATTCTCGTAAACATATCCACCTCTAAGCATAAACATCTCTCTAAACGAGTACTCCAATCCAATTCTAACTTGATCACTTGTGAAAGAGTTAGAAGTAAATGTTCCGGCAGCAGTTAAACGATGTTCTGTGGCTACTTCAGTACTTGCAGAGTCGCCTCCTAAGTAGAAATCGTAGGACAAGCCAATGTTAACAAGAGAAGGCAATTCAAAATCATTAGATCTTTGATTCACTGTTAACTCTTTGTCTTCATTAGGCACATCGAAACGAGTTGAAAGACCATTACCTGAGTACTTAACAGTTGGACCAACATTTCTCAATGCGATACCAAACTTTAATCGATCATTGTCTCCAGTAACGTAGTTTACACCTGCATCAATGGCAACACCATTAGCATTTACATTGCTAATCGACTCAGAAATCAGTTTAACAACTACACCACCACTAATCGTATTTGAAAAGTTCTTGGAATAGGCTGCTCCAATGTTTAGGTAATTCGGTTTAAAAGTTCCCAATCCACCATCTGGATTTTCAACAGTGGTAATGTCCAACTCGCCAAAGCTCATTGACATCACTGATAAACCTAAAACACCTCCAGATTCACCCATTTTTTTGGCCAATCCAAATGAATTGATGCTGATATCGCTACCGCCTAACCAACTTGTATTGGTAAATACCAACTCTGTTCCTTGAGTATAGGCAAGTCCAGCAATATTAAGGTTCATTGCCTCAACACCAGTTGCACTGGCTGTATTAGCACCTCCCCATCCAGAGCTTCTTCCCCAAGGGTTAATTAGTAATTCTGAAGCACCTGCTTCACCAGCTCTATCCTCATTACCAGCAAAACTTGTGCTTGCTGAAAGCAATAATACTGCAATTACTCCTAGTTTCAATTTTCTCATTTCAATTTCCTTTTTAGAAGTTATTTAAATCAACTGGACGCATAACGCCAAACCACTTCAAGATTTTTTCACCCACGTTAGGTACATCAACATGAACAATGTAAACCCCACTAGATACTGGAATACCTACTTGATTTTTAAGATCCCAATCTAGGTAGTTTAAAGGGTCTGATTTATTAAACTTTCGAATTAATGTACCCGACATGTTGTAGATTTTAATCTCACAACGTTCAGGAAGGTTAATCAACTTCACCAAATTCTCAACTGCAGTTTCTTCATAAGAAGATATCGCATAATATGGATTTGGAACGATGTTGATTTCATCCAATTCATCTTTCAATGCTGTAGTTACACCTTTTTGCACTGCAAAACCTCTTGTTTGGAATGCATAAACAGGGCGACCATCATTCATTAAACTAGAATCTACACTTTGAACCATTCCACCAGTTGTAAAAGTGGTATCGTAAAGATCAGAATACTGAACATCAAACGGTCTGGATACTTGAATATTAATTCTAACATCTGTTGACAATAATTCTTGTCCAGGATTCAACATTGGCATAGCTACGTAGCTACAAGCTCTCCATGCAAATGGTCTAAAGTTGCCGCTCTTTAACATGGATTTCAATTTAGCACCATGATCGTATTCATTTACGTCAAAAGCGGTTCCTAATGATTCCAAACCAGCTTCATCTGGAGCAGATTTTCTAAAGATATAAATCACATGCTTTCCACCCCATACAAGGTTAGTAGTACCAATACCAGTCGTTTCTGTGCTTGTTGGATTCCAGATCATGTCTGCACCATTGTCAACACCATACCAGCTATCTTCACCAAAGGCCATGTTCAAACGGTCACCAGTTTCTTGGTTAATTACATAACCAGGGAACCATCCCATACCAGTTGAATCAATAAAACCAGGGCTATCTTCATCGGCCGGATCATAATTCATACCTGTTTGCCAAGCGTTTCCATCTTTATCAACAGAAGGAAGGCTTCTAACGCGGTATTTCTCATCACCCACTATGGCTTTACTTGTCTCTTCCTGCATCTCAAGAACAGGCACCCTAGACCATTTCGATTTATCCTTAGTTAAAATCATTGCGATAGAATTTACATACTCCAGTTTAGAAGCATTAGCTGAGGCTAAATCAAAGCCAGCCTTATTCACCAAGGGTCCGGTATTCGTATTACCAGTTCCGTAACCCACTAAGGTATAAGGAGCGATAACACCACCTAATATTCCTTCATAATCTTGATTTTGATCAATGAATTCACCATCTTTTCTATCGCCGTAACCTGCAGATTCACCACCGGTAACACCAGATAGAATCCAATCATATGGGTTTTGGAAATCTTGATCAGAAATTCCGCCTAACCATTGTTTAGTAGGATCTTGCCATTCAATTGAAGCTCCTAAATAACCATTGGTAAGGTTTCTTTGCAAACCAGGTAATTCTGCTTGTTCAACCAATATCGATAATCCCCAATTTGGGCTAAACAACAATTGCTCATTTCTTGTATTGATTGATCTTTCAGAATGAATGGTATCATTTGTTCCCTTTCTCCAGATTTTCCAAGTAGCAGAATCTGTTACTTGAGCATCTCCATTTGAAGCAGGCTTATCTATCATCTTAAAGATGAAATCACCATCTACTACATTTAAAGGATCAACAACCTGAACAGTTAATGGACCTTCCCCTAAACGGTAATCCAAGTTCTCTACATGATCATTTGGATCTTCCCAACTCTTCTCTGCCATTAGTCTATCAATGGTAGAATTGGTTAAGTTAATGGCATTGTTTCCATTTCCAGTTCCTTGTAATCTAGTGATGCCTACTAAATCGCCAAACACAGAATTGATCACTGTTCCATCAGCCTCTAATATTGTGTTATGAGGAATTGCAGATACAGAACTAATTGAACCACCTGTAGAGTTTTTTCTACTTCCTAGGTATGGCAATTTCTGACCATCAGAAGCAGGCGCCAATGGGTTACCTAAGTCTGGTGCTTCATCTTGCAGATAAGTCTTGTAGTTATTATATGCATATGCGATGGCAATGTAGTAATAGGTTTTATAGTTAACCAATCTACTTTCTCCAGCGGCAAACAAGTCATCAGATATTTTAAAACTATGTGTTATGCCTTGATTCTGCCCTTCCACTTTTGTCACTGCAACGTTAGAAGAAAGGCCTTCATCGAAGGTATAGTTGGTAAGTCTTGTAACATTATCACTTAAATCACATTGGAATACCAATCTAGCAACATCTGGATCATCCAACTGAGATACAGAGATGTCTTTGTCTTTCACTTGGAAAACCTGATAACCTTGGAAACGATATTTGTTATCATAATCACGTCCAAGAATTTGTCTAATGGTGTCTTCGGTTAGAATGTTAGGATCAGAAACTTCATAATCCTCATCCGCATTATTGGAAAGGTCACCATTGCTTAGGTACATGATGAATTCTTGATCCAATTCTTGAATGGTAAGGTCTGGAGCATCAGGTCCGTCCAATACCTTAAAGCAATTGTCAAATAAAGCCTGAGCTTTATCATCTGCACTAAACATTTTTTCTACAGATGCCAAACGACCACCAGCTTCAGCTTGTCCGAAAACTACACCCACTGTAATATCATTCACATTACCAGGTTCCAATGTAAATGGACCAGCAGCCTGAAGGAATCTTCTATCACCAGGAGCAATAGCAGGAGCGCCATTACCTGGATTATCTTCCGTCCAGTTTAAATTGTTTGGAATGGTAGTAATCCCATTTTCATCAGTAGTACCCCAATGCAATGGATCACTATCTCCAGGATACATAAATGCAGTTGGAATACCTTCAACACCAGCAGCATTTAAACCATTACCACCATGTTGCATTCTCTGGCCATTTTGCCAAATACCACGCATGTAGTTGTAATAGTGAATGGCCAATGAAGGGTCTCCATTTTGTCCACCACCAATGTTATAATATACAAAACGACGCATTCCGTAACGCTCATTATCAACCAATGTATCTGGTTCTGTTTCATTGGAATCATAATAACCAAGACCATTTAAGGCTTCACCTGGTCCAACGCCAACATCATTGTTGATGCCGTCTGCATCTTGATAAGGACCCTCAAAGAAATCGATACCAATAGCGGCTGGGTTTGAACCATAACCAGTTTGGCCATTAAAATCTTCATCTGTTTCGTCACCATTGTAACAATACCCCAATCCTCTAACTACATCGCAGCCGACATAATCATCACGTGGATTTCCTAAATCGGAATCAACGTAGTTGGCAAAGTAGGTATCAGTTAAAGTAAAGGTAGAACGATTGATCAACTCAAAGTTGTAAAAAGTCATGTCGTTAATTTCATCATTGGTTGCAAAAGCAAATGCCTGGGCATGAACCTCCATTCCAATTGATGGGGCATTGGTTTGGGTGTGCAAGTTTCCTTTATCATTGAAAATCCACCAGTAGGTTTGATCACCAAATAAAGGCCTTGAAGCACTTTCGCTTCTATCTACTCTAGGAGCGCGACAATCTTTACTTCCATCAAGATCATAGAATGGATAATCTCCATCATCAGAATCATAAAAATTATCACTATTCACATCTACATAAGGAGCCAATTTAGGCGATTGGTTTTTGGTTAAATCACCATTCCCTGGCCAGTCTCTAATTGTTTTAGGAACTGAATATCCATCAGGGAAATCTTCCGCAACTGTTCCATCTCTTTCAGATTGCTTATAACGAACAAACTCAGCTACTTCTTGACGCGAGATGTCATAAAAACGATCAAAATCCTCACAAGTTCCTTCATCAATTTCTGCCGTTCCTACATTATCTAATGGTCCAGTCCAGTAATCAACACCGTCGGTTCCAAATAAACTTGCTGCGGCTTTTAATTGTCCGTTTACATCGGTTCCACCCATCCAAAGTCCACCTGCATATATGGCATAAGAATTTGAATTCTTAGGCACCTCGTAATCCGCAGAACTGTTTGGACGATCTTGCCACCATAAACCACCTGTTTCAACTCTTGTTCTAACATTGTTAAACTCAAGGTAAACAATAGTATTAGCAGGTGTACATCCAGCAACCGGTATTGGAGTTGAATTTACTCTTCCCTTAGGATCATTCTTAGCATAATCAGGCCCTTTGGCAAGTGCCAAGGTGCTTGATATAATCAGGCCAAAAACGATTGTTATTCTTCCTATTCTCATAGTTTCTCAGTTTATCTTATTTCTAGAAGCTCAATTGAACTCCCAATCTAATTCTTCTAGGTAACTCGTAGTTATACATGTTTTGAAGTCTCAAACCATACTGGTATCTAAAAGACTCCTCATTTAATTGTTGTCTGATTTGATCTTGGAACAATGCCGAAGTCAAGTAACCATCATCATCAGCATTTCCTGTGTAAGCATATACCGATTGGATGTTTTGACGATCCAATACATTCAATACTTGGAGGTAAACATTTAAGTTAGATGTTTTCTTTCCTTGTTTCCAAGCCACTTTATTTTCTTCAGATTCGTCTCCCCAATTGATTTGGAAATTCTTGTCTAATCGAGCATCCATTCTTAAAGTCCATGGCAATCTTGAACCATTCACATCACCAACAATTGGCTGACCAGTTGAAGCACCACCAATGTTCTCATTGTTTGAAGGCAATGATCTAGCAGTATAAGGTGTTCCAGAACCGGCTAAGAAAACGATGTTTAATCCAGCATCTTCTAAGATGTTTTTTCCTTTGATTTTAGGACCATCGTATCGGCTTCCACTAGAATATCGGTAATCGAAAGTAGTAGTAATTTGATGTCTTTGATCAAATGAATATGGGAAAATCGTTCTAAGGTTAGGCTGACCAGAGTTAACTAAGTTTAAAGAACTTAAAGAACCTGAACCTGTACCTTCAGCAAACTGAATGGTATAGTTTACTCTCAATTGTATGTTTTTTGTTCTTCTTAAATCGTAGTTGATTGTGAACCCTTTTACTGTTCCAAAATCTTGATTACTATAAGTCAAATAATCTTCTGGATAAGCTCCTACCAATCTTACTACTTGAATCTCATCTCTTTGCTCACGATAGAAAGTAGATAAAGTTAAGGCAGAACTGTTTGATAACTTTTGCTTGAAACCCAATTCATAAGAAATTGTTTTTGTTGGTTTCAATTCTGGGTTATTCAAAATTCTGTTGTGGTTCTGAATGTAAATGATATCAATTGGATCCAATGCTACGTTTCCTGTTGGACGTTGAGTTAAGATAT
The DNA here is from genome assembly GCA_965218715.1 of Vicingaceae bacterium. Taxonomy (GTDB): domain Bacteria; phylum Bacteroidota; class Bacteroidia; order Flavobacteriales_E; family Vicingaceae; genus CBDCLY01. The sequence goes on from CBDCLY010000020.1 coordinate 6,656, forward strand.
CATAATTGGCAAAGAATGTTGCTTCATCAGAAATAGGGAATGAAAAAGAAACCCTAGGCATGAATGTATATTGTGGCTCATAATCTTTAAAAGCGGCCGCACTCATATCTGAAGTTGCACTTTTCTTACTTGGATCCTCTAACCATGGAGCAATTCCACCACCAGCTTCTAAAGTAGATGGATCATTTAATTCCTCACCGTTAGCGTTATAAAAAGTATTTTCTTCTGGATCACGGTAACCAACAATATCATCAGCTGCAGGATTGTCGATATCAGAAACATATACGATGTAGTTTCCACCAATATTTCCTGGAACATCTGCACCATTCGCTCTAGCAAAAGCTGCATTACGTGTTGGGAATAATGAAAATTGATCTTTCAATACTGGCTGATTCGCATCGAAACGATCTAAACGTACACCCAAACGGAAAATCAAATCCTCAAAGGCAAACTTATCTTCTAAATAACCAGCGATATAAATTGGTTGGTAAGGCGCGATTGGACGAGTATTGAATCCTAATTCATTTCTTTCTGTAAAGAAATCATCCAAAGATGGGAAATCTGTAATTCTATTTCCTAAATAATCATAACCTCTATATTGAAGGTTAACATTGTTTACCGGGTTGATTAACTGTTCAGCAGCGAAATAATCAATTTTGTAAACATCAATATCGTAAGAATCAAAGTCGATGAAATCAATTCCTTCAGTAGGAAGATTCAATGCTTTTCTCATGTTGTATGCAAAGTAAGTTCTTGAATCACCAGCATAGGCTCTTTCAAAAGTAATTTGAGGAAAACTTCCGGCCTGAGATATGGAGTAGTTGTTTGAATCAATTTCAGTAATGTGGCTATTCACAGAACCTCTACCCAATTGCCATAAAGCCAATGGATTCAAACTATAGTTTCTTTCAATTCTTTGCTCGTACTCAAATCCTAATGTGATTGCATGATCACCGATATCGGCAGAACCTCTACCACTTAAACGGTATTGGTCTCTCTCACTTTTGCTATATGCATTGTAAGGCGTTCCTGGCGCACTCCATAAATTGTAAACATTATTAGGAATTGAACTACCATTCACCAATCCACCGAATCCTTCAACGTTCTCTCTTGTTGTATAAAACTGAGGAAAATCATCTCTAAATTGATAAAAGCTAGATGTATAATTAGAAAGCAATGGATTAACATCACCAGGAGTATAATTGTAGGCAATTGGATTATTAAAGGCAGTTAAAAACAAACCACTGTAATAATTACCATCGTCTAACAATACCCCTTGACGATTGTTATCGAAATAAGCATAAGTAGGAGTAGTTACAGCGTCAAACTTTCCGATGTAACCATACTTAAAGAAATCATCCCCATGACGCTCGTCTTCTGTCGAAGCATTTCTTCTTGAAAAATCTGCTTGGATGGAGAAGAATGCATTTTTCACCAATGAATTGTCTTCTTCGCCTTCTTCTACCTCAGCATTTTCAAAACGCTGTGTAAATCGAACATAAGCCCTGATGTCTTGAGTAGTACTCAATGGATTATTGAAGTAATTATATACTTGGAAATTTCTTATGTCTGAATTACTTACACTTCTATTGAATGTTCCACCAACAGCCATCGCGCTTAGGTCGTTCAATTTGATATCGATCTTTGCATTCAAAACAATCACCTCACTTTGAACGTTTCTTTGAAAGTCGATTTTCTCAAAATCATTCGCTGTTAAAAACTCAGCTCTTTTATTTACACCAGGATTGATTCCATCTGTAACCAATGGATCATTGTGTATCAATTCTTCTACTTCATCTTTTGGCTTGTACAATTGAGTTGCCGCTGGTCTAGGGTTTAGAATGTTTCTATACTCACCAGTTAATAAGAAGCCCAATGGAGCGTCGATGATTTTTCCATTTTCATCTTTCTTGGTTAAGATAGGTCCACCTGCACTAAAACCAACTAGGTTGTAGCCATAGTTATCCAATCCAAAAACCTCATCATCTGACACTTTAAAACCAGAGGATAATACTTCAACACTTCCGAAATATTCTTTGAATGCCCCTCTTGTAGTAATTGAAGTTACTGCGCCAGTAACATCGCCATATTGGGCAGACAAACCACCACTTTTAACAGACACTTCTTCAATAGCACTTTGAGGTAAATTAGAGGAACCAATAATTTTAACACCATCTACAAATGTTACATTATTGTTTGTTCTACCACCTCTTGAGTTAATTGCACCAGAACCGTTGTCTCTAGAGAAGGTTCCATTACCTGCTGTTTTTGCAATGTCTGCAGGGGTTCTAACCGCCATGTTCTTCAACTCTTCACGAGTTACTGTTTGGTCAATCGTTGTTTGATCCTTTTCAAAGAGTGGCTTCTTATAACCTACAACTACAACCTCTCCCAATTTAATCCCCTTTCCGAGGTTAACATTGTGACCTATAATTTTATCAGAACTAACCACAATTGAAGTTGTTCTATTGGTTGTAAATCCAACATAAGATACTTCAATATCATATGTTCCTGGTGGAATTGGCTTTAGGGTATACTTACCATCGAAGTCTGTGGTGGTTCCCACAACTAAATCGGAACCACTTTTTAACTGCACATTGGCAAATGGTACAGGCTCTCCAGTATCATCGTCTAATACTGTTCCTTTGATTGATCCTTGACCTACTTGCCCTTGTGTTGGCAAAATACTGGCCACCGCTATCACTAGCGCTAACAGTAACTTTCTTAGCATAATAGATGTTTTATGTTTTTACGTAATCTTTTAGAAACTACAGGTGCGTAAAGATATACAAATAATGAAAAAAATAACAATCTTTAACAAAATGTTAAATTCTCGTTTTTGAATCACTTATTTCTTTCACTCTATCCTCTTCGAAACCATCGTATTAAAAAAAATTCTCGTTTGTTATCATTGTATTTTTTTGACTGTCTATTTGTCTTTTTCATTCTCTTTTGCACCGACTTTGATTGCATTTCAAAGTGCCTTTTTCGCTTCTCCTCCATCTCAATTTCCGCCTGCTTTTTCTTATCCTCTTTCTGCTTATCCAATTGAGCTTCTCTCTTTTTTACCGTCTTTTCTACTCTTTTGGGCGATTGTGCTTGCGCATCTGAACCATAGACACTGAGTCCAAATAAAATGATGCCTAGAAAAATTTTTCTCACAAGAATTAGTTAAGTAAGACTATGTTTGCAAGTCTATAATTTATGGCCACGAAAATAATCCATAGGAATCAAATTAAAAAGTGCTTGAGCGTCATCTTTCTGACAAGCCTCTTTATTTCTTGCTCCGACAATGAAAATAACAATGTTCCATTGGTGGAAGTTTACATTGATATCGCCATCAATGACCCTAGTTATGTAAATCTGAAAACAGTGGGTGGGTGGGAATACATCAATGGAGGCTCTAGAGGATTAATCGTGTACCGACTAGATCAAGGAACATTTAAAAGTTACGACAGGCATTGTACTTTTCAACCTTCGAGCACCTGCGCCTTGGTTTCTGTAGATGGATCTAACATTACGGCCTCCGACCATTGCTGTGGCTCTTCCTTTTTATTGCACAATGGCTCGGTAACTAGTCCGCCTGCCGCTCTTCCTCTGCAAGAATACCCGACTAGTTTTGATGGAACCATCATTAGAATTAGGAACTAAAAAAAGCGGAACACACCGTGCTCCGCTTTTCAAATCAATTTAATTGGTTATTAATACCTGTAGTATTCTGGCTTATAAGGACCATCTACTGTAACACCAATGTATTCTGCTTGTTCTTGACTTAATTCTTCAAGTTCAACACCAATCTTAGCCAAATGCAATTTAGCTACTTTCTCATCCAAGTGTTTTGGAAGTGTGTAAACTTGGTTCTCATAATTATCACTGTTATTCCACAATTCTAATTGAGCCAAGGTTTGATTGGTAAAAGAATTAGACATTACAAAAGAAGGATGTCCAGTTGCACAACCTAAGTTCACTAATCTACCTTGAGCCAAAAGAATGATGTCGTTTCCATCAACTGTATACTTATCTACTTGAGGTTTAATTTCAATTTTAGTTGAACCAAACTTATTATCTAAGTATGCAACGTCGATTTCATTGTCGAAGTGACCAATGTTACAAACGATTGTTTTGTCTTTCATGTGGTGAAAATGCTCTCCTTTGATAATGTCTTTGTTTCCTGTAGCGGTAACAACGATATCAACTTCTTTAACAGCGTTTTCCATTTTCTTCACTTCAAATCCGTCCATTGCAGCTTGTAAAGCACAAATAGGATCCACTTCAGTAACAATAACTCTTGCTCCTGCTCCAGCTAAAGAAAGTGCAGAACCCTTGCCTACATCCCCATAACCAGCAACAACGGCTACCTTACCTGCTAACATAACATCAGTTGCTCTTCTAATAGAATCCACTAATGATTCTTTACAACCGTATTTGTTATCGAATTTAGATTTAGTTACTGAATCGTTTACATTAATAGCTGGCATTACCAATGTTCCATTTTTCTCTCTTTCGTATAAACGATGAACTCCAGTAGTAGTTTCTTCTGAAAGCCCTTTGATCGCATCAGTCAATTCTGGATACTGATCAAAAACCATGTTGGTTAAATCTCCACCATCATCTAAAATCATGTTTAAAGGCTTACGATCTTCTCCAAAGAAGATGGTTTGCTCGATACACCATTCAAACTCTTCATCTGTCATCCCTTTCCAGGCATAAACAGGAATTCCAGCAGCAGCAATTGCAGCAGCAGCGTGATCTTGTGTTGAGAAAATATTACAAGAAGACCAAGTAACATCGGCACCCAATTCAACTAAAGTTTCAATTAATACTGCAGTTTGGATAGTCATGTGAAGACATCCAGCAATTCTAGCTCCTTTTAATGGCTTATCTTGACCGTATTCTTCTCTTAATGACATTAATCCAGGCATTTCAGCCTCGGCCAATTCAATTTCTCTTCTACCCCAATCAGCTAAAGAGATGTCTTTAACTTTGTATGGTAAGTATTCAACAGATGTTGTACTCATTTTTTTAATTTTTATTTTTGGATTGCAAATTTACCAATAATTAGATTGAGACAAACAGATAATCAAAACAATATGCAACTTATTCAAATATCTGAAACTCACCTAATTCTACTCATTTCTAAGCAAGACAATTCAAAGCAAGAAATGTTCAAATTTTTATCTGATTCTAATTATCCAATGGATCCTCTTCAAAAAATAAAAAATGAAGAAAGGCAAATTGAATGGCTTTGCACTAGATTTTCACTGGCCAAGCATTTTGGGAAAACGGTAGAAGTGAAATACGACGAACATCAAAAACCCCATTTGGGAATTGGAATGCCCAACATTTCTATCTCTCACACCGATGAAAAAATTGCCATATCCTTGCAAGAAAAAGCTTCAACAGGAATCGACATTCAAAAGATAAAACCCAAGCTGAATCGTGTTGCCCACAAGTATCTAAAAGCTTCTGAGTTGAATCAATTGACATTAAACAGTGATGAAGACTATTCCTTCTGCTGGTCGATTAAAGAGGCTGTTTTTAAATGGCATGGAAGGAAGAACATTTACCTAAAAGACGACATTAGCATATTGGAATACCATCATAAAGAAGGATACGCCCTCGCAAAAATTGACTCCGATTCTGAGGCTCAAAAGATTAAAGTGCGTTTGCAATTAGTTGAGGATAATTCACTTGCTTATACTGTGATTGTTTAATATTGCAATAGATATTTTTTAAGTGAAATCTGATATCATCAATAACATCCTTAAAGCAAAGTCTGAAAACACAAAAAGACTTGCCATATTAATTGACCCCGACAAGGCTGATCCTGTTCAATTGGAGCAACTCTGTAAAAAGGCCAATGAAATGAATGCCAGTTTCTTTTTTGTAGGTGGCAGCTTATTAAGTGATGGAGATTTGGATGAAACTGTTGGCATTTTAAAACAACATTCTGATATTCCTGCCATCATTTTCCCTGGAAGTTCTTCTCAAATTTCTGCCAAGGCGGATGGCATTTTGTTTCTATCCCTGCTTTCTAGCAGAAACCCTGAAATGTTAATTGGACAACAAGTTGTAGCGGCACCTTATATTCAAAAGACAAATTTAGAAGTCATATCTACTGCTTACCTCATTATAGAATCTGGAGCTCAAACTACTGCTTCATACATGAGTAATTCCAATCCTATTCCTTCCAACAAATCTGAAATTGCTGCATGTACTGCATTGGCAGGTGAGTATCTTGGAATGAAATTGATTTATTTGGATGGTGGAAGTGGAGCAAAAAATGCTATTCCCGCTCCACTTATTCAAAAAGTAAGGGAATACACTTCTCAACCAATAATAGTAGGAGGCGGAATTAACACCATTGAAAAAGCAAAGAGCGCTTTTGATGCCGGTGCCGATGTTATTGTTATCGGAAATGCCTTCGAAAAAGACCCTGACTTCATTGAAGAGATGAGCAAATTCATGTCGACCTTAAACTAGGACCCGACAAAATATGCTTGAAACAATAGTATCCAAGAATATTCTAGAATTCATTGCTGTAGCAACCGCTATCATTTATGTGGTAATGGCCACAAAAATTAAAAAATCTTGCTTTGTTTTTGGGCTAATCAGTTCAGCTATCTATTCTTACCTCTGCTTTCAACTAAAGTTCTATTTTGATTTTGGAATCAATTTGTTTTATGTAGCCTTATCAATTTATGGTTGGATCACATGGACCTCAGCAAACAATGTAGAATTGGAAGCAAAAAAAATTCCAAAAAAACTACTTCTACTCGGAATCGTTTTTTCAGGAATAATTTGTTTTTTATTGGCTCATTTCGCAGATCGTTTTAGCGATGCTTCTTGGCCATACTTAGATAGTTTCACCAGCCTATTTGCCATTCTAGCCAGCTGGATGTTGGTCAAAAAATACATTGAAAATTGGCTAATTTGGATTGTGGTAGACCTAGTAGCTTCGGCAATGTACCTGATGAAAGGATTGCATTTAACTTCCCTTCTGTTTATTATCTACACCATTATTGCCATCTTTGGATACTTGGAATGGAAAAAGAAATTGAACGTCCAATAACAATCTGTTTGCTTGGCCCGGAATCTAGTGGGAAAACCTGGTTGGTTCATGAATTGGCCAAACACTTCAATTCCCCTTTTTCAGAAGAATATGCTAGGCCCTATTTAAACGCAATCAAGCGCAAATATCACTACGATGATTTAAAACAAATCGCTTCCGGACAAGCAAAACAAAACGAACATCAACTGGACCCTCATTCTCCATTTCTATTCATAGATAGTAATTGCATCACATTAGAAATTTGGTCGCGTTTAAAATTCAATGAACCCTTAAGAGGAATAGAAAAATTCAAGGAAAAGGAAGCGCATCAATGGCTGCTCTTAACCAGTCCGAACATTGCCTATGAAGCAGATCAATTAAGAGAAAATCCAAGTCAGAATGAAAGAGATGAAATTTTCAAACACTACCATCAAGAACTCATCAATGACCCAAAATTTCTTGGGACCATCGATGCTCCAAAAAAAAATAGATTAGAACAGGCTATACACTTGATAAATCTAAAATTTAGTGCTTAAGTTTGCCCCGTCTCAAGGGGTGCTTATTCAATTAGGCTGAGATTATACCCAAAGAACCTGATGCCGATAATGCGGTCGAAGGGAAGAGCAATATTGCTCATTACAGATATTCAAAAGGAAAAATTACCCCTATTTTTTCGTGATTTAATTATGAAAAAGTACCTATTCATTTTAGTAGTTAGCCTTCCAATATTGGGTTTTTCTCAACAAGAAATTAGCATAAAATTAGTTGATGAAGATCAAAATGCAATTTTTGGCGTTGGAGCACAAATATTGAACAGCTATCAATACGCTGTTTCTGATTTTGAAGGAAAAATCACTTTCGACAATAGCAAAGAAGAAAATGTTCAAATTGCCTTTACCCACATCGCTTTTGAAAATGACACTTTACTAATATCAAATACTAATTCTGGAGAAATTACAGTGGAAATGAAATCTCGCACTTACCACAATGAAGAGGTTTTGATTCAAGCTACCAGAATTGCTCAAGCCAGTCCGGGTGCAGTTTCAGTTTTGGATAAAGAAAGCATAAAAGAACAAAATCTAGGGCAAGACCTTCCTTTTATTCTTCAGAATACACCTTCATTAGTTAGCACTTCGGAAGCGGGCGCTGGAATAGGATATACTGGCATGAGAATTAGAGGAACTGATGCCACAAGAATTAATGTTACCATCAATGGCATCCCTACCAATGATGCAGAATCTCAAGGATTGTTTTGGGTAAACATGCCTGACTTGGCTTCTTCCTTAAACAGCATACAAATTCAACGTGGCTTAGGAACTTCAACAAATGGTTCTGCTGCTTTTGGGGCAAGCGTAAACCTTGAAACCACCACAATGGAGAAGGAAGGTTATGGCGCCATCAATAGCACATTTGGCTCCTTTAATACCAGAAAAAATACGGTGCAATTTGGTAGCGGAATCATCAATGATCATTTTTCATTCAATGGGAGATTATCACAAATTCAATCGGATGGCTACTTGGATCGCTCTAGTGCTGATTTAAAATCTTACTTCTTAAACGGAAGTTATATCAGTGGAAAAACCATTATCAAAGCGCTTGCCTTTGGGGGAAAAGAAAGAACCCAACAAGCTTGGTGGGGTACGCCACAATCTAGGTTTGAGAATGATTTAGAAGGAATGAAAGAGCATGCTGATAACAATTACCTATCTGATGCTGACAGAAAAAATTTATTGGAATCTGGAAGAACTTACAATTACTACACCTACGAAGATCAGGTGGACAACTATCAGCAAGATCATTTTCAATTGCATTTGAGTCATGAGTTTTCTGAAAAACTAACTGCCAATTTAGCCTTGCACTATACAATAGGAAAAGGCTATTATGAAGAATACAAAAGTGGCCAAGATTTAAGCAATTACAACTTCTCCCCTGTTGTCTTGCCAGACACCACCATCAATGAAACGGATTTAATTAGAAGAAGATGGCTCGACAATGATTTCTACGGTTTAACCTACTCTTTCCTCTACCAAGCTAGTTCTAAGGTGGATCTAACCATTGGCGGTGGTGCCAACCAATACGATGGTGATCATTTTGGCGAAGTGATTTGGGCAGAATACGCCTCTAACAGTAGGCCTAGCGCTAAATATTACCTCAACAATGGGAAAAAATTAGACATCAATAATTACATCAAGACGGCAATTCGACCAAAAAAGAACCTATTGATTTATGCCGATATTCAGGTAAGAGCTATAGAATATGAAGTAGAAGGAACCGACAATGATCAAAGAAGTTTAGATGTGGTACAATCATTTCTATTTTTCAATCCGAAAATAGGATTCAATCTTCAATTGAATTCATCAAACACCTTGTACGGTTTACTAGCCTTGGGAAATAGAGAACCCAACCGGGCAGATTTGGTTGATCAAACGCAGGGTTTGGTTTCAACTGCAATCAATGACCCTGAAAGCATGACCAACATTGAGTTTGGCTTGGAAAGAAAAAGAAAGAACTACCAAAGCACCATCAATTTGTATTACATGGGCTATACCGACCAATTGGTTTTAACAGGTGAGGTGAATGATGTTGGAGGCCCAATTCGACAAAATGTAGAGAAGAGTTATCGTGCTGGAATCGAATTTCAAAATGCTTTCAGAATTCGAAAAAACTTACAATTTGAAACCAACATTACTTTGAGCCAGAATAAGATCAAAGAATTCAATGAATTGATTTACGATTTCTCTGGAAATGCAGCCTATGTTGGACAAAAAGAAAACTCCGACATTTCTTTTTCTCCAAATGTGATTGCCAACACAGGATTGCATTACCGCATTAAGAAACGATTGAACTTCAGTTTCTTGAGCAGGTATGTTGGCAAGCAGTACCTCGATAATACAAGCAATGAAAACAGAAAGTTAGATTCCTATTTCGTCAATGATTTTAGAATAAGTTATGAAGCTCCAATTCCAGGCTTGAAGTCGGTCAACATTGCTTTGCAAGTGAACAACTTATTCAGCGAGAATTACGCATCTAACGGATATACCTATTCTTACTTTTTTGGCAATGTGGTGACTGAAAATTTTGTTTATCCGCAAGCGTTTAGAAACTTCCTATTGGCCATTAATTTCAAATTCTAAGAGCCGCAATCACAGGCATTTGAAAAGAATATCTTGGCATTGGGAAGTTCGCGAAGCAACTCTTCTTGCGACAAATTGGGGACCTGCATGCCTCTTAAATCTAAGACTTCAAGTTCGATTAAGTTCTTGAATTTGCTTGGGAATTCTTCTAAACTATTTTCCCATAGGTCTAGTTTTTTCAAATGGCTCAGCTCAAAAAACTCTTCTGGAATTTTGCTAATGCTGTTTTTGGCCAGGATCAATACTTGAAGATTTTGCAGCTTTCCAATGTGTGGTGGCAAGAGGCTGATTTTATTTCGCATTAAATTCAATTCTTCCAGTTGAGCAAGCTCACCTATTTCTACTGGCAACAAACTGATTTTGTTCTTACTCAAGTCTAAAGACATCAGTCGTGGAAAACGCTGAAGGTTTTTAGGGAAGTCATGTAATTTCTGTTTCGATAAATCCAAATGATACACGAAGTCAGGATTTTTATCTGCCTCTTTTAGAGAAGTATAAACGTAATCAACATCGCCAGGCTCTTGAGCAAAACTCAAGATTGGGAAGAGTAATATGATCCAGAATAGTTTCACGACAAAAAATGGATTGCCTTGTTTTGGTCTTTGGCTAACTCGGACTTTAAAGCATCCAAATCATCAAATTGTTTTTCGTCGCGGATGCGTTTGACCAATTGAATGCGAATTTCCTTTTCGTAGAGATCTTCATCAAAATCAAAAAGATGAACCTCTATGCTTAAGTCTTTTATTCTTTCATTGATGGTTGGCCGATATCCGATGTTTAGCATTCCCTTGTGTATTTGTCCGTTAAAATGCACATAAACAGCATAAATGCCAGTGGCTGGAATAAGTTTATACGATTCTGAAACCCAAAGATTAGCCGTTGGAAAACCCAAGGTTCTGCCCAGCTTTTTTCCATGCACCACTTCTCCGCTCAGGCTGAATTGAGAGCCTAGGTAGGAATTGGCCAGTTCTACATTGCCCTCTTCCAAAGCAGTTCTAATTTTGGTAGAACTGATGTTCACTTCTTCGATGTCTTGCGCAGGAATCTCTTCCACCTCAAAGCCATAAATGGGACCAAATTCTTTTAAGTGCTCGAAAGAGCCTTCTCTATTTCTTCCAAAATGATGATCATAACCAATCACTAATTTTTTTGTTCCCAAGGTATTGACCAATATGTCTCTTACAAACTCCAAAGAACTGGTTCTAGAAAAAGCCTTGGTAAAAGGTTGAATGATGAGTACATCCAAACCGGCTTCTTCTAATAAATCAATTTTTTCTTCTATGGTATTGATTAGCTTCAAATCATTTTCTGGCTGTAGCACCATTCTAGGGTGAGGAAAGAAGGTAAGTAAGACGCTAATGCCTTGTTCTTTTTTGGCGGTTTCTATCAAACGATTGAGGATGCTTCTATGCCCTTTATGAACGCCGTCAAAGGTTCCGGTAGTCACCACAGCATTTGCTACTTTTTCGTAGGCATCTATCCCTTTATAAACCTTCACTAATAAACAATCTTATTATTTGAAATTCAATGTTTTCCAGCATCTATCGCGGCGGCCAAATTTAGTAAAATAAAAATAGCACAATCCTTTTATAATAATTGAAAAAACCACTACTTTTGCAGCCTAAAATTTGATTCATTTTTCTATTGAACTAATAAAATAAAGGATGTCAACAAACACTGGAAAAATTACACAAATCATCGGACCTGTTGTCGATGTAAGTTTTGACCAAGAAGGAGCGGTATTGCCAGCGATCTTAGATGCACTAGAAGTAACAAAGCCAAGTGGCGAAAAAGTTATACTAGAAACTCAAACACACATTGGTGAGGATACAGTAAGAACTGTTTCTATGGATTCTACAGAAGGACTTCAAAGAGGAGCCGTAGTAACTGCACTTGGTTCGCCAATTAAAATGCCTATTGGAGAAGACATCAAAGGTAGATTATTCAATGTTGTTGGAGATGCCATCGACGGAATTGGCAATTTGCCAAAAGAAAATGGATCATCCATTCACAGAGAGCCACCATTGTTTGAAGATTTATCTACAGCAACTGAGGTTTTATTTACTGGAATTAAAGTAATTGACTTGATTGAGCCTTATGCAAAAGGTGGAAAGATTGGTTTGTTCGGTGGAGCTGGGGTTGGTAAAACAGTATTGATTCAGGAGTTGATTAACAACATTGCCAAAGGGCACGGTGGATTATCTGTATTTGCTGGAGTTGGAGAGCGTACTCGTGAAGGAAACGATTTGATGCGTGAAATGATTGAAGCTGGAATTGTAAAATACGGCGACAAGTTCATTGAATCTATGGAAAAAGGTGGATGGGATCTATCTGTTATCGACAAAGAAGAATTGAAGAACTCTAAAGCATCATTTGTATTTGGTCAGATGAATGAGCCTCCAGGTGCACGTGCTCGTGTTGCACTTTCAGGTTTAACATTGGCTGAGTATTACAGAGATGGTGACAAAGACAGTGGTGATACACAAGGAAAAGATATCCTTTTCTTTATCGACAACATTTTCCGTTTTACACAAGCTGGTTCAGAGGTATCTGCCTTACTAGGACGTATGCCATCAGCGGTAGGTTACCAACCAACATTGGCAACAGAAATGGGTGCCATGCAGGAAAGAATTACTTCTACAAAATCTGGATCAATTACATCAGTACAGGCGGTATACGTACCTGCGGATGATTTAACTGATCCTGCGCCAGCAACAACATTTGCTCACTTGGATGCCACTACAGTATTGTCTAGAAAGATTGCTGAGTTGGGAATTTATCCAGCGGTAGATCCATTGGATTCTACTTCTAGAATTTTAACTCCAGAGATTGTTGGAAAAGAGCATTATGACACTGCACAAAGAGTAAAAGAAATCTTACAACGATACAAAGAATTGCAAGACATTATTGCCATCTTAGGTATGGATGAATTATCTGAAGAAGATAAATTGGCTGTACATAGAGCAAGACGTGTTCAACGTTTCTTATCTCAGCCTTTCCATGTTGCAGAGCAATTTACAGGATTGAAAGGGGTGTTGGTAGACATTCAAGATACCATCAAAGGTTTCAACATGATTATGGACGGTGAAGTGGATCAGTATCCTGAAGCTGCCTTTAACTTGAAAGGTACCATTGAAGAAGCCATTGAAGCAGGTGAAAAAATGCTTGCAGAGCACAAATAATAGAATTCTAACGCTTAGCTAAGAAAAGATGATTATTGACATTGTAACCCCAGACCAAAACATTTTCAGCGGAGAAATTTTAGCTGCTGTTTTTCCAGGATCAGATGGAAGTTTTGGTGTTCAAGACAATCACGCTGCCATGGTAGCAACCTTGAAAGCTGGTTCAATTAAACTTACCGATGCCCAAAATCAAGAACAAACGTTTGAGGTGAAAGGTGGGGTAGTTGAAATCAATCACAATAAAATCATCGTTTTAGCAGAGTAAAAGAACATACATACAAGAATAAAAAAAGCCTTGCAATGCAAGGCTTTTTTTATTTCAACTTCTCATTCTCTTTGTGCCGATTGGCATCTCTTTTGGTTTTCTTTTCTAAATTCTTCTTCAAGGCTTCTTCCAAATCTACTCCTGTTTGATTGGCCAAGCAGCACAACACAAACAAGACATCTGCCATCTCGTCGCCCAAGTCTTTGTTTTTATCGCTCTCCTTCTCAGATTGTTCGCCATACCTTCTCGCAATTATTCTTGCAACCTCTCCCACTTCTTCGCTTAGCATGGCCATGTTGGTAAGCTCATTGAAATAACGAACACCATGGGTTTTTATCCACTGATCTATTTGCTCTTGTGCTTCTTGTATTCCCATTTTATCTGTTTTTGCTGTCTAAGATGATGCTCACTGGTCCATCGTTGATCAAACTCACCTGCATGTCGGCTCCAAAGATTCCTTCTTTAACAGTTAAACCCAAAACTTCACCCAATTCCTTATTGAATTTTAAATACATTTCTTTGGCTTGATCAGGTGCTGCAGCTCCAATAAAAGAAGGACGATTGCCTTTCTTGGTATTGGCCAATAAGGTAAATTGAGAAATGGACAACACCTGCCCTCCTACTTGAGAAATGTTGCTGTTCATGCTGGCTTTTTCGTCTGGAAATATCCTCAAGCCACTGATTTTCTTCACCAGATAATCCAGGTCCTCTTTTTCATCGCCATCGGCCACGCCCAATAAAATAAGCAAGCCCACATCGATAGAAGCAATCAATTCTCCATCAACTTTCACACTGGCTTCTTTTACTCTTTGAATGATTGCTTTCATGCTCTAATAGCCTTTTGCTCTAAAGGTTTCCGATTCATCATCTTCCAACATCGAACAATAATTATGGTAACGTGAAGCCGCCAATTCTCCATCTTCTATTCCTTGCTTTATTGCACAAGATGGTTCATTGATGTGAATGCAATTGCTGAATTTACAAGCATTCATCTTTGCTCTAAACTCTGGAAAGAAATGTGCTAATTCTGCTTTATCAATCTCAACATTTCCAAAACCTTTAATGCCAGGTGTATCTATGATTTCTGCACCAAAAGGCAGGCTGAACAATTCGGCATAAGTGGTGGTGTGTTTTCCAGAAGCATGGTATTCTGAAATTTCATTGGTCTTTAAATTCAAGTTGGCATCCAATTGATTCACCAAAGTGCTTTTACCTACCCCTGAATGTCCTGCAAAAATGGAGGTTTTCCCTTGCATCAATTCTTTCAATTCTTCAACCCCTTTTCCTTCCGTAGCGCAAACATCTAGCGTTGAATAGCCAATGTCTTGATAGAGTTTTTTCCAATCCTCCCATTTCTTGATTGATGCTGGACTATTCAAAACATCCACTTTATTAAAAAGAATTACCGTTGGAATTCGATAAGCTTCGGCTCCAACTAAAAAGCGATCGATGAAACCTAAAGTGGTGATTGGCTGTTCTATAGTGACCATCAAAAACAAAACATCCACATTGGCGGCAATGATTTGTACCTGCTTCGATAAGTTGATGCTTTTTCTAATGATGTAATTTTTTCTTGCTTTGATGTCAGTAATCAAGGCTTCTTCTCCTTCAATTTCATAAGTAACAAAATCGCCCACTGCAACAGGATTGGTGCTTTTCAATCCCTTTAACCTCAGCTTGCCCTTTAAACGCGCTTTTATGGGCGCTTGATCTGCTTGCAAAATTTCATACCAGCTGCCTGTCGACTTTATTACCTTACCTTCTAAACTCCTCTCCATTAGCATTTAAAATTAGTAAATTCGTTGGTCAAATTTGATCCCAATTTCATGTCGATTGAAGTAAATGAAGTAAGCAAGTATTATGGCAAACAAGCTGCCCTAGATGCAGTAAGTTTTAGCGCTAAACCTGGAGAAATTTTAGGCTTTTTGGGACCAAATGGCGCCGGCAAATCCACCATGATGAAAATCATTACTGGTTTTATTCCTCCTAGCAAAGGCAATGTTCATGTAAATGGCATTGATGTAAAAGAAGATCCTATTGCCACCAAGCAGCAAATAGGATATTTGGCCGAACAAAATCCACTTTACCTCAACATGTATGTGAAAGAATACCTTTCATTCATGGCGGGCATTCACAAAATCAAATCGACGAAGGCAAGAGTGAGTGAATTGATCCAATTGGTTGGATTAGAAAAAGAACAGCACAAGAAAATAGCAGCTCTTTCTAAGGGCTACAAACAAAGAGTAGGATTGGCTCATGCCCTATTGCACGACCCAAAAGTCTTGATATTGGATGAACCTACTACTGGATTAGATCCCAATCAATTGGCAGAAATACGCGCCTTGATACGCTCCTTAGGAAAAGAAAAAATTGTGATGTTGTCTACTCACATCATGCAAGAGGTGGAAGCCATCTGCGATCGAGTAATCATTATTCACGAAGGAAAGATAGTGGCCAATCATCCGACCAAGAAATTAGGCGAATTGTTTCAGAAGAAAACCAAGATTTTGGTGGAGTTTGAAAATGAAATGCCCGAAAAATTAATTGCTTCCATAAAAGGAATCACCCAAATGGACCAAACTGCTAAAAACAGCTATTCTTTGCAATGCAATGCCGACCAAGACATTCGAAACCAACTGTTTCAATTGGCGGTAGATCAAAAAAACTCTGTGCTTACCCTTCAAAAAGAAGAAATGGCATTGGAGCATATTTTTAAAGAATTAACCCAAGAAAGTACAGAGAAATAATAGTTTCAATTTCCTATTCCATTGCGTAATTTAGCGCTCTTAAAATATTAGATATGTCATACCTTTTTACCTCTGAGTCAGTATCAGAAGGACACCCAGATAAAGTTGCCGATCAAATTTCAGATGCACTTATTGATAATTTCTTAGCATTTGATAAAGATTCAAAAGTGGCTTGTGAAACTTTGGTGACAACCGGACAAGTAGTTTTGGCTGGTGAAGTAAAGTCTAGTGCTTATTTAGATGTTCAAGTAATTGCAAGAGAGGTAATCAATAAGATTGGTTACAACAAAGGCGAATACATGTTTGATGGCAATAGCTGTGGAGTATTTTCAGCCATTCACGAACAATCTCCAGACATTAACCAAGGAGTTGAAAGAGCCAATAAAGAAGAGCAGGGAGCAGGTGACCAAGGGATGATGTTTGGTTATGCAAGCAATGAAACGGAAAGTTTCATGCCATTGCCACTAGAGATTTCTCACATGTTGTTGAAAGAATTGGCTGCTTTAAGAAGAGAAAACAAAGACATCACTTATTTACGTCCAGATTCTAAGTCGCAGGTGACCATCGAATACGATGAGAACAACCAGCCAACAAGAATCGATTCCATTGTTGTTTCTACACAGCATGATGATTTTGATACTGAGCAAAACATGTTGGCCAAAATCAACAAAGACGTAGTTGAAATATTGATTCCAAGAGTAAAAGCATTGCTTCCTGCAGAAATTCAGGCATTGTTCAATGATCAAATTACTTATCACATTAATCCAACTGGAATTTTTGTTATTGGTGGTCCTCATGGTGATACTGGTTTAACAGGAAGAAAAATTATCGTTGATACTTATGGCGGTAAAGGTGCTCACGGTGGTGGTGCATTTTCTGGAAAAGATCCTAGTAAAGTAGATCGATCTGCTGCTTATGCAACTAGACACATTGCTAAAAATTTAGTTGCTGCTGGCATTGCTGATGAAGCATTGGTACAAGTTGCTTATGCAATTGGTGTTGCCAAGCCTATGGGATTGTATGTAAACACATACGGAACTTCTAAAGTGGACTTAAGCGATGGAGAAATTGCTGAAAAGTTATTGTCCATCTTTGACATGCGCCCTTATGCCATTGAAGAACGTTTTCAACTGAGAACACCTATCTATGCTGAGACGGCTGCATACGGACACATGGGAAGAACTTGCGAAGTAGTACACAAATCATTTACTTCTCCATCTGGTGAGACGGTAGAAATGGATGTGAAATTATTCCCTTGGGAAGAATTGAACTACGTAGACAAAGTGAAAGCGGCCTTTTAAAGCACTTTCCTTAAAGACAAAATGATGAGCCTGGAGATTTTCTTCAGGCTTATTTTTTTCTAAAAAAGATCTGAATGGGCACTCCTGTGTAATCGAACTTTTCTCTTAAACGATTTTCGATGAAACGTTTGTATTGTTCTTTCACGTATTGCGGGTGATTGCAATAAAACACAAAGGTGGGTTTGTAAGTAGGCAACATGCTAATGTATTTCACCTTCACAAACTTTCCTTTTACTGATGGCGGAGGAGTATTTTCTATGATGGGTAACATCTCTTTGTTCAATTGAGAAGTAGAGATTTTCTTTAACCTGTTCTCGGCAACATTTACTGCCGTTTTAAGCACATCCATGATTCTTTGCTTCTCAATAACAGAAGTAAAGATGATGGGTACATCTGTAAATGGTGCAATCTTTTGAAGGATGCCTTCTTTAAAATCGCGCATGGTATTGGATGATTTGTCTTCAATCAAATCCCATTTATTCACCATGATTACGATGCCTTTTTTGTTCTTGATGGCCAAATTATAGATGTTCATGTCTTGCGCCATCATGCCCTCTTCAGCTTCGATGAGTAAGACACATACATCAGAATTTTCGATGGCCCTAACCGTTCTCATGACCGAGTAGAATTCTACATCATCTTCC
This sequence comes from Vicingaceae bacterium, assembly GCA_965218715.1. Taxonomy (GTDB): domain Bacteria; phylum Bacteroidota; class Bacteroidia; order Flavobacteriales_E; family Vicingaceae; genus CBDCLY01. The sequence continues at coordinate 24,980 of CBDCLY010000020.1, forward strand.
ACCTTCGACTTCTTTCTTAAGCCGGCTGTGTCGGTTAAAATGAAATCGAATCCAAAAGCAGAATAGCGGGTACCAACGGCATCTCTAGTGGTTCCGGCAATAGGTGTAACAATGTTACGTTCTTCACCAATTAGGGTGTTGATCAAAGAAGACTTCCCAACATTTGGTCTTCCAACGATGGCCAGTCGAGGTACATCTGAAGCTTCTTCTTCATCTTGTCCTAGTTCTTTGATGATCTCATCTAACAATTCTCCCGTTCCACTTCCGCTGATGCTGGATAAAGGAAACAAGTCTTGAAAACCCAAGCTATAAAACTCGGCAGACTCCACTAATCGTTCATGATTATCGACCTTATTACAAACGAGGAAAACGCGTTTTTCTGTTCTTCTTAAAAGCTCTGCCACGGCTAAATCCAAATCGGTAATGCCTACAGAAACGTCCAATACAAAAACGAGCACATCCGCTTCAACCAAAGCAATTTCAACTTGCTTGCGAATTTCTCCTTCAAACTCATCATCAGAACCTCTAACGTAACCGCCGGTATCAATAACAGTGAATTCTCGATCTCCCCAGATGGCTTTACCATATTGACGGTCACGTGTAACTCCACTTGCTTCATCAACGATGGCTTGTCTACTTTCTGTTAAGCGATTAAACAGCGTGGATTTTCCAACATTTGGTCTACCTACAATTGCGACTATATTTCCCATAATTCTTTACAAATATCCAAATTGCTTTAATTGCTGGTCGTCGTTTCGCCAGTCTTTATTCACTTTGACAAATAATTCCAAAAAGATCTTTTTGCCAAAAAACAGTTCAAGGTCTTTTCTTGCTTCAGACCCCACTATTTTTAGTTTTGTTCCTGCCTTTCCTATGATGATTCCTTTTTGAGAATCTCTTGCAACATAGATGATGGCACGCATTTTAATTATTTCTTCATTTTCCTTGAAAGATTCCACTTTCACTTCTACCGAGTAAGGAATTTCTTGGGAGTACTGCAATAAAATTTTCTCTCTTATTTTTTCTTCTACAAAGAAGCGCTCTGGTTTATCGGTGAGGCTGTCTTTGGGATAATAAGGCGGTGATTCGGGTAGATTTTCGATGATTTTGGCTTGCAGTAAGTCGATTTGAAAACCATGCAAAGCAGAAATGGGAAGCAGGTAAGCTTTCGGCAATTTCTCTTTCCAATAATTCATTTCTGTTTCTAGGCCAGATTGATCATTGAGGTCAATTTTATTGAGCGCTGCAATGATGGGCACTTCAGATTCTTCGAGGAATGAAGTGAGTTTTTGGCTTTTTAGTTCTTTTTGTCCGCACTCGATGAGCAACACAATAACATCAGCATCTTTAAGGGCAGTAGATACAAATTTCATCATGCCCTCTTGCAATTTATAGGCAGGATCGATGATGCCAGGCGTATCTGAATAGACGATTTGATAGTCCTCTTCATTCACTATTCCCAAGATACGATGTCTGGTGGTTTGGGCTTTCGCTGTGATGATAGAAAGCTGTTCTCCAACCAGTTGGTTCATGAGGGTAGATTTACCTACATTAGGGTGACCGATAATATTTACAAAACCCGCTTTATGGCTCATTTTTGTAGGTAATTAATTTTGTTTGCAAAGAAACTAAATATATATTTGCACTCCTATTTAGAAAATAGCGCAAAGACATACATTGCGGGGTGGAGCAGTTGGTAGCTCGTCGGGCTCATAACCCGAAGGTCATAGGTTCGAGTCCTGTCCCCGCTACAAAGAAAAGCCGATCAAATGATCGGCTTTTTTTTATGCCCAAGACCCAGATAAGTTCAATAATCTGGGGTCTTGGCATAAAAAAATACACATGCGAAGCAATGTGGTTTTTCTTTGGGCTGTTGAACCTTAGGCCAAAGACGCCTGATAAGGCGGCTTAATCCGTAAAGCCTTTCTCCAATTTCATTTTTAGTGCATTTATCTTAACTTGGGGCTGGATAAACGCAATTGTGTTTATTCCTGCGTTGGCTGCAATAAAAAAAACAGAAATATGATATTCAACACATTAAAATTTATCTACAATCATCCATTTAATAGCCAAAATAAATTTGGTGGATTAAATAGGTTTATCAAATGGCAAATCAATTGTCGCTTAAATCCATATCCAATTCTTTATCCATACACAGAGAATTCCAAATTAATAATGTGGAGAGGGCTGACTGGTGCAACAGGAAATTTATACTGCGGTTTAATGGAATTCGATGATATGGGTTTTCTATTACATTTCCTTCGTGACTCGGATTTGTTCATTGACATAGGTGCTAATATTGGAGCCTATACAATATTAGCTTCAGGCGAAATCGAAGCAAGTACAATAGCTATTGAACCAATTCCATCAACATTTAAAAACTTAGTCCAAAACATATCTGCAAACCAAATCCAAGAAAAAGTTGAGGCACTCAATATAGGATTAGGAGCTAAAAAGGATGTAATAAGATTCACTAAATCATTGGATACAGTCAATCACGTTGCGACGGAAAATGAAAGTGACACCATTGATGTAAGAGTGGATAAATTAGATGCTGTAACTTCAAGAAAAATACCATCTCTAATAAAAATAGATGTTGAGGGTTTTGAAACTGAAGTATTAAATGGTGCAGAAGAAGTTCTTAAAGCAAAAGAGTTAAAAGCATTGATAATAGAACTTAATGGTTCTGGAGAAAGATATGGATATGACGAAAATTTAATTCATTTAAAACTAATTAATCACGGATTCCAACCTTATCAATACAAGCCTAAAACAAGAAACTTTGTGAAAATTGAAAGCTTTGGCACTCATAATACAATCTATATTCGAGATTTCAAATTTGTCAAGAATAGGATTGAAACGTCAAGGAAAATAAAGATAGGCAGCAGCCAACAAAGTATATGACGCCCATGCCTAGCAAAAGCTGGTCACGGCCCATATCCAAAACCGTTATCTTCAATTAAAAAATTAAAAACAATGAATTACCTATTACTTCTATTGTTTCTAACATGTGGTGTGAAAAAAGCAACTAACCCGATTGACTTTTTAAAACAAAATGCAATTCCAATTAAGAACATTACAAAGTTGAATCAGCAGGTATATGATGAAATATCAGATTACGAAATAATAATGATTGGAGAAATGCATGGAACGAAAGAGCCCGCAGAATTTGCCTTTGGCCTATGCAATCTTATCACTAAATCTGAAAAAGAAGTAGTCTTGGCCTTGGAAATTCGTGCTTCACAAATGGATAAAGTTTCAGACGAGATGTCAGTTGCCCAGTTAAAAGAGTTGGATTTTTTTCGAAGAAAAAATTTTGATGGTAGAAATGGTGTATCCATGCTTGATCTGATATATAAGAGCAATCAAAATGAAAGAATCATTGTAAAATTCATTGATAATCCGCACCCATCTTCAGACCGAGACTCATCCATGTATTTGGAAATATGCAACATTCGTAAAAAATATCCTAACACCAAGATAGTTACTCTAACTGGAAATGTGCACAATTCATTTACACCTTGTTTCGATAAGCTTAGAATTGGAGGATACCTGATAAAAGATACTGTTAATTATGATTCTAAAAAGATCATGTCAATTAATCATGTATTCAGTGAAGGAGAGATGATGAATAACGACGGCACTGGACTGCAACTAAGAGTCATGGAAAGAGAAGAAAATATTTACAATACTATTCTTTCTCATGAAATGTTTTTCTCTAAGATTCTTCCTAAAGAGCAAAATCAATATACACACATCTTATATACTGATAAAGTAACAGCTTCAGGAATTATTGAAAAAGAGGAAAACAATAGATAAGATCGCTTATTTGCTGCCTAGCTTGCAGAGAAGGCGACTTATCATGGACAGTTAAGCACCATAAATTATGAGAAAATTAATAACATTAGCGTCAATCTTAATGGCATTCAGTTTGGTTCAGGCAAATCCTTTTATTAATAATTGTTTTTTGAATTCGGGGAATGAATTATACTGTAGTCGAACTCCCTTCATACCTGAAAACTTATTGTACTCGGGCGATAATATTGAACCAATTAACATCCCAGATAATACTTTAAATGCTTGGTTAAAATGGCCCATAGATAACCCTGCAATGCAGTTTGCCATAGTAGTAATTTACATAGAACCTGATTCCGAAAATCCCAATTCATTGAATATAGCCAAAGAAAGAGGTAAATGGCTGGAAAAACACTTTATTGAGAAAGGAGCAATTGATGGATCTTATCTAATTAAATACAAAATAGGTGAGATAGCACAAGCTCATGTTGAGGGTGTTGGATTTAAAGAAAAATAATACGATTGCCAACAACAGCAGATCACAACGAAGGCTAGCTAGTGAAATGTTTTAGCTACATTTCTCAGCCTAAACGTGCAATAGCAATTAAAAACAAATGAAACGAATCATTTTCAGTATCCTTCTTTGTGGCCAATTCTTATATGGCCATTCACAAGACAGCCTTGAGTTAAGAACCTTTGGAATTAGCCTTTTGAATAATTTTTCTTCAGGAAATTTTGAGGGTCTCTATTCCAATTATGGTACTGTTGCCCAATTTGAGAATTATGTGAAGGCATCTCCCCTTTCAAATGTATTGCCTAATGATTCAGCATTAGCGTCGAAAATGTACAAAGAAGTAAGATTGCAGAGCTTTTCAAAATTTAAAAAAACGACTGAGGAAGCCTATTCTAAATGGAAAAGTGCAGGTTTTAATCGCGATGAAATTGAGATAGATAATTTAAGAATCAAGAAAGGTGAAGAAATGATTGTCATGACATTTCCAGGCGAAATTTGGA
>CBDCLY010000021.1:0-42537 GCA_965218715.1 Vicingaceae bacterium
GGGCATTTGACTAAGCGCATTGATCGATGCTTCTTTCAGGGCTTCGTTTTTTCCTTTCAAAACATTAAAATCTGAGACTTTTCCATTTTCATCAACTTTAAATTGAATAAAAATAGTTTCTTCAATACCGTCCTTTTTTGCAGATTCAGGGTACTTTACTGTTTCTCCTAAAAATTTTATCAGATGCATCTATACCTCCTGGGAATTTCGCTACAACATCTAAATCTTGCTTTTTAGTGTCTTGAATTTGATGATTGGCGATGATGGCTTTAGAATATGCTTGAACACTGAAAATAGTGCCAAAAAATAGCCCAGTTATTAAAAGAATTTGTAAGGTTTTATTGTTTTTTCTTTTTGCTTGAATTTCCATGATTCTGTTTTTTAAATGATGTTGATTAAATGAATGGATAAATGATATTTCCCCTGCTCCAAATTGTTGTTGTAATAAAAGTTCGATGTAAGTGATTTGATTTTCTTGATTAGACGATTCTGCATCAGCCTCAAATTCATGAGCTTCTGTTAATTGAGCATTTAATTTATAAATGATTGGATTGTACCAAAAGGCAGCCTTCATCAACTGTAGGAGTATGCAGTCCAAACTATGCATTCCTTTACTATGAGCTCTCTCATGAAGGATTATGATCGCTCTTTCTTTTTCAGAAAATTGATCGCCAACAAAAATTAAATTGAAAAAACTGAAAGCATCACTAGAGTTGGGGATCTGGTAAAAGTTCCCCTTAAGTTGGTAGGTGCTTTTACTCATTATTTGTCGTATGCGTATCAATCCTAATGTAAAGCGAGTGAGAAAATAAATCAAACCTGTTCCCATAATCACTATCAAGATTTCTTCCAGATTTAAGCCAGTAGATTGTTGAACCATTTTAGTTGAAGCCTCTCCATTAATCAGCCAATTCGGTAAATCCATTTTGGTGTTTACCGACTCCTTTAAAGCAAGGGGCAGACTAAATAATGGGCTGATAACAGCAAATAGAATTCCTCCAATTAAAAAGCCCCTTTTTTGTTTTGGATTTAATGCATTTTTAAATAAATAGGAATACGCAATAGAAACCAGTATTAATACCACATTTATGTTTAAGATGTATTCTAAACTTGCATTCATTTTTTATGTTTTTTAGAATTTATATTTTTCAAAATGGCATCTAGCTCTTGCGTGTCTATGTCATGGGTTTTAACAAAAAACGACATCATGTTAGCTGCTGATCCTTCAAAGTAGTTGTTTAATAAACTTTTTGACAGGCCCTCTTTATACGCCTCTTTGCTTATGCTTGGAAAATATCGATGCGACTTGCCAAAAGCCTCATGGCCAACAAATCCTTTTTTTTCTAATATTCTTGTAATGGTTGAAACTGTATTGTAAGCAGGTTGTGGATCTTTAAACTCATTCAATATTTCCTTAACAAATGCCTTTTCCAATTTCCACAGAATTTGCATTACTTCTTCTTCAGCTTTGGTAAGATCTTTCATGCAACAAATATATAACTAAATCTTTAGTTATACAACTAATTAGTTAGTTTATAAATTTGAAATGTCTTTTTTAATTGATTTTAAGCTTGCTTATCTTTACCCAAAATGTTGATATGAAAATTGGAATTATTGGTTGTGGTACAATGGGCACTGGAATTGCTCAAGTGGCAGCAACTGCAGGGGAGAGTGTAGCCATTTATGATGTTAATTCAGAAGCATTAACAAAAAGTAAGGCCGGCTTAAATAAGATGTTGAATCGCTTGGTAGAGAAAGGGAAATGGACTAAAGAAAAAGCGGAGAAAGTATTGGGGAATATTTCTTTCACCGACCAATTGTCTGATCTTTATTCGGCAGATTTAATCATTGAGGCCATCGTAGAAAACATCGACATTAAGTTGAGTGTATTTCAGAAGTTGGAGGCTAATCTTTCTGAAAAGGCAATTATTGCAAGTAACACTTCTTCACTTTCCATCACCAGCCTCGCAGCTGGTTTAGAAAACCCCAATCGATTTGTAGGAATTCACTTCTTTAATCCAGCTCCATTAATGCGTTTAGTAGAAATTATACCTGCTGTACAAACTGACGAAGGAACATTAAATGCTGCACTAGTAACCATTTCTTCATGGGGAAAAACAACGGTAAAGGTGAAAGATACTCCAGGCTTTATTGTCAATAAAGTGGCTCGTCCATTTTATGGAGAAGCCCTTCGAATTCTTGAAGAAGGAATGGCAGATGTAGCCACCATAGATTGGGCAATGAAATCAATAGGTGGATTTAGAATGGGCCCATTTGAATTGATGGATTTTATTGGCAATGATGTTAATTATACCGTAACTGAAACGGTTTACAATGCCTTTTATCAAGACGGAAGATACAAGCCAGCATTTACCCAAAAACGTTTATCAGAAGCTGGTTACTTGGGCAGAAAATCCGGCCGAGGCTATTATGATTATCAAGAAGGGGCAAAAAATCAAGAAGCAAATCAAGATCCTAGCTTAGGGGAATATATTGTCAACCGCATCTTAGTGATGCTGATCAATGAAGCTGCTGACACGGCTTACTTAAACATTGCTAGTGCAGAAGACATTGATTTGGCCATGTGCAATGGTGTAAATTACCCTAAAGGACTATTGGCTTGGGCCAATGAATTGGGCATTCAATATTGTAAAGAATCGATGGATGAATTGTTCGAACGCTACCATGAAGAACGCTATCGATGTTCCCCTCTTTTAAGAGACATGGCTAAAAATGGTCAAAACTTTTTTGCATAATCATGGAAAAGTCCAAAGCAGAAAAAGTATTTGATTCTATGATGGAAAATGATTTTTGCTCACAGTGGTTGGGCACTAAATTGTTGTCCATTTCAGCAGGAGAATGTACACTCAGAATGTTGGTAAGGAAAGAAATGCTCAATGGATTTCAAACCTTGCATGGCGGTATTGCATACGCCCTTGCAGATTCTGCATTGGCTTTTGCTAGCAATTCCTATGGAAGAATATCTCCTTTAATTCAAGGTAGCATGAGCTATGCAAAACCAGCCAAACTTGGCGATGAATTAATTGCCGAAGCCAAGGTCATTCATCTAGGAAATAAAAAAGCGGATGTTGATGTTTGTATTCGAGAGGCAAAATCTAAGGAAGCCTATTTCTTTTTTAGGGGCACAGTTTACCGAACTGAAAAAGAGCATCTTATCTAGGTTGTCGTTTCCTTAAAGCAGCAATTTTCATTCAGATTTCTTGTTCTTGTCCTGCCAATCAATATGCTTAAATTAGCTGATTAAATTTAATGCATGAAAGAAGCTTATATCATCGATGGAATTAGAACTCCTATTGGGAGATTTACTGGAACTTTATCACCTGTTAGAACAGATGATCTTGGGGCCATCGTTATTCAAGAAATCGTAAAAAGAAATGCAAACATCCCAATAGACGCTTATGATGATGTCATTTTAGGATGTGCCAATCAAGCGGGAGAAGACAATAGAAATGTGGCCAGAATGTGTTCTTTATTGGCAGGTTTACCATTTTCGGTTCCGGGAGAAACCATCAATAGATTATGTTCTTCAGGTATGTCTGCAATTGTTCAGGCAGCAAGAGCCATACGATCCAATGAAGGTGATCTCTTTATTGCTGGCGGTGTAGAACACATGACTAGAGGGCCATGGGTAATTTCTAAAACATCTACCCCTTTTGGAAGAGACGCAAAAATGCATGACTCAAGTTTTGGTTGGCGCTTCGTTAACAAAAAGATGAAAGACCTTTTCGGAACAGATGCAATGGGAGAAACAGCAGAAAATCTGGTCGACCTGTATAACATCAGTCGTGAAGACCAAGATAAATTCGCCGCTTGGTCTCAATCCAAAGCTACGGCAGCCCAAGAAAACGGCAGACTAGCTGAAGAGATCGTTCCTGTAAGCATACCACAAAGAAAAAAAGACCCCATTCATTTTGAAAAAGATGAATTCATCAGACCGGGAACCACTGCTGAGGCTTTAAGTAAATTAAGACCTGCTTTTAGAAAAGAAGGAAGTGTTACTGCAGGAAATGCTTCTGGTTTAAATGATGGAGCCGCCGCTACCATCATTGCTTCTGCTGAGGCAGTTAAACGATACGATTTAAAACCCATGGCTAGAATTGTATCTTCTGCTGTTGTTGGAGTAGAGCCAAGAATAATGGGGATTGGTCCCGTTGGAGCAAGTAAATTGGCTTTAGAAAGAGCTGGTTTAAGCTTAGATCAAATGGACATCATAGAAATAAATGAAGCATTCGCAGCGCAGGCCTTGGCTTGCACTAGGGCTTTAGGTTTAGCTGATAAGGATTCAAGAATAAACCCAAATGGTGGGGCAATCGCAATTGGACATCCACTGGGTGTTACCGGAACTAGAATCTTGCATTCGGCTGCATTAGAATTGCAAAAAAGCAATAAGAAATATGCATTAGCAACCATGTGTGTTGGGGTTGGACAAGGTTATGCAACAATAATTGAACGCGCATAAAAATTGAAAGAATGAGATTAGAAAATTATGTAGAAGGCAATTGGGTTAAAGGAGATGGAGCAGGAAGTCCATTAATGAATGCTGTGACAGGTGAAGAAGTGGCCATCGCAGGATCAGATGGATTGGATTTTGAACAAATTTTGGCCTATGGGCGAAATGTGGGAAACCCAGCATTGAGAAAGATGACTTTTCAAGAGCGTGGGATGATGCTCAAGAAGTTAGGGCTCCACTTGATGAAACACAAAGCTAAATTTTATGAAATTAGCTACAAAACTGGTGCAACAAAAGTGGATTCATGGATAGACCTTGAAGGTGGATTCGGAAATCTTTTTGCCAATGCTTCTCTTAGAAGAGAGTTTCCAAATCAAAGTTTTCATGTAGATGGCGATGCCATTGATTTGTCAAGAGGTGGAAGCTTCATGGGGCATCACATCATGGTGCCAAAACGAGGAGTAGCTGTTCACATCAATGCATTTAATTTTCCTGTTTGGGGAATGTTAGAGAAATGTGCTGTGAATTGGATGGCTGGTGTTCCTGCAGTTGTAAAACCAGCAACCAATACTTCTTTCCTTACAGAAGCAGTAGTTAGAGAAATCATTGCCTCTAAAATTTTACCAGAAGGATCATTGCAATTGATTTGTGGAAGTGCAAGAACCATTTTAGATCATGTAGAATCTCAAGATGTGGTCACCTTTACCGGTTCTGCAGATACAGGGAAAATGTTGAAAGCGAATCCAAGAATCATTGATGAAGCTGTTCCTTTTAACATGGAAGCAGATTCATTGAACTGTTCTGTACTTGGTTTGGATGCAGCCCCTGGAACACCAGAGTTTAACTTGTTCATTAAAGAGGTGAAGAAGGAAATGACCGTAAAATGTGGTCAGAAATGTACTGCTATTCGAAGAATCATGGTGCCAGAAAACTACATGGAAGATGTTCAGATAGCTTTAGGAAAAGCACTTCAGAAAACAGTGATTGGTGATCCATGTTTAAAAGAAACTAGAATGGGAGCCTTAGTCAGTAAAGATCAAGTAGAAGAAGTTAGAGAACGAGTTGGTGTTTTAACCCAAACAGCAGATCTTGTGTTTGGAAGCCTTGATGAAGTAGAAGTCTTAGGAGCGGATTCCAGCAAAGGAGCATTTCTTAGTCCAATTCTTCTTTTAGAAAAAGATCCACATAAAAACAAAGCTGTTCATGAGGTAGAAGCTTTTGGTCCTGTTAGTACCATGATGCCTTATTCAACAACGGAAGAAGCCATACAGCTATCCCACATGGGAAAAGGTTCTTTGTGTTGTTCAATTGTAAGCAACGACGATCAGCAAGCTTCCGAATTTGTAGTTGGAGCTGCTAGTCATCATGGTAGAATCCTTGTTCTCAATAGAGAAAGTGCCCCACAAAGTACTGGGCATGGCTCACCTTTACCTAGTTTAACACACGGTGGCCCGGGTAGAGCTGGAGGCGGAGAAGAGATGGGAGGCATGCGTGGTGTCAAGCATTATTTGCAGCGTTGTGCCATTCAAGGAAGTCCTTCAAGCATCACAGAAATAACTGGAATTTATCAGCAAGGAGCTAAGTATAAAGAAACTCCTGTACATCCATTTCAATACCATTTCGAAGACATCAAACCTGGCATGTCTTTGAAAACACACAATAGAACTATTACGGATAGTGAGATCATCAATTTCGCCAACCTTTCTTGGGATCATTTCTATGCGCATACAGACATCACTAGTTTAAATCACACCATTTTTGATAAGAGAGCAGCCCATGGATATTTCATCCTTTCAGCTGCCGCTGGATTATTTGTTTATCCCAACAAAGGACCCGTTGCTGCCAACTATGGTTTAGATACTTGTCGCTTCATGCGCCCAATCTATCATAACGATACCATTTACGTCCGTTTAACTTGTCAGGAGAAGATCGATAGAGACGTTAGAGGAAAACAATTTCCTTCTGGTGTGGTGAAATGGTTTGTTGAGGTTTTTGACCAAGATGATGAAAAAGTAGCCATTGCAACAGTGCTAACTATGGTTGCTAAGAAAAGTCCGTTTACAAGCATAACCAAGTCCAATGTGATGGAATTCTTAGGAAAATTGAATGAAGATACTCCGGCAAAATGGGGGAGCATGACTCCGCAGCATATGGTGGAACATTTAGAGTTTTGTTTTCAGCTTGCTGTAGAAAAAGTTGAAGCTAAAATAGAAACTCCAGAAGAGCACTGGGAAAAATTTCAAGACTCTTTATTCAATTACCGAAAGATGCCACAATCCTATTCTCATCCGATGTTGAAGAAAGGAGAGAATGAGGCCTTGAGGCATGAGAATCTAGCCAAAAGCATTGCCGCCATGTTGGAAGCTTGGGAAGAATTTGATCTTTTCTTCAAAGAAAATCCTGAAGCAATTACGGCCAATGCCACATTTGGAATGTTGGATAAAGACCATTGGGATTTGTTAAACGCCAAACACTTGAATCATCATTTTGAACAATTTGGAATTTTATAAGCATGGAAGAAGCATATGTTAAATTAGATAAGCAAGAAAATGGACTAGGGGTAATTAGCTTTTTTCACCCCAAGCACAATTCTTTGCCCAGTGATATTCTGGCAGCTTTGGCAGATACCATCACCAAATCTGGAGAAGATAATGAAATCAAATTGATTCTTCTAAAAAGTGGAGGAGATAGAAGTTTTTGTGCTGGAGCAAGTTTCGATGAACTGATCAGCATAAATGATTTAGAAACGGGAAAGAAATTCTTTTCAGGTTTTGCCAATGTCATCAATGCCTGCAGAAAATGCCCCAAATTGATCATTGGAAGAGTGCAAGGGAAAGCTGTTGGAGGTGGAGTAGGAGTTGCTTCAGCTGTAGATTATTGCTTGGCCACTAAATTTGCTTCCGTAAAATTGTCGGAACTAAATGTAGGCATTGGACCATTTGTAGTTGGACCAGCAGTCGAAAGAAAAGTTGGAATCTCTGCCATGAGTCAAATGACCATCAATGCAGATCATTTCTATTCTGCAGAATGGGCCAAAGAGAAAGGACTTTTTGCTGATGTTTTTGAAGATGTAGCCGCTTTGGATGAAGGGCTTAATGACATGGTAGATTATTTATTGTCAAAAAATCCTGAAGCTCAGTCCATGTTAAAAAAGGTTTTTTGGGAAGGAACAGAACATTGGGACGATTTGCTAGCCAAACGTGCAGCAATGAGCGGACAACTAGTTTTAAGTGATTATACCAAAGCGGTTTTAGCTAAATACGCCTAAAATGATTTATAGCTTCAAAGGATTTATTCCAGTCATACATGAATCTGCTTATGTTCATCCTCAGGCTTGTATAACAGGCAATGTGATAATAGGCAAAGATGTTTATGTTGGTCCTGGTGCTGCAATTCGTGGAGATTGGGGTGGGATAATAATTGAAGACGGATGCAATGTGCAAGAAAACTGCACCATTCATATGTTTCCTGGAATAACCATCCGTTTAAAGGAAGGTGCTCATATTGGGCATGGAGCAATTATCCATGGAGCTAATATTGGAAAAAATGTTTTAGTAGGAATGAATTCGGTCATCATGGATGAAGCCGAAATTGGTGATGAATGCATCATAGGAGCCTTGAGTTTTGTGAAAGCTAAATCAGTTTTTGAGAATAGAAGTTTGATCGTGGGTAACCCAGCTTCAAAAATAAAAGAGGTGAGTGATGAGATGTTGGCTTGGAAAACCAAAGGAACTGCACTGTATCAAGAATTGCCAAGCGAATTAAAAGAACATTCTAAACAAGTTGAGCCTTTGAGAGAAGTTCCAGCTGACAGACCAGTTCAGGAAAGTTTATATGCCACCTGGGAAAAAATAAAGAATTCGAATTAGGCAACTAATGAAAACAAAAAACGTCTATCACATATACCAATTAAACAATTACTACCATGAAAAACTTATTTGCCGCTCTAATTACTCTTTTTTCTCTTACCTTCATTTCAACGAATTCCTTTGCTTCACATGTAAGTGGAGGTGAACTAACTTGGGAATGCCAAGGAAATGGCATGTTTGTATTTCATCTAAAAATTGTTAGAGATTGCCAAGGTGTACAAGTGAATTATGTTAACTTAACAATGAATGTTTCACACTCTGCTAGCAATTCAGCTAATATTCCAAAGGACGCCAACAACGCAAACATTTCTAGTATTACTTTAAAGCCAGATTCGGCCAAATGGTTGGCCAAAAATAATGGATTTCAAGATCCTTATTGCAAAGGCAATAATGGGTATAGCTGCTCATCAGGAGATGGAACTACACAGGTTCATTATTACAAATCAGACCCAATTCAGATTAAAGGAACTCCAAATTCAGCCGGTTGGCATTTTACCCATCATTCCTTCTGTTGCAGAAGCAATGCTTCAAACATTAATTCTAACGGTAATTTGAGTTTGCGCTCAAGCATGTATAGAATAGAAGTTCCAAATTCTAATCCGGTTCAATATTATTCAACAGATGCTTGTCGTGATAATTCCCCTCAATTTGCAGAGGACTCTTATCCACAATTTTGCAGAGGGACAGAATATCGATTTGCAAATGGAGCCTTAGATGTTGAAGCAGATTCTTTAGTTTACAAACAAGTTGAAGCCTTGCAAGGGAGTAATAACCAAGTTCAAACAAAGCCTTTTAATCAAGGATATTCCATTCAAAATCCATTGCCTGGTACAGCTATTGATCCTAGTAATGGAAGTATTGTTTGGGATGGATTAACGGGAGACTTAAATTTTGAAGTTAATGGTGGATCAGGAATTCAGTCTTATGCTCTTCCTATTCAAGTAGAGGCATACAGAAATGGAAATAAAATTGCAAGTGTTCGTAAAGAGATGAAAGTCATCATAAGAGATTGTGCTCCTCTTACAAGCACAACAATGAATTCACCTCCTAAATTAATGGAAAATGGAAATGAAGTGGAAACGATACAAGCTAGTGTTAATGTGGGACAAACATTGAACTTAGCTTTGAGCATTACAGATACAGACATCAACAATTCCATTAATCCTCCAACACAAGAAATTATCCTCTCTGCCTATGGAAATGCATTGTCAGAAAACTTATCTGCTACCCTAAACTGCAACCTTCCTCCTTGCGCAACCATGACGCCAACACCAAGTTTAGATTCCTTAAATAATCGGTACCAAATAAAAGGACAAGCAAGTGTGGGTGCTAGCTTCAATTGGTCGCCAGGAATTACTCAATTGGATGCCAATGGAGGGGCTAAAACCCATTATTTTCACTTGAACGTGCAAGATGATCATTGTCCAATGCCAGGAATTAGCTATAAAACTTTGGCAATTACAGTTTTTCCATTAGGAACTAACTTGGAAGAGGAAAATTCAGTAAGTAATAATTTTTCGATTTTTCCAAATCCCAACAATGGTACTTTTAGTGTAATTGCTCGTGATAATCACAAAATCCAAAACATCAAATTGATTGATGCAAAAGGAAGCGTCATTTTAGAAAAAGCATTTTCAGTGGCGAATAAAGTAGTTTTGAATGAAGATGTCCCTGTGGGTTTATATTTTGTTGAGCTATTACATGAAGACGGAAGTCTTGCAAGGCAAAAGATGATTGTCCAATAATATTTTAAGCTGATCCAATGAAAAAGCATTTACTACCTCTGTTATTTGTTATCTCGAGTTTAGTCCTTTCGAATGAAAGCTATGCTACACATCTAAATGGGGGCCAAATTACTTGGTCCTGCTTATCCAATGGAAACTTTGTTTTGGAGTTAAAGCTGTATCGAGATTGTTCTGGGGCCAACCTAACTTTTAACAATCAAACGGTGATGGTTAAGGCCAATTCAATTAACCAATCTAATCAGCCTAAAACTAGTACAAATGCGGTGATCAATCACATAATTGTTAAACCAGACAGTGCAAGGTTCTTAGCAATGAACAATGGTAGTATAGATCCCAATTGTGATGGTGTTGGATTCAATTGTGCCAATCGAGACCAAACTGTAAATGTGTTTTATTATAGATCAGATCCCATTCAAATAAAGGGAATTCCTCCAGCAGCTGGTTGGGATTTTGAATACTCTGCGAATTGCTGTCGAGCGATAGCAGACAATATCAATACCAATGGAGATGTATTTGCTTTAAGATCCACCATGTATCGAATTCCAATACCTGGAAGCTCCCCTGTTCAATATTATCCAACAGACGCTTGCAGAGACAATTCTCCCCAATTTGCAGAAGAGTCTTTCCCTAGATTTTGTCAGAGTAGCCATTACCGTTTTTCAACTGCAGCTATTGACTCAGAAATAGATTCTTTGGTCTACTCAATGTCAGCAGCACTTTCAGATTTTGGTGGTAGTATTCATGCCAATACCTACCTTAACGGGTATTCACCTTCAAGTCCATTTCCAGGAACGACACTTTCCAGCCTAAATGAAAATCTTCAAATCAATTCTAGGAATGGAGATCTTACTTTTAAAGTAAGCAGTAATACTGGAAAGTACCAACTGGGAACGCAAATTGATGCTTATCGCAATGGAGCAAAGATTGCAAGTGTTCATCGAGAAATTCCTGCAGCAGTTGTTCTTTGCCCGGTAATAAATGGTGGCTCTTCCAACACTCAACCAGTGATGAATGTAAACGCACAAGCAAAGGATACCTT
This sequence comes from Vicingaceae bacterium, assembly GCA_965218715.1. GTDB lineage: Bacteria > Bacteroidota > Bacteroidia > Flavobacteriales_E > Vicingaceae > CBDCLY01. The sequence continues at coordinate 11,125 of CBDCLY010000021.1, forward strand.
GGCGGTGAGTATTAATGTTGGACAAAGTTTAAGCCAAGGATTGGTCATCACCGACAACGATTTAATCCCAAATCAAAATCCTCCTTTCCAAGACATTATTGTTTCTGCATTTGGGTCTAGTGTCGCTGCAGATTTAAGCAGTTCAACAGTATGTAATGACCCACCCTGCCTTACGTTTTCACCAACAGCAAGCTTAGATTCACTTTCAGGACGATATGAGATTGTTGGTTCTGCAAGCCTTGGGATTAGCCTTAATTGGTCGCCAGCTGCAAACCACTTGGACAATAATGGTGGTCCGAAAACACATTATGTTCATTTGAACATGCAAGATGACCATTGTCCATTGCCAGGAATTGATTACAAAACGATTGCCATCACAGTGTTTCCTCTCGGAACTGAATTGGATGAACAAGAAAAGTCAATGAATCAATTTACTATTTATCCTAATCCTAACACTGGAAGCTTTAACATCATCAGTGAGAATGGAAGAAGCATCAAAGGCATGAAAATTAGAGATGTAAAAGGAAGCGTATTGATTGATCAAAATTATTCCAATACATTCAACCTGCTTTTTGAGGAAGACCTTCCTGCAGCATTGTATTTTGTAGAAATCATGGATGAAACTGGCTCCTTAAGTCAGCATAAATTAATTGTACGCTAAGACTTCAAATTATTGTACAGCAATGAAATTGCTTTTCTTGGGCACAGATAATGACAAGTAGGTTTCTACTTTGGCAATGTTGCTCATTTCAAACAATTCTGTGAGTACAAAATCTCTATACCTTTCCATGTTTTCCAATAAGATTTTTAGAATGAAGTCAGTGTCGCCTGTAGTATAATGGCATTCCATCACTTCAGGGATTTGAATGATCTTCTCGGTAAATTCCTCCACTAAGTCTTTAGAATGATCCTTTAGACTAATGTGAGCAAATGCAAATAGCTTTTTGCCCAACTTTTCACTGTTTAAAATAGCGGCATAATGATCAATTATTCCAGCCTTTTCTAGCTTTTTAGTCCGCTCAAATATTGGCGTTGGTGATAAACCCAATTGCGCCGACATCTCCTTCACGGTTATTCTCCCATTCTGCTGCAAAAGCTCCAATATTTGGCAATCTATCTCATCTAATTGCTTCATTTTAGAATAATTTTCTGTTTAATGTAAAAATATAGAAAAATAAACTACAAAATAATAAAGTGATAGATTTTATGACATAGAGATTCTATTTTTATAGGCTATTCTTCTAATTCTATAAAGATGGCAAAGATTGAATTGAAACTACCCAAGCTTGGGGAAAGCATAAAAGAGGCCACTGTACTTAATTGGTTAAAGGCCAGTGGTGAGTCGGTTGAAAAAGATGAGGTGATTCTGGAAGTGGCTACCGACAAGGTGGATTCTGAAATTGTAGCTCCAGTATCGGGTACACTAGTAGACATCCTGGCAGAGCAGAATGATGTTGTGGAAGTTGGAGGTGTTTTGGCCTTTATCGAGAGTGAAGCTGATGGTGCCAAAGAAACTGTAAAGGAAAGCAAGACGGAAACTACAAGTGAAGCACCTGGCTCTAATGCTTCTAATGCATCTGCAAATGATGAAGTAGCTAGATTAGACGATAATGGCCGTTTCTGTTCTCCATTGGTGAGAACAATTGCCAAATCGGAAGGAATCGGTTCAGCCGAATTGAGCAAAATTGCGGGAAGTGGGAATGATGGAAGAGTCCTGAAAAAGGACATTCTCAACTACCTTAAAGAAGGAAAGAGCAATACTGTAGTTCAAACAGCTTCTGGAAACCAAGAGGGAAGAACTGAAATCATCGAAATGGACAGAATGAGATCGATGATAGCTGATCACATGGTGCATTCTAAACACACTTCACCTCATGTTACTTCTTATGTTGAAGCAGACGTTAGTAATATGGTGGAGTGGAGAAACAATAACAAGGAGGCTTACCATAAAAGACATGGACAAAAAATCACCTTCACTCCTTTATTTGTTGAAGCAGTTGTGGAAGCATTAAAAGAATTCCCCTTGATTAACGTTTCTGTTGAAGGCAATAAAATCATTGTTAAAAAAGACATTCACATTGGTTTGGCTACCGCGCTTCCAAATGGAAATTTAATTGTTCCTGTGATTAGAAATGCCGATCAAAAGAATTTGTTGGGAACAACAACTGCTGTTAACGATTTAGTGAATAAGGCAAGAACAAATAAACTCAAGGCCGATGAAATTCAAGGAAGCACTTTTACCATTTCCAATGTAGGAACATTCAGAAACATCATGGGCACACCAATCATCAATCAGCCTGAGGTGGCCATTTTGGCTACTGGAGCCATCAGAAAAAGAGCGGCAGTTGTAGAAACAGAATTTGGCGATGTCATTGCTATACGGCATATGATGTATCTTTCTTTGTCCTACGATCATAGAGTGGTGGATGGAAATTTAGGAGGATCATTCTTAGCGAGAATTGGAGATCATTTAGAGGCATTTGACAAAAACCGTAGCATCGGATAAAACAAGAACTATGAAAAAGAAAACACTTCTTCAGGCATTGGAATTGATGGCTACGGCTAAATCAATGACCGAATTATACGAGGCCAATTTTAAAGTGGTATCAAAGTATGTGCATGCTACTTCGCGCGGACATGAAGCCATACAATTGGCGCTTGCCATGCAATTGGAAAATTGCGATTTCATCTACCCATATTATCGAGACGATGCCATGTTATTGGGAATCGGAATGCAGCCCTACGATTTGATGCTGCAACTATTGGCCAAAAAAGACGATCCATTTTCTGGGGGTAGAACCTATTACAGTCACCCAAGCTTAAACGATGCCGATAAACCAAAAATTCCGCATCAATCTTCAGCAACGGGAATGCAAGCCATTCCTGCAACTGGAGCGGCTATGGGAATTCAATACAAAGAGAAAACTGGAATTGAACAATCGGGTTCGCCACTAACGGTTTGCTCTTTAGGCGATGCTTCGGTAACAGAAGGAGAAGTGGCCGAAGCTTTTCAAATGGCTGCCTTAAAGCAATTGCCCATTTTGTATTTGGTGCAAGACAATGGCTGGGACATCTCTGCGAATGCAGAAGAAACACGATCTCAAAATGCCTATGAATACATCCAAGGTTTCAAAGGGATAGAGGCATTTAGTATCGATGGAAATGATTTTGAAAAGTCACATCAAACGGTAGAGCAAGCATTAAAGATCATTAGAGAAGAACGAAGACCTGTGTTAATTCATGCTAAAGTACCCTTGCTAAATCACCATACATCAGGTGTAAGAATGGAATGGTATAGAGATGATTTGGAGGAGGCTAAATCTAGAGATCCTTACCCAATTCTATTGGCCAGTTTAAAGGCTGCTGGTGTAGCAGACAAAGAGGTTAAAAAGATAGAAAAGAAAGCTAAAGAAAAGGTTGAAACCGATTACCAAAAGGCCTTAAAAGCTGAAGATCCGAGTCCGAAAGATTTATTCACTCACGATTATGCTCCAAGTCCTATTGAAGAAGAAAGTGGCAGCAGAGTAGGCAATGAACCAGAAGAAGTAGTGATGGTAGATTGTGCATTGCATGCAGTAGAGGAGTTAATGAAAAACAATGATGAATGTTTGCTTTACGGACAAGATGTTGGCGCACGACTAGGTGGTGTTTTTAGAGAAGCCGCCACTTTAGCTCAGAAATTTGGTGATGATCGAGTTTTCAATACCCCAATACAAGAAGCTTTTATTGTGGGTTCTACTGTTGGAATGGCAGCCGTTGGATTGAAGCCAATTGTTGAGGTTCAATTTGCAGATTACATCTTCCCTGGGATGAATCAATTGTTTACAGAGTTAAGTCGTGCCCACTTCTTAAGCAATGGTAAATTCACTGCCGACATGATACTACGTGTGCCAATTGGCGCGTATGGAAGTGGTGGTCCTTATCATTCTTCTAGTGTAGAAACAATGATTGCCAACATCAAAGGCATCAAAGTGGTTTATCCTAGTAATGGTGCCGATTTAAAAGGCTTGATGAAGGCTGCTTATCATGATCCAAATCCTGTGGTCATATTTGAACACAAAGGCTTGTATTGGTCAAAAGTGCCTGGCACTCTGGCTGCAAGAACAATAGAACCTGCAGAAGATTATATCCTACCCTTGGGAAAAGCCAATGTGGTGCAATCGTCTAGCGATGCTTGTCGTGAAGCAGGAGAAGCCATTACAGTAATTACTTATGGAATGGGTGTACATTGGGCATTGAATGCATCCAAAGGAATGGAGAACAAAGTGGAAATAGTAGATTTAAGAACACTAAACCCATTGGACGAGGAAAGTATTTTTGAATCTGTAAAAAGAAACAATCGTTGCCTTGTGCTTACGGAAGACGCCATTCAGAATTCTTTTGCAAGAAATTTAGCCGGCTTAATTCAGGAAAAATGTTTCAAGCATTTAGATGCTCCAGTAATGGCCATGGGTTCTGAAAATCTGCCTGCTATTCCTTTAAACAGTACCTTGGAGCAAACCATGATTCCAAATGCAGATAAGGTCTTGGAGAAGATGAAGGAATTGATGAGGTTTTAAATCGCTGCAATCCAATCGATAAGCAATTCAAATTTTTCTGCTTTTTTATTGGCGATAAGAAAGGTCATTTCTTCAATTTGCTTACCAGGAAAAGTAGTAAGGTCAAGCCGACGTCCTCTGAAGGAGGGGTAGAAATCTTTCAAGGGAATGCGAACCTCTTCCCATTCCCCAGAGGTTGGGAAGGCATACACATAAGAGAAATAATCTGATCGATTGGCTTTTAAACGAAATTGATAAGATTTTCCATCGCCCTTTAAGCGTAAAACAATTTGTTTGTAGTCGCTTATGTCTTCAGCATCCATTGATCTTCTTAGTGAGCTAAATCCACCATTGTTTTCTAAAGAAACATTGCCGCTAAATAGTCCCATTCCAATTTCACTAATTGAGAACTCTCCCTCTGATTTTCCTCCCATTACTCCGTCATCTACTACTTTCCAATCTTGTTGACTATTGAAGTCGAATGAATAAATAGGGTTGGTTTTTATTGATGGGGTGCTTAGCATGATGGCTAGAATTAAGAGTATACTTTTCATACCATTAGAACAGTCAACTCTTAAAATGGTTTAGTTGTGATCTTATTTTCTGATCCATTTACATAGGGGTATGTATTTTTCTCTCTTGATGGAAAAAAGCATGGAAAACCTTCTACTTAATCAAGCCACACCTCTAATCATCAGGTCGCCAAATAAGTCATCAGGAAATTAAATATTCGGTAAAGAAACTGGCTCAAAACAACAGCGCACAAAAGAAAAATTCCTTTTCCTATTCGAATTCCAGTTTTTTCTTCCCCAATAGCGGCAATGCTTTTATAACTATAGTATAAGAAGTAAATCAGGGCCAATATTGGAATGCCAATGTTTATGTATTCACTGATTTGGCTTTCTGGCAACAGGTCCTCAATTGCATTGATCACTATTGCTAAAAACAAAAAGAAACTAAAATAATGCAAGGCAAATACCAATCGATCATAAATGAATGGCAATTTCTTCTTCAAAGCTGGATATAAAAAAAGAATCATAAACGGAATGTTCATGATCATGAACAATTTGGAAATTTCTGGACTCGCCCTATCATAAATTACCGCATAGGTTTCATAATCCATTCCTGTTTGTTGCAATTTATATCTCACCATTCTAAAAACAATAGGACTGTATTGTTGATACCCAACTTGATCGGTTAAGCTTAAATAATAATCACTTATTGGTGAAGTCAAAAAGAAAATTAAATTGATGAAAAGAAATAGACTTATGGGATTCAAAAACTTCTTTCTCTGGCCGAGAATTTACTCCACAGACATCTCACCAGGTTTAAATAAAAAATACCTGAAGGTGAGCCAAGTTCTATTGTCTACAAAGAACAGATTGCTCATCAATTGCCCAAACAATGTGCGAAATCTCCTGTCTCTAGCCAATGAGGCTTTTTGTCCGCAAGAATTACAAAAAGTTCCATCTAACTCTTGGCTGCAATTAAGACAATGTTGGATTTCAGCCATGCTTATAAAAGTCCTTTTAAGACTTCAATGAAACGTTCATTGGCTTCCTGTGTTCCAATGGTCAATCGAATGCAACCCGGTGCTCCAAAATTATCTCCTGGTCTTACCATCACTCCTTCGTCCAACATTTTAGCAGTTAATTCTAAAGAGGGAATCGCCGTTTCAAACATGATGAAATTTCCCTGACTAGGCCAATACTTCAATCCCAAATGGTCAAAAGCAGTATTCAAGAACTGCTTGCCTTCCCAAACCATTTTTTGAGAGCGCTCAACATGTTCAGTATCCTTCAAGGCTTCAAAGGCAGCCAAGACAGACAAAGTGCTAATGCGAAATGGCCTAAATATCTTATTCAGGTATTCTCCTATTTCAGGAGTTGTGAAACCATAACCTATCCTCAAGCCAGCTAAACCATATATTTTAGAGAAGGTGTGCAAGGCAATGATGTTTTTCCCCTTCTTCACATAATCAATTGCGAATGGGAAATCCTCTGCATCTACAAAATGAAAATACACTTCATCATAAACCACAACTACATGGCTTGGCAATGCGTCTAATAATCGTTCAAAATCACTTTTATTGATGTAAGTCCCGGTAGGATTGTTTGGATTGGTTAGAAAAACCATAGCAGTTTGATCAGTACATGCCGCTAAAATTCCATCCACATCTAAAGAATAATCAGGATTTTTTAGCGGAACATCTACAACCATTCCGCCTTCCAACTCTATGATGTTTTTATAAGGAGAAAATGTTGGACTGCTTATGATGCATTCTGAGCCAACACTAACCAATCCTCTACAAATAATCTCCAAAACTTCAACACCACTATTAGCGGTGATGAATTGACCAGATTTTATTTCCTGCTGATAAAAGTTGGCCAGCACATCTTGAATCTGGAAATCATCATAAAAATCATATTCATAAATGCCACTAACAGCATCTTGTATGGCTTTTACCGCTTTTGGCGAAGCACCAAGCATATTCTCATTGGAAGACAGTTTGTAAAATTTATCCCATCCTTGTTTATTGGGAGTGGGTTTTCTTAACTGAAATCGAGTGGCTTTTTGAATGTGTTTCTTAAACAAGGGATGACTCATAGATAAGGACTTCGTGAGAACCAAATTTAATCAATTTCAAGAATTTTTAAGCCACGCTCTGGCGCCTTATTTCTTCATCAATTGATTAATTTTCAGGCATGGCAAAAGAAAAAGAATCACCAACAAAAAAGAAGTCGAATGTGACACTAGTTAGTGCCTTTAAACAAATCATTTGGCCACGTAGGGGTTTGGTTTTCATAGGTTTGATCTTAATTGCAATCAGCAGGCTTGCCAGCTTAGTTTTGCCTTTGCAAAGTAAAGTTTTAATAGATGAAGTGATTCCCAATCAAGACTTTGAGGCCTTAAAGCAATTATTGCTCCTTGTGGGTTTGGCCATTTTGGTTCAAGCCATTACCTCTTTTTTACTGACTAGGATTTTAAGTGTTCAGGCCCAGTATTTAATTTCTGAATTGAGGGCACAAGTCCAAAAGAAAGTCCTTTCGCTGCCCATTCGATTCTTTGATAATACCAAGAGTGGAGCATTGGTTTCTCGCATCATGACAGATGTTGAAGGTGTTCGAAACCTCATTGGTACTGGATTGGTTCAATTGGTAGGAGGAACATTAACGGCCATCATTTCTTTGGTGCTGCTCATTCGTATTTCTTGGACCATGACTTTGTTTGTTCTTCTTCCTGTTTCCATTTTTGGGTTTGTTGCTTTAAAGGCATTCAAATACATCCGACCAATATTTAGAAAGCGTGGGGTAATCAATGCCGAAGTAACAGGCCGATTAACAGAAACTTTAGCAGGCGTTAGGGTAATAAAGGCATTCAATGCCGAAGAACAAGAAAACAGCATTTTTGAAAAAGGAGTTGACCGGCTTTTCCAAAACGTGAAAAAAAGTTTAACAGCAACCGCCATCATGACCAGCTCTTCAGCCTTTCTATTGGGCATGGCGTCAACAGGAATAATGGGAATTGGCGGTTATAAAATCATGATGCAAGAGCTCACCATTGGAGATTTCTTATCCTTTACCCTTTTGTTGGGTTTCATGATAGCCCCCATCGTGCAAATGAGCAACATTGGAAGTCAGTTGACGGAAGCATTAGCAGGTTTAGACCGCACAGAAGAGCTGATGAAAATGCAGCCTGAATCGGAAGAGGGACATAGAGACATCGCATTAAACGACTTAAATGGTGACATACAATTTAAGGACGTTTCTTTTGCTTATGAAGAAGGCAAGGAAGTCATCCACCAAATTAATTTTGATGCTCCAAAGGGCAGCGTTACCGCTTTAGTTGGGAGCTCTGGTTCTGGGAAATCTACCATTGCTGGATTAGTGGCCACTTTTTTAAATCCTAAAGAAGGAATGATTAGTATTGATGGAAACGATTTATCCAAAGTTCGTTTGGGCGATTATCGCCAGCACCTTGGGGTAGTTTTGCAAGATGAGTTTTTGTTTGAAGGCACAATTAGGCAAAACATCTTGTTTCCAAGGCCCAATTCCACTGAAGAGGAATTGCTACAAGCAGTAAATGCTGCCTATGTGAATGAGTTTACTGATCGTTTCGAAGAAGGTTTGGATACTTTAATTGGAGAACGTGGAGTAAAATTATCGGGCGGACAAAGACAGCGAATTGCCATAGCAAGAGCCATATTGGCCAATCCTAAAATCATCATCTTGGATGAAGCAACCTCTAATCTAGATAATGAAAGCGAAGCCTTGATCCAAAAAAGTTTAGCCGAGTTAATGAAAGGACGAACCACTTTTGTAATTGCACATCGATTAAGCACCATCAAACGAGCCAACCAAATTTTGGTGATAGAAGATGGACACATTCATGAAAGAGGAAATCACGAGGAATTATTAGCCAAAGAAGGCCGGTATTTCGACTTGTATACTTATCAAAGTAGGATCTAGCTTCAGCTGTTCAAATCTGCTATTTTCCGTTCATCTCATTTTACTTGTTAGAAATGTGATGCATGCTCAAGTTTGTCAAAAATTCTCCAGATGAAATTTCTTTTACTAAGCTTTGTTTTTTTTCTTTCGACCATAGGAACTGCTCAAAGCATTAGCGGCAGCCTGCAAGATGAAAAAGGAGAAGCATTGCCATATGCTACTATCCAACTGTTAAAAAAGGACAGCACAGTTCATAAAATTGAAATGTCGAACGGCAATGGGCAATTCATATTCAACAACCTAAAGGCAGAAAAGTATTTTTTGAGTGTTTCCTTTTTGGGTTTTAAAACCTACAGCAAAAGCATCGATCTAGCCAATTCGAATGGCAATCTTGGGATTGTTAAAATGCAAGCGCAATCTCAAGCATTGGAAGAAGTTACCATTAGTGCAGAACGTCCAATGATAGAAATAGAGCCCGACAAAACGGTGTTTAATGTTTCTAAAAACCTAAGCGCTACTGGAGACGATGGCATCGAATTGCTGCGAAAAGCACCAGGCTTACAGGTGGATAATAACGACAACATCATCTTGGAAGGAAAATCTGGAATCAATGTGTATGTCAATGGGAAACAGAGTTATTTGCAAGGTCAAGACCTCACCAATTATCTAAAAAGCATCAAGGCGGAAGAAATAGAAAAAATAGAAATCATCACCCAACCTTCTTCTAAATATGATGCGGCAGGAAGTGCAGGAATCATCAATATTGTTCTTAAAAGAGAAAAGGGTTTGGGCACCAAAGGAAGCATTACCAATACCTACACCCAAGGAGATTATGGAAGAAACAACACCACCCTAAATGTGAATCATCGCTCTAAGCAATTTGCGCTCTTTAGCACCTATTCTCATTATCAGGGCAAGTCTTCAGGCTTCTTTGACATGTACAGAGAACAAGGTCCTAACGTGTTTGATGGAAAAACTAGATCGACCAACGAGAACTTTAACGATCGTCTGAGTTTTGGAGGAGATTATTATTTATCGAAAAACAGTACCATTGGATTGGGTGCCAGTGCCAGCCTGAATGAAGGGGAAAACATTTCCAACTCTAGCACTCCAATGAGTCAGACTGATGATTTTGTAGTCGATAGCATTTTAAAAGCTCCGAACGAAAACAATTCTGAAGTAAAAAATTATACGGCCAACATCAATTACAATTTTGAGGATACAAGTGGCAGAAGTGTAAGCATCGACCTAGATTATGTTAATTTCTCAAGTGTTCGTGAGGCACTACAACCAAACATTTATTACAGTCCGGATGAGCAAGTCATCCTGAATCAGAACATCAATTTTCAAGAAACACCCATTGATATTGGAGTGTATTCTGCCAAAATAGATTATGAACAAGATTTAGGCAAAGGAGTATTGGCGATAGGGGCAAAGGGCTCTCAAGTGCTAACGGAAAATGTGTTTGACTTTTATGAAGTTTTAAACGGACAGCAAAACCTTGACGTCAACAGAAGCAATACCTTCAATTATGAAGAGGTGATTGCAGCCGGGTATTTGAATTATAAATTCTCGTGGAAAAAGTTAAAGTTGCAAGCAGGTTTAAGGGCTGAGCAAACCTATTCAGAAGGAAAGCTAAAATCCAGTACGGCATTGTCCAATAAGGAAGTTAAACGTTCTTATTTGAATTGGTTTCCATCTGGAGGAATAACCTATCAAGTAAATGAAAACAACTCTTCCTCTTTAATTTATAGCAGAAGGATACAACGCCCCAATTACCAGAATCTCAATCCTTTTGAGTCTCAATTGAATGAGTTAAGTTTTAGAAGAGGAAATCCTTTTCTTCAGCCTCAATTCATCGACAACATCAAACTTTCAAATACCTATAAGTATACGCTAACCACCAGTTTCACTTTCTCCTATATTTCCGATTATTTTGCTGAGGTTACCGAGGCAGAAGGCGATAGAAAAAGTTTCATCAATACAAGAAATGTAGCTGATCAACAGGTCTATAATCTCAGTGTAAGCTATCCTAAAAAAATTAAGAAATGGTGGAATGTTTATGCAAGTGTGTATTCTTATTACACCAAATTCACTGCAAACAATCCAGATTTTATCCCAATAGACCGGTTCGTTTATGGAGGCTATGCTCAATCTACTTTTTCTTTACCTAAGAAATATAAATTTGAAGTAAGTGGATGGTATAGTAGTCCATCCATTTGGAGAGGAACATTCCGCACAGAAAGCATTGGTTCATTGAATCTGGCGGTTCAAAAAACATGGAAACAATGGTCGGCCAAACTATCTGTTAACGATGTGTTGTATAGTGTTCCTTGGCGCGCAGAAAATCGTTTTGGCAATTTATACCTGACAGGCACAGGCGGTAGTGATAGCAGAAATGTTCGACTTTATTTAAGTTATACTTTTGGTCGTTCTGATGTGAAAGCAACAAAAAAACGGAAATCAGGGTCTGAAGATGAACAAAATAGAATAGGCGGGTAGCAATGAAAGTAGCAATTACAGGGGCCAGTGGCATGGTAGGCAAAGGGGTGCTACTCGAATGCCTAGACGATGTTAAGATAAAAACAGTTTTTAGCATAGGAAGAAGAAAATTGGAGATGGCTCACCCTAAACTGCAACAAATAGTATGGGAAGATTTTTCCGACTTCTCTGGTATAGAAAAACACATTGAAGAAATTGATGCTTGTTTTGCTTGCATGGGAGTTAGTGTTGCTGGTTTGGGTGAGGAAGAATATCATAAAATCACTTATGATTTCACTTTGAGCTTGGCCAAAGCATTAGAAAAACAAAAAGAGAAAATCACTTTTTGTTATGTTTCAGGAGCTGGAACAGATTCCACAGAAAAAGGAAAAACGATGTGGGCTAGGGTGAAAGGCAAAACAGAAAATGCCTTGCTCAATTTTGGGTTTAAACAAGCTTTTGCATTTCGGCCTGGGGTTATCATTCCGCTTAGAGGAATTAAATCCAACACCAAATGGTATCAATTCATTTACGACTACTTCATGTGGTTCATCCAACTTTATAAATTCTTTGCACCCAATGCTGTGGTAAATACTACGCAAATGGGACATGCAATGATAGAAGCTAGCCTAAATGGCTATAAAAAACCCATCATTGATCCTATCGATACATTAGTTTTAGCGCATCGGAAAGCGGAGTAGAAATTTATTTTATCTTCGTGTTTTCTCTAAAATTTATTTGTGTCAAAATCCTACGCTAAGCCATTTTATCTGCTAATTGCCCTGTTTTTTATGCTGGGCTTGATTACCGTATTGGTAGATTCTTTAATTCCCAGGATCAAGGAAATATTTGAACTCAGTTATTTTCAAGCAGGACTGGTGCAATTCGCCTTTTTTATCGCCTATGGCTTAATCTCTATTCCTGCTGGTTATTTATTGCACAGAATAGGATACAAGAAAGGAATTATTGTTGGGGTAGCCATCATGGGCTTGGCTTGCCTCATCTTTTCGCCTGCTGCATCCATGCGGTCTTTTGGGCTCTTTCTTTTGGCCTATTTTGTATTAGCCTCTGGAATGACGGTTTTACAAGTAGCGATCAACCCTTATGTCACCGTGCTGGGAGAACCAGAGAAAGCCTCAAGTCGTTTGAATTTAGCACAGGCATTTAATTCATTGGGAACTACCATTGCTCCGGCCTTAGGTGCCATATTCATATTAAGCGACCACATCCAATCTAAAGAGGCCATCCAAGTATTAAGTGAACAAGAACAACTCACTTATTTTGCAACGGAGGCAGAGGCAGTCCAAGGACCATTTTTTATCTTGGCCATCAGCTTAATTTTGATTGCCTTAATTACACTAATGATTAAACTTCCGGTCTTAATTGGCAAGGAAACCAAATCGAACTATTCTCTAGCATTGAAAAACGCAACTTTGAAATATGGAGCCCTAGGGATCTTTGTTTACGTTGGGTCTGAGGTGGCCATCGGCAGTTATTTGGTCAATTATTTTCTTGAAATGAATCTGGCTGATTCAATTCGCAATTCGGAGTTGACCACCACAATCGCTCAATCTTTATTGGGCAATGACTTAAGCTCGGTAGATAACAAAGGAGTAGTAGGGGTTTTTGTCGCTTTTTATTGGGGAGGAGCAATGTTGGGTCGATTCATTGGAGCCTATTTAACTAAGGAATTCCAAGCTAGAAAAGTATTGATGATCTTCGCTATCGCTGCCTTTTCATGCTTATTCATTTCCATGCATACATTTGGATTTGTTTCCATGATTAGCATTTTGGCGGTTGGCCTTTTTAATTCAATTATGTTTCCAACCATATTTAGTTTATCCATTGCCAATCTCGGCGACTTAAAACCAGAAGGTTCTGGTGTGCTCTGCACAGCAATTGCAGGAGGGGCTTTTATTCCACCGCTCTATGGCTTCCTTACCGATCACTTTGGTTTTAAATTGGCGCTATTCTTAATGATTGCTTGTTATGCATACATCACCTTCTTTGCTTGGAAAAAAGCACAATAAACATGAATAAAATCTCAACTGCTTTTCTTCTTCTTTGCCTCATGACTTTCTTTGCTTGTGAAGAGAAGATAGAGAAATTTGATGCAAAAGCTTTTGTCAATCCATTCATTGGTACCGGTGGGCACGGACATACTTTTCCAGGTGCAACTTTGCCTTTTGGAATGGTGCAATTGAGTCCAGACACCAGGTTGGATGGCTGGGATGGCTGTTCGGGCTATCACAATAGCGATAGCATCATTTATGGGTTTAGCCATACCCATTTAAGCGGAACTGGTGTAAGCGATTATGGTGATGTATTGCTGATGCCAGGGAAGGGCACAGTTCATTTTAGTAATTCGATTTCTAAAGATGCCGAGGCTTCATATCCTTCTGTCTTCAAAAAGGAAACTGAGGTGGCTAGGCCAGGATATTATGAGGTGTTATTGGAAAAGCATCAAATCGAGGCCAGATTAACTTTAACTAAACGGGTAGGCATTCATCAATATCAGTTCAATTCAATTGGTCCAGTTCATGTGCTAATCGATCTGAACCATCGCGATCAATTGCTATCGGATTCCATGGCTCAAATCAGTGCTGATGAAATAGTGGGACATAGAATTTCTAAGGCATGGGCAGAAAAACAACGAATTTATTTTAGTTTGAAAAGTAATTTGGAAATCGACTCGATTTCTTTTGACAGTACAAGGAAAAAGGCTGCTTTGCATTATACAATTGCAGATGACCCACTAATGATCAAACTTGCAATTTCTGCAGTTAGCATTTCTGGAGCTCAAAAAAATAGGAAGGCTGAAGCTCCTCATTGGAATTTTGAAGAATACCTAAAATCAGCTGAAAATACTTGGAATGATTTACTTTCGAAAATCAGGATTGAGGATCAAGACAATGAAAAGAAGACCATTTTTTACACTGCAATGTATCACAGTTTCATTGCACCTAATGTTTTTTCCGATGTTGATCATCAATTCAGAGGAATGGATAAAAAAGTGCATCAAGGAAAAGAAGAAATCCATACCGTTTTTTCTTTGTGGGACACCTTTAGAGCAACGCATCCATTGTACAACCTTTTAATTCCTTCAAAAAATGAAAGCTTCATCCGCACTTTTATGAGTCAGTATGAAACTGGCGGCATTTTGCCCATTTGGGAATTGGCAGGTAATTACACCGGTTGTATGATTGGATATCATTCCATCCCTGTAATTGTAGACGCCTATTTAAAAGGGAATCAAAACTTTGATGCTGAAAAAGCATTAGAGGCAATGGTTCATAGTGCCAAGCAGAATCACTTGGGATTAAAATCTTACAAAAAGAAAGGTTTTATTGCCATTGGCGACGAATCAGAATCGGTTTCAAAAACTTTAGAATATGCCTATGACGATTGGTGCATTGCTCAAATGGCCGAAGCCTTGGAAAAAGATGAGATCCATCAAGAATTTATTCAAAGAGCTCAGAATTACCGCAATATTTTTAACCCAGAGAATGGATTCATGCAAGGGAAAATGAATGGCGCTTTTAGCAATGGCTTTGATCCTGCTGAGGTGAATTTCAATTTTACTGAAGCCAACTCATGGCAATACAGTTCCTTTGTGCCACAAGATATTCAAGGTCTTGTTGATTTATATGGGGGAAAAATACAGTTTGAAAAACACCTCGATTTATTGTTTGAGACTGAAATGGTATTGTCGGGCCGACATCAAGTAGACATCACCGGTTTAATTGGTCAGTATGCACATGGCAATGAACCTAGTCACCACATGGCTTATCTATACAATTACATTGGAAAAGCGCATAAATCACAAGAGCGTGTAAATCAAATCATCGAAGAGATGTATCAAAATGCACCAGATGGTTTATCAGGGAATGAAGACTGCGGGCAAATGTCATCTTGGTACGTTTGGAGCAGCTTAGGTATGTATCCTGTTAGTCCGGGAATCCCTTATTATGCCATTGCTGCGCCCCAATTTGAATCGGCCAGCATTGCCTTAGAAAATGGGAAAGTTTTTAGGGTGAAAACGGAAAATGGGGGAGAAGGAAATAGTTTCATTCAATCGGCTCAACTCAATGGTGAAGAATTCAATAGAACCTACATCACACATGAGGAAATTACGAGAGGGGGAGAGTTGGTATTTCAGATGGGTAAAGAAGCCAATGAAGACTGGGGGAGAGAAGATTTACCCATTTCAGCAATTGCAAATGAGGATAGAACATTGGCTGTTCCTTTTTTGAAAAGCGCCAAGCAAACCTTTAGTGATTCGCTTCAGATCGAATTGGAAAGTCTCGATGATGCCAATATCATTTATCGATTGAATGGTGGAGAGGAATTAACTTATGAGGGTCCTTTTTGGATCAAGGAAGATACCCAACTAGAAGCAATCGCTAGAATTGGTGCTAAGGAGAGTCTCCCTATAAAAGGAATTTCGTTTAAGAAGATAGAAGGAGGGAGGAGCATAAGTTTAAAATACCCTTACAACAACCAATACAATGGAGGTGGAGATGATGCATTGGTCAATTATTTAAAAGGCAACTCCAATTTTAGAACAGGATATTGGCAAGGATTCTATGGCAGTGATTTTAGCGCCATAATTGACCTCGGAAAGGAGCAATTAATTGATAGCATTAAAATAGGCGCACTTCAAGATATCAAATCTTGGATTTGGTTCCCTAAGAAAGTAAAGATGTCTGTAGCTGGCGCCAATTTGAAATTTTCTCCAGTAGGGGAGCTTTCCAATACTTTTCCTTCGGATCAATACGGTGCATTTTGTAAGGAATTTGGTTTAAAGAACCCAAATGAAATTTACATTCAATACATCAAAATTGAAGCAGAAAATTTTGGTGATTGTCCAAGTTGGCATTTAGGTGATGGCAATCCTACTTGGTTGTTTTTCGATGAAGTAGAGGCAATTAGAAAATAAGAGGAATTACCATTCTAATTCATAGGATGTATCCACCATTTTCTCATCATACATTGTCTTTAAAGCATAATTGAATCCGCTATACATGCTATATCCTCCATGCTCTCCCTGATTGTTGATGGCAATGAATCCAACTTGTAATCCTTTTAAGTTTTCATGCTTGGCTTTAATTCTAAGTACCGCCATTTTACAAGCTTCTTGCGGACTATGCCCTTGTCTCATCAATTCAACAACGGTATGACTACCAGCAATTCTAATGACGGCTTCTCCCATTCCTGTTGCGCAAGCGGCTCCAACTTCATTGTCCACAAAAAGACCTGCTCCAATGATAGGAGAATCACCAACTCGGCCATGCTTTTTGAAAGCCCAACCGCTAGTTGTGCAGGCCCCAGATAATTGCCCATGTTCATCAATGGCCAGCATACCAATGGTATCATGGTTTTCATGATTGATTTCAGGTTGAGTTTGTTCCTTTTTTGCCTTCCACTCCTGCCAAGCCTTTTTTGCATCTTCACTTAACAAGTCAACTTCTTTAAAACCTTGTTCTAAAGCGAAGGCTTTTGCTCCCGCTCCTGCGAGCATAACATGGGGAGTTTCTTCCATCACCTTCCTTGCTACAGAAATGGGATGTTCGATGTCTTGAAGAAAGCAAACAGATCCGCATTCATTTTTATGGTTCATGATGCAAGCGTCTAGGGTGACTATCCCTCTTTCATCAGGAAAACCACCAATACCAACACTTTGATTTTTGATGTCAGATTCAGTAACTCGAACTCCTTTTTCAACTGAATGAAAAGCCGATTGTTTATTCTTTATAGCGGTCCATGCTGCTTTATTGGCTTCTAAACCATGAGACCAAGTAGAGATAACGATAGGTTTTCCTCTAGGATTTTTTGGCTTAATGTCCTTAATAAAATTCGTTGCTCTAGATCTGAAAGTCAGAATACCCAGACTAAAAAGGCCAAGTACTTTTAAGAAATTTTTACGATTCATGGATTTAAAGATTTTTTAATCAAGGGTTCTAAAATACTCTAAAATGGCTCTTGCTTCCTCTTCTGTTAAGTTTTGATTTAGCATAGGAGCGCCATTGAATTCATTTAATAAGGCGATGGCTAAAGGATCTTTTTTCAGCATTTCATCTGGGTTTAACATCATGTTCATGATCCATTCCGGTGATCTTCTTTTCATTACGCCACTTGGCGAAGGGCCAATGAATTTTGCTTCTACTTTATGGCATATGGTGCATTTCGCATCAAATAGTTTTTTCCCTTCAGTTAGCAAAGCCTCATCAATATCAAGCAACTCTACTAATTTTATAGGTCCAATTCCTTTATTGTCTAGGATCACTCTTTCCGATGCGGGAATGGTCACTTTCGTTTCCTTTACTGTTGATTCTTTAGACTGCTCCTTTTTACTTTCTACTCCGCATGAAAGGGACAATATCAATATACTTAAACCAAATCCTACTCGTTTTTTCATTTTTTAATGTTTAGCGATTCAAAGACGGCTAAGGCTTCTTCATGGCCCTTCTTAATCAGATCTTCTGCTTGTTTTACATCATACATGTTAAAGCTTGACAAGTCTGGACAAATTTTTACATCAGCCTTTTTTATTTGTTCTTTAACTACTCCGGATAAGGTAATTTGAAAACTTTTGATGAGAATTTCTCCAATGTTACTAGGTTCTCCAAGTGCTTGTTTAGAGTTAAGGTCAACAGCAATGATGAAATCGGCACCCATATCCAATAATGGAGAAATGGGAACATTTTCTACTATTCCACCATCAACCAAAAGTTTCCCATTCATTCTTACAGGTTTGTATATCCCTGGTATACATGCACTCGCCATGATGGCTTCTGAAACTGAGCCTTCGCTTAGCACTTCTTTTTCACCACTTGAAATGTCAGTGGCGACTATGGCCAATTGAGTGCTAGCATCTTCTATGTTTACTTCTCCTAATTCGGACTTAATCAAATCTTGCATCTTGGTGTTGTTAAACAAGCCAAATTTTGAAAATGAAAGGGAACTAACGTCACCCCAGTTCAGATCCAAAACTAAACTCTCTAAGGCTTTGCAATCTGAATTAAAAGCATAAAAGCCACTAACTAAAGCTCCTATGCTAGTGCCGGCAATGGCATGGATAGGAATTTCCAATTCATGAATAGCTTTTAAAACCCCTAAATGAGCAGCACCTAATACTGCTCCACCCCCAAGTGCCAATCCTATTTTTTTGTCTTTTAGTTCCATTTGTTTACGGCGTTTTTTCCAAGGCTTACTCTGCAAATATTCATAAATGAACTATAAATGGCATTGGATGGACTAAGATAATTTTATTTTAGATTCTCTAGAGCTAAAACATGAAAACAGCATGAATTGTTTACTATTCTTTCCATTTGTTTTCTTGCACAAATGCTTTATCATTTAAAGACAAAAGAAAGGCTTTAAGGGCTTCTTTTTCTTCAGAATTTAAATTCAAAGGCCTTATTAGTTTGTTTTGATTGATATGTTCTGCTCCACCAGAGTTGTAATGATCAATAACTTTTTCTAGTGTGTTGAGTCTTCCGTCATGCATATAAGGTGATGTATACCCAAGGTTTCTAAGACTTGGTACCTTGAATAATGCTAAATCTGCTGAGTCATTGCTAGATCTAAACCTTCCGGGGTCCTGATACTCTTTATACAGGCCAGTATTCTCAAATTGATAATTGCTGAAATTGAAACCGGAATGACAGGAAGAGCAATTGGTTTTTTCACTGAAGAACAAATTCATTCCCCATTTTTCTTTTTCATTCAAAGCAGATGCATTTCCTTGAAACTTGAATTTATCGTAATTGCTATTGCCGCTCAAAATGCTTCTTTGAAAAGTGGAGATGGCTCTTGTTATTACAAATGGATCCATTTCCCTTTTGTAAGCTGCAAAACTCATTTTTCTGTAAATGGAATCCTCTTTTAGCACATTGGCGATGTCAACAATATTATGATTGAATTCATTGTGTTCTTGAATAGGAACTAAAATTTGCATTTCTAGGGTTGGTACGCTTCCCTCCCTTAGAAAGTAGGGATGATAGGCAACATTAGCCAAGGATGGGGCATTTCTTTTTCCCGGCCGGTCGAACACTCCAGGGCTCATGGCTACAGAGTCGGAGAAGGCAAGATTTGCTTGATGGCAAGAACCGCAACTTATGCTGTTGTTGATGGATAATGCTTTTTCGTAAAACAGCTTTTTTCCCAATTTCCATCTTTCTACTGTAAATTCATTTCCCTTTGGAAATTTCGGTTGAGGAAAGCCTATTGGCACTTCCAATAGGTCTTCCACCGAATCTTCACTTTGTTTGGTCTCCCCATTTCTACAGAAGGAAAGACCAATAAATAGAACCACGAAGACAATCGATAATCTCATTCAAATGGGTTGCTGTAATTTGGATTATTCATTAAATCCTCGTCGCTAAGAGTTTTCAAAAAGGCAATGATGTCCTGTTTGTCTTGATCACTTAGCAAAAGCCCACCATTGTTTAAGGGATAAATTAATGTAGGGTCAATGGTAGAAGAATTTTTTAAACCAGTATTGTAATGGTCCAAAACCTCTTCTAAAGTTGAAAACCTTCCATCGTGCATGTAGGGTGGAGTGAGTTCTATATTTCTTAATGAAGTGACCTTGAATTTTCCTTTGTCATTGGAATTTTTAGTCACCTTCATTCTTCCATCATCTTGCATTTCTGAATCGGTGTCGAGTCCATTATTTAAATATCGATCGTTTTCGAAATTTAAACCCGAGTGGCAGTGCTGACAATCGGCTCCTGATAAGCTAGGAAAGCTCGGATTGTATTCAGCAAAAAATAGAACTCTACCTCGTTCCTCACTAGAATCCAAAGTAGCTGTTCCATTTAGGAATCGATCATATTTACTATCAACAGAAACAATGCTATTCATGAATTGCTCTAAAGCCAGGGCCATTTTATTGCTATTGATTCCTGAAGAACCAAATGCACGCATGAATTGATCTCGATACACTAGATCTTTGCTCAATTTTTCAATCACATTTGGAAGTGTTTCATCCATTTCTAAATGATCTTGAATGGGCTTAAGAGATTGGTCTCTCAATAGATGAGCTCTTCCGTCCCAGAAGAATTCATTTTCGTTCCAAGCCATATTGAAGACCGCCATAGCCTGTCGTTTTCCTTTTTCACCATTTACCCCGATGGAAAAAATACTGGTATCTGAAAAAGCATGCTTTTGTCGATGGCATGAAGCACATGACATGCTTAAATATTTAGAGAGGCGTTTCTCGTAAAACAACATTCTCCCTAACTTAACTCCTTCAACGGTTAAAGGGTTATCAGGTGCTATTGGAGGGCTAGGAAAAGATCCTGAATTAATACTTAGGCGGGTTCCATCATAACTTGCGCTGGTATAGGGTCCACGCTCAACAGCTTCGTCTTTCTGACAAGCATACAAAAACAGGCAGACTCCTGCCAGGGTCAGAATTGACCTTAATCTTATGTTTTTCATGGCTTGCTATTTAAGGATAATTTTTCTACTCCCTAAAAGCTCCCCATTTTGATATACATTAAAAAAGAATAAGCCATTTTTATCTATCTGAATGGCCTGATTGACATCAGAAATCGCTCCTTCCTGAATCAATTTGCCAGAATTGTCAAGAATGTTGTATTGGGCATTCTTGGGTAATTTTTCAAAATTTACAAAAATGGTTTCATTGGACGGGTTTGGAGAAATGCCGAATGAATTTTCTTGATTAAATTCAAAGAGGCCAACTGAGGTTTGACTAAAAACTTGGCTCTGAAAATTGCTCAAACAAGTGGCTGCTTCATTTTGTTCACCATGGTACAATAGGTTACCATTTACTGCAATGCCATTTAAAGCACTTGAGTAATCCGCATCAATGGAAACAATTAAGTCACCATTTTTGAAGATAACCTGATGTTGTAACAGTTTGAGTTCTATAATTGGCATCTCCCAAGGCATGAATTTGCCAGATCTGATTCATACTTGTTCCAGTTTTTCCTTCAATGGCAGCAAATCTATATCCAGCTGCCCAACCCCAATGCATGCTTGGCGATTTAGGAGAAAGAGGATGATTACCAGAATATAAACTTGGATCATTATGATTGGCAGGCGTTTCAACACCTACGCTAAAACGAATGCCTTCTAGTGAGGTGATTGGAAAAGAACCTAAGTCTATTGATGTAGTTTGAGAAGCATCAACTAGTACCCAAGTATTAGCAACTGAACTAATTTGCCCACCATCATGAATGAGTTTAATTTCTGATAGGTAATACTCGAAACGATCAAAATTGAAATTATCTCCTAAATCATTTGAAGTGGTTTGATTGAAGGCAAATGACGAATTGGCCAGTTTATGATTGATATTAAATTTTACATTTTGTTGTGCTGAGGCAATCAGGCTAATTAGCATGAAGCTCAAAAGGAATTGTATCTTTTTCATCTTATTGTATTTTAATTATTGCCTAGATGGCGGTATTAATTTGTTTAGAAACGGGAGAAAAAATGTTTCTATAATAAGAATTGCTGAATCATAATGGGAACATTATGGATCAGCGGGGGAGGGCTGTATTCTGAGTAAAAGAGTTGTGTAACTTGAGATTGAGAACTGCAATTGAGGTCATTGTTCGAAAAGAATGTTATGAATTCAAAATTATTCTCTCTGAGCTCTATGCCATTGTCTTGCCCTATAAAGTCTTTTCCTTCTTTAACAAGTTGAAGATCTGCACAACATTTTTTCTTTTTGCTTTCGCAAGACGGCCCTGATGATTTTGGAGCACAAGAATCGGAGTATCCAAAAACGCTAAAATCAACCAATCGTTCACCGCAATAGTGTGCACTAAAAGAGATGTGTGCCGAACTAAGCAGGATCATTAAGGATAAAAGAAGCGAAAACAATTTCTTCATTCCTTTCAAAAGTACAAAATCTTTAAAAACTATATTTTATGGGTTTTCTTGAATTCAATCAATTAAATCAGCAAGAACAATTAAACCGTGAATGTCTAGTAGTTTAATTTTTTTTCCTTCCAATTCAATCAATTTCTCCTTTTTTAGATCCCTTAATAATCGAATTACAGCCTCGGTAGCAGTACCAACCATGTTGGCAATTTCTTCTCTAGTCAATTTTACATCAATGCAATCGTTCTCATCCAATCCAAAAGTTTCTTTTAACCACAATAACATTTCCGCTAAACGTTCCTTGGTTGTTTTTTGAGCCATGTCTGTAATCAAGCGACTAGCATTGTTCCAATTTTTTGCTGTTAATTCAAGCAATTGAAGGCTGAAATTTGCATCGGCCTTTATCCTGCAAAAGAATTGGCTAGATGGTATAAAACATACCGTTGCTTCCTCTAGAACAATTGCAGTAGAACCTAATGGCTTTTTGCTCAACATTGAATTGTAACCGATAACATCACCTTTAGTGGCAAAGCGAACAATTTGTTCCTTACCAGAGGGACCCATTTTGCTAAGCTTTATTTTTCCCTTGTTTACACAAAAAAGACCTCTAGAATATCCACCTTCTTTAAAAATTGCTTCTCCCCTATTAAAAAAAACTACAACCTTTGTGGCCATCTAGTTCAAGTATTTGCTCTGCATCTAAGTTGCAAAAAACTGATTTATGACGGGCATCACAATTGGCACAAGAAGGAACTTCTAATTTTACATATAATAATATAAAAAGACCTTTTTATCTTAAATTATTATGAATTGTTGTCTTCTTGAAATGTTGCCATTGGAATTCTTTGGGCATAAATGGAAAGGGGAAGAAAATCAATTTTCCAATACAAAAAGTAAGTTTCTATTGTTTATGGGAATTCAAGAATGAACCCTCAGAATATGCTTAGCAAGCTTAGGAAAAGATATATCAACATTTGCAATTAAATGACAGTCTATGGTAAGCACTTTAGTATTTGCTTATATTGAAAATGAGTTAGCTCATGTCTCCGATGACATCATAAATTGCTCGGGGCTCATTTTTTTCTATCGCCCAACCTATGTTCCCATAATCAAAATGCCAATACTCTTTCATATCACAAACAAAACCTTCTGCTTTAAACAATCCAATTAACAATTCTCTATTTTTTTTAGCCAATGTGCTTATGTCAGGATAATACGGATAGCACTTTTCACTTAGTTCTATCTTTAGCCCTCTATTGGTACCAAAATCTAAAATACAACTTGTTTTCTTATCATAGATCAATGCATCTACAGCTCCTCCGGTTGAATGGGTTGATTTTTTCTCGGGGGCAATAAAGTAGGCTACTATCTTTTTTAATTCATCACGGCTTTTATCAGGGTACCGTTTCTGCATTGATTTCATTGTAGTATTCCAAAGTAATCGCTGATGTTTAAATGATCGCCATGCAGAGCGAATAATCAATGTTTTATCTTGCCTACTTAACTGTTCACTGATTCTACTGATTTTACCTATCAATTCTTTCCGAATCAAGAAGGCATAATCTTTCATAATAGAAGGTTCATAAGCCAAATCAAGTGAAGCATTTCTCAGACTAATGAGTGGCGAATTATTTTCACGAATCGGAAAATCTTTTTCCTTTTTCTTGTGCAAATGGTCTTTTTCTTCAACGGATTGGCAATATTCCTTTGTAGTCATTTAGTAAGTTTATATGTTTTATGTACATAAGGAGAAGTCATTGCAGATAACAACGCCTTATAATTAAGGTTAAACTTTAATTCGTCTCCCACTTTTAATTGGTTGCCTTTTAAGTTAAAAAGGGTGTGATCGCTTCCTTCTCCCAAAACATCTATTTTCAAATGTGGTGTTAAACCGGAAACTGCTACATCTTGAAGCCCAAAGCCGGCAATTCCTCTTTCGATCATACCCTGATCTTTAAAAATGGGATAATGACCAAAGGCGTTCTCTCCTTTTTGACCATAAGGCATGGAAGATTTCACCTTTATCTCAGTTAACTCCCCTAAAAAGGTAAAAGCAGTCCTGCTTAATTTTAGAATAGGCTTCCTATATAAAGGTTCGCAGCCCAAAAAAATAGATTCTCCTATTCTTAATTGATTGATTCGACCAATATCAGAAGTTGTAGAAACCCATTCATAATTTGCGGAATTCCCTCCTGAGATGAGCTTTAGTTTCAGATTAAATTTCTTTTCAATCTCTTCAGCAATATGCCCCAATTCATTCATCTTCTCTTCTGTGGGCTTAATTCCTCCAAAACATGCTAGGTTAGTACCTAAGCCAACCAATTCTATGCCTTTAAGCAGTAAGGTTTCCCTAGCAGTTTCCTCAATATTTTCAGGCAAAATTCCTTCACGAAGATCTCCTAATTCTACCATTAATATTACCTGATGTACTTTCTTCATTTTTAATGCAAAATGAGAAAGTCTACGGATGACCTCCATTTCCGAATTAAGACTGATAGTGGCGTATTTAACAATCTCTGATGCTTCAGAGAGCTTTGGCGTTCCTATTAAAAGAAATTGAGCATTAATTCTACCATCACTCATCTTTTTGAGGTTCACGATTTTTGAATCGGCTAAGAGGGTAACACCGCTTTCAACTAAGATCTTAGCTATTTTAAGATTGGCACAAATCACTTTAGTAACTACACAGATATCGATTCCCTTACTTTTGTAAAATTTGCTAAGAATCTTAACATTAAAAGCAATTTTTCCAAGATCAATTTCTAATCTTGGGTTTGCCATAAAAGCGGTTTTATATTAATTAATTCTGGGAAAGTCTCATACAATTTCTGAATCAATTTTTTACAGTCGTGTTTTAAGACATCAGTGGTTGGTATTTTAAATTTAGCTTCATATAAATTAATAATACGGTCAATTTCTTTATCAGACATCCCTTCATGATTTACTGTAATGGCTAATACCTTAGCCGCTGAAAAGGTCTCGATTAATTGTATCTCACTCTCTAGACTAGGCATTGGAATTTCAGGAAAATCACAACGTTTCTTTCTTTTTGGAGGATGTTGAACAATAATTGCTTTGGGCATTGATCCTCGAATGATGGCACTTGAAGAAGTAAAGGCAGGATGACTCAAAGCCCCTTGCCCTTCTACTACAATAATGTCGGGTGACTCCTTTTCAGCTTCAAGAATGGCATTCTCAACTTCACCACTAGCAAAACCTGAAGTCAATACATCTACGGCAATGCCATATTTTGAGCCCTGCAACAATCCTGTTTGACCGGTAGTAATAAAAATAGCTTTCAATCCTTCCTCTTTTAATGCTTCTACCAACTTTAGAGCAGTTGTTCTTTTGCCTACCGCACAATCTGTTCCCATAACGGTAATGACAGGAGTAGTAATTTTTCTTATCTCTCCTGTAAATTGATGGAGGTCTTTCCTCAATGGAGGTTTTCTAATGTCGTATATTTCTACCTCATAATTCTTAGCAGCTTCTAACAATTCTGCATCGTCAGTAAAAAATTCTGCCAATCCATTTATGATATTCATTCCTCTTTTCATTGCTAGTAAGATCACCTCCCTCTGCTTTTTATCAATATAACTAGCTATTGGAGCAATACCATAAATAAAATAAGCTGGCGTATATTGCAATTTATTCAGAGCATCATCTATACTTTTGAAAATAAAGATTCCATTCTCCTTATTATCAAGAAACTCACCTGAATCAAGTCCTGCTTTTTTACTGTCAATTACAGCTACAATCTCATACTTTTCTGAATGTCGGATCAGTCCGTTAGCTACTTTACCGTCTATCTTTCCAAATTCCCCTTCGCTGTAAACTATGGCTTGTGGATTTATTGCTTTGGTCATGATTGGTCTTCCCTTTTTTTCTCTTTTCGTTTAGCTGCTTTATCCGCTCTCTTTTCTTTCAAGTTTTTTACAGCGGTTTTCTTTTCAGATTTTTTCCCACCATTTTTTTCTTTCGACATAATATCTAAATTTTATTTAGTTGAATTACTTATTAAATTAAAACTAAAGGTGACCTTCTTAAAACAAAAAAGCATTATAGATTTAGCTGATAACCTTACATATATCACAGAAATTTATCTCTGATTATTTTTGGTAAAACAACTACCTATTAAAAGAAATAGACTACAATAGATGATACAATGATTGAAATAAAGATTGTTCGACCTTTAAATATTACAGACTTGAAATTGTGCCAAAGTTTTTCATTTGATGCCTTCGGTCTTTGTTCATAATAATCATACTGATACTTATTGATGTATTGTGAACGAATCTCTGCACTCACTAACCCAACTGCAAAAAAATTAACAGCAAAAATTATTATTACTATTATGGTTTGTTGTATCACTCTTATTTTAGATTTAAATAAGGCAACAATAATTGTTTTGAACGTCTTATGCTGCTTATTATTATAGAAATAGAAGCAATACCGAAAAGGAGGTATATTAATTTATTAGGGGACATTACATCAAAAAAAGGAAAATTCATTCTAGCTATAATTTAGGTCATAAAATTCAACCTATTAAAGCCTATGAATGTTACACTATCTGGATTGATTATTACATAAATCACACATCTTCTAAATTTTTTGTCCTTTTCTCCTGTAGTTGCTTGTAGAATGTAGGAGTTAATCCGGTCACTTTTTTAAATTGATTAGATAAATGAGCCACACTACTGTAATGGAGTTTTTCCGAAATTTGGGTAAGGTTCAACTCTTCGTATAACAATAGCTCCTTAACTTTTTCTATTTTATGCGTAATAATAAACTGTTGGATGGTAATCCCTTTTACCTCTGAAAAAATATTTGAAAGATAAGTGTAATCGTACTCCAATTTTTGACTGATATAATCGGAATAATTCACTTTAGGAAATTCTTCTGAGTGATGAATCATTTGAATAATCACCGTTTTAATTTTTTCAATTAATATGCTCTTTCTATCATCTAACAATTCTAACCCATAAACTAAAAGATTTTCTTTTAATTGAATTCTTTGTTTAGCAGTGATCTCTTCTAAAATTTCTATTACTCCCAAGTCCACAAAAACATAATGTAGCCCCACTTTTTTGAGTTCTTCCTTAACCGTCATTTTGCACCTTAAACTAACCATGTATTTGACGTACAAGTGCATTCTTTGAAATCTAACTTATTAGAAAATTATTATAGAAAGGCCTCACATCATAGTTGTTATGACATAATGGATATTCATTTAAAACTAAGCATTTAAACCCCGTTTAGACTAAACTATCATAATCAACTATGTCTGTACACTACAAGATTCTAAGCTATATTGATGGGCTTAATGATTCAAATATGTTAATTATTAAATAAATAATATTCCCGGTATTTATTTTCCGATACAAAATGTGAAGTAATTGTCGACTTCCCTTTGTTGGTAGTAATTGCAGGAGATTTTATTTTTGTGAAGGTACAAATATGAGACAAAAACTAAGAAAACAAAGGCTTTCTAAAGGTCAAACAAAAGCAAATTGAGCTACAAATTTTCAATTAACTTAGTTAATTGAGAAATGAACTGTTCCACTTTAGGTGCTGCTAATGTACCAATTAATCCTCCTGTCGCTCCCTCCATTGTATTTCTTATCGAAGTTAGTATTTCTTTTAAAATGGATGATTTAGGTTTTGGAGACTTAGCTTGATGTTTAATTGTTTCAATATCTGCAATAATTTCATTGCTAACCTCAACATCTTTTACATTAGCTTTAGCAAACAACTCTAGTTCCTTTACAAAGCTTAGAATAGAATTTAAATCAGTAGTTGAGGTAATATTTATAGTAGAGTTTGTAGTTCCTTGTTGAATTGCTCCTCCATTCATATTTCCAATATTTATATTGTACTGGTTAATCGGAGGGAAGTATTCAGTTGGTTCATTGGGTTGCTCTAAAGCCTCTTCAATTTCATCAATACCGTATTCTGTGATAAAGAGAGTTAATCCATGTCCGTAAGGCTTAATCAAGCTCTTACTTTTTAAATACATGTAAATGTCTTTTGAATAACTATATTCAAACCCTAAGGAAGCTCCAATTTCTTTTCCATCATACCATATTTGAGTGCTACCATTGGTAAGCTCATAAACTTTATGCAAAAATTCAAACCTATCTGCTCTTTTTTCCTTTACATCAATCATCAACTATTTTCTTTGATTCTATAACCCTTGAAACCTCAGCTCCGAAATTACCAACTTTGAGAATTAATTGTTCAATCATTTCATTCGAAATTAGGATTCGATTCCCTTCTTTATCTTTTCCGTTACGATGAACAAGATTATGTCTTACCTCTACATTTCGGAGTAAATCAGCAGTATCTGGAAGAGTTACTCGAAAAACTGAGTAATATAAACTTTTAGCTGTTACTAAATTGTGAAAGGAAATTTTAAAAATTTCCTTTCTTATTATATCATCAAGTTCTTCAAAAGTTTTGTAAATACTGCTAATCTTAATTTTTGTTTCAAATGGCTTATGGGAAGCTACAAATAGTTTCTTTTCATTACTATTAGTTTCGATTCTATCTAAAAAAATATCACTTAAAAGTGTTTCTAATAATGTTATGCAAGAAATGTACAGTTGACGATTAAATGGCTGTTGAAGATTAATGTCTGTAATGTTTAATTTATTTAAAGCCATTATATCCTCTAACCCAAATTCAAATGCTGCATAAGCATTTCCACTTTCCATATAATGACGGTATTGAGACTCATACCTTTCATATTCCTCTTTTTCATCATTACTATATAATGCCAACTCTACATAACTACCATCAACCAAACCGCTAATTTTTTCCAATATTGATTTGGGAGCATTCTCATCGAAATAAACAATTCTGCCTCTTGTATAGCCCTCACTGTCAGCATCTATTTCAACCCAGTAGCCAGTTTCTTCTAATTCATCAGCAGTAATTCCTAGTTCTTCCGCAAGGTTTACAATTTCTTCTATCTCTTGCATTTCTTCCCACTTTCGTTTTGCAAATCCCATAAATTTTAATTTCTAGTTTTTATTACTTCCTTCTAAATAACTTCAAATTGAATTATATTTTTTAATTAGAAAACTCCATTTGAATTATCTAATCCTATTTCGTTAAGAAATGTATTAATCACGGGACTAGGGATAACGGCTATATAAGGGAGTTTTCCTTTTTCCTTAAATTCTTCTTTTTCAAACAATTCTTTAGTTACCATACCAATTACAAGTCCACTTGAATCAATAACAGGACTTCCACTATTTCCTGATGAGGTTTTTGCAGATATTAGAAATAAATTATTCCCAAAATAATCTTCAACATTTGAATTAACTTCCCCTTTATGGCAGACTTGATAAGCTGCTTTAGTAAGTGGAATTTTGGGATACCCAATTGTTATTATTTCTGAAAGGATTTTATACTTCTCATTGAATCGAAAAAAATTAAATATCGTTGGAGGTTTTTCTATTTCTAAAACTGCAATATCTTTTTCTGGGTCTGATTTTACTAGTTTGAATTGAATCGGATTATTCTGGGAGTCATAAATATTAATTACTTCTGCTCCTTCTATGTTATGAGCATTAGTAACAACATAATCTGAATTTTTCCTTTTTATAACAAATCCAGTACCTATACCTGCATCTTTATTTTTATCAATATTTTCAATCATAACTACGGAGTTAGAGTAATTCTCTATAATGTAATTGAATCCGAATAAAATATTATTAACTAGACCATAACTATAAACTAATTTCACATAATCTACACTTGCCATGTAAGTTGCAGGTAAATTTTGACCAAAATTATATTGTTTTTGAAGCAATAAGTTATTCTCCAGAAGTTCTACCACTACTTCTACTATTCTCATTGATATCCCTCCCTGAATAATCTTCTTTTCCGTAACAAACATCATAAAGTCATTAACAGTAAACAATCCAAGTTTAATTCTATTTTTATCCTTCTCGTTTGGGTTTTGAATTGATTCAAGTGTTTTAACTATTTCCTCGAAGTGTGGAATATTAATAGCTTTTGATAAATAAAAATCAATCGCTAAATCAACTAGAATTTTATTATGACGGAGTAATTCTTTTTGTGTTATCATAAAAAGAAGATAAGAAATTACTGTTTGAATTCAAAGTCTGAAAATGCTATTCCAACACTTCCAATATATTACAATCAAAATCCATTTTAACGATTACCTGATTTGTCATAACTGCATTAAAGGCGTTTGTTCCCCTATATTTCATTTTAACAATGGCGTGGGTCTCAAATATCTTATACGAAGTTTCAACATGCTCAAAACTCTCAGGATTATGTAAGTTCTCTTCGACAAAAGTTGCAAGTTTGTAATTATAACCATCCCATCCTGTGAAACAATCATCTTTAAAATTTTGTATTCTACGTTGTTTTTCTTGTTGTTCTGTATAGAGTTTTTCCTGCTCTTTTACTTCAGCTAACCTAATTGAATATTTATCTTGGTTGATGAACTGCCTCGTATTTGGCATATTGTCATTTTTTGAAGAAAATTCATTTTCTTCAGTAAACTCTATTGTTGTATTTTTATCAATGAAGTTGAGGTTACTATCTAATTGAAAGTAAAACTTTATGTTTTTAAACTTTACGCCATTTTCATTTTCTTTCAAAAAACCATCATTATCTATCAGTTCAAATTTCATATCAAATAAGAATTCTGAAGATTTAGAAATACTATCAAATGACTTTTGAAGTTTTCCTTCGCTCAAGTTTGTAATGGAATAATTAGGCTCATCGAATAGTTCGGAAACTTGGGCTAAATATCGAGCCTCTTTTAGTGCAATGTCAGAAGTATCTCTTTTAATATAGTTGATTACTTTTTCCTCTGCATCCTCCATATATCCTGAAACGCTAAAATATTTTTCATTGATTTTGGAATCTCCCACAAATGATAGAGCAAAACCTGAGAAAGCAAGTAGAACCATCATTATGACTCTTACAAAAGGTTTTTTATAAGTAGAGTTAATGGTTGATAGCAATTTTCCAGTTTTTGGAAAACTAAAAAACCCAGACAGTATAATAAGAAGTCCTCCGATTTTAGAATTTATCAAAATAAAGAGCAG
>CBDCLY010000022.1:0-42841 GCA_965218715.1 Vicingaceae bacterium
CCTTCAGTAATTTTCACCTCCTTATCAGAGTCGCCAGAACTGGCAAGTGCTATTAATAGAAAAACCAATACCCCAAGGCTAAGAAAAAGCCCTAGCATGCTAGCAAATGTAATTTTGAAAAATTGTTTCATAATGCTTTATTTTTTTCAAATGTAGGGAGGTCTTTTTTGCAATTTCTTAGATTTACAGCAATGGTAAACACTATGGATAAGCGGAGACACATTGTATATCTATCACTTGGGTCCAATTTGGGAGATAGATTGGGATTCATTAATAGATCGATAAAATCTTTAGAAAAAAGGATAGGAGAAAACATTAGAATGTCCTCTGTTTATGAGACAAAACCATGGGGGAACGATGGCCTTTATCAATTTTTGAATCTTGTTGCTTGCTTTGAAACCCTTTTAAGTCCATTGGAATTGTTGGTAGAATGTCAAAAAATTGAAAAAGAAATGGAAGAGTCGAGAAGCTTGGAATTCAATATGAAAACCGTTGCATCGACATCGACCTTTTATTTTTTGACAAAATCCAGTTGAATCACCCAGATTTGACCTTGCCTCACCCTCTTCTAAAATCTCGTCTTTTCGTCTTAATTCCTTTAGCTGAAATATTGAATCAAATTGAATCGGAAAGATTAATGCTAAACATCGATGATTTAATTGACAATTGTGAGGATGACTCAGGCATACAAAAAATGACTAGCGCTTAGTAAATTAGCTTGTTTCAATGGCCTGTTTTTTTGCGTGACTTAACATTATTACCTAATATTGCACCTTAAACCGTTTTGTAAGAAAATTAAAAATGAAAAGACAAAATTTAAATCTATATGCTATGCTTGCATTAGCTTCAGCTGCGGCTGTTGCGTGTAATCCATTAAGCAACATGACTAAGAAAGCTTCAGAAGTTACATATTCTGTTACCCCTAGTCCATTAGAAATGCATGGTGACAGTGTTGAGCTTAACATCTCAGGCGCTATTCCACCTAGATTCTTCAATAAAAAAGTTTCTGTTGAGGTTACTCCAACTTTTGTTCATGAAGGTGGTGAAATTACATTTGAGAAAATTGTTCTAGTAGGCGAAGATTCTGAAGTTGAAGGTCAAAAAATTGCTTTTGAAAAAGGTGGAAGTTTTTCTTACAACGATAAAATTCCTTACCAAGATGGTTTGGAAAATGGAAAGTTGATGGCTTCAGCAGTTGGAAAATATAAAACCAAAGAGAAAAGTTTTGATCCAAGAGAAGTTGGAACTGGAACAATCATTACCCCAATGTGGGCAATGGATGATGACATGGTTATTCTTGGAGCGGACAACTTTAATCGAGTTGTTCCTATGGATTCTAAAGCAACACTTAACTACCTAGTGAATAGTGCTAATGTTCGCGGAAGTGAATTAAGTGATGATGACATGAAAGCATTAGGTGCTTGGGCAAAAGAAATGGCTGGAAACCCTATGTTTAGCTTTAAAGGAATTGATGTGGTTGCTTATGCTTCTCCTGAAGGTGAGTTGTCTTTAAATTCAAACTTAGCAGACAATAGAGCAAAAAGTGGAGCCAATTCTGCCAAAAACATCTTAAATAGAAATAGAGTGAAAGGAACTAGCGAAAGTGGTTTCATGAACACTATGGGGAAAGGTGAAGATTGGGATGGTTTTAAAGCGGCTATGCAAGCAACTGACATTAAAGACAAAGATTTAATTCTTAGAGTTCTTGAAATGTATGAAGACAAGTCGAAGCGTGAAGAAGAAATCAGAAACATGGCTGCAACTTTCGAAGTGCTTCAAGAAGAGATCCTTCCAAGTTTAAGAAGATCTGAAGTAACGATTAAAGGTGAATTAACTGCCTATTCTGATGATGAGATTAAAGCATTCTCTAAATCTGCTCCTGATACTTTATCTGCAGAGGAATTGTTGTATGCTGCTACTTTAACTGAAGACATGGATGAGAAAGCGAACATTTACCGTTCTTATTCTAAATTGCATGCTGAAGATTGGAGAGGACCAAATAACGTTGGTTATGTATTAATGATGCAAAACAAAATGGATGATGCTAAAGCAGAATTCGATAAAGCAAATACCTTATCTCCAAATAATCCAGTTGTAAATAACAACCTAGGTGTTTACGAAAGGGCTAGTGGCAATAACGAAAAAGCAATGGAATTGTACAATGCTGCAACCGGAGCAGGTCCAGAGGTTGGAAACAACAAAGGATATTTATACCTGAAAATGGGTGACTATACTGAGGCTGTGAGTAATTATGGAAGTGTAAAAAGTTTCAATGCTGCTTTAGCAACTACTTTAAGTGGTGACAATGATGCTGCATTGCAAATCATTGATGCTTCTCCTGCTGCTTCAACCGCTGCGGGTTCTTACCTTAAAGCAGTTATCGGAGCAAGAATGAACAACCAGTCGATGTGTGTATCTAACTTAAAAGCTGCAACTGCTGCTGATCCTTCTTTAAAAGCAAAAGCGAAGAAAGATGCTGAGTTTACTGAATACAGAGACAATGCTGAATTTCAAGCTGCGGTAAACTAATTTTTAGTGAAAAAAATATTAAAGGCCCCAAATTGGGGCCTTTTTTTTTGCTCAAATGAAAAAATTCATTGTACTCTTCCTTCTTCTTTTTGGCCTTTTAAGCTGCAAGCTATTCGCTCAGAAGAGTTACCCTAAATCTTATGTCGATTATGGGTTTGGTTACGGTTCTTCCTATGGAATTACACCTATCAACCAAATGGCTCAAGTGCATACCTTGCAGCAAATGGAACTTATTTTACCATAGGATTAAGACAACATTTGAATAAACAGAAATCCATCTTCGTGGAAATTGCCGAAGAGCAAACAAGTAAAAAGAAATTCAAAAACAATAAGGGTGAGCCGGATGAGGTTGGCGGCCCTGGCTTTTCCTTCGGACTTGGGTTTAAGATAGGCTAAAATGGATGAGTTTTTAAAACGGACACAATAAGCACCTTTTTGCCTATTGCAAAATCACTTTGCTTAACTCAGTATCATTTATTCGAATAAAGTAAAGACCTTTTTTCAAGCCATTGAGGTCAAGTGTCGTTCTAATCTTTCCAATTCTTTCTTGTTTTACAATTTGCCCTAAATGATTGTATACCACTAATTGTTCAATTAATTCTCTGCTCGATATGTTTACTGTTCCTGTAGTTGGATTTGGATAAATTGAAGCCAGATTAGTAGGATTGTTGAAGCTTTCTAAGGCCGTGCTGCTTGGTGTGTACTCCACCATCCCATTATTAACAAATGGATTTCCATCAACTCCTTCATAACCATGTAACTTGGTAATAATGGTTGTTCCTGGTTGGTATTTGTATACAACGCCATCATGTCCGCCAGACCCTCCTCCTGTTAACAATCCATAGATGTTTCCATCTGAAGCCAAAGTTATGTGTCCAGATGGCCACAGCCCAGTATTGCTTGATCTAAAATTTTGCTTTCTCACTGTTGTTCCTGTCGATGGGTTATGTTCTAACATGGTTCCATCTGAATAGTTTCCTCCTGAATAGGCGGTAAAATAAATCATCCCGTTTGCTGCTTCAACTGGTGCCCCTGTTGGGTGCTCGCCAATGCCAGTGTATAAGTTTTGCACCAAGATTAGGCTATCTGTTTGGGTATTATAACTGAACAAAGTGCCATCATTATAAACGCCTCCAGATCGGCTTGTCCCATATAATAAACCATCTGATGCTTGAAGAAACATCCCTTCAGGATCTCTTGGTGTGCCGGTTCCATTGAAAATGCTTTTGTCAATGATTAAGGAGTCTAAACCAATGTCGAAGTGAACAATGAATTGCCCTAAAAAGGCATATAGGTGTCCATTATTTGCCATTGTAAAACCATTGGCTCTTGGGTTAGAGGCTCCGAAACCACCTGTTGTGTTGGTGTTGAATGTTGTGCTGTCTTGATTCATATCATATTTCATCACCACTCCATGTGTCATAGAGCTTCCATTGATGTAACCATAGCCAAGACCATATATAACATTATTTACTTCGATTAGATTTCTAGGATTGATTCCCAATGTGCCATCAAAATGATAGAGAATAGTGGAGGTGGCAGTAGCTTCATCATATTCGAAAAAGGTTCCAGAATTGTGATCTCCACCTTCTCTGCTGCAACCGTAAAACTTACCATTACTTGCTGGCAAAAGAACTCCTTGAGCCTTACTCATGGTTTTTAAACCAAAATTTACTTTTACCTCCATGCTATCTAAGGCCATATCGTATTCGAAAATTACTCCTTCACCAGCTAAGCCTCCGCGGTAAGTGCAACCATAGAGTTTTCCGTTGCTAGCAAGGGTTAATGAACTGTGATGTTGAAGGCCATGGGTATTAGTCCAAGAACCATAATTATTGGTGATGCTATGACCAGTCGGGCTATGAACTAAACTTAAACTGCTTGTTGCTAAATTATATTCATAAATTTCTGAAGCATAACTTTGGGCATATAGTTTTCCACTGATTGGTTCTATAAAATTTCCTTTCAGAGCCGTTGCCAATCCGCCATTTACTTTATTTGTGAATGTATTGTTAGATGGGTCTAGCTCAAAAACAGACCCATATGAAATCCCATATAATTTGCTGTTTGATGCCTCAAATAAGCTGAACTCTGGGTATCCACTTCCTGTTGAATTTGAGAAGCTATGAATGAGGGCATGTGTATTGGTCGATACATTAAAGCTAAAGATGGTTCCAAGGTTATTGGCCCCACCAGAATTGGTAAATCCATATAGTAAACCGTTGCTCGCTTGAATAAGTCTTCCTTCTGGATTTTCACCTGTAGTATTTTTAGTAAAATCAAATAGTTTGGTGTAAGTGCTTGTCCCTAAGTCGTAACTATAAATGACTCCATCATTATTTACGCCACCCCCAATTGTCATTCCGTATAGCTTTCCATTGCTTGCTTTTATTAAGCCGCCTATTGGCCTTTCCCCAGAAGAGTTTGTAGTGTTATCAAAAACATGGATGGTAGAAATTTGATTATTACTCGGATCAAATTCGAAAATATTACCATCATAATTTGCTCCTCCTGTACTTGTAACTCCGTAAATTTTTCCTCCATTTAAGAGCAAACCTCCACTTGGCCGATTACCAACATTAATGTCGTTAAACCTTGCATGAACTTGGTAATCTTCATTGTTAATACTAAAAGAATATAGCACATCATTCCCTCCGGTGGTGCCGTATAAACGGCCATTGTATTCTAAAAGTTGAACATCTGTAAACCCACTTCCTTCGTACTCAAAAAAATCGTGTACTGTATTGAAATTGTTAGTTGCAGCATCAAAAGAGAATAGGGTTCCATTTAAGGAATTTCCTCCTCCATCATTCATGCCCAAGAAAAAGGGTTGAGCAATTGAATTGAATAAAAGTATAAAAGCAAAAATGCTAAGTAGTATTGTTTTTTTCATGGTATAGATTTATTTCGGACAAAAATCTAGAAACCATATTAATACTACCATAGGGTAATTAACCCAATTGCATTTAAATTACCACATTCACAATCTTACTTGGAATTACTATCATCTTTTTTGGTTGTTTTCCATCTAACCATTTCTGTGCATCTGGATGTTCTAGCACTAGTTTTTCTATTTCTTCCTTTCCTAAGCTAAGCGGAAGTTCTAGCATGAACCGCATCTTGCCATTAAATGAAACAGGGTATTTGTGATTATCTTCAATCAAATGCTTCTCCTCAAAACCAGGAAATGTAACCTGACTTATGCTTCCAGTATTTCCAAGTTTTTTCCAAATTTCTTCGGCAATGTGAGGCGCATAAGGAGAAATTAAGATGTTTAATTGTTCTAATATTTCTTTTTTATTGCATTTTTGATCGGCTAGTTCATTAACACAAATCATAAATGCACTAACACCAGTATTAAATGAAAAGCGTTCAATGTCTTCTCTAATTTTTTTGATGGTTTTGTGTAAAGATTTTAATTCAGCCTTATTTGCTTTTTCATCACTGACTTGAAATTCATTGTCGGCATTGTGAAACAATCGCCAATACTTTCTTAGAAAACGATGAACGCCTTCTATGCCTTCCATGTCCCATGGTTTGGCTTGCTCTAAAGGTCCCAAGAACATTTCGTAAAGTCGCAAGGTGTCTGCGCCATAACGCTCAACAATGTGATCGGGATTTACTACATTGAACTTGGATTTAGACATCTTTTCAACTTCTGCTCCACAAATGTATTTGCCATTCTCAAGAACAAATTTTGCCTCATTATATTCTTCGCGGCTCAGCTTAAATAATTCTACATTCAAGATTGTACCGTCAACAAAAGAAACATCCACATGTATTTTTGAAACATCTCTTCCTTCTATCAAATTATAAGAAACAAACTCATTGCTCTTTTTGTCCCTATACACAAAACGACTGTCGCCAAGGATCATCCCTTGATTGATAAGTTTTTTAAAGGGCTCATCTACGGGAATAAGTCCTTTATCAAAGAGAAATTTACACCAGAATCTAGAGTAAAGTAAATGCCCAGTAGCATGCTCTGCACCACCAAAATAAAGATCAACTTGCTTCCAATAATCCATTTTTTCTTTGGCTGCAAAACTATCAGAATTGTTAGCATCCATGTATCTAAATAAATACCAAGAAGATCCTGCCCAGCCAGGCATCGTGCTGGTTTCAATGGGGCAATCCTTATAGTTGAAATTAGTTGCTCGAGCTAATGGAGGGTCTCCATCCGCAGTTGGCAGGTATTTGTCAATTTCTGGAAGACATAAAGGCAAGTCTTTCAATTCTACCGTTTTTGCAATCCCATTTTCATAATAAATTGGAATTGGTTCTCCCCAATACCGTTGTCTGCTAAAAACAGCATCTCTTAAACGGTAATTGATTTTTCCTTCTCCTATCTTTTTCTCCTCTAATGCTTCTATTGCTTTTTTGATGGCTGATTTAACTGAAAGGCCATTCAAGAAATCTGAATTGCAAAGTATTCCATCTTTTCTGTCATCAGCCGATTTTGAAACATCTTGTCCTTCAATTACTGGAGGGATTTTCAAATCAAAATGCTGGGCAAAATCCCAATCTCTTTGATCACCTGAAGGAACCGCCATAACTGCTCCAGTTCCATAACCCGCAAGGACATAATCGCCTATCCAAATAGGAATCTTTTCTTGTGTAAGTGGATGAATAGCAAATGATCCGGTAAATGCTCCGCTAACTTTTTTTACCTCTGTCATGCGCTCCCTCTCCGAGCGACTAGCTGCATACTTTTGATAAGCTTTTATGGCTTCACTTTGCTCCGCGGTGCAAAGTGCTTCCACCAATTCGTGCTCTGGGGCCAAAACCATGAAAGAAACTCCAAAAATAGTGTCAGGTCTGGTGGTAAATACTTCAATTTTTTCTATTGAAGATTCTATGGAAAATTGGATGCTTGCTCCTTGTGATTTTCCAATCCAGTTTTTTTGTATTTCGGTAAGTGCTTCCGACCAATCGATTTTTTCCAAACCATCGAGCAATCGTTGAGAATAGGCAGAAATTCTCATGCTCCATTGTTGCATCTTTTTTCTTTCAACTGGATGCCCACCACGTTCAGAAACTCCATCTTTAATTTCATCATTTGCCAAAACTGTTCCTAAGGCAGGGCACCAATTCACTTCTGAATCGGCAAGAAAACTAAGCCTATAATCCATTATGATGTCCGCTTGTTCTTTTTCGGAAAAGGAATTCCAACTTTCGGCATTAAACTCAATGGATGAATCATGATGGGCTTGAACACCTTCATTACCATTTTTTTCAAAAAGCAGAATCAAGTCTTGAATGTCTTCTGCCTTTTCGGTTTTAAGGTTGTACCAAGAATTAAAAAGTTGAATAAATATCCATTGTGTCCATTTATAATAATCTGGCGAACTTGTTCTTACTTCTCTATCCCAATCAAATGAAAAACCAATTTGGTCCAGCTGTCTTCTGTAAGTAGCAATGTTTTCTTCAGTTGTAATTTTTGGATGTTGTCCTGTTTGGATGGCATATTGTTCGGCCGGAAGACCAAACGAATCGTACCCCATAGGATGAAGGACGTTAAACCCTAGATGTCTTTTATATCTTGAGTAAATGTCAGATGCAATGTATCCCAAAGGGTGGCCAACATGCAGACCAGCTCCAGAAGGATAAGGGAACATATCGAGAACATAGAATTTTTCCTTGGTAGGATCTTCTCGAACTGAAAAAACTTTGTTTTCTCTCCAGTACTCTTGCCAGTTTTTTTCTATCTCTATGAAATTGTAATCCATGCCTTTAATTTGATGGCAAAAGTATCAAATAAGAAACGGATGGAATTTACTGGAACTTAAATTCTTCGTTGGTTGTGGCAATTATTTTCAAGACTTCATCTCTGCCCAATTTATTAACGGAAGACGACATGATGATTGGAGGAAGTGCCTCCCAAGTTTTTAATAATTCTTTTTGATAGGCAGCCATGTTTTTTCTAAGCACAGAACTAGAAAGCTTATCAACTTTCGTGAAAATAATAATAAAAGGAATTCCTTTTATGCCAAGCATCTCCATAAATTCCAAGTCGATTTTTTGAGGAGGGATCCGGCTATCTAGTAATACAAAAGTGTAAAGTAGATTAGGTCTGTTATTGAGATATGCCCTGATGAATTCATTCCATTTCCCTCTTTCCTTTTTACCAACCTTAGCATAACCGTAGCCTGGTAAATCAACCAAGTACCAATTGTCATTGATGGAAAAAATGATTGATCAGCTGAGTTTTTCCAGGTGTAGAAGAGGTTTTTGCTAACTTCTTATGATCCGTCAACATGTTAATCAATGAAGATTTACCCACATTTGACCTTCCGATGAAAGCGTATTCAGGCCGGTCCGGTTTCGGACATAAACTTAGCTTGGTGTTGCTGATGACAAATTCAGCAGATTTGATGATCACGATTAAGTAATTTTTCTTTCCAGCCACTCATTTAGAATAGCATTAAAGGTTTCAGGGTGCTCCATCATGGCCGCATGACCACATTTGTCGATCCAGTGTAATTCAGAATCGGGTAGTTTGCTGTGAAATTCTTCTGCAACCTCAGGAGGTGTAATGTTGTCGTTTTTTCCCCAGATCAAACAAGAAGGCATGCTGAACTTTTCTAAATCTTTTGCCATGTTGTGGCGAATAGCTGATTTTGCCATCGCCAAAATTCGAATCAATTTATTTCGATCATTTACAATCTTAAATACTTCATCTACCAATTCATCCGATGCAACTTCTGGGTCGTAAAAAGTTACAGCAATTTTTTGTCTTAAATATTCTTTGTCCTCTCTTCTTGGAAAAGAACCTCCAAACGCATTTTCATACAATCCTGAACTCCCCGTTAAAACCATGGAGTGAATCCGCTCTGGAATTTCCAATGCGCAAACTAAAGCCACATGGCCACCAAGAGAATTTCCCAATAAGGTTACTTGATCTAAGTCTTTGTGAGCGGCGAAATCTTGAATGTATTTAGCCATGCTGCCAACGCTTGTTTTTAGCAATGGTAGGGTGTATAGAGGCATGATGGGGACAATTACCCTGTATTTAGTAGAAAATTGGTCGATGACATCTGCGAAATTGCTTAATGCTCCAAAAAGACCATGAAGAACAAGTAAAACATGTCCTTCTCCCTTTTCTAAATATTCAAATTTCCCTTCCTTTTTTATGTAGTGTTCGTGGCTCATGTCTTATCGTAGAATTAATCAAATGTAGGAATAATTAGTGCGAAACAAAGGTATTTTTTTATGGTGCTTTTAACAGTTTGCTGTTAGTTTCTTCGTTCCTCCCACTTCAAAATTCCCCACATTTCTAAACCGCAGGAAAGCCATCTAATTCCGCACTTATTAACAGGATAAGTGCCTATTTGCTTGAAAGTTATCAACATTGTGGTAAAATGTGGTAAATTGTGGTAAATATTTTGATATTTTTACCTACTAATTCAGCAAACCCACGCTAGATAAGACTTATGACAAATTTTGTAGGAGAATTTGATTGCAAATTGGATGTGAAGGGCCGCCTTATGGTTCCTGCAGGTCTGCGCAAGCAATTGGATCCGGCTGCCAAAGAAAGTTTTGTTGTGAATCGGGGTTTTGAAACCTGCTTGGTTCTGTATCCAAAAAATGAATGGGACAGGATTAGTGGAGAGGTAAATCGATTAAATCGTTACGTAAAAAAGAACAGGGACTTCATACGTTATTTCTATAGAGGGGCAACTGAGCTTGCTTTGGATGGAACGGGAAGGTTGTTGTTGCCAAAGCGTTTGCAGACTTATGCAAGTTTGTCAAAGGATTTGGTTTTGTTTGCTTATTCTGATCGAATTGAGGTGTGGGATAAAAATCAATACGATGGCTTGCTGACTGATGAGCCAGATGATTTTTCAAATCTTGCTGAAGAAGTAATGGGAGGTCAAAACAATCAAAGCGACCAGGCCGATGTATCATAAGCCAGCACTGTTAAAGGAGTCTTTAACTGGTTTGGAAATCCAAGCGAATGGTATTTATGTCGATGTAACTTTTGGCGGTGGTGGTCACTCAAAGGCAATTTTAGAAGAGTTGAATCAAGAGGGAAAGTTGTTTGCTTTTGATCAAGATCCAGACGCGGCGGCAAATGCAATTGACGACAAAAGATTTAGTTTAATTCAACAGAATTTCTCTTACCTCAAGAATTACTTGAGAATGCACAATGCTATCCCAGTTGATGGTTTGCTTGCTGATCTTGGGGTTTCTTTTCACCAGTTTGATGTCCCAAAAAGGGGCTTTTCGTTTCGATTTGATGGCCCCCTGGACATGAGGATGAGTCAGGCTGGAAACTTGACTGCTGAAAAAGTGGTAAATAGTTATTCCTTAGATGATCTCGCTAATTTGTTAAAACGATATGGGGAAATAAATAATTCCAATCAAGTGGCCAATTGGATAGTTGAGGCACGCAAGGAATCACCGATTAAAGACATTCAAACATTCCGATCCATTTTTAGTGCAAGAATACCTCAAGCGCATGAGCATAAATTTTTAGCTCAAGTTTTCCAGGCCATTCGAATTGAAGTGAATCAAGAATTAAAGGTAATCGAGCAATTGCTTGAGCAGGCTGTTGAAGTTTTGAATGAGGGAGGGAGAATTGCGGTAATCACTTATCATTCTTTGGAAGATCGATTGGTGAAGAATTTCTTTCGGTCAGGGAATTTCGAAGGTAAAGTTGTAAAAGACTTTTATGGTAATGTTCTTCGACCATTGGAGCCGATTAATCGAAAGCCAATTGTTGCTCAATTTGATGAAGTGAAATCTAATAATCGCTCTCGAAGTGCTAAGCTGCGGGTTGCTAAAAAACTAGCAAATGCAGAATAAGATTAAACAAGAAGAGCAGGCTGAAATTGCTCCAGTGAAAAAAGCAAAGGGATTCAAGGCTCTTTTAACGGGTAGCTTTTTGTCGAAGGATAAGGTGGTTGAAGTTTTGCCATTTCTCTTTTTCATGACATTTCTTGGAATCTGTTACATCGCTAATGGTTATCAAGCTGAAAAGTTAATCAGACAGCTATTCAAGACCAAGAACGATTTAAAAGAAATGCGATCTGAGTACATCACCACCAAGTCCGACCTAATGTACATCTCCAAACAATCTCAAGTTGCGAAGGCTACTGAAGAATTGGATTTGAAAGAACTGACCAATCCTCCCATGAAGATTGTTATTACTAGTGAGCAAGCAAAAGAGTTAAGAGATGACTGATGTGAAGAAAGACATCGCTTGGCGAATCTATACTGTTTACTTGTTGGTCTGTGTTTTTGGCATGTGCATTCTTGGAAAGGCGGCCTATATTCAGTTGGTAGAAGGCAGTGAGTTGAAACAGAAGATGGAGGTCAACACTCTTGTTGAGAAGGAGATTGAGGCAGTTCGTGGAAATATTTATGCTGCAGACGGGAGTCTGTTGGCAACCTCAATTCCTATTTACGAAGTAAGATTTGATCCCAATGCCGATGCTATAGATGAAGTTTTGTTCAATGAAAAAGTAGACTCCTTGGCTTTTCACCTAAGTGCGCTTTTTAAAGACAAGTCATATGCCAGCTACCGACAGGAGCTTATTAAGGCAAGGGAAAAGGGTGCTCGTTATCATTTAATCAGGCGAAATGTAAAATACACGCAATTGAAAGAGATGAAAAAGTTTCCGCTATTCAGGCGTGGAAAATACAAAGGCGGCTTCATTTTTATTCAGCAAAATAAGCGGGAGCGACCATTTAAAATATTAGCCGCTAGAACCATTGGTTATGATAGAGAAGGAGTTCGGCCTGTAGGCTTAGAGGGAGCATATAGAGAGGCTTTGGCAGGGGTAGATGGCAAGCGGCTGATGCAGAAAATTGCAGGAGGAGTTTGGATGCCAGTTGGGGATGAAAATGAAATAGAGCCAGAGGATGGAATGGACATTCATTCTACAATTGATGTCAATCTGCAAGATGTAGCAGAAAGTGCCCTATTGAAGCAATTGGAGCTGCACCAAGCAGATCACGGTTGTGTTGTTTTGATGGAAGTTAAGACTGGAGCTGTTAAGGCAATTGCCAATTTGAAGCGCAACGAAAATGGCGTTTATTATGAAGGCTACAATTATGCTATTGGAGAAAGCACAGAGCCAGGATCAACATTTAAGCTGCCAGCTTTGGTTGCTGCACTGGAGGACGGGTACGTTGATATGGATGACCTTATAGATTGCGGAGATGGTTCTAAACAGTATTATGATAGAACCATGTTCGACTCCAATCATGATGACGGTGGATGGGGCAAGATTACGGTTCAAAAAATATTTGAAGTTTCCTCAAACATTGGAATGGCGGAATTAATAAATAAGTCTTACGGGAATCAGGCTCAAAAATTCATTGACCGACTGGAGGAAATGAAACTGAAGGAACCGCTTGGGATAAAAATCGCTGGTGAAGGAGCTCCTTATATAAAAAACACCAACGATGATACTTGGTCTGGAATTTCTTTGGCATGGATGGCTCATGGTTATGAACTTCAATTAACGCCACTTCAAATTTTAAACTATTACAATGCAATTGCCAATGATGGTGTAATGGTAAAGCCAAAATTTGTAGATAAAGTTACTAGAGGAAGAAAGGTAATTCATGAAATTGAGACTGAGGTCCTAAATGGGAAAATATGCAGTAAGAAAACCATCGAAGAAGTAAAAAGAGCATTGGAGGGAGTAGTTTCAGATGGAACGGCCAAAAACCTTAGAAACGCAAATTATAAGATTGCTGGAAAAACAGGAACTGCGCAAATTGCCAATAAGAATTATGGCTATAGTTACCAATCTAAAGTAAGTCATCAAGCATCTTTTGTGGGCTATTTTCCAGCTGATCA
The DNA here is from genome assembly GCA_965218715.1 of Vicingaceae bacterium. Lineage (GTDB taxonomy): Bacteria > Bacteroidota > Bacteroidia > Flavobacteriales_E > Vicingaceae > CBDCLY01. The sequence goes on from CBDCLY010000022.1 coordinate 13,340, forward strand.
GCCAGCATATTCTTGCATTGTGGTGGTAAATGCTCCAAGCCAAAACGTTTACTATGGAAACTTGGTCGCTGGCCCAATTTTTAAAGAGGTGGCTGATAAAGTTTATGCCAATAGCGTTGAGATGCATGAACCACTCACTGCACAAAAAATCACTGCAAATTCTGCTATCCCCTATTCCAAACATGGAGAAAAAGAATCCATTGAGATGGTTTTTGAACAGTTGGGGATTCCTGTTCAATCAGATCATGGTGGTGCGCAATGGGTAGTTAGTAATACCCAGGAAAAAGCAGTGAAATTACAGGCAAGGAAAGTGAGCGAAAACCTTGTCCCCAATGTTACAGGAATGGGATTAAGAGATGCAGTCTTTTTGTTAGAGAACAAGGGTCTTAGAGTGGAAGTGGAAGGCAGTGGTATGGTGAAAACTCAATCGCTTAAGGCTGGATTAAAGGTTTCAGAAGGAATGGCAATTAAAATTGAACTATCATGATGAGATCAATTGAAAAGCTATTTAAGGGACTTGAAATTCTTGAGCAACATGGATCTGCAAAAGAGGTGACTAGTATCTGTTTTGATTCTAGAAAAGCAGAAAAGGGAGGGCTCTTTGTAGCGGTAAAGGGGACAACATCTGACGGACATCAATTTATTCCCAAGGTAATATCTGCAGGAGTTAAGGTAATCGTTTGTGAAGACATACCGCTGACAAAAGAATTAGGGATTAGTTATGTTAAGGTGAGTGATTCAGCTTATGCATTAGGAGTGATAGCGGGAAATTATTTTGAAAATCCCTCGAAAGAGTTGGACTTGGTAGGAATCACTGGAACAAATGGGAAAACCACTTGTGTAACGCTTTTACATCAACTGTTTTTAAATCTTGAAATATCTGCTGGTTTAATTTCTACGGTTGTAAATAAGCTTGGCAAGAAAGAGGTTCCTTCAACCCATACCACACCAGATCCAATTCAATTAAATGCCCTGTTGAGGCAAATGGTAGACGAAGGCTGTAAGTATTGCTTCATGGAAGTTAGCTCTCATGCAGTTGTTCAACATCGAATTGCGGGATTAAGTTTTGCTGGTGGAGCATTTACAAACATCACTCATGAACACCTTGATTACCATAAAACCTTTGCTTCCTATATCAAAGCAAAGCAGGCCTTCTTTGAGGTCTTGCCAGTAACTGCATTTGCTTTAAGCAATGCCGATGATAAAAATGGTGAGGTGATGTTGCAATCTTGCAAAGCCAGCAAGCATTATTACGCCTTAAAAACCCAAGCTGATTTTAAGACTAGAGTCCTTGAAAGCAACCTTATGGGACTGAGTTTAAAAATGAACGAACATGAGATTTGGAGTCCATTAGTGGGTTGGTTCAATGCCTATAATCTTTCAACTGTTTATGGTGTGGCAATGCTTTTAGGCTTGGAAGATATTGAAGTTTTAAAATCATTAAGTCTTGTTTCTAAAGTGCCTGGAAGGTTTCAAACCATTCAACTTTCGGGCATTACGGGAATTGTGGATTATGCACATAGCCCGGATGCTTTAAAAAACGTGCTGAATACGATAAAACAAATCAGAACCAACAATGAACAAGTAATCACTGTTGTGGGCTGTGGAGGAGATAGAGACCGTGCCAAGCGACCAATGATGGCCGAGATAGCTTGTCAGTATAGCAATCGAATCATCCTAACCTCTGATAATCCAAGGACAGAAGATCCTCAAGCCATAATAGAGGAAATGAAGACAGGTGTATCACCTGAGATGAAAGCAAAAGTTTTAAGCATTAGCGATAGAAAAGAGGCCATAAGAACTGCAAGCAGTTTAGCAATGCAAGGAGATATTCTTTTGGTTGCGGGAAAAGGTCATGAAGATTATCAAGAAATAAATGGAAAACGAACCCACTTCGATGATGCAGAGGAGTTGAGGTTGGCAATAACAGAAATTCATTCAACACCACAGTAATTATGTTGTATTATTTATTTGAATACCTAAATCAATTGGACTTCCCAGGAGCTGGGGTTTTTCAATACATTACGTTTCGAACTGCTGCTTCTGTCTTCGTTTCGCTATTAATATCAATGGTGTTTGGAAAGAGAATCATTCAATTGTTGCATAAAAAACAAGTTGGAGAAACTGTTCGCGATTTGGGCTTGGCTGGAGAAGAGGCCAAGCAAGGAACACCAACCATGGGTGGATTAATCATCCTTGCTTCCATCTTAATTCCAACCTTACTATTTGCCAAACTGGATAATATCTACATCATTCTAATGCTGATTTCAACTGTTCTATTAGGTGCAATTGGGTTCATAGATGATTACATCAAAGTATTTAAAAAGAATAAAAAAGGGCTAGCAGGAAAATTCAAAATTGCAGGTCAAATTTTTGTAGGATTTATAGTGGGGTCCATACTCTATTTTCATCAAGATGTAGTGGTAATGGAAAAGCAATTGGTTGAGTCTGGGGTAGAGCAAAGCTTCGTGGAAAATTCTGATGAACAAGCCTATGAATGGGTTGAAAGTAAATCCATGGATACCACCATTCCCTTTGTAAAAAATAATGAATTCGACTATGGGAAATTAATCTCTTGGTGCTGTGATAATGCACTTGATTGGGCTTGGTTGGTATTTATTCCAATTGTTATTTTCATCATAACGGCAGTTTCTAATGGCGCCAACATGACAGATGGCTTGGATGGTTTGGCCACTGGCACCAGTGCAATCATTGGAGTAACCCTTGCTGTCTTTGCTTACGTTTCTGGTAATACCATTTTCTCGGATTACCTCAACATCATGTACATCCCAAACTCAGGTGAACTGGTGGTTTATATCGGTGCTTTTGTTGGAGCATGTGTTGGGTTTTTATGGTACAACTCTTATCCAGCACAAGTTTTTATGGGAGATACTGGCAGCCTGGCCTTAGGTGGAATAATCGCAGTGTTTGCATTGGCAATTAGAAAGGAATTATTGATTCCTGTTTTCTGCGGAGTTTTTTTAGTCGAGAATTTATCTGTGATGATGCAGGTAGCTTATTTCAAATACACCAAGAAAAAATTAGGAGAGGGGAAAAGGATTTTCTTGATGGCCCCCCTTCATCATCATTATCAAAAGAAAGGATTTCATGAATCAAAAATAGTATCCAGATTTTGGATCGTAGGAGTCATGTTAGCCATTCTTTCTATAGTAACGCTTAAGCTAAGATAGCAATGGATGTTGCAATCCTAGGGGGAGGAGAAAGTGGAGTAGGAGCAGCAGTTTTGGCTGCAAAAAAGGGACTTGTGCCCTTTGTTTCAGATCAAGGAGAGATCAAACAAAAATACAAGGACGTTCTTATACAAAATGAAATAGAGTGGGAAGAGAATGGACATAGCAGAGGTCTTATTCACCAAGCTAAAGAAGTGATCAAGAGTCCAGGAATTCCAGATAGTGCTCCATTAATTATTGAATTAATAGAGGCCGGAATTGCAGTGATTTCTGAAATAGAATTTGCCGCTAGATATACTGATGCTTTTATCATTGGTATTACTGGCTCCAACGGTAAAACAACCACAGCATTTTTGCTTCATCACATATTAGTAAATGCAGGATTAGATGTGGGTTTAGCAGGTAATGTTGGAGATAGTTTCGCCTTGCAAATTGCTGAAAAATCACATGAATTCTATGTGTTAGAGCTCAGCAGTTTTCAATTGGACGGCATTGTAAATTTTCAAAGCAACATTTCCATTCTGCTCAACATTACGCCAGATCATTTAGATCGATACGACAATGATTTTGAAAAATATGCAGATTCCAAGATGCAAATCATTAAGAATGGAAACCAAGCACATTACTTCATTTACAATGAAGATGACCCTTCAATAATTGCAGCAATGCAAAGGCAAAATGTAAAGGCCAACTCTATTCCATTTAGCATAAAAAAACAACTCTCATTGGGAGCTTATATAAACAATGAACAATTAATAATTAAAATTAAAAACAACCCATTTATTATGTCAATACATGACCTAGCCCTTCAAGGCAAACATAATTTATACAACACAATGGCTTCTGGTATAGCCTCAAGAATTTTAGACCTTAGAAAGGAATTAATTCGTGAGAGTTTATCAGACTTTCAAAATGTTGAACACCGTTTAGAAACTGTTGCAACAATTCACGGAATAGAATTCATTAATGATTCTAAAGCAACCAATGTAAACTCTACTTGGTATGCATTAGAAAGCATGTCTAAACCATGCATTTGGATAGTTGGTGGCGTGGATAAAGGGAATGATTATAGCGAATTGTTGGAACTTGTAAAGGATAAGGTGAAAGCCATTATCTGCTTGGGGAAAGACAATAAGAAAATCATTCAAGCTTTTCAAAATGACATCCAGATAATTGAAGAAGCAAATTCTGCTGAACAAGCAGTTAGAAAAGCGTACGAAATTGGTAGAAAGGAAGATGTTGTATTGTTATCTCCAGCTTGTGCTAGTTTCGATTTGTTCGAAAATTTTGAAGATAGAGGTCATCAATTTAAACAAGCTGTTAAATCCTTATAGACAGAAATGCAATTGGTGGATAAATACATTAAGGGAGATCGAATAATTTGGTCTGTAGTGCTTTTGCTTGCAATCTGTTCTGTACTGGTTGTTTACAGCTCTATTGTAACATTAGCCTATAAATACCAAGGAGGAAACACTGAATTTTTCCTTTTCAAGCACAGCATCATTTTAGCTGTTGGTTTCTTTCTAATGTATTTTGCTCACAAGATCAATTACCGCTACTTTTCTCGTATATCTCAAATTGCGCTAATACTTGCAATTCCGCTGCTAGCAGTGACTTTAATTACAGGAACTAGCATCAATGAAGCAAGTAGATGGTTGGTGATACCTGTTATCAATCAAACCTTTCAAACCTCTGATTTAGCGAAGCTGGCGCTCATTATGTTTTTGGCTAGAATGCTCTCGAAAAGGCAGGACAACATCAAAGACTTTAACCAAGCTTTTGTTCCAATTATGATTCCAGTGCTTTTAGTTTGCGGTCTCATACTTCCCGCAAACTTCTCCACTGCTGCAATGTTATTCGTTACTTGTTTAGTGCTCATGTTCATTGGCAGAATAAATGTTGCTTATATCATTTCCCTCATCAGTATTGGTGTTCTTTGTTTAGCAATTTTTTTAGGGGTGGTATTAAATTCAAACAATACTGGAAGAGTTGGTACCTGGAAGAGTAGAATAGAGAGTTACGTTTCGGGCGACTCTGAGGTCAATTACCAAGTTGAGCAATCAAAGGTTGCTATTGCCACTGGTGGTTTCATAGGTAAGGGACCAGGAGGAAGCACACAAAGAAATTTCTTGCCCCACCCGTATTCAGATTTCATCTTTGCTATCGTGATTGAAGAGTATGGCTTAATTGGAGGCTTTATCATTGTTTTATTGTACCTCATTCTGTTATATCGAGGGATATTAATAGCCAAAAATGCCCCAAGAACTTTTGGCTCTTTGCTAGCCATTGGGCTCAGTTTTAGTTTGGTGTTTCAAGCAATGATCAACATGGCCGTGGCTGTTAATTTGTTTCCTGTAACAGGGCAACCCTTGCCTATGGTTAGTATGGGGGGGACCTCTATTTGGTTCACTTGCTTGGCCATAGGGATAATCCTAAGTGTATCCAGAGAAAATCAAATTCAATCAATCAAGAATTAATATGGCAGGAATCAACATCATTATTAGCGGAGGTGGAACAGGGGGGCATATCTTTCCTGCTATTGCTATTGCCAACACATTGAAGACCATGAGGCCAGATGCTAATTTTCTTTTTGTTGGTGCCCTTGGTAGAATGGAAATGACAAAAGTACCTGAGGCTGGCTATGAAATAAAAGGCCTCCCAATAATGGGCTTGCAAAGAAGTCTGACCTTAAAAAATTTAAAATTCCCCTATAAACTTTGGAAAAGTGCAAAAATGGCAAAGCGCCTAATTAAAGATTTTAAACCCGACGTTGCAATAGGAGTAGGTGGTTATGCAAGCGGCCCATTGCTAAGAGCGGCCCATAAAGCGAAAGTCCCTTGTTTAATTCAGGAACAGAATTCTTATGCCGGCCTGACGAATAAAATATTGGGAAAAAATGTGAATACAATTTGTGTTGCTTACGATGGGATGGAAGCATTTTTTCCAAAAGAAAAGATCGTTTTAACCGGCAACCCTGTTCGCAATGAGATGGTGAAACTTGAAGGGAAAAGAGAAAGAGCCATGGAGCATTTTCAATTGGATCATTCAAAAAAGACCTTATTAATTGTTGGTGGGAGTTTAGGGGCGTGGTCAATAAATGAAGGAATTGAAGCCAATTTAGAACAATTCAAAGGTTTGGGTATTCAGGTCATATGGCAAACTGGAAAATTGTTCCATGAACGAGCCTTGAAATTAGCAGATCAATATTCCGATTTTCTTAAGGTGCATCAATTCATTAAAAGGATGGATTTTGCTTATTCAGCAGCAGATTTAGTCATTTCTAGAGCTGGTGCAATTGCTGTGTCTGAACTATGTTTGGTTAAGAAGCCCTGTATCCTGGTTCCTCTTCCATCAGCTGCAGAAGACCATCAAACCAAAAATGCAATGGCCTTGGTCAACCATAAGGCTGCAGTTTTATGCAAAGACAATAGTGTAAAGGAAGAGCTAGGACTCCTGGTTTCAGAGTACATGAGTGATGCTGAAAAATTAGAAAAATTGAGTGACAATTTAGGCCCTCTAGGCTACCATGATGCAGCCGAATTAATTGCCTTGGAAGTGTTGAAATTAATACCAGACAGGAAATGATTCATAAGCAGAACATTTATTTTGTAGGTATTGGCGGAATTGGAATGAGTGCCTTGGCCAGGTATTTTAATCAAATTGGAAAAAATGTTGCAGGTTATGATCGAGCAACCAATACTTTAACCAAAAGGCTGCAATCAGAAGGTATTGGTGTAAGTGATTTTTCTGAAGCAGACTCTATTCCATTTCCATACAGAGATCCGGTAGAAACCTTAGTTGTGTATACACCTGCCATCAAATCAGAAAATCCAATTTTAAGTTATTTTAATGATAATGATTTTACTTGCATAAAGCGTGCGGAAGTACTTGGGCTTTTAAGTCAGGAGTTGCCAACCATTGCTGTTGCAGGTACTCATGGTAAAACAACGGTGTCTACAATTTTGGCATTTCTAATGCATAAAAGTGGAGAGAAAATTAACGCGTTCTTAGGCGGAATATCTAGAGATTTCGGAACCAATCTTCTTCTAGATACCGAGGCAAAATACATGGTGACGGAGGCTGATGAATACGATAAGTCATTTCTAAAGTTGCATCCCAAATCAGCAATAATTACTGCCATCGACCCTGATCATCTTGACATTTATGAAGATGCTGCTGACATCAAAAAAAATTATGCAGCTTTCGCAAAACAAATTGATTCTAATGGCTTTTTATGGACGAAAGCAAATGTGAAAAATGAATTGAATTTAACTAATGTTCAGGTATATACTTATGCCATTGAAGGGCCTGCTGATGCTCTTGCTAAAAACCTTAGAGTGGAAAATGGGAAAATATGCTTTGACATGGATTTACATGGAAAAGAATATCAAAACATTACTTGCGGTTTACCAGGAAGGCATAATGTTGAGAATGCTTTAGCAGCCATTGCCCTTTTAAGCACAATGGGTTTGGATACCCAGCAACTCTGTGATAGTCTAGCTCATTTTAATGGGGTTCAAAGAAGGTTTGACGTTCACATCAATAGACCAGATTTTGTTTATATCGATGATTATGCTCATCATCCTGAAGAAATAAAGGCGCTTCTTAAGGCATGCCGGCAATTGTACCCAGGAAGAAAGTTAACAGGAATTTTTCAACCTCATTTGTTTTCTAGAACAAAAGATTTTGCAGAACAATTTGCCAATGAACTTGATTTATTTGATGAGGTAATTTTACTCGAATTGTATCCAGCGCGAGAAGAACCTATAGAAGGTGTTAATTCTAGATGGCTGTCTAGTTTAATGCAAAAAGAAGATGTACATGTTTGCCAGCATTCACAATTGCTAAACGTACTTAAAAGTAAAGAGGTTGAGGTCTTGCTAACCATTGGAGCAGGTGATATAGATCAACATGTTCATTCATTAATTAGTCATTACGAATGAAAGATTTTACTCTTCAAATAGTAATGTGGGCCACCATCGTAATTGGACTGGGAATATTGCTTGGCTTTGTTGCCGAAGCGGAAAATCAACTCATTTGCAAAGAAATAATAATTGATATTGATGAATCAAACCAAAATTTCTTTGTTAAAAAGGAAGAGATTCATGCCATGGTCTATCACGAAATGGACACGCTTTTGGGGAGGCCAATTGCAGCCATTAATGCGCAAAGGTTAGAGCATAAAATTCAAAATCATTCTTCAATAGAAGAAGCCCAAGTTTACAAAACAATTGATGGCGAATTGAGGATAGAAGTCAGACAGCGGACTCCAATTCTTAGGGTGTTTAATAAAGACGGAACAAGCTTTTATTTAGACAGTTTAGGTAAGGTGATGCCTACCTCTCAAAATTATACTTCAAGAGTGCTAATTGCCAATGGAGAGATTCAAGAGAACAATGCCTTTTTGCAAGATTTTAGTATTCTAAACCTTCCAGATTCTATGGCCAATCGAACCCAATTGGATGAGTTATTTGCTTATGCCAATTTTATCCGTAAGAACGCATTTTGGACGGCCCAGATTGAACAGTTGTTTGTTAATAAAGAATTTGAACTTGAATTGATACCAAGGGTAGGAAATCATAGAATTGTATTTGGAGATGCTTCATCCATTCCACAAAAGTTTAAAAAACTTGAACTCTTTTATGACTTAGGTTTATCTAAGACTGGTTGGAATGAATATGAAGTAATTAACATCAAATACGCAGACCAAGTGGTTTGCACTAAACGTTAAAAAATGGATGCTTCTGATATCGTTGTAGGTTTAGACATTGGAACAACTAAGATTGTTGCCATGGTTGGTCGTAAAAACGAGCATGGAAAGTTGGAAATATTGGGAATGGGTCGGTCTGAATCATTAGGTGTTACCCGAGGAGTTGTTGCCAATATTGAGAAAACTGTTCAATCGATTAGAGATGCTGTTCAAGAAGCAGAAAGCAAATCTGGCGTCGATGTTCGAATTGTAAATGTTGGCATTGCAGGTCAGCACATCAAAAGTTTGCAACATCGAGGAATTCGAGTTAGAAATAGCCTAGATGATGAAATCTCCCAAGACGATATCGATTTGTTAATCAACGATATGTTTAAGCTAGTTACATTGCCTGGTGAGGAGATTATTGATGTATTGCCACAGGAGTTTATTGTGGACAATGAGCAAGGGATAAAAGATCCTGTTGGAATGTCTGGAATTAGATTGGAGGCGAATTTTCACATCATTACTGGACAAGTTGCTGCGGCAAAAAACATTCATAAATGTGTTCATAAAGCAGAATTGGACGTGCAAGACGTAATCCTTGAACCAATAGCTTCTTCTGCGGCTGTATTGAGTGAGGAAGAAAAAGAAGCTGGAGTTGTTTTGGTTGACATTGGAGGTGGAACTACTGATGTAGCAATTTTCCAAGATGGGATTATTCGTCATACAGCAGTTATCCCATTTGGTGGAAATGTTATTACAGAGGACATCAAAGAAGGTTGCAGCATCATTAAAAACCAAGCTGAATTGTTAAAAGTGAAGTTTGGCTCTGCCTTGGCAAATGAAAGTCAGGAAAATGAAATAGTTTCCATTCCTGGACTTAGAGGAAGAGACCCAAAAGAGATCAGCATAAAGAACCTTTCTCATATCATTCAAGCTAGGCTAGAAGAGATCATTGAGCACATCTATTACGAGATTAAAAATTCTGGATACGAAAACAAACTAATTGCTGGAATGGTAATTACTGGAGGTGGATCTCAGATGAAACACATTGGCCAACTTTTCGAATATGTAACTGGAATGGATACTCGAATTGGTTATCCAAATGAGTACTTAGCCAATGGCAATTCTGAGGAAATTACTAGTCCAATGTATGCGACAGGAGTTGGCTTGATTCTCAAGGGATTTGAAAAATTAAGTCGCCAGAAGGGAAAAATTACTGAGGTAGAGACGGAGACAATAAAGGTTAGACAAGGCGAAAAAACCAAAGAAGGTTTATTACAAAGCATTATTAAAAAAGGCAAACAATTCTTCGAAGAAGATGAAGTTTAAATAATAAAAATTAGAATTATGAAATTCGATTTACCAAAAGATCAATCATCCATTATTAAGGTAATTGGCGTAGGCGGCGGCGGAAGCAACGCGGTTAACCACATGTACCGTCAGGGCATTAAAGGAGTAAATTTCATTATTTGCAATACCGACCAACAAGCATTGGATCAAAGTCCGGTTCCTAATAAAGTACAGTTAGGTGCCACTTTAACTGAAGGTAGAGGAGCTGGATCTAATCCAGCAGTTGGAAAAAATGCAGCTATTGAAAATGTGGATGAGCTGAAAGGCCTTTTGGGAAAAAACACACAAATGATTTTCATTACCGCAGGAATGGGAGGTGGAACAGGAACAGGAGCCGCGCCAATCATTGCACAAACTGCAAGGGAAATGGGAATCTTAACGGTTGGAATTGTAACCATACCATTTACATTTGAAGGCCGACGAAGAAAGCAGCAAGCCGATGAGGGTCTTGAAGAATTAAGAAGCAATGTAGATACTCTTTTGGTAATCTGCAACGACAAGCTGAGAGAGATGCATGGCAACTTAAAAATTTCTGAAGCCTTCTCAAAAGCGGATGATATTTTAACTGTAGCTGCAAAAGGAATTGCAGAGATAATTACAGTTGCTGGATACATCAACGTTGATTTTGAAGATGTTAAAACAGTAATGAAAGACGGTGGAACGGCCATCATGGGATCTGCCTCTGCTGAAGGCGAGAATAGAGCGACTAAAGCAGTTAGTCAGGCACTCGCATCTCCATTATTGAATGATAATGACATCACTGGAGCGAGATTCATTCTACTAAACATAACCTCTGGAGAAGACGAGGTGGCAATGGATGAAATCGATGAAATTACAGAGTACATCCAAAATGAAGCAGGAAATACAGCCGACATCATCTGGGGAACTGGTCAGGATGAATCTTTAGCCGATCGTGTTAGCGTTACTATCATTGCAACTGGCTTTGGTGCAAATGATCCAACGGGTTATAATTTAGATGCGAAACCAAAGAAAGTTGTTCGAGATTTAGGAGAAGAAGTAAAAACAAACATTACTCAGTTAATTGACACTGATTCTGCCCCTGAAAAGGCCGAACCAATTGCAAGCGATGAGCCCACATTGAAATCTGAAGAATCACAGAAAAGTTTCGAATTTGAGATTCGACCTAAGCAGCAATTCAGTTCAGAAAACGTTGATAATCCTCCAGTTAAGCGTTTTAATCTTGAAGATGAAATGGAGGATAATACTGAAGATGAGATTAGCAATGTAGCACCTGAACGACTTGATCTCAGTAAAGAAGAGTTTCAAGAAGAAAGAAAAGAGAAAGAGAGTGCCATTGATGAAGATGAGCAACAAAGAAAAAGTCAGGATAGAATTTTAAAACTAAAAGCACTTAGTTTGAAAATGAAGATCCCTGGCGGAATCAATGACTTAGAAAAAGAACCTGCATATAAAAGAAGAAACATCCGTTTAGATGAAACGCCTCATTCGTCTGAATCTAATGTTTCTAGATATACTTTAAGTGAAGATGAGGATAATAAAACTTCCTTAAAGCAAAATAATTCTTTTCTACATGACAATGTAGATTAGGATACTTGGTTAGTAAGAAAGCGCCTTGTTTCAAGGCGTTTTTTTTTGCTCAAAAATTACCTGTTAGTCTAGTATTACAATTAAATTCAATGTTTAAATTTGAAAAAAAGAGAAAATATGCCATTAAGTGAACAAATCAACGAAGACATCAAAACAGCCATGAAGGCGAAAGATAAATTGAGCCTAGAGGCCTTAAGAGCCATTAAGTCGGCTCTTTTATTAGCCGCAACAGAAAAAGGGGCAGGCGAGAGTTCTGATGCCGCTGAATTAAAGCTTTTGCAAAAGTTAGTGAAGCAAAGAAAGGATGCAGCTTCAATCTTCAAAGAACAAGGGAGAGAAGATTTAGCTAAGCCAGAATTGGATCAGGTTGAAATCATTGAAAAGTACCTTCCAGCTCAAATGAGTGAAGAGGAGATTAAAGCTGTGGTAGAAAATGTAATTGCTCAGACTTGTGCGTCTAGTATGGCAGATATGGGAAAGGTAATGGGAATGGCCAATAAAGAATTGGCAGGAAAAGCCGACGGAAAGTTAATAGCAGATTTGGTGAAATCCTCATTGGGTTAAAAAACAAGAATAAAAAAAAAGCCCTGGAATCTCCAGGGCTTTTTTGTTTTACAAAGCGAAGTGACTTACATCATACCACCCATTCCACCTGGCATTCCACCTGGCATTCCGGCTGGCATTCCACCGCCTGCATTCTCGTCTTCTTCATCAGAGATTACACATTCAGTAGTCAATAGCATTCCCGCAATAGAAGCTGCATTCTCAAGTGCAACTCTTGCCACTTTTGTTGGATCAATTACTCCAGCTTTCAATAAATCTTGAAACTCTTCTGTTCTTGCATTGTATCCAAAATTGCCTTTTCCTTCTTTGATCTTCTGTACAACAACAGAACCTTCTCCACCACTGTTGGCAACAATTTGACGAATTGGTTCTTCTAAAGCTCTACGTACAATGTCAATACCTGTAGATTCATCTGTGTTGTCCCCTTCCTTGCCTTCTAAGACTTTTAAAGAACGAATGAATGCAACACCTCCGCCAGGAATAATTCCTTCTTCTACGGCTGCTCTAGTTGCGTGCAAAGCATCATCAACTCTATCTTTCTTTTCTTTCATTTCAACTTCAGAAGCTGCTCCAACATATAAAACTGCAACACCACCAGCTAATTTTGCCAATCGTTCTTGTAGCTTTTCTTTGTCGTAATCGGATGTAGTGTTCTCTATTTGTGCTTTGATCTGATTCACACGACCAAGGATGTCGTCCTTAGTACCATTTCCGTTTACTATGGTTGTGTTGTCTTTGTCGATCGTAATTTTTTCACATTCACCCAAGTCGGCCAAATCAGCATTGTCTAATTTGTATCCTCTTTCTTCAGAGATTACAGTTCCTCCAGTCAAGATAGCTAAGTCTTCAAGCATGGCTTTTCTTCTGTCTCCAAAACCTGGTGCTTTAACCGCAGCAATCTTTAACGATCCTCTGATTTTGTTCACTACCAAAGTGGCAAGAGCTTCACCCTCAACATCTTCTGCAATGATTAATAGTGGTCGGCCAGATTGAGCTGTTTTTTCCAATACTGGTAGTAAATCCTTCATTGAACTAATCTTCTTGTCGAAAATCAAGATGTATGGATTCTCCAATTCAGCTTCCATCTTCTCTGTATCAGTTACAAAGTAGGGTGATAAATATCCTCTGTCGAATTGCATCCCTTCAACTACTTCAACGGTAGTTTCTGTTCCTTTCGCTTCTTCTACCGTGATCACTCCTTCTTTCTTCACTTTACCCATTGCCTCAGCAATCAACTTTCCAATTGAATTGTCATTATTAGCAGAAATGGTAGCTACTTGCTCAATCTTTTCAGAATCTTCCCCAACAGTTTGAGATATCTTATGCAATTCTGCTTTGATATCAGCAACTGCTTTGTCAATTCCCCTTTTTAAGTCCATTGGATTTGCTCCAGCAGCAACGTTCTTCAAACCTTGTGTAACAATTGCTTGAGCCAAAATGGTTGCAGTTGTAGTTCCGTCACCTGCGTCATCTGCAGTTTTGGATGCTACTTCTTTCAACATTTGAGCACCCATATTTTCAATTGGGTCTTTTAACTCTATTTCTTTAGCCACTGATACACCATCTTTTGTAATTGTTGGAGCACCAAACTTTCTGTCGATTACAACATTTCTTCCCTTCGGTCCGAGCGTTACTTTTACCGCATTTGCTAATTGGTCAACGCCTGATTTAAGTGCGTTTCTTGCTGCTGTATCGAATGTTATTTCTTTAGCCATGATTGTTTATTTTAAATATTATACAATTGCGAAAATGTCAGACTCTCTCATGATGAGGTAGTCACTTCCTTCGATGTTTAATTCTGTGCCTGCGTATTTTCCATAAAGGACACTATCACCAACTTTTACCGTCAATGGTTCTTCTGGTTTACCTGTTCCTATGGCTACAATGGTCCCTTTTTGAGGCTTTTCTTTTGCCGTATCAGGAATGATAATTCCTCCAGCGGTTTTTTCTTCTGCTGCAGCTGGTTCTACTAAAACTCTATCTGCTAGCGGTGTTACATTTATTGACATATATCTAAATTTTATTTTTTTTCACGATCGCCACTTGTCAGCAATTGTGCCAATTGAAATCATGCTTGATTTTCTGCAATTTTTGCAGGAATCCAAAAAAAATGTCAGCCTTTATGACAGACTGACATTTTTATTAAGTTCTTTTCTTTTATTCTCCGTCACCTTGAGGCAAAGCTCCATCTCCAGTTCCTTCAGGAACACCATCTTGTAATACTGGTGCTTGGTTCTGAGGGATAACTACTTGGTTGGCTTGTTCTGTTAGTTCAGACTCATTGCTAATGATTTCAGCTTTTCCTCCAATCAATGAAGAAGAAACTACACTAAAGATTAACAAGGCGATTCCTAAAGACCAAGTTGCTTTTTCTAAAAAGTCTGTGGTTTTTCTTACACCCATTACTTGGTTGGATGAAGAAAAGTTTGATGCCAAACCACCTTTTGGGTTTTGCACTAAAATGACTAAGATTAGCAATACTGCTACAATGAAAATAAGTACTGATACTAGGATAAACATATTAGTTATCGTTTAGCTGATTTGTAATTTCTTGAATTCGGCCTGCAAAATAAATCTTTTTTTCTGGATATTTCAACTGTAATCGCTCAAATGCTTGTATGGCTTTTTCATAATGCCCTTGATCGGCATAAATATTCGCCAATGTTTCAGTTACTAAATCTCCATCATCCATTACACTTAGTCGGGCCATTTTAACTGGAGAATAGAATTCTGCCTTTTCCCGCTTGATTGGAATTATCTTTTTGTCCCCGCTTTCAGAATCTTGGTTTGCACTGCTTGAACTAATCTCATTCAGCCAAGAGGTAAAAGACATCTTGTGTTGAGGATCCCTTATTATTGGCTCTTTTGTTTCAAGTTTAGGCTCTTCAATTTTTTCCTTGACTTGAAGGCTGGTATAATCCTCAGGATTTAACTCATCAGAAACTTCCAACAAAATTGAACTGTTAATTGCAGAACTAATGATTTGTTCTTCTAATCTAATTTCATTGTCGAAAACATCCTTTTCTTCTTTCTGCTTTATTTCAGTTGAAATTACTTGTTGAGGCGAATCTGATGGCTTTTCCTTAAGTTCTTTTTCCAACTGAACTGGCTCATTTATAGAAATAGGGCTTTGATACAACAATTGGTGAAGTTTTTTTCTACTAGGAGCGTAACTAGCAGTCTTCCTCAACTGTTGTTCAAAATGAATGGAATCGTTTTGAAACAAAGAACTGCACAATATTAATTGTAAACTAGAGCAAGCTGGATAAAGTTTAGCCAATTCAACAATCTCCTCTTCATTCTGATTCTTAATCAAATGAGGTTGATTCATTAAATCGTATAAATCCTGTTTTTTCATCTACCAGTTCGTTACCGATTTATTGAAAATGTCCTGTACCAATTGATCATTAATACTGGTCAACAATTGTTCTTCAACTGATGAGAGGTCTTCAGAAGTTTCAAAATCCTCAAATCTAGCAAAGCTGGTTTCAAAATTTTGTTCTGGCTCTTTTTCATTGCTAAATTTGACCTTTACCGTCATAGTCACTCTTGTTAAGGCTGCTGTTTCGTTCCCCTGGATGGCCACTGGGTTTGCACTGTATCCAACTATTGATCCTTCGAATTGCAGATCGCCGTCTGATTTGACTAATGCCAAATTTGTTTGAGAAATAAAAATGTCCTTCAAGGCTTCAGTAAATAGCTGACCAGATACTGGAGGCGCTAGTGGAGCATAGGAGGGGAAGAAGTCAATCGACACAGTTTTTACTTCAGGAGAAATGGATGCTCCAGTAAAGGAATAGCCGCAAGATAAAACAGTGCTAAGCCAGGAAATAGTGAATAGGTAAACTAGTTTCTTCATTGCTCAATTTCATATTCTTTTATCTTTCGATAAAGTGTTCTTTCAGAGATGCCTAGATCTTCAGCAGCATACTTTCTTTTTCCATGGTGTTTTTCCAAGGCTTTTCTAATTAACTTCTTTTCTGTTTCAGAAATGGAAAGACTTTCTACCTGAACGATGTCTTCGTATTCCACCTTATCCTCTTCATTAATTTCTACAACTTCATTTTCTGTTTCCAAAAGCTCTACAGATTCTTCATTCCCAATTGTGCTTTCTGGAAGACTCAGTTTCTTAAAAACCTGTTCTGCCTCTTTATTTTCTTGAAGTCGGTCGAAGAATTGATCATTCACCTCATTCGTTTCCTTGCTTTTTCCTTGAGAAGCCTGAAAAACGATTCGCTTCAATTCGGTTACATCATTTTTCATGTCGAAAAGCACCTTGTATAAAATTTCTCTTTCAGATAAACCCTCTTGATCTCCTTGATAAAGTATAGGTAAGGAATTGTCACTATTCTCAGGCAAATATTGTTTCAAAACAGCTGCAGAAATGGTCTTGTTTTTTTCAATGACAGAGATTTGCTCGGTAACGTTTTTTAGCTGCCTTATATTTCCAGGCCATCTGTATTTCTCTAGCAAACTTTTTCCTTCTGCAGTTAACTGAATACTTGGCATCTTATAGCGCTCTGCGAAATCAGCAGCAAATTTTCTAAAGATTAAATGGATGTCTTCTTTTCTGTTTCTAAGCGAAGGGATTTCAATTGGAACAGTATTCAATCGGTAAAATAAATCCTCTCTGAATTTGTTTTTTTGAATGGCCTTAGGAATGTTCACGTTGGTTGCTGCAACTATCCTCACGTTAGTTTTAAGCACTTTAGATGATCCTACCTTAATGAATTCACCCGATTCTAAAACCCTAAGCAGACGAGCTTGCGTCTGAAGTGGAAGCTCAGCGACTTCATCTAAAAAAATAGTTCCACCGTCTGCTACTTCAAAATAACCTTTTCTGGCATCATGAGCCCCAGTAAATGAACCTTTTTCATGACCAAACAGCTCAGAGTCTATCGTCCCTTCAGGAATTGCTCCACAGTTAACAGCAATGTATTTATTGTGTTTTCGAGAGCTCAATTGATGAATTATCTGAGGCATTACTTCTTTACCCGCACCACTTTCACCGGTAATTAGCACCGAAAGGTCAGTTCCAGCAACCTGAGCAGCAATGTCAATCGCCCTGTTCAATAAAGGAGAATTGCCTATAATTCCAAAACGCAGTTTTAATTGATCTACTGTCATTCGATTACTTTTCCTTTTAATGTTGCAGAAGTACAGGTTTCAACCCTTACCATAACGTAATCTCCTGCTTTATGATTTCCCTTAGAGAATACAACTACAGAATTGTGTTGGTTTCTTCCATACAATTCATCAGGTGACTTTTTTGAAACTCCTTCAACAAGCACTTGATAAACTTTACCTAAATCCTTTTCCAATCGGAAAAATGAATGCTTTTGTTGCAAAGAAATTATCTCTGCCAAACGATTTTGCTTGGTTTCTTCTGGAATATCGTCTTCAAATTTTCTTTGGGCTAAAGTATTGGGCCTTTCAGAATACTTAAACATATAGGAAAAGTGAAATTTCACTTCTTCCATTAAGCTTAGGGTATCTTGATGTTCTTCTTCCGTTTCTGTACAAAAACCTGCGATGATATCTGCAGAAATAGAACAGTCAGGGATAATGGTCTTGATGGCATTTATCCGATTCAAATACCATTCTCTACTGTACCCTCTATTCATTTCTTTTAATATTCTTGTATTTCCAGATTGAAACGGCAAGTGAATATAATTGCAGATGTTTTCATTTCTCGCCATTACATGTAACACTTCATCAGACATGTCCTTTGGGTGTGAGGTAGAAAATCGGATTCGAATGTTTCGATCAATGGCTGCCACATTTTCCATCAATTGAGCAAAATTTACACTCTTTAACTTTTCTTCATCATTTAGGTTTTCAAATTCCTTTTTTAAACCACCACCATACCATAAATAGGAATCAACATTTTGACCCAAAAGAGTAATCTCTTTATACCCTTGTTTTGATAACTGAGTCACTTCACTTAAAATGGACTTTGGATCTCTACTTCTTTCCCTCCCTCTGGTAAAAGGCACAACACAAAAAGTACACATGTTGTCACAACCTCTTGTAATAGAAACAAAGGCCGTTACGCCATTGCCACCCAATCTTACTGGACTTATATTGCCATAAGTTTCTTCCTTGGAAAGAATCACATTTACTGCTTTCTTCCCGCCATCAACTTCTTCAAGGAGAGAGGGTAGATCTCTATAAGCATCTGGTCCAACAACCAAGTCAACCAATTTCTCTTCATCTAAAAGTTTTGACTTCATGCGTTCTGCCATGCAGCCTAAAACGCCAACCTTTAATGAAGGTTTTGCCAATTTTAGCTTCTTAAAATTGGTCAGTCTTTTTCGAACGGTTTGTTCTGCCTTTTCTCGAATGGAACAGGTATTTACAAAAATGATGTCTGCATCGTTCAATAGTTTGGTGGTTTGATACCCTTCTTCCTCTAATATTGAAGCCACAATTTCACTATCAGAAAAGTTCATTTGACAACCATAACTTTCAATAAAAACTTTTTTATCTCCAGCTAAACTCGTTCTAGACTTTCGTTCTAAAACTTCTCCCTGACGGGTTTCATCGATGATTTTTTGTTCCAATTCTGAAAAAATATTTTTGTAGGATTCAAAATTAGCCAATTTTTAAGTTGAATGACAAAATGGCATAAAACCAATTTTTTGTGGTTTGGATAATTTATATTATATAAATATAATATAGGAGATTCTTGCTGATAAATAATTCAAATCGATTGTTTGATGGAATCTTAAATATGGGTTTATTTGCCAGCAAAATGCGTTTTTTAGAATGCTGAAAACTAATTTATAGAAGGATGTCGAAGAATTTAGTTATCGTTGAGTCACCTGCGAAAGCAAAAACCATTGAAGGGTTTTTAGGCAAAGATTTTACTGTAAAATCAAGCTTTGGTCACATTAGAGATTTGCCTGGTAAGAACATTTCCATTGATATTGAAAATAATTTTGAGCCCCAATATGTCATTTCTGACGATAAAAAGAAGGTGGTTGCAGAATTAAAGAAATTAGCGAAGGCGGCTGAAGTTATTTGGTTAGCAACGGATGAGGATCGAGAAGGGGAAGCCATCTCATGGCACCTAATTGAAGCCTTGGGTTTAAAAGAAAATGATACTAAACGAATTGTTTTTCACGAGATCACTAAGTCAGCAATTCAAAAGGCGATTGAAAATCCAAGGAATTTAAATAAGGATTTAGTAGATGCGCAGCAAGCAAGAAGAGTATTAGATCGATTAGTTGGGTACGAACTTTCTCCTGTTTTATGGAAAAAGGTGAAGCCCTCGCTTTCAGCTGGAAGGGTTCAATCAGTAACCGTTCGTTTAATTGTTGAGCGTGAAAGAGAAATTAAACAGTTTGAATCGCAAACTTTCTACAAAATAGTAGGATTGTTTTCAGCAGAATCGGGACAAGGATTTAAAGCAGAAGTTAGTCATCGATTTAAATCTTATGAAGAAGCAAGGAGCTTCATTGAAGCTTGCGTTGGAGTCAATTTAAAAGTAAAAGACTTAGTAAAGAAACCAAGTACTAAAAGTCCTGCTGCACCATTTACCACTTCTACACTTCAGCAAGAAGCTAGTAGAAAATTGGGTTTTTCTGTGGCACAAACCATGATGGTTGCACAAAAGCTATACGAGGCTGGAAAGATTACATACATGAGAACTGATTCAGTAAACCTTTCAGATTTTGCAAAGGATGCTGCAAAGGAATACATCACTTCAAGTTTTGGCGCTGAATATTCAGAAGCTAGAAATTTTTCAACCAAGAGCAAGGGCGCCCAAGAAGCACACGAAGCCATTCGACCAACCAATATGGCTATTCCTTCAGTAAAAGGGGACAATCAAGAAGCCAGGTTATACGACTTGATTTGGAAAAGAACACTTGCTTCACAAATGAGTAAGGCAGAGTTGGAAAGAACAACCGTTCAGATAGGTGGAACTGGCTTGAGCAATGATTTTGTAGCCAAAGGTGAGGTCATTAAATTCGATGGTTTTTTAAAGGTATACCTAGAATCAACAGATGAAGAAGGAGATGAAGATCAAGACGGGATGCTTCCAAAAATGGCAGTGAATGATGATGTTCTTGTTAAAGAAATTAACGCCACTCAACGATTTACAAAACACCCAGCACGTTACCAGGAAGCTAGCCTTGTTAAGAAATTAGAAGAATTGGGAATTGGAAGACCATCTACCTATGCGCCTACAATCTCGACTGTTCAAAAGAGAGGATATGTAGTTAAAGAAAGTAGAGATGGAGTGGTGCGAGAATTCAAATTCATTGGCCTCAAAGAAGGAAAGATAGTAGAAGAGACAAAAACTGAAAATACTGGAGCAGAAAAGAATAAATTATTTCCTACTGATATTGGGATGGTGGTTACAGACTTTCTAGCCGAGCATTTTAAAAACATTATGGACTACAGCTTTACTGCCGATGTAGAAAAGCAATTTGATGACATAGCAAGTGGATATAAGTCTTGGACTGAGATGATTGGAAGTTTTTATAAACCATTTCACTCAAGTGTTGAGGATACTATTGAGAATGCAGAGCGAGCAAAAGGAGAACGCAAATTAGGAGTTGATCCCAAAAGTGGTAAACCAGTCATCGTTCGCATCGGAAGGTTTGGACCGATGGTTCAAATAGGTGAAGCAGAGGATGAGGAAAAGCCTCGGTTTGCAAGTTTATTAAAGGAACAAAGCATAGAAACTATCTCTTTTGAGGAAGCCATGGAATTGTTTAAACTTCCTAGAAAAATAGGAGAGTACGAAGGAGAGGTGATCGATGCTGCTATTGGTCGTTTTGGTCCCTATCTAAGATGGAATAAGTTATTCATTTCGCTTAAAAAGGCGGAAGGAGATGACCCAATGACTGTTGAATTGGACCGAGCGATTGAATTGATTGAAATCAAAAAAGAACAAGAGAGAAACAAATACATTAAAGTATTTGAAGAAGATGATACCATACAAGTATTGAATGGAAGGTATGGGCCTTATATTAAATTCGGAAAAAGGAACATAAAAATTCCTAAGGACCAAAAGCCAGAGGAATTGAGCCTGGAAGATTGTAAAAAATTAGCAGCTGAGACACCTGTGAAGAAAGGCAAGGCAAAAAGAAAGTCTAAATAATTTAAATGGAAATTCAGCATTACTTTGAGCCCATCAATTTAGAGGATTATCAATCTTCTGGTGATGAAAATATTCGAAGACTTGGCAATGTTGTAAAGCAAGGCTTAAATGATGGAGACAAAATTCAATTGGCGATCTTTGGTGTTAAAGAGGAGCGAGGCTCTGCTTCAAACGCTGGTTGTTCAGAAGGCCCTGATGCGATTCGTAAATACTTCTATAAACTGTTTGCACATGAGAGCAATATTAAATTGGTCGACTTTGGAAACATCAAAGAGGGTGCATTAATTTCTGATACCTATTTCGCAGTCCAAGAGGTCCTTGCATATTGTTTAAAGAATGATATTTTTCCTATTATTCTAGGAGGGAGTCAGGACATCGCATTCGCAAATTATCAGGCTTATGGCAAGCTAGAGCAACTGGTCAACTTTGTTCAATTGCACAATGGATTTGGTTTAGGAAGTTCCGATGAAGGAATAAATCGATCCAATTACTTAAGTAAAATTTTACTCCAGCAGCCTAATGTTCTGTTTAACTACAGCAATATGGGGTATCAATCATATTTCATAGATACTAAGGAATTAGATTTGTTAGACGAATTGTTTTTTGATATTCACCGACTAGGAACCGTTAAGAATGATATGCCAAGCATGGAGCCTGTTATACGTAATGCAGATTTTTTAAGCTTTAGTCTAGACGCAATTCAACAATCTGATGCTCCTGCAAATGCAAATGCAAGCCCAAATGGATTTACCGGAGAGCAAGCTTGTCAAATTAGCAGATATGCAGGCTTAAGTGACAAATTGAGTTCAATTGGTTTTTATGATTTAAATCCAAGTATTGATGATCGTGGACAGTCGGCACATTTGGTAGCCCAGATGATTTGGTACTTCATTGATGGCTTTTACAACCGGAAAAACGATTTCCCCAGTTGCAATAAAAATGAATATACCAAATACACCGTGTCTTTAGATGAGGGAGAACGTGAAATGATATTCTATAAGAGCCCAAGAAGTGACCGGTGGTGGATGGAAGTTCCGTACCAGGCAAGTTTCAATAAAAAGTACGCCAGGCACCTAATGCTGCCCTGCCGGTATGAGGATTATTTAACAGCAAATGAAAACGAGATGCCTGAAAGATGGTTTCAAACTTTTAAAAAATTAAAAGCCTGAATTAAAAAAAACAACTATCTCCTTGAAAAAGGGGACATAGATTCTAAAATTTGATTATTTTAGGCGTTTATTATAAGAATAAAGTATACTACCGCTCACAAATCTACAGCATGAAAAGAGTTCTCTTCGCCATTTTTGTTTTTGTGTTTTTTGTTGAATTAAAAGCTCAGCAAGACCCGCAGTTTACGCAAAACATGTTTAATCGCTTGGCCGTAAATCCTGCCTACTCTGGATCTACTGGGTCAATTTGTGCCACCATTCTTTCTAGAGAACAATGGTTAGGTTTCGAGGGAAATCCAAGGACAAATGTATTTAGCGCAGATGGAGGATTTAAAATTCGTCAAACCTATCAAATGGGAGCAGGTCTAACTATTCTGCAAGATGAAATTGGACCAATTAAGTCATTGAATGCTAAATTGGCATTGTCTTATCATCATAGGATTAGTCAGGGTGTTCTTGCAATTGGGCTAGAAGGAGGAATGTTTAATCAATCCATTAACGGTAAATGGAGAACTTCAAGCGGAAACTTTGATGGTACTGAAGATTTAGCGATACCAAATTCTGAGGCTGGCGAGCCAGTTTTTGATTTAGGTGGTGGTTTGTATTATTATACTCAAGAATTGTATGTTGGTGTTTCTTCAACGCATTTGAATCAACCAGAAATTAGAGACATTGCAGATAACATCTCTGGATATACATTTGAGCAAGTAAGGCATTATTACATCCAAGCAGGCTACAATTACCCTTTGAGCACCAACTCTGGAGAATTCGAATTGCAACCATCTATCTTTGTTAAGACAGATGCAGTTTCAACGCAAATAGATTTTAATACCAATGTATTGTACAATAATTTAGTTTGGGGTGGCGTTTCCTATCGTGTTAATGACGCCGTTGCATTTTTAGCTGGATTGTACGTTCCTAAAGTAGAAGGCCTTCGTATTGGTTTGGCCTATGATTATAACATTTCTGAATTAAGCGACTACAATGATGGTAGTATGGAGTTCATGATTAACTATTGTTATAAAATTCAAAAGAAATTAAAAATCCAACGATATAAGAGTGTTCGATTCTTGTAATTAACTGGAATTAGAAACCATTTGGAAAAAATAAAGTATACTTGCAAGTTTGTAAGCAAACAAATTTGCTGAGTTTGTGAATTAAAATTTAAGGCCATGAGAAAGTTGACCTTCATTATATTACTAGTTGCAGGGCTTTTAAGCTCTTGTGATTATGGAAATGGCGAGCTTATCGGTGTTCAAGGAAGACCGGAGTGGTACCAGCCAGTTCCTTATGGAATGTTACTGATTCCCCAGGGTAGTTATACCATGGGTAATACAGATCAAGATGTCCCCAATGCTCGCTTTTCTAAAACGAAAGTGGTTTCGGTTGCATCTTTTTATATGGATCAGTCTGAAATAACCAATAACGAATACCGACAATTCGTGTATTGGGTACGTGATTCTATCGCTAGAAAAATTCTAGGGGAAGAAGTAAGCGAGGAAGAATTCTTGAATACTGTTAATATGTATGGAGAAGATATCGATCCACCTACAATTAATTGGTATGCTAGACTAGATTGGACTGGTGAGGAAGAGAGAGAAGCTTTAGAGGTGATGTTTTTGCCAGACTATGAGCGATTCTATAACCGCAAGCAGATTGATACTAGAAAGTTAATGTTCGAATATTCTTGGATAGATTATAGAGCAGCTGCATCTCGTTTTAATCGTGAGCAAGGTCAAATTGATCGATCTGTCTTTATCAAGAATGATATCATTAATGTTTATCCAGATACTTTGGCTTGGGTTCATGATTTCACCTACTCGTTCAATGAACCATTGACCAATACCTATTTCTGGCACCCAGCTTATGATGATTACCCTTTAGTTGGTGTGAATTGGAAGCAAGCTAGAGCGTTTTCTATTTGGAGAACAGAATTGTTGAATAATTTCCTAAGACAAAGAGGGATGAGTGATGTTCAATATTTTAGATTGCCTACTGAGTCTGAGTGGGAGTGGGCTTCTCGAGGTGGATTAGATAATAATCAGTATCCATGGGGTGGACCATACATTAGGAATACAGCCGGCTGTTTCTTAGGAAACTTTAAGCCAATGCGTGGAAACTACGTTGATGATGGTGGTTTAACCACTGTTAAAGCTTTTGCATACAATCCAAATGATTATGGTTTGTTCTGTATGGCTGGAAATGTAGCTGAGTGGACTAGCAATGCCTTTGATGAGGCTGCATACGATTTTCAGCATGATTTAAATGCTGATTACACTTATGAAGCTAAGGATTCAGACCCACCTTCTTTGAAAAGAAAAGTTATCCGAGGTGGTTCTTGGAAAGATGTTGCTTATTATTTGCATAATGGAACTAGAACATTTGAATACCAAGACACTGCAAAATGTTACATTGGATTTAGAAATGTTATGTCTTACTTGGGACGTCCTGAAAATAATGAAGAACTTTAAAATAAACCAAATACTAACAATTTTATTCTAACCTCTAACTAATTAAAACTAATGGGAATAGTTGAATTTTTATTCGAAACGAAAAAAGGTAAAAAAGTAATGGGCTTGCTCTATGGATGGGGAGCCGCAATTGTAATTATCGGAGCATTATTTAAGATTGAACACTGGCCAGGTGCGAGTGCCATGCTTATCGTTGGTCTTGGTACAGAAGCATTGATTTTCTTCGTTTCAGCATTTGAACCGCCGCATACTGAAGTAGATTGGACTTTAGCTTATCCTGAATTAGCAGGTTTAGAAGAAGATCAATTGACGGCTGCCACAAAGAATAGAGGTTCAGCTTCTCAAGAATTAGATAAAATGTTTGAGGAAGCTAAGATTGGTCCTGAATTAATCGAAAACTTAGGAACTGGATTTAGAAACTTATCTGACCATACTTCCAAATTGAATAACATTTCTGACGCATCTGTTGCAACTGAAGAATACGTTTCTAATGTTAGAACAGCAGCTGGAAAAATGAGCACATTGTCTGATTCATACGAAAAAGCTTCTGAAACCTTAACTGGTTTAAGTGTGTCTAGTGAAGATAGCAACGCATACTCACAAAGCCTTAAGAGCATTAGCTCTAAATTAAGTGAGTTAAATAATGTTTACGAACTGCAATTGAAAGCTGCAAGTGATCACATGGAATCTAGCAATGAAGCATTTGCTGGTATGGATAGCTTAATGACGAACTTGAGAAGTTCAGTTGAAAGCACAGAGCAATACAAAGCCAACATTTCTGAATTGGCTAAAAATCTTAGCTCATTAAATACCATTTATGGTAACATGTTAAATGCAATGAACGCTGGGATGAACCCACGTAACGACGCATAAGTTTAACCAATTATTTAACTCTAAAAAGAAAAGAGCATGGCAGGAGGTAAGTTGCCACCACGGCAAAAAATGATTGGGATGATGTACTTAGTACTCACCGCTTTATTAGCGATGAACGTTTCTAAGGATATTCTTAATGCATTTGTAACAGTAAATGATGGTTTGGAGAAAACCAAACACAATTTCAAGGAAAAAAACGAAGATCAATACACGGCTTTCTTGAACTCATACAATGAGAACAAGGCTAAAGTTGAACCTTATTGGAATGATGCAAAAAGGGTGCAAAAAGCAGCCAATGAATTGGTATCTCATATTGATAACATCAAAATTGAAATTATCGCAGGAATTGAACCAACGGTTCCAAAAGATAAGGTGATGGGTAAGAATGAAAACGGAGAAGACACCATTCTTAACTTGATGAACGTTAAAGTGAAAGACAACTATATTTTTTCAACTAACTTATTGGTAGGTTCTGAACCAGCTAAACCAAAAGATGGCCCTATGTCGGCAGTTGAATTAATGGGTAAGTCGGGAAGCTTTAGAGATTTGCTATTGGAAATCGTTCCTAAAGAAGGAGCACTTTCAACAACAATCAATGAAACATTTCAGTTCAACGAAAAGAAAAATGCTTCTGGAGTTGTTGAAAACTGGCCAGCATATAATTTCTATGGAGTGCCTGCAGCAGCAACATTAACGCTTCTTACTAAAATGCAAACCGATGTTCGTAATGCAGAGTCAGACGTAATTAAGTGGTTGTATTCTGCTGTTGATGCTGCATCATACAAATTTAATGTACTAGAATCAGCAGTAATTTCTCCATCGAATTATATCATTCAAGGAGATACATTTTACGCTCAGGTATTTTTAGCTGCATTTGACAGTACTAAAAACCCTCAAGTATATCTTGGTGAAAATTATGATTCTACTACTCATTTAGTAACTGGAGATTCTATCCATGTTGATGTTGAAGCCGGGAAAGGATTCATTAAGATACCAGCAAATAGAGAAGGAGAATTTACTTACAATGGTGTAATTAAATACAAGTCTCCTTCTGGGGAATTTAATTACTATCCTTTTGTAACTGAATACAAAGTTGCTAAACCAAGTACAACGGTTTCTGCAACGGCGATGAACGTATTTTATATTGGTGTACCTAACCCAGTGGATATTTCTGCTCCAGGTGTTGCCAAAGATAAAATTCGACCAAGCATTACCAATGGTAGTATTACTAAAGATGGAAAAGGCGCTTGGACTGTTAAAGTTAATAGGCCTGGAAAAGCAATAGTAAATGTTTCTGCTGAAGTTGACGGTGGTTCTCAGCGTATGGGAAGCATGGAGTTTAGAGTTAAAAGAATTCCTAACCCAATTGGAAAAATTGGTGGAAAAGTTGGTGGCTCTATTCGTAAAGCTCAATTGATGGCAACATCAAGAGTACAAGCTGATTTAGAAAACTTCGACTTTGATGTAACTGCAACGGTTGTTTCTTATGACCTTGTATTTATGAAAAAAGGAAACCTTGATAACATTAGCGTTAAAGGGTTTAGATTGACGGATCAAGTTAAAACTATTATTCGGTCTTCAAGACCTGGTGACAAGCTCTTCTTTGAAAACATTAGAGCAAAATTGCCAGATGGTACAACTAGACCATTACCGACAATCAGCTTTAAACTAATTTAAAATTAGCGATATGAAAAAGCATTGGATCTCAAGAATTGCAATTTGCACAGGAGCCTTATTATTAGGTTTTAGTGCTAATGCACAGCAAAACAAAATATTGGATGGTGCCTTTATTAAGGAAACCGCTCCAACTAAACGCGTTGTTCCTTACACTCATGTTAGGGAAGCTGATGTTATGTATTACAAGAGGTTAGTGCGCATCATCGACTTAAAGCAAAAGATCAATTTTCCTTTGTATTACCCTCACACACCTATTCAAGAAATTGGATATGTAAGAATGGGATTAATCGACATTTTAAAGAAAGGAATTGAAGAAGGAACATTAACTGCTTACGCAGAAGATGATTTTCAAGTTGATTTACCAAAATCTGAAGCAATTAGTAAGTTATCACAAGAGATAACTATCGACAAGGAGGATGAAGTGACTTTTGAGATTACTACTGTAACTGAAGAAGTAGCCATTACGCCAGACAAAATTGTTCGTTATGAAGTTAAAGAAGATTGGTTCTTTGATCGTGAGCGTTCAGTTATGGAGGTAAGAATCATCGGAATCCAGCCTATCTTTATGAAGATTGATGAAAATGGTATTGAGCAAGGGACAGCCGGTACTTTCTGGATCTACTTCCCTGAAGCTAGATATGTTTTAGCAAATCATGAAGTGTACAATCCTTCTAATGATGGTGCTAGAATTACCTATGAAGACTATTTTAGAAAAAGAATCTTCTCATCTTATATAAAGTCTGAAACCAATGTATACGATAATCGACTTTTAATAGATTACACCAGTAACATTGACATGTTACTTGAATCGAAAAAGATAGAAGAGACCATCATCAATTTTGAACATGATCTCTGGCAGTTTTAAACAAGCTTAAAAATTTAAATCCCACCCTTTCGGTGGGATTTTTTTATGAATAAAGAAATACTCAAACTTGCTATCCCTAACATAATTACTAACCTGAGCATTCCATTGCTTAGTATGGTAGATTTGGCACTTATGGGCCACCTTCCCGATAGGGGCTCCATTTTAGCAATTGGATTCGCTGTTCTCGTCTTTAACTTTTTGTACTGGTCATTTGGTTTCCTTAGAATGGGCACCACTGGGATGATTGCCCAGGCTTTTGGAGAAGCCAATCATCAGAAACTATTGGATGTATTACTCAAGTCCTTGATGATAGCAATAATTGGAGGTTTAGGTTTAATTGTGCTTAATGAACCCATCTTCGAATTAAGCCTTGCCCTAATTCAACCAGAGTCAATATTGATTGAACCACTGAAGGCTTATTATGACATTCGAATACTAGTGGCGCCATTGAGCATTTCAATATTCGTATTTTCTGGGTGGTTGCTAGGAGTTCAGGATGCAAAATCATCAATGATTATTGCCCTATTGATTAATATAGTTAATGCACTTCTTAGCTTCTATCTTGTGGCAGAATTGAATATGGGAATTAAGGGAGTAGCTTTTGGAACTGTTACTGCTCAATTGATAGGGTTTGTATTTAGCATCTGGATCATTCTAAAGAGATACAAGAATCTATTTTTGAAGGCGAAGTTTAGCATCATTGCCTTGTTTTCTGGCTGGAAGAAGCTCCTACAAGTAAATGGTGATATATTCATAAGAACCTTTTTCTTGATTGGTATATTGGCCTTTTTTAAAGTAAAAGCAGGAAATGAGGGACTAATTTTAGGGGCAGCTAATATTTTACTGCTGGAATTCATCAGTATTTCAGCTTATGGAATTGATGGATTCGCATTTGCTGCAGAGTCAATAAGTGGGAAGTATTTTGGACAAAGAAACTTGGTAAGTTTTAAAAAGGCAATTCAATATACA
>CBDCLY010000023.1:0-23457 GCA_965218715.1 Vicingaceae bacterium
AGATTCCTTTTAAGATTGCTTGCATCAGCCGTTACTACAATAATTTCAGGTTGATCTGCTCTACTAGTGTCATTTAGGTAATCAAACGTTACCTGCTCGTCTTCTGATCTAGGGCTTAAACTATAGGTGCCAGGTAAATCAATTATTTCTGCTTTGATCGTGGTATTCACATTGAACCTACCTAGCCTTTTCTCTACTGTAACCCCTGGAAAATTTCCTACACGCTGATTCAATCCAGTTAAACTGTTGAATAAGGAAGACTTTCCAGAATTAGGATTACCAACCAAGACTATTCTTACCTGATCCGTTATTTTTTTAAAAGGAGTGAGGGTGTCGGTAGAAATCAAGCGGATAGTTTTTTAACGAACATTTGTTCAGCATCTTTTCTTCTAATGCTGATAAAACTATCTTCAATTCTGAGTAGCATCGGGTCGCCAAATGGCGCTCTTCTTTCTATGTAAATGATTTCACCTGGGATGCAACCCATGGTGTATAGTTGAATGGATAGCTGAACGTCCTCAATGTGTTGGACTTCCACTTTCTCTCCTAAACCGCATGATGCTAGACTGATACTCTCCATTATTTAGAACTGGTCTAAATAACAAAAATACGGGTTTTATTGAGAATGTAAGGATAAAAACGACACTAAACGAAAGAAGAAAATAGCATCAATTTTTTAGAAATTTCAAACGCATCTTTAATTGTGGAATGGAAAGAAAATACACGCCAATTGGTAAATTATTGATCACGATGTGTTCTGCTGTTTTTCCAGATTTTAGTTTTTCCCCATTGATGTTGTAGATTTCATAATAACTGCCGATTCCTACTCCTCTTAAACTTAAAAAATTACTCGTTGGATTGGGGTAAACAGAAAATTGTTGTTTGGAGTTTTCTTCTAAAGTGGTAGAAAGGATAATGTTGATTTGAGTTTGAATGTGAAGTATCCTTGAACTAAGAAAAATGCTATCTGTTGAAAGCAGTGAGTCAACCTTTACGCAAACAATGTCATTATTGTAAATGTGTTCTTGCCCCCTTAAGTATTTGGTGCCTGTAGGGTAATTTGATAATCGGAAAAAGCTTAAAAGTTTACTTGGGGCAATGGTGCTTACGGTTGAAGAGTTGTTGGTGTCTAGATAGGCCCTTCCTTGGGTATGATTGTTAATTATTTTTATTTGGTATTCCACGAAATAGCTTGAATGAGGTTTTCCAGCGATACTAACATTTCTACAAATGGCCAATTGACCAACAGAAGAAGCGAAAAATGTTCCTGATGAATCAACAGTTTGAATGGTATCGATTATTTGATAGTTAGGCGGTAAACTGCTGTAGCGATTATTAAATTGATCGATAAAAACAGTGTCTTGAGAAAACACCTTAATGCTTGAAAGAAGAATTAGAAGGAGGAATGTGGTTCGCATGGCTTGAACTTTTAATCAAGACACATAAAGCCAATAAATTGTCGTCTTAAAGGGTTAAACTAAAGCGATTTATACTTCAAATTTAAATTCCATCGTGATGGTTTTTGGAGAGGTGATAATAGATTTTTTAAGAACATTTTGGCTCCAACCTGGACAATCGCAATTTTTCTTCTTTCTCTTTTTACTATAAGACCGGCCATTTACTTGGCAGGCACTAAATGCAAAGCAGAATAGAATTAAAATCAAACCCAATCGCGATTTTTTCATAAGGTAAATTTAGGCAAAAAGAAACCCGATGGAAGACCATCGGGTTGCTTACGCATTCTCAAAAATTTATCCGCACTTGCTGTATCCGCAATCTGAGCAGGTTAAGCATCCTTCTTTAAACATTAAGCCTTCAGAAGAATTACACTCTGGGCATTCTTGATCTGATTTTGTTCCATCTGGAATGTATTTCTTTAAAGCCCTAACCACCCCATTTTTCCAAGTATTTAAACTTTCTTCACTTAGGTGCAAATGAGCAA
This sequence comes from Vicingaceae bacterium, assembly GCA_965218715.1. Classification (GTDB taxonomy): domain Bacteria; phylum Bacteroidota; class Bacteroidia; order Flavobacteriales_E; family Vicingaceae; genus CBDCLY01. The sequence continues at coordinate 1,943 of CBDCLY010000023.1, forward strand.
CCATTTCAACCACAAAGTTGATTGGCATTCCATGTCTCAATACACCAGAAATTAGCTTGGCATAATTCCAATATTCTTGAGTAAATGTTCTGGATAATCCTTCGATAGTGGTTTTGTAACCATCTTTATCTTCATATTGGAAATCGTATCTGGCTCTACCATCTTCAGATTTATTTCTAATCACCCAACCCTTATCAACTTGGCTAAGAATAGAGAATGAATCTTCTGCACGGCCAGTAAATATTTCATAAGGTCTGCCATCGATGGTTCCAACTACAGCAATCCATTTTTCGTGGTTGTTGTTGAACCTAACAATGTCTGCTTCTATAGTTTTTGGTCTTTTTGGAGCTTGAGTTTCCTCAAAAGTCGCTTCCATTTCTTTCTTCCCATTGTCGTCATTGCTCAACAAAACACCAGAACGAGAACCATCTCTGTAAACAGTTATTCCTTTGCAACCACTTTCCCATCCAGTCATGTATATTTTAGAAACCATTTCTTCAGTGTAGTTTCTTCAGGAATGTTTACGGTTACACTGATTGAGTGGTCTACCCATTTCTGAATAGCCCCTTGCATTTTAACTTTGTTTACCCAGTTTACATCATTGGCTGTGGCTCCATAATATGGTGTTTTTGCAATAATTGCGTCCAACTCATCTTGAGCATATGTTGCTACTTCATTTGCATCGTAGCCATTTGCGTTTAACCAAGTTCTGAAGTGGTGGTGGAATACATTGTATTCTTCCCAAGAATCTCCAACTTCATCAACAAAATCAACTCTTGAATTTTGATCATTTGGATTTACTTTCTTTCTTCTTTTGTAAGAAACCATAAATACAGGCTCAATTCCTGAAGAAGTTTGAGTCATAATTGAAGTAGTTCCTGTAGGAGCGATTGTTAATAATGCAATGTTTCTTCTTCCATACTTCACCATATCGTTGTATAAAGTCCCGGATCAGTTTCTTTAATACGATTTACCATTGGGTTTTTCTCTTCACGAATAGAATCGTAAATGGGGAATGAACCTCGATCTCTTGCCATCTCTACAGAAGAACTGTACGCTTCTAAGGCCAATGTTTTGTGAACTTTAACTGAGAAGTCGAGTGCTTCATCTGTTCCGTATTTTTTACCAATGAGCGGCTAACATATCTCCTTCTGCTGTAATTCCAACACCTGTTCTTCTTCCTTCAATACATTTTTGCTTGATTTTTTTCCAAAGTGTAAGCTCAGTTCTTTTTACATCTAAACCTTCGGGATCGTCTTCAATTTTTTAATAATGGCATCTACTTTCTCCATTTCAAGATCAACAATATCATCCATTATTCTTTGAGCATAAGCAGAATGCTTTTTAAACTTCTTCATGTCAAAGCTTGCTTCCTCAGTAAAAGGATTCTCTACATAGCTAAATAAATTGATGGCCAAAAGACGACAAGAATCATATGGACATAAAGGAATCTCACCACAAGGGTTAGTTGAAACTGTTTTAAACCCTAAATCGGCATAACAATCAGCAACAGATTCATTGATTACTGTATCCCAAAACAATACACCTGGCTCAGCTGATTTCCATGCATTGTGAACGATCTTGTCCCACAATTGCTTTGCATTGGTTTCAGTTAGAGTAACTAGGATTGTTTCCTTCAATTGGATATTGTTGTGGAAAATTTTTCTCCTCTTTAACTGCTTTCATGAAATCATCAGTAATTTTTACTGAAACATTTGCGCCAGTTACTTTTGTTCCGTCCATTTTTGCATCAACAAAGCTTTCAGCATCTGGATGTTTTACAGAAACACTTAGCATCAATGCACCTCTTCTTCCATCTTGAGCTACTTCTCTTGTTGAGTTAGAGTAACGCTCCATGAAAGGAACAATGCCAGTTGAGGTTAATGCACTATTCATCACCGGACTTCCTTTAGGTCGGATGTGAGATAAATCATGTCCAACACCACCACGTCTTTTCATTAATTGAACTTGTTCTTCATCAATTTTCATAACACCACCATAAGAGTCAGCCGTACCCTTATTGCCAATTACAAAACAGTTGGATAAAGAAGCAATTTGAAAATCATTTCCAATTCCTGTCATTGGTCCGCCTTGAGGAACAATGTGCTTAAATCCTTTTAATAAATCATAAACTTCTGATTCTGATAATGGATTTGGATATTTCGCCTCAATTCTAGCAATTTCTTTTGCCAAACGAAGATGCATATCGTTTGGTGTTTTTTCATAGATATTTCCAGCTGAATCTTTTAATGCGTATTTATTTAGCCACACGTTTGCTGCTAGCTCATCACCCTGAAAATATTCAGTAGCTGCCTTTACAACTTCGTCGTAGGTGTAGACGGTCGCTTTTTCGTCGTTTGACTGCAAAGAACCTGTTGCATCTACGGCGATGTCAGATTTTTCTTTTGTGGCTGTTTCTTTCATTATCAGTGTGTTATATTATTTCGTAGTAGTGATGGGTTTTGTAATTTTAACCTTGACCAAGGTAGTGATGAGTAGTTCCATTTTGAATAAGTCTCTCTTTGTTTTATTAACAAATTACTGTTCTTTTTGGACTTCTTTAACCACGGATTGTCTGAGAATTTCTTAATTTTTTTTCAACAATTTATCAAAAACAATTTGCTATTAAAAAAATATGTTTTATGGGTTTTAGTTTCTTCGTTTTTCTTAAATGCGAAATAAATTTTATCAAGACTTTAATAAAGAAAACGCACTTAGTATGATTAAATTTGCTGCCCCAAGAAAAAAGAATGAATCGTATTGTTGGAATAGAGCTTAGTCACCGTTTTGCGCCCATAGCAATTCGTGAACAATTGGCTTTTAATGAGGAGCAGACAAAGCAAGCTTTAAGAGATCTTAAAAAGAGCTTTCCAGAAGTTTTTATCATTTCCACTTGTAATCGACTTTCCATCTATGCTCTTGGCTCAAATTATCTTGGACTAGAATCCTATTTGCAAAAATTTGGCAATTACTCTCAATACCTTTCTGTACTGCCTGACTCTGAAATCGCAATCCAGAATCTTTTCTCAACTTCAGCTGGCCTCGAGTCGCAAGCAATTGGAGAGCATCAAATTGTAGGGCAAATTAGAGATGCATTGGATCTTGCAAGAAAAGAACAAACCATTGGACCAGTGCTGGATGAAATAATTCGCAAGGCCATTCATACTGGTAAACGGGCTAGGCTAGAAACCAGCATTGGTAAGCATTCTGCTTCTCTAGCAACAGTTGGATTTGAGCTCATAAAGAAACATGACATCGATCTGAAAGAGGCCAATATCTTGGTAGTGGGTACTGGTAACATGGCCAATCTTGTTAATACAGTTTTAGACAGATCAAAAATTAAGTCGCTCTTAATTGCAAGTCACAATTTGGATCGTGCAAAAGAAATGGCAAAAGAATGGGGCGGGGAAGCAATCCATGTATCGAAATTGCCAACTATCATTTCCAAAATGGACATCATTATTGGAGGCACTCAAGGAGAAGTGAATCTTTTGAGTGAAAAAGAAATGGAAGCTAGTAAATGTACTAGAGCTCAGCTAGCATTAAATTCCAATCAATCTAAACTACTGATTGATTTTGGTCTTCCAAGAAATTTTAATCCGACTTTAAAAGAAATTGAAAATGTCTTTTTATATGATTTAGACGACATTAAACAAATGACTTTTCAAGGGTTATTGAAAAGGCATGATGAAATTCCAGAAGTAAAAAACATCATCATTGAGGAGTCTGCTAAATTTTTAGAGTGGTTCTATCACCGAAAGGCCTCCCCAATCATTGAAGCTTATTGGAATAATTTACTTGAAACAAAAGACAAAGAGCTAAAGTGGTTGCTTCCAAAATTGGGCAAGTTAGATGAAGATCAAGTTAAACTAATTGAAAAATTTGCACATCGCTTGATTAGAAAAGTTTCTAAAAAACCCATGGAAGAATTGAACAATTTTGCTCAAAATCTTCACCATCAAGACAATCCCATTAATACTGTGAAAAAGGTTTTTGATTTAGATGATGTTACCATCACGGTGCCACAAAAGAGAGTAATTGTTGGAACAAGAGGCAGTAAATTGGCCTTAACTCAAACCCATCAAGTAATTGCTCAATTGCAAAAATTAGAACCCCAAACCGAGTTTGTGACTAAGGTGATTCGCACCAGTGGCGATGACGGAAACATCTCTGTGATGGGAGCATTTACCACAGCAATTCAAAGGGCATTAATCGATGGTAAAGTTGACATGGCTGTTCATAGCTATAAAGATCTTCCAACAGAATCTGTTCCCGGTTTGCAAATTGGGGCAATACTGGAAAGAGAAGACTTAAGAGATGTATTGATTAGTAAGGATGGCAAAACACTAAATGAATTGGCCCCAGGAGCAGTTATCGGAACTGGCAGCTTAAGAAGAGAAATTCAGCTCAAAAGATTACGCTCAGATGTTCATGTAAAATTCATTCAAGGAAATGTAGACGGTAGAATTCAGCAAATGAAAGACGGGAAATACGATGCTATCGTATTAGCTGCGGCTGGTTTAATACGTTTAGGACAGTTTCATCTTGCCAACCAAGTGTTTGATGCAAGTGAAATGATTCCAGCCGTAGCACAAGGAGCCCTAGCGATTGAAATTAGAGAACGCGACGATAGCATGAAAAAGATTGTTGCACAGATTGAAAATGAAAACACCAAACTGGCCACAGAAGCAGAACGTGTTTTTTTAATTACTCTTGGTGGAGGCTGCAATTACCCCATTGCTGCACATGCTGAGATTAATGGAAGTCATTGTGCCATTAAGGGTTTATATGCCAGCTCAGATGGAAGCCTAGTTGAGCTTGGTAGTATAGAGGGTCATAAAGGTTCTGCAACTCAAATGGCCCGTCAATTGGCCTTCGATTTGAACAATAGAATCTTAGAAAAGGATAAACTTCTTGAATGAGCACAGAGAAAAAGCTAAATGGGAAAAAAGTACTTGTTACTAGAGCCCAGCATCAATCAGCGGAGTTTGTAAAGCTAATTAATAGAGAAGGGGCAGAAGCCATCTGTTCTCCAATGATAGAGATAGAACACTTAAGGGAAAATCCAGCACTGCATAAAGCACTTGATCAATTGGATCAGTTTGATTGGTTGGTTTTTACAAGCGAAAATGCAGTGGAACATTTTTTCCTAGAGGCCAAAGAACTAAATTTAAAAATGTTCTTGTATCCAAATCTTCAGATTGCAACACTTGGAGATAAAACCAAAGGCAAATTAGAGCAATTGGGCTATCGAAGTAATTTTGTTCCCATTCAGTTTACCGCAGAAGTATTGGCAGAAAATATGGATGAGGAGATTGAAAACAAGAAGGTTTTAATTCCCCAATCAGACATTGCGAACAACAATTACATTGCTTCTTTTGAAAAAAGAGGAGCCAAAGTGACCACGATTCCTGTGTATAGAAATACCTTGAAAAAATACGAAGGAATAAGGTTTAAAGAATTATTCTCAAGTGGTATCGATTACATTACTTTTACAAGTGCATCATGTGTTCGCTCTTTCTTTGAAAACGCAAAGCGTGCAAAGTGGGGCGTCAAAAATGAAAAGTTAATTTGTATAGGACCCAGTACAACCAAAGAGTTGAATAAACATGAGTTAAATGCAGACGCAATTGCACAACCTCATACCGTAGAAGGGATGATTACTGCAATTATAGAAATTGAAGAAAATGAATAGACCAAGAAGATTAAGAAGCAATGCTGCTATTCGGAATTTAGTTCGTGAACATCATTTAAGCGTTCATGATTTTATTTATCCAATGTTCATCGAAGAAGGGGAGGGCATCAAAAACGAAATTCGTTCGATGCCAGGAATTTATAGAACCTCTATAGACCAACTTGATGCTGAACTGAGCGAACTAAACGATTTAGGAATTCATGCCATCATGTTGTTTGGAATACCAAAACAAAAGGATGCCATTGGAAGCGAATCTTGGAATGATGAAGCGGTTGTTCAAAAGGCAGCAAAGTACATCAAAAGCAAATACCCGCATTTTTACTTAATTGCTGATGTCTGTTTTTGTGAATATACAGATCATGGGCATTGCGGTGTACTAGATGGAGATACGGTTGACAATGATGCTACACTTCATAATTTAGAAAAACAAAGTCTTTCTATGGCCAAAGCTGGCTTCGATCAATTGGCACCCTCCGGAATGATGGATGGCGCAATTGGGCAAATGAGGGATGCATTGGACCTGAATGGCTTTGAGAACATTTCCATTATGGCTTATGCGGTTAAATATGCTTCCGCTTTTTATGGTCCATTTAGAGATGCAGCAGACTCTGCCCCATCTTTTGGAGATAGAAAAACCTACCAAATGGATCCAGCAAATCGATTAGAAGGAATAAGAGAAGCTGTTCTAGATTATGAGCAAGGAGCCGACATTTTAATGGTAAAACCCGCAATGTCTTACTTGGATATAGTAAGTGATCTAAAAGAACAATTTGAAATTCCTATTGCTGCTTATAATGTGAGCGGTGAATACGCTATGGTGAAAGCGGCGGCTCAAAAAGGTTGGATAGATGGCGATAAAGTAATGATGGAAAAATTACTGAGCATGAAACGTGCCGGGGCCTCAATAATCCTAAGCTACCATGCCAAAGAAGCTGCTAAGTTATTATCCCTTTAACCTATTTTAGAAATCTAGTTTCATGAAGAATACAAATTCTAAACGCTTATTTGAAAGAGCAAAAACATCCCTAGTTGGTGGGGTTAATAGTCCAGTGAGAGCCTTTAATTCTGTTGGTGGAAACCCTCTGTTCATAGATCGTGGCGAGGGAGTGTTCATTTATGATGTTGACGGCAATGAATACATTGATTTAGTCGGCTCCTATGGCCCGATGATATTGGGTCATGCCCACCCAAAGGTAAATGAAGCAGTTAAGTCAGCGATCGATAAAAGTTATGCTTTTGGAGCTACTTCCAATGACGAAATTGAATTGGCGGAATTGGTGAAGGAAGCTTTTCCTCAAGTAGATAAAGTCCGTTTTGTAAATTCGGGAACTGAGGCCGTATTTTCTGCCATTCGATTGGCAAGAGCTGCCACAGGAAGAAATAAGATCATCAAGTTTGCAGGTTGTTATCACGGTCATTCAGATGCTTTATTAGTCGCAGCTGGCTCAGGATTGATGACCTTAGGTTTGCCAGGAAGTGAAGGGGTGCCAAAAGAGGCGGTTAAAGATACCTTGATTGCCAATTACAATGACTTGGAAAGTGTGAAACTTCAATTGGAAAGAAATGCGAATGAAGTAGCAGCCATTTTTATTGAACCAGTTGCTGGTAATATGGGTGTAGTTATTCCTGAAATGGAATTTTTTAAAGGATTAAAAAAATTAGCTGAAAAGCATGGTGCATTGCTAGTCATCGATGAAGTAATGACCGGTTTCAGAAGTAAGTTTGGTGGAGCGCAAGATCATTTTGGAATTGAGGCGGATATTACCTGTTTAGGTAAAGTTATTGGAGGTGGATTGCCAGTGGGAGCTTATGCCGCCAAAGCGAGCATCATGGACAATGTTTCACCCCTTGGTGGTGTCTATCAAGCTGGCACCTTATCTGGGAGTCCAATAGCAATGGCATGTGGATTGGCCACATTAAGAGCGTTAAAACAACAAGATTATTCAAGAGCCAACCACCTTGGAAAAGAGGTAAAAGAGACATTGTTAGATGCAGCGAAAGAAAATGGATTTGACATCCAAGTCAATCAATTTGGATTGATGGTAAATCCTTTTTTCACCTCAGAACAGGTGAGAGATTTTGAAACCGCGCAAAGCTCTAATACCGAATTGTTTGCAAAATTCTTTTGGGCATTGGCAGAAGCTGGATTGTACATTCCACCTTCTCAATTTGAAGCTTGGTTTCTACCAATTACCATGAAAGATGATGAACTTTCATCAGTGAAAAGTAAAATTCATCAAGCATTTAAACAATTAGCAAAACAGACTGCATAATTTATATCCATGACATTATTTAACGATTGCTTTTTAAAAGCTTGTAGACAAGAAGAAACTGATAGACCACCAGTCTGGTTCATGAGACAAGCTGGTAGATACCAAGAGAAGTATAGAGCAATTCGAAAAAAACACAGCTTGGTAGACATCTGTAAAATACCAGAAGTTTGTGCAGAGGTGACCTTACTCCCAATAGAGCAATTTGGTTTTGATGCTGCAATTGTTTTTTCCGACATCATGATTCCTCTTGAGCCAATGGGAATAGATTTTGAATATAAACCTGGAGTGGGTCCAATTATTCATAATCCGATTAAAAATGTAAAAGACGTACATCAACTTAAAGACCTTGATTTTGGTAAAGACTTATTGTACACTGGCGAAAGTTTAGGCCTATTGAAAAAAGCCCTTAATGTGCCTTGCATCGGTTTTGTAGGTGCGCCATTTACACTTGCTAGTTACATGCTGGAAGGCGGCCCTTCTAAGAATTACATCAAGATGAAGTCCTTCATGTACCAGGAAGAAGAGGCTTGGCATGCGCTAATGGATAAGCTTGCTGTTAACATGGCAAACTACCTTCTTTTTCAAGTAGACAGTGGAGCCATGGCCCTCCAAATTTTTGATAGCTGGGTAGGGGCTTTAAGTTTGGCAGATTACACACGTTTTGTATTGCCACACATGAATAAAATGCTTGAGATGCTGAAAGCAAAAACCAATGTTCCTATCATTATGTTTGGGGTAAATGCAGTCCACCTTATGGGGGCAATGAAATCAACCGGAGCTGATGTTTTAGGCGTAGATTGGAAAACTGATTTAATGCAAGCTTGGACTGATCTCAATTTTGAAACTGCGGTTCAAGGAAATCTAGATCCAACCTTATTGTTTGCTAAATGGCCATTGATAGAAGAGCGAGCCAAAATTTTACTTGATGAGGTAAAGAACAGACCTGGTTTCATTTTTAACCTTGGCCATGGAATTTTGCCTGGAACTCCTGAACAAAATGTTGGTGATCTAGTGAAATTGATTCAATCTACTTAGTGCTTCTTCGTATGCCTTTGACCATTAATTGAAGGCTTACATTACCTCGCCAATGGTTTTCTTCAAGTTGAAAAGCAATGTCGACTGCCTTTCCACTATTTAAAAGTGAAGCACTATTAATCTGATTAAAAGCGATACAAGCAATTCGTTCTTGAGCATCTTTATTTGGGCTGATGTCAAATTTTAAATGCTTTTCCTTCAAGACCTTTGCCTTTCCATTTAAGAAGGCATTTTTAAGAAGGAATATAGGTTGCATATTCATTGGTCCAAATGGAGCCATCTGTTTAAGTATTTTAAAAAAGGAGGGATGAATCGAAGACCAATCCAATTCACAATCGATAAGAATTTCAGGTTGCAATTGATCTTCTGAAATCCTGCTCGCAACAACTTTCTCAAACTTATCTTTAAAGGCAGGAATGTTTCCAATGGGCATGGTTAAACCAGCCGCGTATTTATGCCCTCCAAATTGAGTGAGTAAGTCTCCACATGCTTCAATGGCTTCATAAACACTAAAACCTTTCACAGATCTAGCTGAACCACTGGCTTTGCCATTGCTTTCCGTTAAAATGATGGTTGGTTTATAATATTGCTCAATGCATCTGGATGCAACAATGCCAATTACTCCCTTGTGCCAATTTTTATTGTAAAGAACTGTTGACCTTTTTTCTCTTTTTAAGTTGTCTTCAGCAATCATCTTTAGGGCTTCTAAAGTAATGCTTGCATCAATGGTTCTGCGGTCTAAGTTGTTTTCATTTATTGCCGCAGTTCCCATTTGTGCTTCTACAGCACCTTCACTGATCATCAATTCAACCGCCTTTTTGCCGCTTTCCATTCTTCCTGCTGCATTAATTCTAGGTGCAAGAGTGAAAACAACATCCATAATGCTCAATTCAGGTTTATTGAAGTTCCCCATCCTTAACATTGTTCTAAAACCAAGATGCGGCGCTTCATTCAATTGTTTTAAACCATAATAACAAAGTATCCTATTTTCTCCCGTAATGGGAACAATATCTGCAGCAATACTAACAGCAAGAAAATCTAAATAACCAAATAATACTTTTTGGTCATTCCCAGTGTGGTCGCACCAAGCTTGTAGTAGTTTAAATCCAACACCACAACCTGACAATTCTTTATAGGGATAATTGCAATCTTTTCTTTTTGGATCTAGAACAGCAGATGCCTTCGGAATAGTTTCACCAGGTGTGTGGTGGTCGCAAATGATAAAATCTACACCTTTTTCTTTTGCATATGCAATTTTTTCAACGGCTTTAATTCCACAATCCAGAGCAATGATTAAGCTAATGTCGTTGTCGGCAGCAAAGTCAATTCCCTGAATGGAAATGCCATATCCTTCCTGGTATCGATCTGGAATATAATAATCCATGTTGGGATAAAAGCGATTGAGAAAATGGAAAACCATGGCTACCGAAGTGGTTCCATCTACATCATAATCACCATAGATGAGGATGTTTTCTTCATTGTTCATCGCCAATACAATCCGATCTACAGCAGCTTGCATGTCTTGCATTAAAAATGGAGAATGCAATTCGTCTAACGTGGGCCTGAAAAAAGATTTCGCTTTATCAAAAGTATTGATCCCTCTTTGAATCAATAGCCTAGATAATCTCAGGTCAAGATTATTCAATTGAGTGGAGAGGGATTTTATTTCTGCCTCATCATGTTCAGGCAATACCGTCCATCGATACTCCATTTACTTCTTTTTTTTATCGGATTTTCCATCAACTACTAGAACAATTTCCCCCTTTAGGGTATTGTTTTCAAAATGAGTGGCAACTTCCAACAATGTTCCTCTTTGAGTTTCTTCAAAAAGCTTGCTGATTTCTCTGCTTACCGAGCATTGGCGTTCTTCTCCAAAAAACTCTACCATCTGTTTTAAGCTTTTAAGTAATCGATGAGGGGATTCATAAAAAACCATGGTTCTTGTTTCTTCACTTAATAGCGTTAACCTGGTTTGCCTGCCTTTTTTATGAGGAAGAAAGCCTTCAAAAACAAATTTTTCACAAGGCAATCCAGAATTGACCAAAGCTGGAATTAGAGCATTTGCTCCAGGTAAAGTGCAAATAGGAATGTTTTCTTTAATACAGGCTCTCAATAAAAAGTAACCAGGGTCTGAAATGCCAGGACTGCCTGCATCGCTAACCATCGCCATCTTTTCTCCAGACTGCAAGCGTTCTATTAATCGTGAGGTAATCTTATGCTCATTGTGTTGATGATAGGATTGAGTTGGGGTGTCGATCTCGTAATGCTGTAGTAACTTTTTACTGGTTCTGGTGTCTTCACATAAGATGATATCCACCTCTTTTAAGACTTCAATTCCTCTAAAAGTAAAGTCCTTTAAGTTGCCAATAGGGGTAGGAACTAAGTATAAAATCGACATGCATCAAATGTAAGCTTTTCGCCATTCGATTATTAATTCAAATCGGGACAAAATTTTTCTTTTAAATAGCGTTAATTTGTGGCATGCAAGTGAAATTATCAGTGGTAATCATCACCTTTAATGAGGAGAGAAACATTGCAAGGTGCTTAGACTCAATTCAAGATGTTGCAGATGAAATTATTGTAGTTGATTCATTTTCAATAGACCAAACAGCAAGCATTTGCGCAGGGTATGATTTGCGCTTTATTGGAACATGCATTTGAAGGACACATTCAACAGAAGAACTGGGCAAAAGACCAAGCCCAATACGATTATATTTTGTCATTGGATGCTGATGAAGCATTAGATGAGGAACTAAAATTGGCAATCCTAGAGGCCAAATCAAATTGGAATTTTGACGCCTTTGAATTGAATCGATTAACCAATTATTGTGGAAAATGGATTCGACATTCTGGTTGGTACCCAGACATCAAACTGAGATTGTTTAATCGCAATAAGGGTGCTTGGGGTGGAACCAACCCCCACGATAAATACCTTCCTGTGCCAGGCTCTAAACTAGGACGATTAAAAGGACATTTATTGCACTATTCCTTTTATACCAGAGAGCAACACATCAAGCAAATTCATTATTTCTCCGACATAGCATCAAAAGCACTTTATGAAAAGGGGAAACGCTCATCTTGGCTAAAGATCATGATCAAACCCTTAGCAAGGTTTTTAAAAGCCTTTGTTGTTCATCTAGGGTTTTTAGATGGGAAAGAAGGTTTTGCCATCAGTCGCTTATCAGCGTATTCAAACTTTTTGAAGTATAGGAAGCTGTATCAAATTCAGAAAGGAAATGTCTAAAACTCATAAAATACTGCATGTTGTAACTGCCTTGTCTTGGAGAGGCGGAGAGCAGCAAGTGGCTTATTTGTTAGAAGAATTGAAGGAAAAAATTCAGCAAGTTGTGCTCTGTTCCGCAGGTTCAAAAATGGAGGAATATTGCCAAAAAAACGGACATAAACATTACACCAATACAAAAGGAAGCGGCATTGATATTTCATACGCAAGAAAGATCAAGTCTATTTGTAAAAAGGAAGCAATAACGCTTTGTCATTTGCACGATGCACATGCTCATACTTATGCTATTCTAGCTGCCGACTTGTTTGCCAATAAAGCAGATCTTATTTTAAGTAGAAGAGTAGATTTTCCAATTAAGCAGAAATGGACTTCTACCTACAAGTACAATCACCCTAAGATTAAACGAATATTATGCGTTAGCAAGGCGATACTTGAAATCAGTAAAAAGGGCATTAAAGACGAATCAAAATTATACGTAGTGTATTCTGGCATTGATACCAAAAAGTTTGCAGAAAAGAGTGGGAGATTAAGAAAAGAGTTGCAGTTCAATTCAGAAAAATTTCTAGTAGGGAATACTTCTGCTTTGGCAGATCATAAAGATTATTTCACTTTTATTGATGCCTGCTGCTTGGCAAAAAAGGAGATCGAAAAGATGCAGGTGCTAGTCTTTGGAGATGGACCAATGAAAGAAGAGATTACTAATTATGCTAAGAAAAGTACCATAGCAGATTCGATTCATTTTTTAGGGTTCAGGTCAGATGTACCGCAAGTATTAGCCGATTTGAATGTATTTTTTATTAGCTCCAAAACAGAAGGCCTAGGCACTTCAATCTTGGATGCATTTGCCTGTGCTTTGCCAGTGGTAGCAACTAATGCAGGCGGGATTCCAGAGTTGGTAAAAAACGAGGTAACCGGCTTGTTGGCACCGGTTGGTGATGTTGAAAAATTAGCTAGCCATTTGAAATTGTTTTCAAAAGAGACAGATTTGGCGCTAAAGCTAGGACAAAATGCTAGAAAATTTGTGGCAGATTTTGACAAACAAAAAAACTGCTCAACTTAGTTTAGATCATTATTTGAAGGTTCTTTCTGCCGACTAGGGATTCCTAAACAGATCAAGCTATAAAATACACTGAAAAAAGAAACGCCTGCTTGTGTTTCTAGAGTGTCTTCACTTAGAAACGACAATCCTGCAATGCTAAGAAATAACAAATAAAGTAGCTTCTTGTCTTTTTCTAAATGGATTAATGGATACACTAAATAGATGAAAAAATAAATTAATCCTATAATTCCAAAGGCCATCCAAATACTAAGGAATTGCTGATGAGGTCTTCTCTGGTATTTCTCTGCCAATTTTGACTTGTCTTTGCTGTACTGGGCCTTCATAGAGTCGTTTATGTCTCCTGTTCCAACACCTAAAATAAAATTGCTTTTTATTATTCGACAGGCAGTCATCCAATATTCTAAGCGCATGGAAAGCGAATAACCATTAACCTCGCCTAATTTAAAGTAATGGTCCAATTCGTAAATGCTTTGATAAATTCTATTTTGAATTGGATTGTGGTAGAGGTAGAATTGATTAGCAATTCCATTCTCTATTGCTCTAATTTCCTTAATGCTTAATTTGTTAATGGCCTCCTTGTCTTTTTTTTGCCCCTTAGACGATAAGTAACGAAATAAGGTATTGAATAATTTATTTCCTTTTTTATCCTTTCCATCAAGGTCCAACTCACTTTTACTTTTCCAAGTTTTATTTGCCTCTTTCCAGGCAATAAAGCGCCAAATGTATACCCCATTTTCCTTTATTCTTGAATCTGCATTGTGCCAATATTGTTCTCCGCTTTTTGTTTTTTGATTGAGAATTTCTTGATCATATCCGGTTTCAATTTCTGTGTAATAGGCAGAATAAATGGGCTGAAAATAATAGAAGAGCAAAACAAATGATCCTAGAATTAAGGGAATGGGAATTAGTTTCACGGAAGTGAATTTACTTTTCCAAAACCAGGATACCAGCCAAATGGATAGTGCCAAAATTCCCAATACCAATCCAGTACTTAACTCAAACCAGAATAGACAAATGAACAACCAGACAATCAAAAGCAATAAGATGACTTTCTGCCATGATTTAAATACTTGAAGAAAATTTAGAATCAGCACACAAGCGAATGCCAATACCAAACCATACCTGATGTGCGAAACCCCTACCGACAATTCTCTTTTGTCGATTATGGGGTCACCAATAATTCCAAGGGATTTTCCTAGGCTAACTAAACTGATAATAAAGGTAGAAATCAGAAATAAAGTCAAAAGAGATTTCCACTCCTTTTTGCTTAAGCTTTCAGTGCTCCCTACGACTAATGGAATCAAGATAAGTGGCACCTTGTTAATGATGTCTTTCCACGCGTCTGCTTGATTGCTTGAATAGAGTGCTCCCAATAGGTGCAGGCTAAAAAACCCAACACTCAACAATACAATTGGGCTATTGCGGATTGCTTTAAGCTTATGGCTAAAATTTAAATCCAATAGGTGATTGAAGAAGATAAAAAATCCTCCTAAACTCATCAATAAGTTGGACCAGCTAAGTCCACTTAATATCATTAATAAGCCAAGTAAATAAAGGTTTCTATGGTTGATCCATTTTCCAATTGGGTAAGAATTAAACAATCGATCAATTAGGCCCATATCTATTTTTCTAAACTGCCCAATAAGATTTGTTGATGTTGTTTTGCTTCTTGAAACAGTTGAATGGCTTGCTGAACATCAGGATCACGGTCAAGGGATTGTGCTATTCTTCCATTTTGGAAATAGTAACGAGAAATGATCTCATTGTCGATAATGTCTTTAATCTCCTCCTTAAATTTGATCAAGTCTTGAGTCTTATCTGCATTGATTTTTGCAGCAAATTGATTGAATTCTTCTTCAGCACCTTCAAAGTATTTCTCCTCCACTGCAATTTCTTTCAACTCTGCTAAAATGGTCTCACTTCTAGTGGAATACTCATATTCCTCGTTTGAAATTTGTGTTTTAAATTCTTCGAAATCTTCTTCACTTATTTGAAATTCTGTAGGACTAATTATGCTATCGTGTTTTAAGGCATATTCACTTGCAAAACGAAAAATCAAATGATTTCTTAATAAGGCAATCGTAATTGGACTTAATCTTCTTTCTTCAGTTTTGATGTCTGGTTTAATTCCTTTGCTGTCGTAAACTTTTCGCTTATTTTTTAGTGTTGCGAAGCCTTTGATTGCAGAATCTGGGACTTGAACTGCATCACCGGATTGATCCTTTTGAGAATAGTCAATTCTTTGAATACATCTGCCACTTGGGATGTAATACTTGGCAACTGTTACTTTTAATTGAGCATTATAACTCAGGGGTCTTGTCTGCTGAACAAGGCCTTTCCCAAATGTTTGTTTTCCAATGATCACAGCTCGATCATAATCTTGAAGAGACCCGGCAACAATTTCAGAAGCGGAAGCAGAACTTTCGTCAACTAAAAGCGAAATGGGTATGAGTGTATCCAATGGCACTTTACTTGCAAAATATTGGGCATCCCATTCACTTAATTTTCCTTTGGTTTCAACCACCAACTTCCCTTTAGGAATGAAAACATTTACGATGTGAACAGCTTCAATTAGAAGGCCTCCTCCATTGCCTCTTAGATCAAAAACCAATTCCTCCATCCCTTGCTCTTTTAGGTCCTTAAAAGCTTTAATGAACTCTTTTGATGCAGTTTGAGTAAAGCCGATCAATTTGATGTAACCAACTTTGTCGTTGAGCATCCCTGAATAAGGAACATCTTTTATTTTGATGTTTTCTCGATCTACTTTTAATACTTTATTTTCCTTGCTTTCTTTATTTGTTCTTAAAATCTCAATATTAAGCGAAGTGCCGGGTTGGCCTTTTAAAAACTTACTAATTTCTGAAGTGCTTTTTCCTTCCACTGCATTATTGTCGATGCTTATGATTTGGTCACCAGCACGAAGCCCAGCATCAAAAGCAGGAAAGTCTTCATAGGGTTCTGAAACTATTATTTCTTCACCATCCTTATGTATCAAGGCACCTATGCCTCCATATTGTCCAGTAGTTAGAAAGCGATAATCTTCAATTTTTGATTCTGGAATATAGTTGGTGTATGGATCTAGAGAGTGGAGCATGCCGTCAATAGCGGTTTTCATTAAGGCCCCAGGTTCTGTGTCGTCAACATAATAGGTGTTGAGCTCTTTAAATAATGAACTAAAGATGTCTAGGTTTTTAGAAAGCTCGAAGTAATTATCCGCAAAACCAAAGGATAAAACACTTGCTAAGACGATGCTTAGACCAACAGCTATTTTTCTAATTTTCTTCATTTATTCTTTTTTGGGACTGGATCATATCCATGTCCACCCCATGGATGACAAGATAAAATTCTTTTTAAGCCCAAGTAAAATCCCTTCAATGGTCCGTGAACCTGTATCGCTTCAAGGGCATAACTTGAACAACTTGGTGAATATCGGCAATTTACACCTAAAAATGGTGAGAGAAGCACTTGATAGATTCGAATTAATCCGATGAAAATAAACGACAAAATTTTAGCCATGTATTTGAGTCAAACGGTTTAATACAGAGATTATTTTATGCTCAATTTCTATAAAAGGTAAAATGACATCTTCGGAATAAATGAACATGACAATCAAGGTTTTTCCTTTCGCTAAGGTCATGCTTTTTAATTCTTCTCTATGGATTCTAAATGCCTCTTTAGTCCTCCTTTTTAAAAGGTTTCGGTCCACAGCATTTTTAAATTTTTTCTTCGGAATGCTGATTCCAATTTTTAATGGGGTGGAAGATTGCTCAGTAAGAATGTGCTTAACAAAAAATGGAGCTTCATGAAATCCTTTTCCTTTTTCAAAAAGCAATGACATTTCATCTCTTAGATAGAGTCTTTCGTTTTTTGTTAAACCTTGATTCATTTAAACCCAAAGATAAAAAAAGGCATCTACCTTCGTAAATGCCTTTTTCAGAAATGAATTAAAAATTATTTCTTATTTGACTTTTTAATGTATTGCTCTAAAGCCATCGTCATTGAAGGTGCTTCAGGTTTTGGCGCTGCAATGTTTATTTCTAAACCAGCTTTTTCTGCTGCCTTTGCTGTAGTTGCGCCAAACACTGCAATTCTGGTATTGTTTTGTTTAAACTTTGGAAAGTTTTCATACAAACTAGCAATTCCTGCAGGGCTAAAAAATACAAGAACATCGTAATCTACATTTTCTAAGTCTGACAAGTCGCTACACACTGTGCGGTACAACATGGCTTCCTTAAAGTCAATGTTATTGTCTTTTAATGAATTCGGAATCTCTTGCTTCAAAATGTCGGAACATGGCAATAAAAACTTCTCATCCTTGTGCTTCTTAATCAATGGAATTAAGTCCTCTATTTTTTGTCGGCCATGGAAAATTTTTCTCTTTCTATAGACTACATATTTTTGCAAGTAATAAGCAGTAGATTCTGAAATGCAAAAGTATTTTAATGAATCTGGTACAGAATGACGCATTTCTTCTGCAATTCTGAAGAAATGATCAACAGCGTTTCGACTAGTGAATACTACTGCTGTAAATTCTTTAAGATCTGTTTTTTGTTGTCTAAATTCTTTTGATTCTACGCCTTCAACATGAATAAATGGTCGAAAATCAACCTTTGACTTTACAATCTTCAGATAAATCGTAAGTAAGGAGATTTTTCTGTTTCTGGTTCTGGTTGCGATACTAATATAGTTTTTACCTTCAAAGCTTTTGAGTTTTGTCGTTAAACATTATTTACCCTAAAATCACAAATCTTAAAGCTCGTTAAGTACTAATTTTCCCAAGAAGCATCCAGGGGTAAAATTTCGAGGGTGCAAAGATACAAAATAATCAATATCAAATCTTTACTGCGCTTGAAGTGGCAATTAAGAACTCCTCTGAACGACCTGTAACCCAATGCTGATAATGTAACACACCGATAAATCCGATAGCATAATAATGTGGTTGAGGCATGTATGGGTAGAATAGGCCAATGATTAGGCCAACACCTAAAATGAGTAAGAAAATTATGCCCAAAAACTTAGCAATTAGGTTAACGTTAAAAATGTACTCTTGAAGGATTTCTTGATGACAATTGAAACAGCCCATGCACTTACCTCGATACAGCAATAACTTTAAAAAGTCATGAATACGAGTAGGTATCCTGACAAAACAAAGACTAATGGAACCAGATAACCAAAATTAGTTCAAAATTGGTGTATTCATTACTAAGCCATAGTGCAAAAAAAAGATTGGGTAGTAATTATAAAGAATAGTAAGATTAGAGCCAACGTTAACAGGATGAGTGTATAATTTCTCGTATCGAATAATTTGCTTACCAATTTTCCAATTGAATAATGCTTTTCGTAATTAGTACCAAGCCTCTTTTCTTATGAAAACCTCTAACTAATGGCAGCGAGTGCAAAGCATAAAATAAATAGCAAATGTTAGCCGAACTCTGGTAGGCATACGCTTTCTTTCGCTTCACTTTCAAAAAACACTCCTGGATTGCTTGCCATATTGATTTGGTTGTTTCGTGTAAACAATTCGTTTGCAAACTGATTCTGAACCAATAATTGGTGTCCTTTGGTTCTACAGGAGATAGATAAGACATTTCTTCGTTTTCCACGTTATTGGAAACGCCTATAGAGTCTTGCATATCAATAAAAGTTGATTTTGCAAAGCATTTTATAAAGTTTGACAAAGGTAAGCTGATTTCTGGAAATAGTATTCAATTCGATCTGAATAAGTATAGCAGGCCATTTATTTGTAATTTTGGGACAAAAATTTTTAACGATGGCAACAGATAGGTTTCAAGCTCCCAGATTATTATCAAATTAGATGATCTTATTACAGTGAAGAACATAAATTAATCCGTGATTCAGCAAGAGAATGGGTTAAAAAAGAAGTTTCAGTCCAATAATTGAAGAGTATGCTCAGAAGGCAGAATACCCAACTCAACTGGACCAAAGGCTTAGGCTGAAATAGGAGCTTTTGGACCATACATTCCTACAAGAATATGGAGGTGCAGGCATTGGACCAAATTTCATACGGGTTGCTTGATGCAAGAATTAGAAAGAGGAGATTCTGGAATTCGTTCAGCAGCATCTGTTCAAAGTTCTTTGGTTATGTATCCGATATACCACCTATGGGAATGAAGAACAAAGGAATGAAGTACCTTACCGAAATTAGCTTCTGGTGAATTTATCGGCTCTTTTGGATTAACGGAACCGGATTACGGTTCTAACCCAAGTGGAATGATTACAAACTATAAAGATATGGGAGACCACTTACTTGTTAAACGGAGCAAAAATGTGGATAACCAATTCGCCTATTTGTGATGTTGCAGTGGTTTGGGCAAAAAATGAGGAAGGCAGAATTCACGGACTTATTGTAGAACGAGGAATGGAAGGCTTTACAACTCCAGAAACTCATGGAAAATGGTCACTACGTGCTTCAAGAACGGGAGAGTTGGTATTTGATAATGTAAAAGTTCCTAAAGAAAATCTATTGCCAAATAAATCTGGACTAGGGGCTCCTTTAGGTTGTTTAGATTCTGCAAGGTATGGAATCGCTTGGGGAGTAATCGGAGCAGCAATGGATTGTTATGATTCTTCATTGAGGTATTCTCAAGAAAGAATTCAATTTGATAAACCTATCGGTTCTTTTCAATTGGTGCAAAAGAAATTAGCTGAAATGATTACCGAGATTACCAAAGCACAATTGCTAGTATATCGTCTTGGACAATTGAAGAATGAAGGAAGAGCAACTACTCAACAGATCTCAATGGCCAAAAGAAACAATGTAGACATGGCGCTAAAAATAGCTCGCGAAGCCAGACAAATTCATGGTGGAATGGGAATTACAGGTGAATTTCCTATCATGAGGCACATGATGAATCTAGAGTCTGTAATTACCTATGAAGGAACTCACGACATTCATCTCTTAATTACCGGAATGGATGTAACTGGCCTAAGTGCTTTTAGATAAACCATAAGTATAAAAAAAGCCCGATGTATTTTACATCGGGCTTTTTTTATGTTCAATTATTTAGTTCTGAAGGATGCTTACTTTTTTGCTTAGCATCATGTCGCCTAATCGGATACTTAAGAAATAAATTCCTGCCGCTTCATTGCTTAAGTCTAGTTGAATCTGATTTTGATTGCTTTCATATACAGGAATTAGAACTTCTTTACCCAATAGATCTACTGCCTTTATTTCTAAATCAATTAAGGATAAACGCTCATCAATTGAGATGGTAAATCGACCATTATTTGGATTTGGATATAGACTAAGTCCGTTTTCAAGACTCAATTCATTCAGACCAATTGCTCTAACGGTATCTTGAGTCACTCGAACCATCTGTCCAACAAGCGGTGGAGAATTAACAAAAATAGTATCTACTCTAACATTTCCTGTTGTATTGCTATCAGTTGCTGTTATTCTTAATCTTTGGGTAAATGCACCAGAACTTGCTGAAACTTCCATCCAAGGTGAACTCTCACTTACTGTCCAGTTAATCAAATTAGAACTGATATTGAAATACATAATGTCTGCAGAATCTCCTCCCAAAATAATCACATTTGGTGCAACCTGGAACAATGCATTGCTCGGTCTTTGCGCAATTATTATTGTATCGTCTGGAAAATTTGGTGCCGAAGCAATTACCATAGCATAGCGAGGGTTTCCAAAGTTATTTCTACTTGCCGCAAGAGCGGTTATGGTTTCTGTATTGCTTCCAGAAGCAGGGTTTATCAATAACCAAGGTGCGTTCTCTGCCAAAGTCCAAGAGCTTACATTCGATAATACAGAAAAGGTTCCTGTACTTCCTTGAGGATTATCTACGAATAAAGTATCTGCTGATAAAGCGAAGTTTGGCGTTGAACCATCTACTTGAGTGACTACAACAGATTGATTGGCCTGACCAGGAGCTGAAAATTGAACGGTTGCCATTCTACTACTACCAGTTAAGTTGTCTGAATTTGCAGTTATTGTTACCGCAGAATTTCCGCTACCATTTAGCGGACTAATTGTTAACCAGGTAACTGGATTATTTGCTGTCCAGTTGAGGTTCGTGCTAACATTCACAATGCCATTAGAACCAATTGTAGAATTCAAATTCAAACTGTTAGGGCCAACACTAAAAGTATTGTTGGTTCCAGCTTGAATTACCCAAACCGTATCAGGGATTGGCAAGCTTACATCACTTGTAACAACATAAGTAAGTCTTTCCGTTG
>CBDCLY010000024.1:0-38317 GCA_965218715.1 Vicingaceae bacterium
ATTTAATCGATAAAAAGATAAGTGATCAAAATTGGTATGAATAGACTGATTCTCGTTTTTTTAATTGCAATGGTTGCCTTTTCTTGTAAAAATTCAGAAAGGGCAAAAAGAAAACCCATAGAAGGTAGAAAAGCGGCCTACCTTTTAAATCAATTAAAAAGTAATGAGTTGGATTTTAAATCGTTGAAAACGAAAGCTGCCTTTTCCATGATTCAAGCAGGCAAGAAAACCAATTTTAAAGCCAGCATTAGGATGAGGAAAGACAGTGCAATTTGGCTTTCCATTACTCCTGCCCTTGGAATAGAAATGGCTCGAGTTTTAATTACACGGGATAGCGTTAAGGTAATTAATAGAATTAAAAAAGAGTTTTTTATTGGAGATTTTGAATACATTAACCAAAAATTCAATGTTGCGCTAGATTATGACGACATTCAGGCGGTAATGCTAGGAAATTCCATTGCTTTTGAAGAGGATGAAAAGCTGAAATTTAGAATCGACAATGAAATGTATTACCTTGGGAACCTGAAGAAAAGAAAAGCAAGAAAAGCAGAAGAAAAACCCCAGAAAGTGGAGCGGAAAAAAGAAGAAGTGATAAGTTTATGGCTGGATGCAAATAACTTTAAGATTCGGAAGTTTTTATTATCCGATTTAACCGCGGAACGATTCATTCGTGGTAATTATAGCAATTATCTAAACCTTAATGATCAATTAATTCCTCAGACTATAAAATTTGATATTCAATCTAAGGAACCTAGCGAATTATCCATTGAATATTCAAAGTTATCTTTGGAAGAAAAAGTAAGTTTCCCATTTAACATCTCTTCAAAGTATGTGCAAATACATTTTTAGAGGCCTTTTGCTCATTTTACTCTTTAGCTTCTCCCCGGCTAATAACTTGTTTGGGCAATCCAAAAAAGAGCTACAATTGAAGAAAAGAAAACTTCAAAAGGAAATCAATTACACCAATTCTTTACTTAAAGAAACTGAGAAATCTAAAAAAACCTCCCTCAATCAACTTCGGCAATTAAATAAAAAAATCAGCATTCGTGAACAGTTAATAACTGCTATGGAAATGGAGGTGCAGCTGTTTGAGGATAGCATTCAGAAACAACAACACTTTATCGACAGTTTGCAAATTGAGGTAGATACCCTGAAAATCGAGTATGCTGAAATGATCAAGCGCGCCTATAAAAATAAAAACGCCTATCAAAGGCTAATGTTTCTGTTTTCAGCAGATGATTTTAACCAAGCATATAAGCGCTTGAAGTACTTTCAACAATATGCAGCTTACAGAGAATTACAAGCAGATAGGATCGTTTCTACTCAAGACTCTTTAGATGCAAACTTGCAATTATTGGAAGCCATTCGAAATAGCAAAGAGGGCCTGCTGAAGGCGAAGTTGAACGAACGAAATGTTCTTTCAAGTGAAAAATCGAAAAAACAAGAAGTTGTGAATTCTTTGAAGGGAAAAGAAAAACAACTCAAAAAAGATTTGAAGTCCAAGCAAGCTGCGGCTAAGAAGATTCAAAATGCCATTGCCAAAATCATAGAGGACGAAATTAGACGAGCAAGAGAGGCTGCTAAAAAGGCTGGAAAATCTTCGAAAGGATTTCCAATGACTCCGGAAGCCATAGAATTGTCAAACTCTTTTGCTGCAAATAAAGGCAAACTTCCCTGGCCCGTGGGCGAAGGAGTAATCACTGGAAAATTTGGAGAACATCCACACCCTAGTTTGAAGAATGTTAAGGTGCAAAACAATGGCATCGATATTTCCACTAAAAAAGGAAACATGGGTAGGGCAATATTTGATGGCACCGTTAGCAGAGTCCTTATAATTCCAGGAGAAGGAAAAGTAGTTATGATAAGGCACGGAGAATATTTTAGCGTTTATCACTACTTCAAAGAGGTTTTTGTTAGCGCAGGAGATGTCGTGACTACCAAACAAAACCTTGGTATATTGCTCGATAATCAAGAAGCAACTTCCAACATGCATTTAGAAATTTGGAAAACAACAACCAAACTAAATCCTGCCTCCTGGATATTCAATAAATAAGTTTGAAATCTGGGTGAATATTGAGCAATTATTTGCTTAAAAAAGCCACCCTATAATTTTCTCCATAGGGCTTGCCTCTATTAAGATTCATTCCAATTGTTCAACGCTAGAAAAAGCGTAAATTTACGGCAACCAAAATCCATCACGGGCGTATACCCATTTTTGGTACCAACAAAAGAACGTTATGACGAATTGGAAATTTCTACCTATTTCCTGGATATTGCTATGCGCATTAGTAATCCTATCCAGTGTAAATCTTATTGCCCAATCCCCCCAAGGGATTAATTATCAGGCTGTTGCTAGAGATGGCAATGGAAATATGTTGGACCAAAGAATGATTGGTGTTCAATTTGGAATATTGCAAGGTAGTGCGACAGGTACCTTGGTGTATGAAGAAGAACACAGCATCAATACTGGGAGAACAGTTATAACCAATGATTTTGGATTGTTCAATCTTGTCATAGGTGAGGGTGGAAATACAGGATCAGGTACACTAAATAATTTCTCAGACATTGATTGGAGTACTGGAGATTATTACTTGAATGTAAAAATTGATGCAGGAAACAATTATGAAAATGTTGGCACCACTCAATTGATGTCTGTCCCCTATGCGCTTTTCGCAGCATCCTCTGGCGACAAATTAACCGCTGGCGACGGAATAGAAATCAATAACAACGTCATTTCTAATGCTGGTGATACTTCAAATTCAAATGAATTGATTAGCAGATTTGAGTTAATCAATGATAGTTTATTAATCATCGATGAGGGAAATTCTTCCGATACGGTAAGTTTTGGAGAACTCTTAAAAGCAGACTCCTTGGCATTTGATCGGCCTGCCAATGATGTCGTTAGCTTGGCAATTGTTGGAGGAAATCAGATTACCTTTTCAATAAGGGATGATGATTCGGATGCCAATAATGAACTTCAAAATCTATTTTTGAACGGTTCAGGTGATACATTAAAAATGACCATGGGTGGCGCAGGCATCGCACTTGCTGATCTTGGTTCAGAACAGCAAATTAGCCTAAGTAATGATACCATACAATTGAGTGGGGCAAGCTCTTCTTTTGTAGCACTGGCGCCACTTTTAGGAGTTGACTCTGTGTTTAAATTAAACGATACTTCCCTGGTTGTTCAGAACTTTGAAGGCAATAAAGATACCTTGATCTTCAATGGTAATTTAAGCGATACAAGTAGAACAAATGAGCTAATTGATTCAGCAAAAGTGAATGGAAATTCTTTGGAGATTTACCAATTTGGAGGAGCCATAAGTGCAGACATCACTTCTTTGATAAATACCGACAATCAAAATTTAAGCTTAGTTGGAGATTCTATTGCAATTTCAAATGGCACAGGTATAAACCTTCAAGGAATATTAGGGGTTGACTCAATTAAAAACTTCAATGATACAACACTACAAATTTTTAATGCAGACGGAAGTACTGATTTCGTAAACCTTAAAGGAGCCGGTGTTGACACCAGCAACACCAATGAGTTAGTCGACACCATGTACTTTAGCAATTCTCACTTGTTTTATTCACAACAAGGTGAATTAGATTCTGTTGGATTAGATTCTGTAGCTAAATTTCAAAGAGCAATTCTTAGAGCTCAGATTGCTCAAAATAGGAACAACATCGATTCACTCGATAAGTATTTTACAATTGATTCATCTCTTACCATTCAAAACAGAGATTCGATTGATGTCTTGGTGGGCTTGATTAATGCCGCTGACACGGATGAGCAGAACTTGAGCATCAGTGGAGATACTTTATTTATTGAAAGAGGCGACAGTGTGAACCTGAATGTGTTCAGAGATACCGCTGCCATTAATGCCTTAACCCAGCGAGTGAACTCCGATAGTCTGAAACGCTTCTTGGGTGATAATAACCTGCAAGACGGATTAGATACTTTGAACAAATACTTCACAATAGACACTGCTTTAACGGTACAAAACAGAGATTCGATCGATGTCTTGGTGGGCTTGATTAATGCCGCTGACACGGATGAGCAGAACTTGAGCATCAGTGGAGATACTTTATTTATTGAAAGAGGCGACAGTGTGAACCTGAATGTGTTTAGAGATACAGCAGCGATTGCCGCCTTAACCCAGCGAGTGAACTCCGATAGTCTGAAACGCTTCTTGGGTGACAATAACCTGCAAGATGGCTTGGATACCTTGAACAAATACTTCACAATAGACACTGCTTTAACGGCACAAAACAGAGATTCGATTGATGTCTTGGTGGGCTTGATTAATGCCGCTGACACGGATGAGCAGAACTTGAGCATCAGTGGAGATACTTTATTCATCGAAAGAGGAGACAGTGTGAACCTGAATGTGTTTAGAGATACAGCAGCGATTGCCGCCTTAACCCAGCGAGTGAACTCCGATAGTCTGAAACGCTTCTTGGGTGACAATAACCTGCAAGATGGCTTGGATACCTTGAACAAATACTTCACAATAGACACTGCTTTAACGGCACAAAACAGAGATTCGATTGATGTCTTGGTGGGCTTGATTAATGCCGCTGACACGGATGAGCAGAACTTGAGCATCAGTGGAGATACTTTGTTCATCGAAAGAGGCGACAGTGTAAATCTGAATGTGTTCAGAGATACCGCTGCCATTAATGCCTTAACCCAGCGTGTGAACTCCGATAGTCTGAAACGCTTCTTGGGTGATAATAACCTGCAAGACGGATTAGATACTTTGAACAAATACTTCACAATAGACACTGCTTTAACGGTGCAAAACAGAGATTCAATTGATGTCTTGGTGAACATCATCAACAACTCTGATCGTCAGAACTTGAGCATCAACGGCGATACTTTATTCATCGAAAGAGGCGACAGTGTGAACCTGAATGTGTTCAGAGATACCGCTGCCATTAATGCCTTAACCCAGCGTGTGAACTCCGATAGTCTGAAACGCTTCTTGGGTGACAATAACCTACAAGATGGCTTGGATACCTTGAACAAATACTTCACAATAGACACTGCTTTAACGGTACAAAACAGAGATTCAATTGATGTCTTGGTGGGCTTGATTAATGCCGCTGACACGGATGAGCAGAACTTGAGCATCAGTGGAGATACTTTGTTCATCGAAAGAGGAGACAGTGTGAACCTGAATGTGTTCAGAGATACCGCTGCCATTAATGCCTTAACCCAGCGTGTGAACTCCGATAGTCTGAAACGCTTCTTGGGTGATAATAACCTGCAAGACGGATTAGATACTTTGAACAAATACTTCACAATAGACACTGCTTTAACGGTACAAAACAGAGATTCGATTGATGCCTTGGTGAACATCATCAACAACTCTGATCGTCAGAACTTGAGCATCAGTGGAGATACTTTATTTATTGAAAGAGGCGACAGTGTGAACCTGAATGTGTTCAGAGATACCGCTGCCATTAATGCCTTAACCCAGCGAGTAAATACCGATAGTCTGAAACGCTTCTTGGGTGATAATAACCTGCAAGACGGATTAGATACTTTGAACAAATACTTCACAATAGACACTGCTTTAACGGTACAAAACAGAGATTCGATTGATGCCTTGGTGAACATCATCAACAACTCTGATCGTCAGAACTTGAGCATCAGTGGAGATACTTTATTTATTGAAAGAGGCGACAGTGTGAACCTGAATGTGTTTAGAGATACAGCAGCAATTGCCGCCTTAACCCAGCGAGTAAATACCGATAGTCTGAAACGCTTCTTGGGTGATAATAACCTGCAAGACGGATTAGATACTTTGAACAAATACTTCACAATAGACACTGCTTTAACGGTACAAAACAGAGATTCGATTGATGCCTTGGTGAACATCATCAACAACTCTGATCGTCAGAACTTGAGCATCAGTGGAGATACTTTATTTATTGAAAGAGGCGACAGTGTGAACCTGAATGTGTTCAGAGATACCGCTGCCATTAATGCCTTAACCCAGCGAGTAAATACCGATAGTCTGAAACGCTTCTTGGGCGACATGAATCTACAAGATGGCTTAGATACCTTGAACAAATACTTCACAATAGACACTGCTTTAACGGCACAAAACAGAGATTCGATTGATGTCTTGGTGGGCTTGATTAATGCCGCTGACACGGATGAGCAGAACTTGAGCATCAGTGGAGATACTTTATTTATTGAAAGAGGCGACAGTGTGAACCTGAATGTGTTCAGAGATACCGCTGCCATTAATGCCTTAACCCAGCGAGTGAACTCCGATAGTCTGAAACGCTTCTTGGGCGACATGAATCTACAAGATGGCTTGGATACCTTGAACAAATACTTCACAATAGACACTGCTTTAACGGCACAAAACAGAGATTCGATTGATGTCTTGGTGGGCTTGATTAATGCCGCTGACACGGATGAGCAGAACTTGAGCATCAGTGGAGATACTTTATTCATCGAAAGAGGAGACAGTGTAAACCTGAATGTGTTTAGAGATACAGCAGCGATTGCCGCCTTAACCCAGCGAGTGAACTCCGATAGTCTGAAACGCTTCTTGGGTGATAATAACCTGCAAGACGGATTAGATACTTTGAACAAATACTTCACAATAGACACTGCTTTAACGGTGCAAAACAGAGATTCAATTGATGTCTTGGTGGGCTTGATTAATGCCGCTGACACGGATGAGCAGAACTTGAGCATCAGTGGAGATACTTTGTTCATCGAAAGAGGCGACAGTGTGAACCTGAATGTGTTTAGAGATACAGCAGCAATTGCCGCCTTAACCCAGCGTGTGAACTCCGATAGTCTGAAACGCTTCTTGGGTGATAATAACCTGCAAGACGGATTAGATACTTTGAACAAATACTTCACAATAGACACTGCTTTAACGGTGCAAAACAGAGATTCGATTGATGTCTTGGTAGGATTGGTGAGTAACAACTTAGATTCAATTACTGCAGTACAAGGAAACATTGGAGATACTGCAAGTACACTAAGAGGATTGATCAACAATTCAGATCGTCAGAGCTTAGCAGTAACAGCTGATTCGATTACCATTGAAAATGGAATGGGCGCTTACATTGGAGACATAAGAGATACTTTAACAGATCACAACACAAGGATCAACAACAATTTATCTGCAATAGGAGCTGAGGCAAATGCACGTCAATTAGCTGATGCTGGATTGAGTACACGAATCATCAATGATTCCACCTTAACCAAACAAAACACAGACTCTATTGATGTATTGGTAGGATTGGTGAGTAACAACTTAGATTCCATTACTGCAGTACAAGGAAACATAGGAGATACTGCAAGTACACTAAGAGGATTGATCAACAATTCAGATCGTCAGAACTTAGCAGTAACAGCTGATTCGATTACCATTGAAAATGGAATGGGCGCCTACATTGGAGACATAAGAGATACTTTAACAGATCATAACACAAGGATCAACAACAATTTATCTGCAATAGGAGCTGAGGCAAATGCACGTCAATTAGCTGATGCTGGATTGAGTACACGAATCATCAATGATTCCACTTTAACCAAACAAAACACAGACTCTATTGATGTCTTGGTAGGATTGGTGAGTAACAACTTAGATTCAATTACTGCAGTACAAGGAAACATAGGAGATACTGCAAGTACACTAAGAGGATTGATCAACAATTCAGATCGTCAGAACTTAGCAGTAACAGCTGATTCGATTACCATTGAAAATGGAATGGGCGCTTACATTGGAGACATAAGAGATACTTTAACAGATCATAACACAAGGATCAACAACAATTTATCTGCAATAGGAGCTGAGGCAAATGCACGTCAATTAGCTGATGCTGGATTGAGTACACGAATCATCAATGATTCCACCTTAACCAAACAAAACACAGACTCTATTGATGTATTGGTAGGATTGGTGAGTAACAACTTAGATTCAATTACTGCAGTACAAGGAAACATTGGAGATACTGCGACAACTTTAAGGGCTTTAATCAACGCAACTACAGATGATGATAATTGGGCTGATAATGGATCAACACCAAACATGGTGGAAACGAATTTCAACACAAGCATTGGCTCTGGAAATGTTTTCACCAATTTCATCCAAAATTCATTAAGTGCTGGTTCAAGCATTAATAATCAAGGAACGAATTCGAGTGGATTGGGTAATAATTTGAATATTTTAGGCGATTTATCTACCAATTTTGGATTTAGAAACTCATCTTCAGGAGCAAGAGCCCATACAATGGGAAGTTGGATTACCTCAACTGGCGATGATGCCATAACCATTGGTGGTGGTGAGAATGCTGGGGCATTACTTTCCAATACATTGGACTCTACCATAATGTTTGGATATCGCTCTAATTTACCAACCATGGTTATTCGTCCAGCAGAAGGAGCAGGAACAATTGGTGAAGTGGGGATAGGGACAAGTAATCCAGATTCTCTTTTAACTGTAAGTGGAGGCATACATGCCGAATACATTCGCTTATCAGGTGGTACCCCAACCATTGGTGATGTGCTTACAACGGATGCTTCAGGAAATGCTACTTGGCAGCCAAATCAGGGTGATAACCTTGGAAAGCATGAATTGGACTCTAACCTAAAAATAAATGGGTTTTATTTATCAAATGATGGAGATAATGAAGGAATAAGAATTGATAATGACGGATTGGTTGGTATCGGTGCTGTTCCAAATTCAAACTCTAGTTTGTTTGTTCCTTCATTAAAGGACAAATCAATTTATTCTCAAAACTCTGGTTCATCTTCTAACAAAGTTGCAGTTTTTGGTGAAGTAACAGGTGGGGGAACTACAGCATATGCATTAGAAGGTGAGGCGACTTCAACAGCAACACAAAACTATGGTGTTCATGCTATTGCGACTGGAGCAGGAGGAACGAATTATGGTGTATTTGGAAAAGCGATTAATGGAGGCAGTAACTATGCAGGTTATTTTGATGAAGGAAGGGTTTATGTTCGAGACAGTTTAGGGCTAAATACTCTCAATCCAAGATCAATTCTTGATGTAAATGGGAAAGCAATCATCAATGAATTGAGCATTAATAATGTCTACAGTTTCCCTACCGGTGATGGAATGCCAGACCAAATTCTGAAAACCGATGGCTTTGGTGTTTTAAGTTTTGTAAATGCATCATCTGTTTTTACTAATACCGACAATCAAAACCTATCTATTGTTGGCGATTCCATTAAGATAGAAAATGCAACGGGAGCCTACATTGGTGACATCAGAGATTCATTAGCAAATAATTCTTCAAGAATCATTGCAGATAGTACAGCATTAGTAACACACATTGCAGCAGATGGCGATTTAAGTGCCAGCAATGAGATTCAAAACTTGTCGGTAACTTCAGATTCTATCCAAATTGCAGGCGCAACAGGCGCTTACATCGGAGACATTCGAGATTCATTGGCGAACAATTCTGCTAGAATTAGTGCAGATAGTGCTCAGATGAGAACCAATCTTACAGATACGGCAGCCGTGTTAAGAGGATTAATTCCTGCGGCAAGCACCGACAATCAGGATCTTTCCGTTTCATCCGATTCCATTCAAATTGTTGGAGGAACAGGAGCTTACATTGGCGATATTCGAGATTCATTGGCAAATAATTCTTCAAGAATCATTGCAGATAGTACAGCATTAGTAACACACATTGCAGCAGATGGCGATTTAAGTGCCAGCAATGAGATTCAAAACTTGTCGGTAACTTCAGATTCTATCCAAATTGCAGGCGCAACAGGCGCTTACATCGGAGACATTCGAGATTCATTGGCGAACAATTCTGCTAGAATTAGTACAGATAGTGCTCAGATGAGAACCAATCTTACAGATACGGCAGCCGTGTTAAGAGGATTAATTCCTGCGGCAAGCACCGACAATCAGGATCTTTCAGTTACATCCGATTCCATTCAAATCGTTGGAGGAACAGGGGCTTACATTGGCGATATCCGAGATTCATTGGCAAATAATTCTTCAAGAATAAGTGCTGATAGCACATTGCTAATTACTCACTTGATGAACGATGGTGATTTAAGTGCCAGCAATGAGATTCAAGACTTGTCTGTAACTTCAGATTCTATCCAAATTGCAGGAGCATCAGGAGCTTATATTGGCGACATTCGAGATTCATTGGCGAACAATTCTGCTAGAATTAGTGCAGATAGTGCTCAGATGAGAACCAATCTTACAGATACGGCAGCCGTGTTAAGAGGATTAATTCCTGCGGCAAGCACCGACAATCAGAATCTTTCCGTTTCATCCGACTCCATTCAAATCGTTGGTGGAACAGGAGCTTACATTGGCGATATTCGAGATTCATTGGCCAACAACTCAGCAAGAATTAGTTTAGACAGTACCTTGTTAGTTACTCACTTAATGAACGATGGTGATTTAAGTGCCAGCAATGAGATTCAAGACTTGTCTGTAACTTCAGATTCTATCCAAATTGCAGGAGCATCAGGCGCTTATATTGGCGACATTCGAGATTCATTGGCGAACAATTCAGCTAGAATTAGTGCAGATAGTGCTCAGATGAGAACCAATCTTACAGATACGGCAGCCGTGTTAAGAGGATTAATTCCTGCGGCAAGCACCGACAATCAGAATCTTTCCGTTTCATCCGACTCCATTCAAATCGTTGGTGGAACAGGAGCTTACATTGGCGATATTCGAGATTCATTGGCCAACAACTCAGCAAGAATCAGTTTAGACAGCACCTTGTTAATTACTCACTTAATGAACGATGGTGATTTAAGTGCCAGCAATGAGATTCAAGACTTGTCTGTAACTTCAGATTCTATCCAAATTGCAGGAGCAACAGGAGCTTATATTGGCGACATTCGAGATTCATTGGCGAACAATTCAGCTAGAATTAGTGCAGACAGTACAAGACTAGTTGACACTGCTGCAGCAATTCGTGCAGATTTCCCTTCATTTACTGCAAACAGTTTAGATGCTGCATACGACCAAGGCGGAGCTGGTAATGGTAGAACAATTTTGGCTACAGATAGCGCAGTAAAAATTGCCGGTGAGGATGGGTTTATCGTTACTGGAACATTTGGAAGTGGAGACGATGTAGAAGTTTCCGGTGCAGGTACCAGAATGTTCTTTAACCCCAAGAAAGCAGCGTTTAGAGCTGGAAGAGTAACAGGAACTGAATGGGACCCGGCTAATATTGGTGACCAATCTATGGCATTTGGTGTTAACACAAAAGCTAGCGGCGGAACCTCAGTTGCTTTCGGCGGTACAACTACTGCTAGTGGCACAGTATCAACAGCATTTGGGAATGGAACAACTGCTAGTAATACAGCAGCTACCAGTTTCGGAAGTGGAACAGTTGCAAGTGGGACATCATCCACATCCTTTGGATTGAATACAACTGCTAGTGGAAATAATTCTTTGTCAAGCGGTGTTAATTCTACTTCAAGTGGAATTGCTTCATTTGCTGGTGGTAGTGGCTCAAACTCGATTGGGTTTGCCTCTCTAGCCTTTGGAGAAAATGATACTGCAAGGGGCATTAATTCCATTGCAATTGGAGATAATGCTATTGCAAATGGCCCCAACTCAATAGCAATAGGTACTACTGTTGATGCCTCGGGTAGTTTTTCGAATGCATTTGGTCAAAACACTGAAGCAAGTGGATTAAACGCAACTTCATTTGGACTTTTAACTAATGCAAGTGGATTTTATTCAACCGTATTTGGATTTAATACGAATTCATTATCATACAATGAAACAACATTTGGCAGTTATAATACATCATACACTCCCAATAGCACAAATTCATTCAATCCAGTTGATAGGTTATTTGGAATTGGAAATGGCACATCTAATGCGCTTAGGTCAGACGCTCTTATTATTTACAAATCAGGTGATGCCATTCTTAACGGGCAATTGACCTTGTCTACTGGTCCAGGGGGAGACTCCTTAACCTTCCCAAATACGGATGGTAGTGCCAACCAAATTTTGAAAACGGATGGCAATGGCGTTTTAAGCTTTACAAATATTTCTAGCTTATTGACCGCAGATACTTTAGACATCATCGCTGATGCAGATCGCAACTCAGGAGTATATGTGAATGGTGGAGACGATATCATTTTTAGAACAAATGGTTCAGACCGATTAACCTTTGATCAGGATGGACATTTAGGAATGACAACTTCTGTTAGCTCAACAGGAACATTAGATACTACCTATGAGGTGGCTAGATTCAATGCGCTGTTATCAGGCGACTTTAAAGACAGAACAGGTGGTCACCTTTCATTCACAGGCTCAGATGGTGGATCAAACTTCGAATTTGC
Source organism: Vicingaceae bacterium (assembly GCA_965218715.1). Classification (GTDB taxonomy): domain Bacteria; phylum Bacteroidota; class Bacteroidia; order Flavobacteriales_E; family Vicingaceae; genus CBDCLY01. The sequence goes on from CBDCLY010000024.1 coordinate 12,344, forward strand.
TCGTTTATCTTGGATGACCAATGATGGTGAATCTGAAGGAATGCTTGGTTTTGAAACGGGTGTTTTAGGCGACTTGAACTTGGCAATGATCATTGATGAAAACAGAAGAGTAGGTATTGGTACTACCGACCCAGATTCTGCCTTGACTGTTGTTGGTGGTATTAACGCAGAATACATTCGATTATCAGGAGGAACTCCAACAATCGGAGATGTATTGACTACTGATGCTACTGGAAAAGCTACTTGGCAAACTCCAAATCCAGGATCTGATAATCAGACTTTGTCGGTCAACCTAGCTAGTGATTCCATATTCATCACCAATGGAAACGGAATCAATATAGGTGGACTAAGAGATTCTTCTTTAACTGATTTATCAGACACTGCCTTGTCGATTAGAAATAGCATAAACAATAAATTGGATACCGCTTGGAATTATCAAGCATACAATAATCTATTATTAAATGACAACTTCATTAGTAATGATGGTGCTAACGAAGGATTACAAATAAGCGACGCCGGACAAGGATTATTAACACACGGGCTATTTGTAAACTCAAGCTCCAACGAAACAAATTACCCCTTAATCGTAAAGGGCAATTCATCAAATTTACTAATGGCGTTCCAAAATAATTCTGGATCTGGAATTTGGGATATAGAAACCCAAGGAGACAATTTACATTTCAATGAAACGGGTGTTGCAACGCAATTATCTCTTTACAAAGGAGGGGCGGTTAGCATTGGGACTACTTCTCAAAGTGCAAGATTAAACATTGCTTCAAGTGCTGGTTCGAATGCGCATTTAATCAATACGGCTAGTGGTGTTTCAACAATTCAATCATTTATTGTAGAGACCAATGGAACAACAAATGGTAATAACTTCGGTATTGTGAGTACTACCAAAAATGGAACTTCTTACAATTCTGGTGTATATGCTGAAGCAACAGGAAGTGGAACTTCTTCTTATGGTATAGATGCATCAGCGGTCGACTCTTCTAATGGGATGGCATATGGTGGTCGTTTCTCTGCAAAATCTGAGGATGCACTTTCTTATGGTATACAATCTACAGCAACTAGTGTAAACGGAACTTCAACTGCCTACGGTTTAAATACTGAAGCATTGGGTTCAGGTAGCATTAACTATGGGCTATACTCCAAAGCGTCTGGTGCATCAACTAACTATGCAGGGTATTTTGACGATGGCGATGTCTTTATAAAAGACACTTTGATTTTAAATAAACCGTTTAAATTAACGGTTAGTCCGGGTGCTAATAAATTGCTCATCTCAGATGCAAATGGAGTGGCCTCTTGGGGCAATGCTTCAGCTTTAGGCGATGATTTAGGAGATCATACAGCTACACAAGCACTTGACCTAGGCACAAACCACTTAGTTGGTGATGGCGGTTCTACCGGTATTAGAATTAATAATAATGGAAAAGTTGCTCTTGGAGGTGGTCCAGCACAATCGAACAGAAGATTATATGTGACATCTACTGCTGATCAATGGGCAGGGCAATTCATCAACTCAATTGCTGGCCAAACGAATACCTCTTTTGGAGTAGATGGCACCTCCAATGGATCGAATCCAGGAGGAAGCAATATTGGGGTGAAAGGTGAGGCTTCAGGTGCAGGAACCAATGTTGCAGTTCAAGGAATTGGCGCTGGAGGCGGCTCTGGTAGTTATTCAGGGTATTTCATTAATGGTAAATTCTACATCTCAGATTCTACTGGAATGGGAACAGCAAACCCCACAGCAAGATTGGATGTGAATGGAAAGGCAACTATTGATACATTAGACATCAATTCAAAATACACCTTCCCATCAGAAGATGGAAACGCAGGAGAAGTGTTGAAAACAGATGGAGCAGGAGCTCTTACTTGGCAAGAATTAGATACAGCAGTTTGTCCAGTAGGTATGAGCAACATTGCTGGAAGAATTTGTATTGAGAATGCAGAAAGGTCAGCCGCTTCATGGTTTACAGCCGCATCCGATTGTGTTGCAGATGGCTACAAATTGCCTTCTTGGGGAGAATGGTATGGGGCCATGGACAATGCTCCAGCAGCCGTATTGAACAAAACAAATAATTGGGAATGGGTTGATGGAGGAACATCCAATACAGCAAGAAAAGCAGGAAATACCACATTAACAGCTACAGCAAATGACAATCCAGCAAGTGGCACAGAAGCATTTAGATGTATTTTAATATTAAAGTAGAAATGAGGCAATTACTCTTAGTCATAGGATTTTTTGCACTAGTTGCTAATCTTAATGGGCAATCCATTTCAGTGAATGAAGATGGATCTGCTCCAGACGGGTCTGCAATGCTTGATGTTTCAGATACATTAAAAGGAATGTTAATTCCAAGGATGACGATATCACAAAGAGATTTAATTGCTAATCCAGCAACTGGTCTTCTAATCTTTCAAACCAATAGTGATTCTGGTTTTTATTTTAATCAGGGCATTCCAGCTACTCCCCATTGGTTGAGAATACAAACAAGTAATGATAGCAACCTATGGGTGTTAAAAGACACCAATGCAATATACAATGGAGGAAATGTTGGTATTGGTATTGACGACCCTACTGCCTTACTAGAATTTGATAACTCCATTTTGAATAAGAAGCTCTCCTTATTTACATTGAATAACAATGACCATCAATTTCTTGGCTTGGGCACTAGTTTCGGTGAGTTCCGCTATCAGGTAGATCAAACAACAAGCGATCATGTTTTTTATACTGGTACAAGTGCTACAACAAGTAGTGAAATTATGCGAATCAAAGGAAACGGAAATGTTGGTATTAACAATACGAATCCTACAGGTAGATTTCAGGTTGATTTAGATACTGGAATATTCATGGTGCTTAATAATGCTGCGGGTGGTGGAGTAAATGCAAAAACTGCAGTGCTTGGAGAATGGCGAGGAAATTTAGTTTCTCCACAAGTAAGGTACAACAATACGAATTCAGCAAACTTTACAGACATTGGTTTAGATTCTAATGAAAATTTTGTGGTTTCTATGAACGATAATGATGTATTTACCATCCACCCTCAAGGATGGGCAAACATTGGTTACGATACTACTGGGTTTCGGCTTTTTCTTGGAAACAAGTTAGGAGGATCAGTATTTACAAGAATGCTTGCAACAGATGCACAGGCAGGATTATGGGTTTCGAATGATTCTTCAAGCTGGGCCCTTTTCTCAGATGACCCTACCACTGGAACATTATTGCAAACTGGCTCAGTAGGGCTTTTTCAAACTGGAGGGGCCGGATTAGCATGGGTCATATCTAAAGAAGGGAAAATGGGAATTGGTACACCCAATACTCCTGCACTAGAATTATCTATAGGGCCAGTCGACGATGATACGGGTTTTGAAACCAATACAGATGGAGTGCTTAGCTTGTTTACCAATAATACAGAACAGGTCACTTTTGATGCTAGCGGTAATGTGGGAATTGGAATAACTTCTCCCTCAGAAAGATTAGACGTTCAAGGAAGTGTAAGTGTAAAAGATGCTTTGGTTTTTGAGCGCTCCTTTAGTTCTTTCGTCTCCGATAGTCGACCAAAAATATTTGGAGGAAACGGAGGGGTATTTAACCATGGGGATTTAATCCTTCAAGCTAGAACAAATCATTCAGGTGGAGTTGGCGACATCCAATTTGCTACTGGGAAGGGAAATGTGGTAAGCACTAAAATGATAATTTTAAGTGATGGAGAAGTAGGAATTGGAAAAACCAATCCTGCTCAATTGTTAGATGTAAATGGAAACATTGCAGTAAGTGGTAGCACTGTTCATACCTCTGATAAACGATTCAAGACCAACATAGAACCAATTACAGATGTTCTTGCAAAACTAAGGGGCATCCAAGGCATTTATCATTATTGGGACACCATCAATTTCCCAGATAGAGGTTATTCTGATGGTAGAACCATTGGAGTTATTGCACAAGAGATTCGATTGGATTTTCCAGAATTAGTTTATGAAGACAAAGAGGGCTACTTGTCGGTAGATTATCCAAAATTTACGGCGGTTCTTTTGCAAGCCATTAAAGAACAACAATTTCTAATTGACCAACAAAACCAAAACAACGAGAAACAACAATACCAAATTGATAACCTCATCCAAGAAATGGAAGAGTTAAAAAACATATTGAAAGAAAAAGAAAAAGAAAATGACTAAAATGGTTTTCAAGCTGCTAAGCATCTTCTTATTAATATTCGCTTTCGGGTATAATTTAGAGGCACAAAATGTTTCAATAAATGCAGACGGTTCAGCTCCAAATGGATCTGCCATGCTAGACGTAGTGGCTACTGATAAAGGCTTGCTCATTCCAAGAATGACAGAAGCTCAAAAAAATGCCATTGCCAATCCAGCCACTAGTTTAATTGTATTTCAAAGTGATGGTGCAAGCCCAGGTTTCTATTTCAATGCTGGAACTCCTGGAACACCTTCATGGATTAGGCTAACATCTACTGCTGACGCTTCAAGCCCAACTCAATTGGCAGATGCAGATTCCGACACCAAAATTCAAGTTGAAGAAGGAGCTGATGATGACATCATTCGCTTTGATCAAAAAGGCGACGAGTTTTTTAGAATGGATTCAGGTAGAATAGAAGTCATCAACCCTAATAATTCTATTGCCATAGGAAATGGTTCAGGGGCTGAGTTAATTTCAAATCCAAGTGCTGTTAGTAATGTTGTTCTTGGAAACAGTGCCATGACCGGGGTAATTGGTAGAGATAATGTGGCCGTAGGGTTTCAATCACTTCTGAATGTGAATGGAACATCTGCAAGAGAAAATACAGCAATTGGGATGGGTTCTATGCAAAACTTAACCACTGGTTACCACAACACCGCTTTAGGTCGTGCCTCATTAAATTCTGTAACCGGCGGGCGAGAGAATACTGCAATCGGAAGAGGCGCACTTTCTGGAAATACTGGTAGTATAAATACTGCTTTAGGAAATTTTGCAGGATTTAGTTCAAGTGGAGATTTAAATGTATTTCTTGGAAATCAAGCTGGTTCAGGATACGCTGGCGACAATAAATTATTTATTGAAAATTCCAACTCTTCCTCTCCCTTAATATACGGCGACTTCGCCAACGATTCTTTAAAGGTGTTTGGTACCTTAAGTGTTGGAGATGAGTTTACTTTCCCAGCAGCAGATGGTGGAGCAAACCAGGTCTTAAAAACAGATGGGAATGGAGTAGTAAGCTGGGGAAATCCAGAGCCAGACACGATGGACATAATACAATCAAGTTCAAATGATTATGCTAAAATTTCCGCATCTAATCTAGATATTTCCTTTGGAGGTACGAATCAATTTACTTTTGGAAATACTGGAAAATTAGATTTTGCTAATCAACACATTTACATCGGTTCTGACGCTGGAAAAATGGACAATTCAACACCGCACGTTTATGATTCAAATGTTGGAATTGGTTTCGAAGCCCTTGACCTGAATTCTGGGAGTCAAAATGTGGCCATTGGAGCAGTATCTTTGCGTTTTAATACCACTGGAAATTCAAATACATCAATTGGTAATAAAACCTTGTTTGCCAATTCTACTGGAAGCAACAATACTGTAGTTGGACAAGAATCCATGTTTCATAGCACTACAGGGAGTAATAATTCAACTTTAGGAAGATCAGCGCTTAACAATAATAAAACTGGGTCTAGTAATGTAGCAATAGGAAACAATACCTTATCTGTGGACACTAGTGGATCAAATAACGTAGCAATTGGATCTAATGCTGGTGTTGCAAATTATGGTTCTTCAAACGTGTTCGTTGGCTCTCATTCTGGGGGCTTACAAACCAATGCTTCCAATAAACTTTTTATAGAAAATTCGAATTCTAACACGCCATTAATCTACGGCGACTTCGCTAATGATTCTTTAAAGATTTATGGAACCCTTAGTGTTGGGGATGAGTTTTCTTTTCCAGCCGCAGATGGGGGAGCAAATCAATTGCTACAAACAAATGGAAGCGGTGCCTTATCTTGGGTAAACCCTTCAAGTGGAGACATCATTTTTGATGCAGATAACGACACCAAAATTCAAGTAGAAGAAGGAACAGATGAAGACATTATCCGCTTTGATGTCGGAAATTCTGAGGTGATGAGAATTCACGATAACAGTAGAATTAACATCACCAATGGCAATCAATCGGTTTACATTGGTTCAGCATCTGGCTCCAGCATTACTTTTGGACTTCAAAATTCTTTTCTTGGTCATGAAGCAGGAGCAAATAATTCTTCTGGTGGCGGTAACACCTTTTTAGGATATAGAGCAGGGTATGTAAATGCCACAACCAGCAGCAATACATTCATTGGAGCCCTTTCAGGAGATGCTAACAATGCAGGAACCCAAAATACTTTCCTTGGAATGCAATCTGGTTCTGCCAACTCTAGTGGAAGTCACAATACTTTCCTTGGAAAAAATGCAGGCCGCATAAATTCTACAGGCGATAACAATACCTTTATCGGTAACGATGCTGGTAATGTAATCAATGGAGATGGAAATGTTTTCCTTGGTGCCTACGCTGGTTCCTCTTTAGGAACTGGAGATAACCTACTTTTTATCGAAAATACCAATTCTTCTAATCCATTAATTTGGGGTGATTTTGCCAATGATTCAATTAAAGTTTTTGGAAACTTTAGCATCGGAAATGAGTTCTCTTTTCCAAGTACAGATGGAACTGCCAATCAATTTTTGCAAACAGATGGAGATGGAAATGTTACCTGGCAACCAGCAGCATCTGAGCTTGACCCACAAGTGGGCTTATTAACAACGAATGCTGTACCCCGATGGGACGGTGATAGTTTGATGGACGGCCTTATCAGTGATAACGGATCCAATGTTACCATAACTAATGATGCATTCATCAATAACTTAACCGTAGGTCGCGGTGGCGGAAATATTGCAAGTAATGTTGCTATAGGGCAAAATGCCTTGGCAAACGGCAATGCATCAAATAAAGAAAATACCGCAATTGGCTCTAGTGCTTTGCAATTAAATACCAGTGGGCAACGAAACAATGCATTGGGTCAAAATGCATTGGGAAACAATCTAACAGGAAATAACAATGTTGGGATTGGCTTTTGGTCAATGAGGGAACTAAATGGTGACGACAATATCGGTATTGGTTTTGTTGCAGGAGGGAAAATTTCTTCTGGAAATAAAAATGTTTACCTAGGTCATGAAGCCGGTAATTATTCTGCCGGTTCCTATACACAAAGTGGAGCGGTAAAAATTGGCTACCAATCAGGAAGCTTAGATACAACAGATAATAAATTGTTCATCGACAATTCGAACACACAATCGCCTTTGATTTATGGAAACTTTGCAAGCGATAGTTTAATAATTAATGGAAGTTTAAGTATTGGTAGTGCATTTACTTTGCCAACTGCAGACGGAGGGGCAAATACAGTTTTAAGAACAGACGGTGCTGGTAACCTTTCTTGGGTTTCCATTGCAGCAGCTTCTTCTGTCTGGAACTTAAGTGGTTCTGATATTGACTATACTGCAGGAAATGTGGGTATAGGAGCGGCCTCACCTTCCTCTGCTTTGGATGTGACAGGAGATATTGAATTGGATGCAGGTGGTGCAGTTGGAGACGATGCAATTTATTTTGGTGACCCTAGCACCGATGGTTCTTGGAGAATAATACGGGACGGAACAGACCTCTCTATAGAACGAAGAGAGGTGGGTTCTTGGGTGTTTAAAGTGAAAATTAATCCCTAATGAAAAGACTGATTTGTAATATTATTGTTTCTACTCTGATTTGTTTGTCTGGAATTTTAACAGCACAAACTTCAACGAAGATTACTAATGGTCCTTGGGGTAACGGTACCAATTGGACAAGTGGTGTTCCAACTTCTTCAACGAATGCGATTTTATCAACTTCCACAACTAATGTAAATTCGGATGGGGTTTGCAATAACCTAATAATTTTGAGCAATAGTAACTTAAACATAACAGGCGAAAGAGTCCTTGCAGTAAATGGCAACCTCGATTTTGGATTAGCTTCTAACCTGTCGTTTAGTGGTGGCAGTTTAATAGTAAACGGAAATGTTTTAATAAGTTCTCTTCAAAGATTAGAAGTATCCAGCTCCTTAACCTTTTACAGTAAGATAGATATTGGCCAATGAAAATAATAAGCAACATATTTTTTGTCCTCGTGTTTAGTTTTCTTGCAAAACATTCAGTCGCTCAATCCAATTTTACCACTATTGGGAATTGGTCGGAGACTGGCAAATGGTCGGCTGGGATACCTGATGGGAATGATGATGTAAACATCAATTTTGGGGTCACCTTAACAGCAGATATGGATGGTTCTTGTAATAATTTGTCGCAATTGGCTAGTTCTTTAGTAGTTAATAATGGAGTGACCTTAAATATTAATGGTGTATTTACCGTGTCAACCATAGGCGCAACAACAAACAATGGCACAATGGTTCTTAATGGCAATATAAAGCCTGCTTTAGGCACAGCAGACCTAACCGTGGGGGGGAGGAATCACCTTAACTGGAGGATTAACTTTCCCAACAATTAGTATTGATAAATGAAAGTAGTAGCTTACATATCATTTTTCCTTATTGCTCTTTTTAGCGGCCAGCAATCAATTGCTCAAACTCAGATTGAACGTTCTGTTATTGGTGCAACCGGAAATGAAGGAAGCTTTTCTGGAATTAACATCAATTCAACTGTAGGAGAAATTGCCGTTCAATCCAATGCCACGTCTTCTAATATTTTCACAGAAGGATTCCAACAACCCATCCGAATTATTGATGAAATCGTTTATGATTTTACTAAAGAAGATGCCTCTTGCCTAGGACAGTCCAATGGCTTCGCAAGAATAGACAATATCGAGGGTTGTGAAGGGCCATATACCGTTTTATGGAGCAATGGAAAGACCGGAAATTTAAACTTCAACCTCGCTCCAGGACAGTATTCGGTAATTATACAGTCCAACGATGGATGTGTTAGCAATCAGTTTAACTTTAGCATTGGTACAATTTCTAATGAACCTTGTATCTTAAAGTTTTATTCAGGAATTACTCCTAACGCCGACGGGTTTAACGATGCTTGGATCATAGACAATATTGAAGCTGTTCCAAATAATAAGGTGAGCATCTTCAATAGAAATGGAAATTTAGTTTGGCAAGAAAACAATTACGACAACATCAATACCGTCTGGGCAGGTGAAAACTTGAGTGGGAATGAATCTCCTTCAGACACTTATTTCTTTGTCTTTGAATCCTCTGGATTTATTGAGAAAGGTTGGATAGAATTAACTAGATAAGGTGAAAATAAAAATAAGCATCATATCATTATTGTTATTGAGTTCGCTTGCGGCTATGGCCCAACAAGACCCTCAATTTAATCAATACTTCTTTAACCCATTAGGCATTAACCCTGCTTATGCTGGTTCAAGAGGAATGTTAAGTGCTGTTGCTGTTCATAGAAGTCAATGGGTTGGTTTTGAAGGAGCCCCAACTACCCAGTCTTTTGCCGTGCATGCTCCAAGTAGAGACAAAAAGATGGGCTTTGGTTTCCAAGCAATAAATGATGCAATTGGACCAAAAAACACCGTAGCACTATCTGGAATTTATGCCTATAAAGTAAGACTGGCTCGTGGTCAATTGGGCTTTGGATTAAGAGCAAGTCTTTACAACTATCAATTCAATTGGGATAAAATAGAATACCGAGAAACAGCAGGAATTGTAAATGCTGGAACAGAATCATACATCATTCCTTCTTTTGATTTTGGAATGTATTATCACGATAGACAAAACTATGTTGGTATAGAATTTACTCACATGAACCAAGGGAAATTGGGTGTTCAATCTGATAACATCAATTTGCAAAACACTGTAAGACAAGAAGCACAAGCCATCATTACTGGTGGGAGAGCGTTTAAAATCAATAGCCTATTGGTATTTAAACCCTCAATATTGATTAAGACCTCAAATAATCGACCTGCTTTTATCGACCTCAATGCTAGTGTATTAATTAAAGACAAACTCTGGCTTGGCCTTTCATACCGCAGAGGATATGGAGCTGTTGCCATCGTTGAATACAATGTTTCCAAATCCTTACGAATTGGCTATTCTTACGACCTTGCATTAACCACACTAAGTAGACAAAATGGAGGATCTCATGAGATTTTCTTAGGCTATGATCTCAATATTTTTAAATCTAGATTGGTTTCACCTCGCTATTTCTAATTCATGAACAATCAAGGTAAAAGCAGAAGTATAGGTTTTAAAGTGGCAAAAATGGTCTCATTTATTGTCTTGCTTTTTATTCTTGGCAACCTGAAAGGTCAAGACAAGAAATTGAAGAAGGCCATTGATCTTTATAGCATTCAAAATTTTAATGATGCGATTCCCTTGCTCAAAAAAGTCATTACAGAGTCGCCAAAAGCGTATACTCCTGAAAAACTATTGGCCAATGCTTACAGAAAAATAAAGGAATATGAGAAAGCAGAAGTACATTATGTTTTGACTGTAAATTCCGATTCTTCTCAGGCAGAAGACCATCTTTATTATGGACAAGTGCTTAAAGCTAACGGTAAATTGGCTGCGGCAAAAGAGCAATTCATCAAGTTCTCAGAACTAAGCCAAAATGAATTCTTAGGAAACATCATGATTAATTCTATTGATGAGATAAATGCTTGGAGCTTAGAACCAAAAGAGTTTAAGGTTGAGCCTGATAATAATATGAATACGCGATTGTCGGAATATGGATTTGTGAAATTCAAAGACCGGTTTTATTTTACGTCCAATAGAGAGAAAAATGAAAACTCGCCTGAAGCTTCTTTGTTCGATGGGAATCCTTATTATGGCATATATGAATTTGATTCAGCTCTTTTGGCTAAAAGAGGTGGAGGAAAAATTCGCTTATCTAACGGCCTTATCAATAGTAACTATCATGACGGGCCTTTAAGCATTAATGAACAGGAAGACTTTTTGGTGATTACTAGAATCGACAATCAAATGCGAGGTAAAGACTTTATTAATCGCATGAAATTGTACCAGGCCGAATACGTTAAAGGCAAATGGAGAAATTTTAAAGCACTGCCTTTTAATTCCGACGATTATTCCGTTTGTCATGCCCACTTAGCAGACAGTGGAAAAACATTGTACTTTGCTTCTGACATGCCAGATGGATTTGGCGGCTTCGACCTTTATGTTTCAAATCTAGAAGGTTCTGCATGGTCTAGTCCTAAAAATCTTGGTCCTGTTATCAATACTAGTCAAAATGAGGTTTTTCCCTATGTTAAGGACGAGGTTTTGTATTACTCTTCTGATGGTTTAGCTGGATATGGCGGATTGGATATCTTTAAATCAGAATTTGACAAAACCTGGCAAGCTCCCGAAAACATGAAGGGGCCAATCAATTCAACAAGAGATGATTTTAGCATTTATTTTGTCACCGATACCACTGGATTTTATGCATCAGACCGTGAGGGAGGAAAAGGAGAAGATGATTTATATGCATTCCAAACTCAAGATCCAAATACCCTTGTGAGAATGAATGGCCTCGTAGAATATGAGGGATTACCAGTGGTTGGAGCCAAAGTGTTGTTGATGGACCTAAAAGATTCTGTCTATGCAATTCATTACACAAGCAAGGATGGGAGATTTATTTTCAAAGACCTTCCCTACCAAGAGAATTTGTTCTTCAGAATAGAAACCGAAGATCCAGATATTATTGAAGGAGCAAGAGTGTTTTTAACTGATCCGTCTGGCAAAAAATTGCTAATTCTTAATCGTCTACTCAATGGGAATTTCACTTTTGAAGCCTTACCATATGAGGAATTGGAAGAATTAAATGCGGCTGAATTAGAGGCGAATGGCATGGTTCAAGAATTTAAATTTTTTGGAAAAATCTACAAAAAACTACCCGGTGATTTAGGCGAAAAAGTGAAGGTGTATATCTATACAGAAGATGGAACTTTAATTGATTCAACCCTTACCGATGAGTTTGGAAACTTCTCTTTTGAAAGATTAGCTGGAGAAGACGATTACATCATGAAACTTGCAGAAGAGGATTCGAGCATTAACCTTGCCTTGTTAAATGAACTTGGAAGAATTTACGATGTAGTACAACCAAATTCTAAGGGAGGTTTTAAGGTGGCAAATACTTTTGATGCCACAGTTAGACTTGGAGAAGCAAAAAACCATGGCTTTACATCTATGATTGCAAGGTTAGAGAACCAAGGACTTCCATTAAAATTCATAGAAGTAGAAATTTACAATGAAGAAAATGAATTGATTGGAACCGTTTTTACAAATGAAGAGGGGGAATTTCAATACAATAAATTGCAATTCGACAAGGTATATTACATCAAATTGCCCGAGCTCGAGGAAGAGATTCTCTTTTCTTCAACCTTATACCTCATTGGAAAAGAGGGAGAATCCCTTTATTTAATTAGGCAGCTTCTTGATGGCAGATACGAATTCTTCTCCCTCCCATATGATGAATATCACTATGTTCAACAACAAGAAGAAGCATATGTACCTCACTTAATAAAAATTGCGGGTCAAGTTTATAAGAAATTACCTGGTGATTATGAGGATGGGGTGCAAGTTTATGTTATTGATGAAAACGGGATTATCATTGATTCTGTAATGACCGACGGAAATGGAAAGTTCCGCTTTGAAAAACTAGCCTCAGACGGCAACTATAGCTTTCGTTTAAAGGATGGAAGTGATGCCAATATGGCTTTATTAGGAGAAAATGATGAGGTTCTTGAATTGGCTACTTTAAATGAAAATGGAAGTTTCACCTATAAGAAATTAACATACCAAATTGCCCAATTTGAGCCAATTGAACCGGTAGATGTGCAATTGCTTGAGGATGAATTTACACATGAAGTCATGGGACAAGTTTATCAGAAGTTGCCTGGTGATTTTAGGGCAGGGATGAAAGTATTTATTTACGATGAAGATGGAAATTTATTGGGTGTTACTGAAACTGATGGAGAAGGTAAATTTCACTTTAAAAAACTTAAAAAGGACCAAGAGTACATTTTTAAAGTAGAAGATGAGGATGACCATTTTCAACTGGTTACTTTAGACCACAACGATAAAGTTTTGGATAGAACCATTACCAAAGACGGAAAAAGATTTAGGTATTCAAGATTGGCCTTAGATCATCACGAATTATTGCTCACAGAAGAGAGAGATCACCACATGATCAATCCAAAAGAAAAGAAAATTAGTGTAACCAAGTTTAAAATTTACTACCGATTTGATCGATCAGACGTTCGACCTCAAGAACGTTTAAAATTAGATTCTCTAATTGAAGAGTATAAGTCAAGCCCTTTTGTTTTAGAGGTTCATTCCTACACTGACAATAGAGGAAACCCAGAATACAACATCCAGTTGTCGGAAAAAAGAACCGCTGCAGTAATTGATTACCTTAAGCGTAATGGTTTTCCAAGGGATAGAATATTAGGTAATTTCTCGGGAGAATTGAATCCTATTGTCGATTGTGATACTCAACCTTGCGATAATGATGATCATTATTTAAATCGAAGAACAGAATTTAAACTGCTTAAAACTGTAAATTCGTTCAAGTAATATGTTAGTAAAGTTGATTTTTCTGGCCATTATCTTAAACATTCCATTCAGCTGGTGGACTAGTTTAATCTTATTGGTCATCATCTTTGCTGGTTTGTATTGGTACTACCGCGACAGGATTCACCAGGTTAAACAACAAAAGGATTTATTAGAATCTCAGGTTAAGCAAAGAACGATTGAGATTATTAAGCAGAAAGAGCGGGTTGAGCGTCAAAAACGATTGCTTGAAGAGGAAAAAGAAAAAACAGAAAAACTGCTGTTAAATATTCTTCCAAGAGAAATGGCCGATGAACTGAAAAATCAAGGAAAGGCCAAAGCAAGAAATTATCGCCAAGCTACTGTAATGTTTACCGATTTTAAGGGTTTTACAAGATTGGCTGAAAACTATTCACCTCAAGAATTGGTTGCAGAATTGGATAGCTACTTCATCAAATTTGATGAGATTGTGAATAAATACAATGTAGAAAAAATCAAGACAATAGGAGATGCATACATGTGTGCAGGAGGTGTTCCAATTCGTAATAAAAGTAATGCCATAGACACTACTCTTGCTGCGCTGGAAATCCAGCGAGCAATGAAGGAATTGAAAGAGATAAAAGAAGAGAAAAACGAAGAAGCTTGGCAAATTAGAATTGGTTTGCATTCAGGTGATCTAATTGCTGGTGTTGTAGGGATTAAAAGATTTGCATACGACATATGGGGGGATACTGTAAACGTAGCAGCCCACATGGAGTCTGCAGGTGAAGTGGGAAAAGTGAATGTATCTGAAACCACGTATGAAGCGATTGCCGAATTTTTTGAAACAGAATACCGTGGAAAGGTAAAAGCAAAGAACAAAGGGGAAATTGACATGTATTTTGTACATGGAATAAAACCTGAATTGTCTGAGAATGAAGACGGAGTAACACCAAATGAAGCATTTTGGCACTATGTGAACTTGAAGCTTTATAGTAACATTAATTACAGGCATGCTGAAAAGTACATTATTAAAAGATTAGCTGGTGACCTACCAGAAGGATTGCATTACCATGGCATACACCACACAAAAGATGTTTGCAAAGCAGTAGAGCGCCTAGCAATTTGGGAAGGAGTGAAGGGCGAGGAACTTTATTTACTAAAAACAGCAGCCCTCTATCATGATGCTGGGTTCATTGATTCCTATGAAAGTAATGAGCCAATTGGAGCAAGGTTGGCAAAAGAAATGCTACCCAATTTTGGTTACACAGAGCCTCAAATTGAGCAAGTGATTGAATTAATCGAAGCCACCAAGATTCCTCAAAACCCTAAAAATCATTTGGAGCAAATCATGTGTGACTCTGACCTTGATTATTTGGGTCGGTCAGATTTCTATCCCATTGCAGAAACCCTTAAACAAGAGTTGATGAAATTTGGAAAATTCAATGGTTCAGATCAAAAATGGATAGAAATGAACATTGGATTTTTATCTCAACACAAATACTTTACTGAATCCTCTAAAAAGCGTCGTGGACCAGATAAAAGAAAACGTGTTGAGGAGCTCAAATTAAAGTTGGAAGAATTTGAAAATAGCTAATCAGGCACGATTTTTAATAGACTCCAAGAAAATAATTAATTTAGTATGTTGGATATAGAAAATATTTTTCGTCAGAACCTTAGAAAGGCTTTTCTTTGTAAGTCAACTGACCTAAATAAAATCAATAAAGTAACAGTAAATATGAAACGCAATTTCATTTTAAGTTTAATCGCCATCCTTTGTTCAATTGGTAGCTTAAGCGCCGGAACCATTGTTCTCGAAGGCAATTACATGGGAAAAAATATTTTTGTCAAAAACCCATATGGTGGAAGTGGAGTTGGTTTCTGCGTATTTGAAGTTACCATCAATGGAAAGCTATCACCAGATGAAGTGAATCAAAGTGCTTTTGAAATTGACTTTAACAATCATGATTTGAAACTTGGCGACAAGGTTTTAATCAACATTAAGCACAAAGACGATTGCAAACCAGAGGTGTTAAACGCTGAAGTGCTTAGACCTAAGAGTACCTTTAAAACTGAAAAAATATCATTTGGAAAAGATGGTGTCTTGAATTGGAATACATCTAATGAAACTGGTAAATTGGATTATATCGTAGAACAATTCAGATGGAACAAATGGGTAAAAGTAGGTGAGGTTACTGGAAAAGGAACCCCAGGGAATCACAGTTATAGCTTTAAAATCACTCCTCATAGTGGAGAAAATAAGGCTAGGGTAAAACAAGTAGATGTATCTGGTAAACCTAGGTATTCTAAGCCAGCAAATTACACTTCAACAGCACCTGCCGTGACTATTGATTGCGACAAGTGTAAAGACAAAATAAGTTTCATGGGCGGCGAAAACCATGTATGAAATTTACGATCGCTACGGATCAATTGTAAAACGTGGATATGGAAGTTCTGCTGACATTTCAGGCCTTGGAAAAGGAACATTTTATGTGAGCTTTGACAACTCAACCAAAACGGTACAATTCAAATAGATTAAATGAATTAAAAAAAAGCCTTGAGAAATCAAGGCTTTTTTTATGTGATGATGAAAAAGATAGAACACATTGGCATTGCCGTAAATAGTATAGAAAAGTCTGCTAGATTGTATACAGCGCTATTGGGAAAAGAAGCATATAAAATTGAAGAAGTTATTTCTGAAGGAGTAAAGACTCAATTCTACCAAGTAGGGGAATCTAAAATTGAATTATTGGAGGCGAGTAATCCTGATAGTCCGATAGCAAAATTTATCCAAAAAAAGGGGGAGGGAATTCATCATATTGCATATGCAGTAGATAATATCCATGAGGAAATAGAAAGACTGGTGAATGAGGGTTTCCAAATGATTCACCAAGAGCCTAAAAAAGGAGCAGATAATAAACTAATTGCATTTCTCCACCCAAAGTCAAGCGGAGGAGTATTAGTAGAATTGTGCCAGGACACACCATCTAGTTAAAGCTTAATACTTTTTCCAAATCAATTTCAGCAGGAAGGTGATACGTATTAATTCCTATTGATTTAGCACCCTCAAGATGTCCAACTGTGTCGTCAATAAAAAGGCAGTCTTGACTTTCTAAATGATGATTATTTAATAATTCTTGAAAGATGCTTGGGTTTGGCTTTCTAAGTCCCATTTCATGTGATAAATAGACCTGATGAAAAAAGGGCTGAAGATCATCCAAATCAAATTCCCTTTTCAAGTAATTATTAATGAATTGAATGTGCAATTCATTGGTGTTGCTCAAGCAAAAGGTCTGGTAGTTTTTCATGGCTTCCGCTAAAAGTTGGAACCTTTCTTTTGGGATGTCTAATAGCATGGCATTCCAAGCAGATGCAATCATTTCTCTACTAACGTCAGGCTTTGCTTTTTTTATCAATTCATCGATAAAAGTTTCAGTGCTCATTGCTCCAATTTCATAATCGATAAAAACATTTGCACGCTCTAATCCGGACAGTATTGATTCTGCTTCATTTGTTTCGTAAAGTGCATTTAGGGCTTTCTCAGTGGCGTTAATGTCCAAATTGATAATCACATTGCCTAAATCAAAAATGATGTTTTTAATGCCTTCAGTTATAATGGGTGTTAACATTTTTTGTTGTTTCAGTTTTGCGGCAGCTTTTGCCCTTTTAATGCAAGTGCTAAATTATGGATACAAGCTCAATCGTTCAGCCCGATAGGTTAAATCAAATTGACCAAATCCTTGGCCTGTTGCTCGAGTATCTTTAAAATTCATGGTCGCCTCAAATACTTTTGTTCCCGAAGGATAGGAAAGTTCTACAATCTTTGAGTATTTATGTCCCAATCGAATACCCGGACAAAATAGAATATTTCCTGTTTGGGGGAGATAATCAACATCACTTATTATAGCGCTAAAGGTTTCAAGACCCCTTGACTCTCCGTAAGACCAAACCTCCTTGATTGTTCCATCCAACTCATTGATTTGATATTCAACAGCTCTAGAGTATACCTCGGAGGAAGCGAAGTTTCGATTCAAGCCATTGTCAAAAACCAACAGGTTGCCATTCGGAAGTAAAAGTGGTGCATGTTGGCCCCAAGTCCAATTGAAGTCGGAATGCTTAAGGGTGCCTTCTTGAACTTCATTCGAAAATGGCCTGTTCAACTTGTCAATAGCCGTGAGCAAAAATGGACTTGTAGGCGGACCATTCCCGTCAAACCCTGCATTCCCCCAGCCTTTGTGTGGAGCTAGAATCCACTTTAAATTATTCATTCGATCTACTTTTACCAATCCTTGGCGCTGACCTGAAACAATAAAACAATCATCACTTGGACTATAATACACTGCATTCATGTGAAACCAGTCATAGCTTAATTGACTGTTGACATCAACAAAGTTGGAGCGGTCTACGTCTAAAATTTCCCTGAAATCCCACTCATGAATCAAGGCTCCAGAATTGCCATCAATCTCGATCATGAAATCTTCAACAGAGTTTTTCATGCTTCCATTGTGCAACACTTGGGATCCAGTTTTATTAACAGCAACCAAATAGTTTCCACTGGGCATTTTGATAACGTCGTGGTGGGCTTCATAAACACTTGGCATGGCCACGCTGCTTTGTTGCCTCCCCATCATGTCGTACTCTAGAATTGATCCTCCATCTTCGAACAATAGGTTCCCATTGGCTAAACGCTCCATTGGAGCAACAAAGCCAGGATGTATTCCCTCAAAATTGAGCACCCATCGAATGTCGCCATTGAAATCGTACATCATTGGATAGGGCTGAAAGAAAGTGCCATCTGAAATACTCAAGGTATTGAGGTTCATGCCAGGCTCCATTAAAACGGTTTTAGCCATTTCAATTTGAATGTTAGGCAAATAAGTCGGCAGGGTATCCGGCATGATCTCGATTGTATCGAAGGCAATGTATTCCTTGTTGGAAACACTTACAATCACCTGGTTCATGCGCCCAGGATACAAACCTAAAATGGGAAGTGTATGACTGGTTTGGAGGCCCTCAAAATCATGATGTACTGGATTAGCACCTAATACGGTAATGCTTGCTTTACTTGGCTTAGTAGTAGACAAATTAAGTTCAGCAGTAAGTGGAGCAATTCCACTTGGATTAACGCTAACACTTGGAGTGGACCCTGCACTTAAGAAGTGGTGAATGCCAATTTCTTGGGGAAGGGATGCCTTACCAAAATCATCGTCGTCACAGGAAACCACGAACATTCCAATCATGAAACAAAATAGTGATAATCCTTTTTTTTGATCACGCATTCTTTTAATTATATAATTTTACAAAGACATCTGAATGGTACAATGTGAACGATGAAATTACTGAAATTGCCCAATGCATATAATGACTGCTATAAGAACGATTAGTAACTAAAATAACCCAACCTATGGATTGGATCTTTTTATGAATGTGGGCACACTAAGACTTATACCTTCGCTTTACTTCGGTAGATAGACTTCTCGCCCTTAAATTATTGAAACAAAAAATCCCTCAACTTTTGATTGAGAGGTTTTCTTTTTCAGTGGACCCAACTAAACTCTCTGTGAACCAGATTGTTGAGTTTTTAAAAAGATTAATTGCTTAAAACTACCTTTTTTACCAAATGCCTATATCGTATAAAATAGACTCCATTCTCTAAAGAACTCAAGTTAATTGTCGTTGATCTATTATTTACATGGAAAGAAGATGCTACTTTACCATTGATATCATAGCAGCTAATTCGATCATTACCGTTCTTGTTTAAATTTGGAATATTCATCTGAATAATTCCATTTTCACTTGGGTTTGGAAATATTGTAAAATTTTCATTTCCCTTTTTTATATTTTGAAAATTGGTTGTACTTAAGGTTAAATTCTCATACCATGCTATTTCATTGTTGTTCTCAGAAGTAGACAGAATGTCTAAATTTCCATCATTATCAATATCACTAGCAAAAACACCCCAGGCTCTAGAGGCCTGATTATTTATTATAATTTCGGTTGAATAGGCCATGTTCCCAAGGTTTTCGTACCATGCTATTTTATTATCAAAGAATGATGCTGCAAGTATATCATTATCCCCATCACCATCTAAATCGGCAATATATATTTTATTGACTCCATTGGAACTCGTTGAAATGATCATTTGATTTGAGAAAGTTTTATTTCCTAAGTTCTCATACCATGCAATCTTATCATCATTAAATGATCCAGAAACAATATCAATATCTCCATCTCCATCCATATCAGCTGCTTTAACAGATCTTGCATCATCTGTGCTATCTGTTACTAAATTTTTAGTAGAAAAGGTTTTGTTTCCTAGGTTCTCATACCATGTTATCTTATCATCAATACTAGAACTTGCAATTACATCTTGATCTCCGTCATTATCCAGGTCAGCTGTTACAACGGATGATGCTCCATTTGCAGAACTTGTTATGATTAATGCAGAAGAAAATGTTTTATTTCCTAGGTTTTCATACCATGCGACCTCATCATTTTGGTCTGTAACTGAGAGAATGTCAACATTTCCATCATTATCAATGTCACTTGCCTAAACATCTCCAAACCCAAGTGATGAATTTGTTAAAACTCTAATAATGTTTTGTGTAGAAAATGTTTTATTCCCTAGGTTTTCATACCATGCTAACTTAAAATCATGGAATGAAGAAGATAAAACATCTTGGTCTCCATCATTGTCAATATCTGCTGTATAGACGGCAGAAGGAGCATTAGTCAACATTGATATTGTATCACTTACTCCAAATGATTTATTACCTAAATTCTCATACATGACTATCATATCTGATGTAAACATAGGGACTAAAACATCCTGGTCTCCATCACCATCTAAATCACTTGTGTAGATAGTTAAAGCTCTATCTGTATTTGAATTAATTACATTCTTTGTAGAAAAAGGTTGAGATAAAAGTTGTTCAGGAAGGATAAAAATTACTAAAACATATAGGAAAGTCTTCATTTCAATAAAGTAAAATAGTATACAATTAAAATACGACTTTTCCTTTTACAAACAAGATTCTTGAATAATTTTTGAAAGATGTTTCTGTGATTAGACTACAAACAAAAAAAGACCCAACTTTATAAGTTAGGTCTTTTCCAAAATGTGGGCCCACCAGGGCTTCCTCCTTCGCATTGCTGCGGCGGATAGACTTCTCGCTCTATTGGTCAAAAAACAAAAATCCTCAGCTAACGCTAAGGATTTTCCATTTTGTGGGCCCACCAGGGCTCGAACCTGGGACCACCTGATTATGAGTCAGGTGCTCTAACCAACTGAGCTATGGGCCCTTCAAGTGTTACCACCTGATTTGTATGTTTGCCCATAGCGAGGTGCTTGTCCGTCCGCAGCAAAGCGGAGGCGGAAGCTATGGGCCCTTCAAGTGTTACCACCTGATTTGTATGTTTGCCCATAGCGAGGTGCTTGTCCGTCCGCAGCAAAGCGGAGGCGGAAGCTATGGGCCCTTCAAGTGTTACCACCTGATTTGTATGTTTGCCCATAGCGAGGTGCTTGTCCGTCCGCAGCAAAGCGGAGGCGGAAGCTATGGGTCCTTCAAGTGTTACCACTTGATTTGTATGTTTGCCCATAGCGAGGTGCTTGTCCGTCCGCAGCAAAGCGGAGGCGGAAGCTATGGGCCCTTCAAGTGTTACCACCTGATTTGTATGTTTGCCCATAGCGAGGTGCTTGTCCGTCCGCAGCAAAGCGGAGGCGGAAGCTATGGGTCCTGCAAAAAATTGCAAGACAAGATTACAAAATTTATTCAACCATATTGTCTATTTCACCTAAAATCTTAATTTTCATCACAGATGGATTTAATCAAAAAGGGAATCAAAAGCTTAGAAAAGGGAGATCAAATTCTAATTTTAAGTACTGCAAGAAAAATTTCACCTGAAGAAGTACAACCTGCAATCGACCTATTGGAAGAATTGGGTTATGTGATAAAGAAAGGGAGAAACCTGCACTTAGAATGCAATCAGTTTTCTGGGAGCATAAAGGAAAGAATAGAAGACTTGCAATCCGCATTAGATGACCCAAATTGCAAAGCCATTTTTTGTGCAAGAGGGGGGTATGGAACTGTTCAATTAATTGACCACCTAGATTTTAGCAAGTTCCAGCAAAATCCAAAATGGGTAATTGGGTATAGTGATGTTACTGTTTTGCACAACCACATCAACCAGAATTTTGGAGTTCCAACTTTACATGCCACAATGCCAATTAATATGAAGGGCAGAGAATTGCATGGTAGAGCTGTAAAGAGCCTTGTTCATGCTATTGAAGGAAAGGGACTGTCCTATTCCTTTCCGTCAGAAGAGGAGTCCAATATTAATGGAGACATCGAACTTACAGCTCCAATAGTTGGAGGAAATTTGTCGATCATTTATAGCCTTACTGGAACGAAAAGTCAAATAGACACTAGAGATAAAATCCTATTTATTGAAGACCTTGACGAATACTTGTATCACATTGATAGAATGATGATGAATCTCAAAAGAGCAGGAATTCTTAAGAATCTAAAAGCATTATTAGTTGGTGGAATGTCTGATATGAATGACAATGAGATCCCATTTGGAGAAAGTGCAAAAGAGATCATTAGAAGAAATGTTGAGGAATATGCCTACCCTGTAATATTTGGATTTCCTGCTGGGCACATAGATAATAACCTCGCCATCATTACAAATTCCCCGATGACTATCAAAGGGAACAATAAGAATATAATTTGCTCTCAAGATGGCCTCTCACAATGATACTGGAGCATTAGGTGAAAAGATTGCCGCAACATTTTTGGTTCAGCAAGGATTGGTAATAATGGCTAGGAATTGGAGATTTCAACGGCAAGAATTAGACCTCATTGCCATGGACAAAAATGACTTGGTATTTATTGAAGTGAAAACGAGAATTGCCCCTATTGAAGACCCCTTATTGGCCATTAATAAAAAGAAACAGAAGGGGATGGTTGTTGCTGCAGAGGCATTCATTCAAAAGATAAACTTTGAAGGAGATTCTCGATTTGATGTGGTTTCAGTGCAGTTTAATTCTAATCAAACTCCGGAAATAAGTCATGTAAAAGATGCCTTTTATCCCAGCTTATAACAACAAAATAACCTGACAGCTAAACCCAATTAAAAAGCCCAAGAGCAATTGCCACAATTTATGTGCATTTAGTAAAAATCGAGCACTTGCCACAACTCCGCTTAAGATTAAACCAATTAGCATTAGATTTAGCGTATTTACTCCTAATAAGAGATTTACCACCAATAAAAGACCAACAAGGCCGCCCAGTCCAGCTAGATGTGCAGAGATCTTTTGCTTAAAAAAGGCAAACACTAATAATGAAATTAAAGCCATTGTAGCCCCTAGAAAAACATTGAGATAAGTTGATGGAAATTGAATCTGGTAAAAGAGGTAATAGGTGATTAGATACATGACCACGCTAAATGCATAAGGAAGCACTCGTTCTTCTACAGTAGCCATCTTCAGTGATTGAATCATTTTATTCTTTTTCAGGTAGAGACTAAACACCAGTGGGAATAAAATGAGGTTAATGCTAACCAAACCATAAATTGCCAAAAAGTAAGAAGAGGGATATCTATAATTGAGATAGGTAGGAAGCTGAAACAAAATGAAAATGCTGTAAAGGGGCATAAACAGCGGGTGAAAAAGATAGGACAAGAAAATAGAAAGATTCTTCATCTTATAATTCTTTCCTCAATCGTGCCACAGGAATGTGCAATTGTTCTCGGTATTTGGCTACAGTTCTTCTCGCAATGTTGTACTTTTTGTCCCTCAACATTTGTGATAATTTCTCATCTGTTAAAGGTTTCTTTTTGTTTTCACCTTCTATTAAATCTTTTAAGATTTTCTTCACTTCTCGGGTGCTTACCTCCTCTCCATCTTCAGTTGATAATGACTCTGAGAAGAAAGATTTCAATAGGAATGTTCCATAGGGTGTTGAAACGTATTTGCTATTAACCACCCTAGAAACAGTAGAGATGTCCATTCCAATAATGTCTGCAATGTCTTTTAGAATCATTGGTTTCAATTTGGTCTCATCTCCGTGTAAGAAATACTCACGCTGATACTCAGCAATCGACTTCATGGTATTTATCAAAGTGTTCTGTCTTTGTTTGATGGCATCGATGAACCATTTAGCGGTATCTAATTTTTGCTTGACAAAAAGTGAGGGCTTCTTTTTCAGATTTAGTGGCTTTTTTCGATTTATTATAATGATCAATCATTCCCAGGTATTCCGGACTTACCCTTAAAGGTGGAGCATTTCTGCCATTTAAGCTAATGTCTATTTCCCCGTCTTTCAATTGAAGTGTGAAATCTGGAACTACCACTTGAACAGTTTTTCCGCTAGTGTTTAATGAATTTCCAGGTTTTGGATTTAAGCGTAAAATTTCATCGATAGCATCTTTTAAATCTTCCTCAGAAATTCCGAGACGTTCAATGATCTTTGCATAATGCTTTTTTGTGAATTCATTAAAGTGATTCTCTAAAATCTCTATGGCAATGCGTGTGAGAAGGGTTTTGTTTTCTCTGCGAACAATTTGAAGCAATAGACACTCTTGCAAATCTCTTGCACCAACACCGGCAGGTTCTAATGATTGAACTTTCCTAAGTGCCGATAAAATTTCTTCTTCACTAGCTGAAACATTTATGGTAAAGGCCAAATCATCTTGGATGGCTTCCAAGTCCCTTCTTAGGTAACCAGAGTCGTCTAAGCTTCCTATAAGATGCTTGCCAATTTCATTCTCTTTTTCACTAATGTTCTGCAGACTCAATTGATTGCTTAATCGCTCTTGGAAAAGTCATCCCACCACTATAGGGGATGTCTCTATCTTCATCGTCCTTACTGTGATTATTGGCTTGATACTTATAATCTGGCGTATCATCATCTATGTAATCTGAAAAATCAAATTCTTCTTCTTCGTTTTTTTCTTCTTCTTGTTCCTGAATCTCCTCCTCCTCGTCCTCTTCTCTTCCTTCATCCAATGCAGGGTTCACTTCTAACTCTTCCTTTACACGTTGTTCTAAAGCTACTGTTGGCAGCTGCAACAACTTCATCAATTGAATTTGCTGAGGGGAAAGACGTTGAGAAAGTTTTTGTTGAAGTGATTGTTTTAACATGGCTTAAAATTCTGCGTTTTTAGGTGTTCTAGGAAACGGAATTACATCTCTAATGTTACCCATTCCAGTAACGAATTGCACCAGCCTTTCAAATCCTAGGCCAAAACCACTATGAGGAGCAGTCCCAAATTTTCTTAGGTCTAAATACCACCACAATTCATCTTGTGGAACGTTCATTTCATCCATTCTCTTTTGTAAGTGCCCCAATCGTTCCTCTCTTTGGGAACCACCAATTATTTCTCCTATCCCTGGAAAAAGTACATCCATGGCTCTTACTGTTTTTCCATCGTCGTTTTGTCGCATGTAAAATGCCTTAATGTCTTTCGGATAATCGTATAAAACAACTGGTTTTTTGAAATGTTTCTCGACTAAGTATCGCTCATGTTCAGATTGTAAATCTGCTCCCCAACCATCAATTAAATAGTTGAATTTTTTCTTTTTGTTTGGTTTAGAGTTTCGAAGTATTTGTATGGCCTCAGTATAAGATATTCGCTCAAAATCATTATCCAGAATGAACAAAAGCTTCTCTATTAAATTCATTGGAGAACGCTCTTCAGCCTTTTTATTCTTTTCCTCTTGGATTAATCGTTCTTCTAAAAATTCAAGGTCTTCTTTATGATGGTCTACAACATACTTAACGCAATGTTTTAGCAAAGCCTCAGCTAAATCCATATTATCCTCCAAATCTGCAAAAGCCACCTCAGGTTCTATCATCCAAAACTCAGCCAAATGCCTAGTAGTGTTAGAATTTTCTGCCCTAAATGTTGGTCCAAATGTATACACTTTAGAAAGCGCCATGGCAGCCAATTCAGCTTCCAATTGACCTGAAACACTCAAGTTCGTTTCTTTTCCAAAAAAGTCCTGCTCATAATCTACTGAACCATCCTCTGTTTTAGGAATATCCTTTAAATCGAAATTACTTACATGAAATGTTTCTCCTGCACCTTCCGCATCAGAACCAGTTATGATAGGAGTATGAATGTTTAAAAATCCATTTGAATTGAAATAATCGTGAATGCCAAAAATCAAAGCATGCCTTATTCTGCTAATAGCACTAAAAGTGTTGGTTCTAAACCTTAAATGGGCAATTTCACGCAAAAATTCCAAAGAATGCTTCTTGGGTTGCAATGGGTATTCATCTGGGTGAGCTTCACCCAATACCTCAATCTCTTTTGCCTGAAGCTCCATGTTTTGTCCACTTCCTTGAGAAGCCACTAAGTCCCCTTTTACAGCTATGCATGCCCCAGTGCTAACCGTTTGAAGGACTTCTTCATTGATTAAAC
>CBDCLY010000025.1:0-32860 GCA_965218715.1 Vicingaceae bacterium
AAGTCGGCAATAATAGTGTTTCCATTGTCGAAATTTAACTCATCAATTTTTGTTCTGAGGTCTGAATTGCCTTGAGCTTCTGAACTTTTAAACTGATCTCGATTGCTATTGATTAAGGCAGACTTAATGTCCCAATATATGGGTTCATTTCTGGAAGAGTCAACGATTTCTTTCAATTGTGCTAACCTTCTTTTTTGACCGGGGTATTCCCCAGGACCAATAGAGCCAGGCGAGGCAGCCGTTCCAAGGTCATAATAATCTGGGATGGAAAATCCATTGAGATCTATACTGTCTATTTTGTCAATTTCACTCTGCAGATAAGCAAGTTGTGCTTGATTTGAAAGTGTACTCACAGTATCCTCTTTTGAACAAGAAGAAAAAAGAAATACAATTGATACTATTAATACCGTCTTGATTGAATAAATCGCCTTTGCCATTTGCTAATTTAGATTTGTTCTAAATAAGAATTTTATTGGCAAAAATACTGGAACATAGAGCTTTTGACCATACCCTAAAAAGGGTATTTTGATGATAGGCTAGTCAACTACATTATTCCTTTTTTTTGATTTTTTAAGTCCAAGCTTTTTACTCCAATTTTTAGAACCTATGGTTATCATTGGTGTACCAATTACAGTTGGTAGAAGCCATATGATCCATTGTGGACTAAAGTCAATATTAACCACCAAAAAAGCGGTGCTTGTTGCTATATAGGATCCGCCCATTCGGCCAATGTGCTTAATCAAATAACTGCCTTTAACGAAAGTTTTTCTTCGCATTAATTGAACATCTTCTAGGCACATCCAGCCTAAGAAAAAACCAAAAACGAGTAACATTGGAACTGATCCCGCAAAGCCAATCCTGAAGAAGTTAGAAATTCCAAGGTACAGCATAAATGAGGCAATTATCAAACATAAAAGACAAAAAAACCAATCAATAAATTGCGCACGAACCTCTTTCTTATTTCCTAGAATTCTTCGTCCTGTGAAAATCATATAGAAGCTAAATACTGCGATTGTTAGAATGAAAATATTGAAACTTAGGGAGCCAAGAATTAACCCAGTAATCACCACTACCATCATGGACCAGTAATAGATTAATCCTCCTTTTCGATGAATTTTACCTCCTTTTTTACTAAAAATGGCAAATAGGCCGCTAATTAAAGAAATGCTTCCTGCAAAAGCGTGCAGAAATAATACAATTGGGTGAATCTTTTCCATTATTGTTTGTTTTTATATAATCGATATCTTTCTGGGTAAAAAACCAGTTGAATAAAATTAAATTCTAACTGACTAGCAACTAAAAAATTTCCATCTTTTTTTAAGGATAGTCTTGGGTTGTACCTGAGGTTGGTTCTAAGAATTAAATAATCCACATTAGTTTGTCTAATGTCCCAGCCAAAAATGAGTCCGTATCCAAGGATATTCTTTTTCAATTTGACCACTTCGCTGCCAAAATCTGTTTCCCTTATCTGAACTCGATCAAAAGAAGCGAATGGCCCAATGAAAGGCGCAAATCCGTGATAATCACCGATAAACTTAAATCCTTCAAAAGCAAAACTGTTTCGTTTCATTTGATGGGTATAACCAAATGCAGTTTCCTCTTGTTTTAAGGGCCTAAAGGAAATTCGAATTGCAGCGTCCCAATTGCTTTTATAATAAGCTACCCCTAAATCTGGGTATAAATTTCCTTCAATTTCATCATTGAAAAAGGCATGGCGACTGGCAAATTCTGTTTTTTCTAAAGGAATTAGAGCGCTAAGGCCTATTCCAAAAGACCAAGCATCTAAAGCATCATTTTTGACAGCTTTCTCATGGATTTTTTTCATGTACCTTTTTACCCCTTCAGTGCTATAGCTTTTTGTGAAGTCGACAATCTTCTTATAAGACAAAGAGATAGACCAGGGACTAAGTTTCAATTCTTGATTAAAGCTTCTGTTTATGTAATTGGTATATGAGCTTTTTGGGAAATATCGAGCTCCGATTTCAAATAGCCCATTTGACTTGTTTCTATAGCTAAATCCCATTTCATAATAGGCTTGCCAGTTAGAATAAATAGGACCATCTAAACGCTCTAAACTCAATTGTAGTTCTTTACTGTTAAAACCAATGCCCAAATACGGACTAAACCCTTTTTGATCAATTCGTAATGGGTTGAGACGAAATCCAGTCAGCACCTCATTTGAAATGCTAATCCGTTTGCTATCGTTAAGCATAAAGTTGTGCACAGGAATGGAAATGTAAAAATCTGCCAAACCCCAAAAGTGGGTGCCACCCATTACAATTCGCGGACTAATAGAGCTAGGTAAATTGCTTTCTAAAACAGTATTGTCGTTGTTTGAATAATTATAGGATCCAGACTCTTGAATGAATTCTATTTCAAGACCTAAATAGGATTCTGCGAAACGGTAACGGTCTCTTTGGGCGCTGACCCTAATGCAAGACAAAATGATTAATGAAAAAAGAATTGATCTCATAACAAATGCAAATGAACCTATGAAATTAAGTTCTTGCAATTATTTGTGTCCAAGGAGAAGAATTTGTGACGAATGTCAAAAGAAAGTGCATTCCTCCCTAGACCAGGGACAAATGGCAAACCTTATTTGGATAAACTTTCCTTTATTGAAGAAACATATTGTCTTGAAACTGGAATAATAAAATCATCCCAATATACAAGGCTTAAACTAAGACCTTGGGCATTCCCCCGAAAACTAGATACCTTTTCAAGATTAACAATATAACTTCTATGACATCTTTTTAAAGAAGAAATGTCTTTCAGATCTGTGTCAATTTTACTGATTGTGTTCCGTATTGTTTTTCTCTGTTTTCCGTCTTCATCATAAAAGACCTCAATGTAATTTTCCATTGATTTAATGGCGTATACTTGATTTAAAGAAAGCTTAAAAGACTCAGATTTATTGTTTGAATTAATTTCAATTTGTCTGCCACCTTCAGTTGTGTTTTTTGTGCTTTGATTTAAAGAATTCGCAATTTCAACGGCTTCTTTTAACCTACGATTGTAAACAATAAAAGTGCTAAGAGTAACAGGAAATAGGCCCACCAAAACAGTCATTCCTTGATAAAACAAAAAGCCATTCAGGTCAAATCTTAAAAAGTCCAATGAAACTGAATAAGCTAAATTGCTTGAGCCAATGAAGAAAAACATCCAAGTTGAATAGAGAATGTTTTTTCCAACATTCCATGATTCTTTACTGAACCAATTTGGGAAAACTAGTCGAAACAAATGATAGCTAAACAACAAAGAACAAGCAGTAACAGCGCCATAGCCTAACAAGTGCCAAGCCTTATTTTCAGATTGATAATTGCTCAGTCCAAAGGGTTCGAAAAAGAATAAAAATAGAAAAACAAAAAGCCCAAAAAGCACAGCAGTTACTAGGTGTTTTTTGGGTGACTCATCAAAAGGGTAGGGTTCTTTTAGCAATTTCAATTTCATAATAACGAAAGTAAAGTTTTTAAGCCTTGTCCTTGTTCAAATCGTTGCTAGTTGACTCTTTAAAAGAAACTGGTGTATTTCTTTTTCTATTTACTTCAAGTGAAAACACGTCTGGTCTAGCATAATGACCACTAGGGTCAAAATTTTGTCTTTCTTCTTCTACTTTCAGGAGATTTAAGTCAGCGAATATTAGTTGTTCATCAAAAAGTTGAGGTTCAATTAACCAAGTGCCATCTGGGTTTGCTATACAAGAACCCCCATTGGTCAGAAAGTTTGGACATTCCTTTTTCATTTCATTGGCAAGTGGGAAGTTATCAGGAATGTCATCAGAATGCATTACAGTAGAGACAGAAATTACATAAGACCGGGATTCTCTTGCGATAAACCGGGTGATGTCTTTGGTATTAAAATCGCTTCCAGGCCAAACAGCCACATGAAGATTTTCAGCTTGGGCATACAAGGCGGTTCTGCTCAAGGGCATCCAATTCTCCCAACAATTTAGCCCACCAAGTCTAAATTCTTCCAAATCGTGACAAACCAGTCCATTACCATCTCCAATTCCCCAAACCAAACGTTCTTCATAAGTGGGAATTAACTTTCGATGGATTGATTTTATCTTTCCAGATTGATCAATATAAATTAAGGAGCAATACAGACTATGCCCTCCTCGACTTATTGGTCGCTCAATGATTCCTAAATAACAAGCGATTTTGTGTTTTTCACATTGTTTAAGAACAGGATCTAATTCACCATTTTCTATGCATATGGATTCATTCAAATAATAAGCATA
This sequence comes from Vicingaceae bacterium, assembly GCA_965218715.1. Classification (GTDB taxonomy): domain Bacteria; phylum Bacteroidota; class Bacteroidia; order Flavobacteriales_E; family Vicingaceae; genus CBDCLY01. The sequence continues at coordinate 4,241 of CBDCLY010000025.1, forward strand.
GCACTCTTTTTGAATTGCAGAATCAAAATTACTTGCTGCTGTTAATGATAACCAAAAAGGATATCCGGGAAGCATGCCTTCACTAAATACAATAAGTTTAGACTGCTTTGAACTGGCTTGTTCAATAAAATCAAGAATTTTTAGAATTCCCTGTTTCTTGTTTAGCCAAGAACCCCTAGTTTGGGCAATGCTGACAATCATTGTGTTTTTAATTTTTTTACTTCATGCTGTAGCTGAGAAATGGCGAATGAAAGTTCGTCTACTGAAACCGTTTGATGGGTTTGTTCAGGCAGTTCGAAACTTATGTAGGCCTTTGCCTGCCAAATTTCCACAATAGAGGAATGGTCCAATTGAAAAGGAGGATAGGAAGAATTATCAGACTGAAATTCGAACACTGTATTCTCTAATTTTTGCAATCGTTTGTAAACAATTCCTTGATCTTTTGTTAAAACAACATAGCAAGCACCATTTTTTATCCATTGCCAATTTTCGATGTAGGATGCAAGCACATAGCTGCCAGAAGGTATAGGCAACATGCTATCTCCTTGAAGTTGAAATGCGCGAAAACTTCCCTGAGAAAATTGTGGGTCTGGAATTGAAAACTGTGGAAGTGACTTGATATAATTGGGGTCATCGTAAGCATTTAAATATCCAGCAGCTGCTTTAATCGGTACCATGCTAATTCGTTCATTATTGTTTTCATCTACAAGGATTGGAAGAATTTTTAAGGACTGCGACTTGCTTTTTTCTCTTGGATTGCCAGTTTTTAGGTCGCTGCCAATTATTTCCTCTACCTCAACTGAGAAAAAGGAGGAAATCTCTAGAAGTGAACTTAAATTGGGCTCAGCTCTCCCTTCTTCATAAGAACCAATTTTGGGTCTAGTTAAACCTAGCTTTATTGCAAGATCCTCTTGGGTAAGTTTTTGTTCTTTCCTTAGGTGTTTTAAATTGCTAGAGAAAAAATGAGACATATTTTGCTAAAAAATTTAGAATGCTAAAAAATGTAGTATATTTGATGTGTAAATATAAGAAATCCTAATAAAATTAGCATCATGAGACAAATACATCACAAAATAAGAGGAAGCCACCCTGGCTTTATTGGAATTGAGCTACCAGAGCAAACAAGTGTATTGTTACTGGATGAGGAGAATTTCAATGCCTACAGAAGAAATATTGACTTTAATGGAATAGAGGTGAAAGTTAAAGATGGCTATTGCCATTTTGAAAAGCCAATCAATGGTTCTTGGCATGTTGTAATCGAGGGAAGGACTTGTGACTTTTCACCAAAACAGGTTCACATCATTTACAAAGCCGCTTAATCACATTGCCGGATTTACCGCATTATCACTTATTACAAATAACCGATCTTGTGCCTTTACTTTGTTAAGGTGCAGTCCTGTTAGCGACCCAAATGCTGGTAGGACTCCTGTTTTTTTCCCAAAATGGAAGCAAGGCAACCTTAAACTCTGCCTTCCCTTTCCTTTCAACTTGACTCCAGGGTGAATGTGTCCACAAAGATTATAACCTAGATTACTTTGCTCTGGCTCATGACTTAAGTAGAAAGGATTTAAAAATAAATTCTGATTTACTTCAATTCTTAACTTGTCATATTCTTCAATAGGTAAAATGTCATGGTTACCTTGAATTAGGATAAAATTAATTTTGTGGTGTTTTTTTCGAAAAGCAAGCATGTCATTGAATGCTAGGTTCCTTTCACTGTGAAATAGATCTCCCAAAAGGATCAGCGTTTTTACCTTAAAGTTAATCAGCAATTCTTCTAAGGTTCTCCAATCCTTTTCTGTATTATATTGAGGCAATTGAATTCCTGCTTTTTGAAAATGATTTGCCTTTCCTAGATGCAAATCTGCAATCAACAAAGTAGCTTCCTTTTTCCAATAGATTGCCTTTTGTGGAAGCAACACAAGCTCTTCTCCTTCAAGATTTATTTGACAGTTTTTCACAGATCGAATTTCGGAAAACTGATGAAAGTATTTTCAAATTCATATTTTAGTCATTATGGATCTAGAGAAGAACAGCAATTGTTTAAATTGCAATGCGGCCATTTCTGGCAATTTTTGCTCTTCGTGTGGGCAAAAAGTTATTCAGGCAAGCGACAAAACAATTAAGCGTTTTATTCAGGAATTTATCAGCAATGTTTTTTTTGCTGATGGCAAGTTAATAGGAACCTTGAAGGTAATGCTTACAAAGCCTGGAGAGCTCAGTAGACAATATATTTTAGGCATAAGAAAGCGGTACATGAGCCCTTTTCAACTTTTCTTTTTTGCCAACTTCATGTACTTTCTATTCCCAATATTAAGCACATTCAACACCTCTCTTTATACTCAATTGAATCGTTTGCCCTATAGTGCTTATGTAAAACCAATAGTGGCTGATCATTTAGAACAAAACGAAATTCAATATGAAGTATTTAGTTCAGATTTTAACACCGTTTCCTCGAGCAATGGTAAGCTGTTATTAATCATTTTGGTTTTGCTTCAAGCAGGAATATTTGCAGTCTTATTTTTTAGAAAAAGCAGGTTCTTTTTTAGTGATTATTTGGCAAGTGCAGCCTATTTCAATGGCTTGTATATTTTGGTTCTTTTGGTCTTTGTTCCTTCAATAATTTACCTATTGTCCAATTTTTTCGAATTCGAAATTCATGAAAATGCCTATTTGAACGAAGTAAGTATCTCCTTAATCTTGGTTGCGCTCATTTTGACCTACATGACCGTTTTCATTAAAAGGGCATTTCAAGTGTCTCTGATAGAGTCATTTATAAAAAGCTTAATCGCTAGCGCATTGCTAATTCCCTCCTTTGTGGTGTATCGATTTATTCTATTTTGGATAAGTTTCTGGATGCTATGCTAGCGGTCTTAGGCAATTGATGCCTTTTTGTTAACTTCGCGAAGCAATTTGTTTAACACTTTACTATGAAAATTATTCTACCGCAAAACATTAAGAAACTTTGTTTAGGCTTTTTAATGATTACTGTTTTCTCATTAACCTCCAATGCAACATCTTTAAGCGTAGGCGACCTCGCCATTACTTCTTTTAATGCAGACGGTAATGATGATTTTAGCTTTGTCTTATTAACAGACATTAGTGGGACTACTACCGTATATTTTACTGATTGTGGTTGGAATTCAAACACCAATAATTGGGGGAACACAACGGAAGGAACCCTAACTTGGACATATACAGGATCTCAATCGTGTGGTACAGAAATCCAAATCAATCAAAATGCTGTTACAAGCAGTATTGGGAGTGTAAGTGAGTCTGGTAATTTTTCGTTCTCAGGCACGGGAGATGTAATAATTGCTTACACAGGAACCGGCATTCCTAACGACGGTACTGAAGTAGGTAATTTTATTTGGGCAGTAAATGGAGGAAGCGCAGGTTGGACACCATCGGCCACAACTTCTACAACTTCTGCAATTCCAAATGGATTATCTGACGGTGTAAACTGTCTTGATTTTGGCTCATCAGATGATAATTATAGATATAAATGCTCAGGCTTATTGTCGCCAACAGATTCACTTAGAAAAAGACTAGCAAATGATGATACCTCTTATTGGGACATCGGCTTTAGTAGTGAAAATTACCTAGCACCTGGTTGTGCATATGCATGTTCGGCAGTTTCTCCTGTAGGAGTTACAATTTCAAAAACAGACATTACTTGTTTTGGCTCAAATAATGGAAGTGCAACTGCGAATGCAACAAATGGAACGACTCCTTTCACCTACTTATGGTCAAATGGAGCGTCCTCTCAAATGATAAGTAGTTTATCTGCGGGAACTTATACTACCACTGTTACCGATAATGGTGGTATAACGGCAACAGCAAGCATAGTGATTACCACACCTACTTCTGCAACTTGGTCAACTTCTGCAAATTCCAACGTAAGCTGTAATGGCGGTTCTGATGGAAGTGCTACTATGAGTGTTGCAGGAGCAACTACGCCATACACCTTCTTGTGGAGCAATGGCGAAACCACAGCAACAGCCACCGGGCTTTCTGCGGGAACCAATACAGTAACATTAACCGATGCGAATGGTTGTGGACCATTTATAGATAATGTTACGATTTCCCAACCCACTTCAATGTTTGCAACAAACACAGGAACAACAAGTGTTTCATGTAATGGAGGATCAAATGGAGCGGCCACAGCCGGAGCTTCTAATGGCACTAGTCCTTATACTTATTTATGGAGCAATGCCTCTACAAGTTCAAACAATACGGGTTTAGCAGCAGGAACATACACTGTAACTGTAACGGATAACAATGGTTGTACTCTTTCTTATAGTCAGGTTGTATCCGAACCCAGCGCTTTAGGGACAAGCATAACCAATCAAACTAATGTCAGCACAAACGGCGGAAGCGACGGAAGTTTAACGGCAGCTGGTTCAGGTGGAACAGCACCTTATACCTATGCATGGAGCAATGGGGCAACAAATGCTACAATTTCATCTTTATCAGCAGGTACATATACTATTAGTATTACGGATGCAAATGGCTGTGGACCAGCAACTACAACAGGAACCATAACACAGCCTAGTGCAATCTCTGTAAGTGTAGTCATTGACTCAAATGTTACTTGTAATGGTTTTTCTGATGGTGGAGCAACAGCAAGCGGAACGGGAGGCACAATGCCATATACCTATTTATGGAGCAATTCTTCAACAAATGCAAGCATCACTGGGGTTGTTGCAGGAACCTACACGGTTACTTTAACTGACAATGGAGGCACAACAGCAACGGCATCAGGAATAATTAATCATCCTAGTCTTTTGCGAGACACTACGAAGACAAGCACAAACGTAAGCTGTAATGGCGGTTCAAATGGAACAGCAAATGTCATTGCAATAGGAGGAACAAGCCCTTATACTTATGCATGGAGCAATGGAGACACGACCTCCTCTATAGCAAACCTTAGTGCAGGAACTTATACCGTTACTTTTTCAGATGCCAATGCTTGTACAAGTTCAGAGTCTGTAGTTATTTCTGAGCCAAGTGCAATGTCAGCAACTAATACTGGTACAACTAGCGTTTCATGTAATGGTGGGTCCAATGGTTCTGCTACAGCTGGAGCAATTAACGGAATTAGTCCATACACCTATTTATGGAGCAATGCCTCTACAAGTTCAAACAATACGGGTTTAGCAGCTGGAACATACACTGTAACTGTAACGGATAACAATGGTTGTACTCTTTCTTATAGTCAGGTTGTTTCTGAGCCAAGCGCAATTGGGGCCAGCATAACCAATCAGACGAATGTTTCTTCAAGTGGTGGAAGCGATGGAAGTTTAACAGCAGCGGGATCTGGAGGAACAGTGTCTTACACATACTCATGGAGTAATGGCGCCACAACAGCTACCACAAGCAATTTATCAGCAGGTACATATACTATTAGTATTACGGATGCAAATGGCTGCGGACCTGCAACTACAAGCGCAACAATTACTCAGCCATCAACCATAACCACTTCAATTTCTTCTACAACTAATGTTAGTTGTTTTGGATTATCCGACGGGTCTTTAACTGGTGTTGCTACTACTGGAAGTGCTCCTTACACGTATCTTTGGAGTAATGGAGATACAGTTGCCACGATTAGTAATCTTGCCGCAGCAACCTACACGGTTACGATTACAGATGGAGTTGGAGCCACAGGATCAAGTTCGGGAACTGTAAGCCAACCATCTGCAATTGCATCTTCTGTTGTAGTTGATTCAAATGTAAGCGTTAATGGTTTTAGTGATGGAGGAGCTACTGCTAGTGCAACTGGTGGAACTTCGCCATTTACATACTCTTGGAGTAATGCAGCTACAACTGCGAGCATAACTGGAGTTGCTGCAGGTACCTATACAGTTAGTGTAACAGACGCCAATGGATGTGGACCAAGCTCTAGTTCAGTAGCCATTACTGAGCCAAGTGCAGTAGTTGCGTCTATCGTAATCAATAACAATGTAAGTTGTAATGGAGGATCCGACGGATCTGCCACTGCAAGTGGATCTGGAGGTGTTAGCCCTTACACCTATTTATGGAGCAACGCTGCTACTACTCCAAGTATTATTGGCGTAACTGCAGGAACGTATACCGTAACAGTAACAGACAATAATGGCGGTACAGCAAGTGTTTCAGGAACAATAACTCAAGCGACAAGCCTTGTTGCTTCTGCAGTTGTAGATTCAAATGTGAGTGTCAATGGCCTTAGTGATGGCGGTGCTACTGCTAGTGCAGCTGGTGGCACTTCACCTTTTACCTATTTATGGAGCAATGGCGCATCCACTGCTAGCATTACCGGTGTTGTTGCAGGAACTTATTCAGTTACTGTTGCAGATAACAATGGTTGTACAGATAATACAAGCGCAAACATTACTGAGCCAAGCAGCCTAGTAATAAACGCCGTAGTTGATAGCAACATCTCGTGTAATGGATTGAGCGATGGTGGAGCAAGTGTAAGTGTTAGCGGAGGAACAGTGCCTTATACTTATATCTGGTCCAATGCAGCTACAACTGCCAGCATAACAGGAGTTGTAGCGGGAACGTATAGTGTTACCGTGTCAGACAATAATGGTGGAACAGGAATTAATTCGGTTAGTATTACTGAACCCAATGTTTTAGTTGCCGCTGCAAGTGTAGATAGTAATGTTAGCTGTGCCAATGGAATGAATGGAGCAGCAAGTGCAACTGCCTTTGGCGGAACTGCTCCTTATACTTACATATGGAGCAATGGCGGAACAAGTGCTAGCGTAGGCGGATTATCTGCAGGAACTTATACCGTTACTGTTACTGATGCCAATGGCTGTTCAGATACTGATAATCGTTTGATTACTCAGCCAGCAATTTTAACGGGCAGCATGTCTGTTACTGCTTGTGATTCTTACACTTGGATGAGCAATGGAATGAACTACACCACTTCAGGCACCTACATTGATACTGTTCAAAATGCAGCCGGTTGTGACTCTATTGTTACCTTGAGCCTAAGCATCAACAATAGCTCTAGTTCATCTGCAACAATTTTGGTTTGTGATGCTGGTTTCTATTTCTGGGGTGGAGATACCTTAAGGAGTTCAGGAACGTATTTAGATACCATTGCTAATGGAGTTGGATGTGATTCTTTGATGACTTTAAACTTAGCACTAAGCAATACAGCAATTACTCAGTTAACAGATACTGTTTGTGACTGGACGATTTCTGCTGGAGGAGATACTTTAACAATGACTGGATTGTATTCAGATACTTTAAGTACCATGGCTGGATGTGATTCTATCATTACATTAAACCTATTGGTTAATAATAGCAGCGATACGCTCTTTACAGCCAGTGCTTGTGATTCTTACATCTGGGCAATTACAGGAGATACACTTACTGCCTCTGGAAATTATTCAGACACCATTAGCAATGCAGCGGGATGTGATTCTGTGATTTGGTTAGACTTAACGATCATCAATCCTTCATTAACAGTGGTAAACGATACGGCTTGTGATGTGTATGTGTGGACAAACACTGGAGACACTCTGATGAGCACAGGAAGCTACTACGACACCTTAAGTAATGTGGCAGGATGTGACTCAATTATTCAGCTGGATTTATTGATCAACAACTCTAGCAATGACACAACAGTGGCTGCGGCATGTGATAGTTATACTTGGGCAGAGAATGGCCAGACTTACACACAAAGTGGGCTGTATCTTGAAACAAGAACAAATGCTGCAGGATGTGATTCTATTTTAAGCTTAGACTTGATCATCACCAACATTGATTCAACTGTAGTGAATACAGGAGATTCTGTATTTGCCTTTAGTTCGGGCTTGGCTTATCAATGGTTAAATTGTGATAGCACTGCATTGGCGGTTCCAGGAATGATTGCTGGAGCAACTAACAGAGGGTATCGACCAGATACCACTGGAAATTTTGCAGTAATCATTTACAATGGCTCTTGTGTAGATACTTCTTCTTGTACAATGGTAACCTACATCGGATTGGGTGAAACAAAAGGAGCAGCAAGTAGCTTTAGCATCTATCCAAACCCAACGAAGAACAACTTCAAAGTGGCCTTTGATCAAACAATAGCAAATGGTCCATTGCAGGTGTTTAACATGGAAGGTAAATTGGTGTATGAAGTACAACAAGTAAGATCAGGACAATCCATAGAGATTGATGGATTAAGTGAAGGATTGTACACGGTACGGTTCAACAATCAATTCAAGAAATTGATCGTAACGAATTAAGAGAAATACATAGCATAAAAAAGCCCCCTGAAACTCAGGGGGCTTTTTTATGCTATTGAATGTAGACGAGATCTTGGACAACCCACCATTGTCCATTTTCAAGTAGCATAGAAATGTGATGCAAAAATTCAGGAGACTCTTTCTCTTTGCTTATAACAGCAAAAGTATAGATGTTCTTTTCTGCAAGTGCATTTAACTTACTTAAAGATCTATTCTTGCCACCAAACACTTTGCTTTTTACATAATTGAGGTAGTCTGATCGATTAATGCTTTGACTAGTGCTTTTTTCTATGTCAAGAAAAATCACCCTAAAGTTTTTATGGCAGAGCTTTTCCAATTCATCAGCAGACTGAATGTCGCCGGCCTTGAAAAAGGCAATAAGAGTTTGCTGTGTATTCATTTTTTTTGCTTCTTGTGCAATTAAGGTGTTCGTTCCAAGGCTCATAAATAGGCTTATTAAAAAGATTTTTATTGTGTTCATGGTATTTAATTTAAATGATTAGTTAATTATTGATATATCAATTGTTAGAGTAAAAAATATATTACATGTTTTTGTACATTTTATTTATGGTTTTTGTCATTAATTGTAGGTCTTTGGCATCAATTCCTTTTAGGGTTTTTGCTCTTATTTGCTGAACAATTGGAGTCATTTTGTTTACCAGCCGGCTACCATCAACACTAAGATGAATCGAGTGAGTTCTTCTGTCTTCAGCATTCATATATCGTTTTACCAGTCCTTTTTTTTCCAAAAGGTCAATGATTCGTGTAAGGGCTGCAGGGTCTTTAAAGGTGGTGTTTGCAATTTCTTTTTGTGTGCTTCCATTGATTTCTGATATGCGCTTCAAAATGATCCACTGATCTTTGGTAACAGGAAAGTTATTCTCCTTAAACTCCTTAACAGTCACTTCTTTTACTTTACGCATCATGCGTTCAATAGGAAAAAAGACTACCTTATTTAATTCAATATCTTGAAACATAATAGATGATATGTCAACAAATATAGGATAAAAAAAGCTTGACAAATTGCCAAGCTAAATTTTTATTTGATTTGAATAATTTCTTGCTGGATGTCTCCCTGGCCATTTAACATTAAACTATAGTTTCCTGCAGGAATTCCTTCAACTCGAAGAACAGTTTTGCCATTATTAAAAAGAAGATTTCCTGAATTAACTAGACTACCTTTCATATCAATCAGCTGAAAAAAGGCACTTGAATTGTTCATTTCCGGAATTTCGATGTTAACAACAACAGAACTTGGATTTGGGTAAAAAGAATATTGCAAGGTTTCATTTTCATCAAAGCCTGTAGTTGAGCACGAACTAACTACTAGGCTACCAATATTAACCGAGTTTGCGAAGACATTGTCGGTGTAAGCAGCTGCAGTTACTGCATAAGTACCAGGGCTCAAGTTAGCTGGGGATTGGGCCGTAAACATTGGTTGTGATATTGCTCCGGCGCAGATTGGAGAGCTTAGGTAATGGCATTGCACTTCAAGTGCACTACCTGTAACTACTACAGTTGCCCCTCTATTTTGCCAATTTATGCAGCCTAACCAGGTATTAACTGAGAATTGTATTGATGAACACGAGTCAGTAGATGTTCCCGACATGGTGCCACTTACTGCTCTAAAAGTTTGAGCATTAGAATAATGTGAACTCAGGACCAATATCACAATTAGTGCAAGGCCTTTTAAAAAAGTAGTAGTTTTCTTCATATTGATTTCGTTTTCACAAAGCTAGTGTTTATTGATTAAAATGAAGAATGTGTTGCTAACCAGCGTTTTTTAGAATCATTTTTTTTATTCGATCCTCTAATTTTTCATTACTCATGTGCTCTCTTAATCGATCTACCATAATTGGAAATGAGAATGGACTTATTTCCTTTAATTCAACATGAACTATTTCTTGGTTTTGAATTCGTTTCATGGCACCTTTTAGCCTACTTTCTTCCAATTGAAATTCTCTAACTTCCTCAAAGGCTTGTAAATACAATAGGTTTAAGGGCTCGTAATCATTAAAAACTTCGAAGAACAACTGAGAGCTGGCTTGTAAATGCCGATCCTTTTTATTTTTTCCAGGGAAACCCTTAAATACTAAACCTGAAATGCCTGCAATGTCTCTAAATTTTCTCCTGGCCATTTCACTTGAATTGATAGAGGCATTTATATCTTCTTCTAAATGTTCAATACTAAAAAAGTCATTTTCGATTGCTTCTTTTACAGGAATTGCTTGATCAGAAAGCAATTCAAAGCCATAATCATTTAAAGCGATACTGAATGAAATTGGTATTAAAAGTGAAATTCTGTAAGCAAGTATAGCTGCCATTCCTTCATGAACAAGGCGTCCTTCAAAGGGGTAAAAAAAGGCATGAAAACCATCATCTGATTCTAGTGTCTCTATTAAAAATTCATTCAGTTTAGGAACATGAGAGTGTTTTTCTTGTTGAAGTATTAAAGGTTGAATTTTTAGCAACTCAGGGGATGAAAGGGTTTGAGAAATGCTTAGGTTAATCATTTTTCGCAACCCTTGAGAAAGGGAAGAAGAAAGAGGCATCCTTCCCCCTTGCCATGAAGGCACTTTGCCCGTTTTCTTGTTTGATCTTTTTACTATCGCATTAGTGCCTACCATTTTTACAAACTCCAAACTTCTTCCAGCAAACCAAAACACTTCCCCATGTTTCAACCGAGCGATAAAATATTCCTCTATGGTTCCAATCGTTTTTCCAGATAAGAAACAAACTCTAATTATAGGTTCGCTTACAATAGTGCCAATTGAAAGGCGATGCCGCATCGCAATTTTTCTATCATTCACCCGATAAAGTCCATTTTCTCCAACATGAACTTTGTTAAATTCTTGATAATTTTTTAAAGATTTTCCTCCTTTGGAGATGAATTGAAGGGCCCAATTCCATTCATCTTCACTAAGGGTTTCATAAGAAAATGTATTTTTTATTTCATTAAAAATAATCTTTGGGAAAAATCCATCAGAAACAGCAAGGCTCACTAGGTACTGTACCAATACATCGAATGAACGGTAATGAGGAATTCTGCTCTCTATATTATTGAGATTAATTGCATCTTGAAGCGCCGCCGATTCAATTATTTCTAATGCATGTGTAGGAACAAAATAAATCGTTGATGCTGCTCCTGGTTGATGTCCACTTCTTCCTGCACGCTGAACAAATCTTGCAATTCCTTTAGGACTGCCAATTTGAATGATGTTTTCAACAGGTCTGAAGTCAACACCTAAATCAAGGCTTGAAGTGCAAACCACGGCCTTTAGCAAACCATTGTGCAAGGCTTCTTCTACCCAATTCCTGAGATCTCTGCTGATTGATCCATGGTGCATGGCAATTTGTCCGGCGAACTCGGGTTTCTCTTCTAATAGGCGCTGGTACCAAATTTCTGCCTGTGCTCTAGTGTTGGTAAAGATGAGCGTGCTTTTGTTGTTTTCAATTATTGGGATAAGCTTACCTAACATTTTTATTCCAAGATGACCAGCCCATGGGAGTGTTTCAATTTCGTCTGGTAATACAGTATGTACATTAATCCTTTTTTCAATGTTTGATTTAATAAGAACAGCGTTTTTTAAGTAATTATCATTCCCCAGCAACACCTTTAAAGAGTCCTTCAAATTTCCAATTGTGGCAGAGATGCCCCAAATTTTAAAATCTGCGGAAACTCCCTTGAACCTTGAAAGTGCCAGTTCCATTTGTACAGCCCTTTTTGTTCCAAGCAATTCATGCCACTCATCCACTACAACACATTTCAAGTTTTTAAAAACTTGATCATAGCCCTTAGAGGCAAGCAATAAATGAAGACTTTCGGGTGTGGTTATTAAAACTTGAGGGGGAGTCTTTTTTTGGGCATTGCGCTCCTTCTGACTGGTGTCACCTGTTCTTTTTGCTACAATCCAAGGAACATTTAAAGCTGAACAAGCCTCACTCAAAGTGCTTTCAATTTCTTTTGCCAAGGCTCTGATAGGAGTGACCCAAATGACTTGTATTCCTTTTTTTTGACTAAAATCCTTATTGGAATCAAGGTATTGCTCTAAAACGGCCAATCCTATAGAATAAGTTTTACCTGAACCTGTTGGCGCATTGATCATTCCATTTTTTCCGTTTTGAAAAGCATTCCAAGTTTTCTCTTGAAAAGGTAAAATATCCCAAGACTTATTTTTAAACCAAACTTCTATTTTTTGCCTTCCATTCATGTAGAAAATTTCGGATTTTAATTTTTCAATAATTCACTTACATTAGCTTAAACTTAAACCAATTATCCTGCAAGCAAAATATTTTTTCAGCCTTTTTTTTATACTCCTTTTCAATGGAACGATTGCTCAAAACATTGACAATCAATTGGAGGAAATAAAAAGAGAACACTTCGACAATTATTTCTTGTCTGACAGCCTTTTGTCTAAACTATCCATTGAAAGCGATAAAGACCCAACTCAACTTTTCGAAGTACACTACTTGAAAGGGAAGTTAAACATGCATCATGGATTTTTTGAAGATGCTGAATTGGCATTTAAAAAGGCCATTTCAATTGCCATTGAAATGAATGACCTGAAGAGAATTTCAAAAGGGAAAATGCGCTTGGCCGACAACTACATGGATAGGAACAAATTTGACCTTTCTATTGAAACTAGTCTTGAGGCGATAGATGCAGCAAAAGACCGTGGCGACTCCGCCCTTTTAGCAAATGCATATGGGAATTTAGCTGAGAATTACCGTGTTGGTGGTCTTGCAAAAATGTCTGTTAGCTACAATCAAAAGGCTTTAGATCTTCTGAATGCTCTCAAGGATAGTAGTTACATTATCCGTATTTATAACAATTTTAGCATTGTAATTGGAAAATTAGGCGAGAATGAAAGAGCCATTGATAGTTTAGAGAAGGCCCTGAGCATCATACCTGAAAAAGACATGTTTGGAAAGGCTAAAATCAACTCTAGTATAGCCTATTGTTACAGAAACATGGGAAATTTTAAATTGGCCCTTAGTTATAATAAAAAGTCATTAAGCATTAAGCAAACAATCCACGATAGCCATGGAATTGGCTATTCACTTGGAGCAATTGGTCGATCTTACTTAGGTTTAGGGAAAATTGATTCAGGCTTGTACTATATTCGGCTTTCTTTAGATACAGCAAGAAAATATCGAAACCTTCACCGAATTAAAGATGCTATTAATTACTTATCTGATGCATATCGAGAAGATGGTCAATACAAAAAAGCAATAGAGTACTTGGACTCAACAATGTTGTATGATGATTCCATTTATTCCGAAAGCATTACTTCTCAAGTAGGTTTGTATCAGCAAAAATACGATGTCACACAAAAGGAGAAAATGATTCATGACCTAGAAGATAGGCAACAATTGGAGGCCACTCAAAGATCATACATGCAGCTGGGTTTGTTGAGTTTGGGATTATTACTTGTTTCTGTATTAAGCATTTTCTTATTGGTAATGAAAAAGCGAAAACAAGAAAGAAGGATCATTGAACTTAAATTATCACAAGTAAATAGAGAGGTTGAGCGTAACCAAGAAGAGTTGAATCGCTTTGCCGAAGATTTGATTCAAAAGAACAGTTTGGTAAAAAAACTAAATGAACAGTTGATTCAAAAAGAGTCTGAGTTAAGTAAGGTCGACCAAAGGAAGTCGGACGATATTTTGGCATTAACAGAAACAAAAATCTTAACGGATGATGACTGGAAAAAGTTTAAGCAGTTATTTGAACGAGTACACCCAGGGTTTTTTGAGCAACTATTGTCCTCAAAAATTAGCTATACGAAGGGAGAAAGAAGGTTAATTGCATTAATGAAATTGAACTTAAATATTCCTGAGATTAGCGATATGCTTGGCATTTCATCAGAAAGTGTTTCCAAGTCAAGGTTTCGATTAAAGAGAAAGCTTCAGCTGAATGAAGAGGATGATTTAGACCAGTACATTCACGGCTCATTTTAATTGTCCTGATTTTGTCCATTCAAATATTTCTTTAGCTCGGAAATCCAAATTATATTCGTAGAGTAAAACCATCACCATGAGCATAGCCGCCAGCAACTACCTTCACGTAAGTCAAGTTGAACAAAGAAGTCAGAAACGAGACAAAAAGATTTTATTAATCGATTCTGATCAATCTGTTTCAGACCGATTACATTCCATAATTAAATCTAGCAAGCACAAATCAATGGGTTCTGTGGTAGATTTTATCAAGGCGGAAAAGATCATTGAACAAGATCCACCAGACCTAATTCTTATTAATGTTGAATTGGATGGGCAATTCTCGGGGTATCAAACAGCAAAAATTTTGAAACTAGATAGTGATATTCCCTTCTATTTAGTTTGTAAATCCAAAGATCTCGCTGCCATTAATTTGGTTGATGAATTGCACCCAAATGGCTTAATTGTTTTATCCAATTCAGATTACGACATCAAAAAACAATTGAACCAAGGGTTTTTCTAAATTAAAAGGCCGGCCTTTCAGGGGCATTATCTAAAATTAGTTCGATTTTTTCCATAACTTCTTGGCTCAACAACTCCACTATTTCAATGGAGGTTAAGGTTTCTTCAAGTTGTTTCGCTTTAGACGCTCCAAGAATAACGGTGCTTACATTCTCGTTTTTTAAACACCATGCAATTCCTAGTTTTGGCATGGTAGTGCCAATCTCCTTCGCCAACTCACTTAGTTTTCTAACCTTTTTAATGTTCTCTTCAAGCAAATTGGCTTCTTTAAGCCAGTCTAAACCTTCCATCGAAAGGCGAGTTGACTTTGGCATCTTATCGTTGTATTTACCACTCAAGATTCCAGAAGCTAAGGGAGACCAAATAGTAGTACCTAGGCCAAAGTTTTTGTAAATCTGGTCAAATTCTACTTCTACTTTTTGTCGATGAAACATATTGTATTGTGGCTGTTCCATAATAGGTCCGATTAAATGATTTTTAGCCGCAAAATAATGCGCTTCCATAATTTCTTGAGCACTCCACTCGGAGGTTCCCCAATACAAGATCTTACCTTGTGTTATTAAATTGTGCATGGTCCAAACCGTTTCTTCGATTGGGGTTTCTTTATCTGGCCGATGGCAAAAAAAGAGATCCAAATACTCAAGCTGTAAACGCCTTAAGGCGGCATGGCAAGCTTCTGTTAAATGTTTTCTTGATAAACCTCGTTGAGTAGGGAGCTGTCCACCATCACCAAAGAAAGCTTTTGATGAAACAATGTAACTGTCGCGTCGCCAATCTCTTTTTTTAAGAATTTCTCCCATCACTTTTTCAGATTCTCCACGAGAATAAATCTCTGCATTATCGAAAAAATTCACGCCATGCTCATAAGCCACATCCATTAGCTGCGCAGCTATTGAGTTTTCAATTTGTTTGCCAAAGGTTAACCAAGAACCAAGAGATAAGCGACTAACTTTTAAGCCCGTTTTTCCTAAATTTTTATACTCCATTTTATCAAATTAATTGTTCAATAAAGGTCTGTTATATTTCTTTCAATGGCTAGTTTTTCATTTAAAAAAATGGGGAATGAACTAAGAAATGGCTTGAGGTTTTTGTCCATGTTTTGTCTATAATAGATTTGTATTAATCCTTTTAAAAATAAAAGAATGTTAGATGTATGCTGATTCTCTTTCCCTAAATTTGGCTAAAATTAGAACCATGGCAAACGAAAAATTTGATTCAAGCAAAGCACCAGAACCTGTTGGTGCTTACCCTCATGCTAGGAAAGTTGGAAACTTATTGTTTTTATCTGGTGTTGGACCTAGGGAGAGAGGAACAAAGAAAATCCCTGGAGTAGAATTGGATGCTGCGGGAAACATCGTTTCTTATGACATTGCTATACAGTGTGAGTCTGTTTTTAATAACGTAAAAACCATTGTAGAAGAGGCTGGTGCTAAATGGGAGAATGTAATAGATGTTACCGTTTTCTTAACAAATATGAAAGACGATTTTAAGACATACAACCGCCTTTATGCTGAATTTTTTAAAGACAACCAACCTTGTCGAACCACCATTGAGATTAAGAGTTTGCCCACCCCAATTGGGATAGAATTAAAGGTGATTGCAAGTTTGTAAAAAGCATTATTTCTTGTTTACCCAGAGCTTTCCAAGCTCAATGATATACTTGTTTTCTAAACAGATATGCGTTTAATTATTTGTAAATTCGCGCACCCTTTTATTGCAAGCAAAACATGAAAAAATACAAAGAATACCAACAACTTGATATGCCTTCAGCAGCAGCTGAGGTGCTGGATTTTTGGAAAAAAAACCAAGTTTTTGAAAAAAGTATTGAAAGTAGGGAGGGAGCAAAGCCATTTGTGTTTTTTGAAGGCCCTCCTTCTGCTAATGGTTTGCCAGGAATTCATCATGTTATGGCAAGAGCCATTAAGGATATTTTTTGTCGCTATAAAACACAAAAGGGCTTCCAAGTAAAACGAAAAGCTGGATGGGACACTCACGGACTTCCTGTAGAACTCGGTGTTGAAAAAGAGTTAGGAATCAACAAAGAAGACATTGGGAAAAGCATCACAGTAGAGCAATACAACCAACACTGTAAAGAAGCTGTGATGCGTTACACAGATGTATGGAATGACCTGACTGAAAAAATGGGTTATTGGGTAGACATGGATGCTCCATATGTCACTTATGAAAACAAATACATCGAGTCTGTTTGGCACCTTTTAAAAGACTTATTTGATAGAGACTTAATCTATAAAGGCTACACCATTCAGCCATATTCTCCTGCTGCAGGAACAGGTCTAAGTAGCCATGAATTGAATCAACCAGGGACCTATCAAGACGTTAAAGACACTAGTGTAACTGCACAGTTCAAGCTAATTAAGAATGAAAAGAGCCAATTCCTATTTGATGAGAATGAGGAATTATTTTTCATTGCATGGACAACTACTCCCTGGACTTTACCTTCCAATACCGCATTGGGATTAGGGCCAAAAATCGAATACATAAAAGTAAAAACCTTCAACAAATATACCTTCGAACCAATTACTGTTATTCTTGCTAAGGACTTGGTTGGTAAATGGTTTAAACCAGAAATGGAGCAAGAACATTTGACTTTGGAAGAGAAAAACCCCAATAAGGTTCCTTATCAAGTTTTAGGTTCCTTCTTAGGAAAGGAATTAGAGGGAATTTCTTATGAGCAATTATTGGCATTTGCTCAACCAGAAGAAGGTGACTCCTTTAAAGTCTTAATGGGAGATTTTGTTACCACTTCTGATGGTACCGGAATAGTCCACCTTGCCCCTAGCTATGGAGCAGATGATTTTATGCTTACAAAAGCAAATGGAGTAGGGGCACTGCACTTGGTAGACAATCAAGGGCGATTTAAACCTGAAGTTAGCAACTGGGCTGGTGAATACGTTAAAGAGCAGTATGTAAAAGACGAAGACAAAGAGGACGACTACAAATCTGTAGATGTAAAAATCTCCATTCATTTGAAGGAGCAAAATAGAGCGTTTGATGTTCAACGCTATGAGCACAGTTATCCGCATTGTTGGAGAACTGATAAACCGATACTGTATTTTCCTTTGGACTCTTGGTTCATTAAAACCACTGCAGTTAAATCTAAATTGATAGCCAACAACAAAAAGATCAATTGGAAACCAGAAAGCACGGGAACAGGAAGATTTGGAAATTGGTTAGAAAACTTGCAAGATTGGAACTTGTCGCGGTCAAGGTATTGGGGAATCCCTATTCCAATTTGGACCAGCGAGGACAAAAGCGAACAGGTTTGTATAGGTTCTGCTGAAGAATTGAAATTGGCATGTGAAAAATCTTTTGCTGCAGGACTTATGGAAAAGAACCCATTGGCAGATTTTGAGCCAGGGAACATGAGTGATGCCAATTATAATACTTTCGACTTTCATCGGCCATTTGTTGATGACATTGTTCTGATTTCAGAAAAAGGGACTCCTTTATACCGGGAAAAGGATTTGATTGATGTTTGGTTTGATTCAGGCTCTATGCCTTATGCTCAATGGCATTATCCTTTTGAAAACAAAGAATTGGTTGAAGACAACCTGGCCTATCCTGCAGATTTTATTGCTGAAGGGGTAGATCAAACAAGAGGTTGGTTTTTTACTTTACATGCAATTGCTACACTTTGTTTTGACACCATCGCCTTTAAAAATGTGGTTTCTAATGGATTGGTATTGGATAAGAATGGGCAAAAAATGTCGAAACGTTTAGGAAATGCAGCAGACCCATTCGAAACCCTTAGCAAATACGGACCAGACGCTACAAGATGGTACATGGTTACTAATGCACAACCTTGGGACAATCTAAAGTTTGATTTGGATGGGATAGTTGAGGTTCAAAGAAAGTTTTTTGGAACACTTTACAACACATATAATTTCTTTGCTTTATATGCCAACCTTGATGGATTTACTTTTGCAGAGGAAAAATTAAAAGCTGAGGATCAAACAGAAATTGATCGATGGATACTATCTAAGCTGAATTCATTAATTGAAGAGGTGGATGAAGCCTATTCTAATTATGAACCAACTAAAGCAGGTAGGGCAATACAGCAATTTACTGTTGATCACTTAAGTAACTGGTACGTTAGGCTTTGCAGAAGACGTTTTTGGAAAGGAGATTACAGCAATGATAAAATCTCTGCCTACCAAACCTTGTACACTTGTTTGCTAAGTATAGCAAAACTTTCAGCACCAATAGCTCCATTCTTTAGTGATCGTCTTTATGGGGATTTAAATTCAATCACAGGAAAAGAGGATTTCCTTTCTGTTCATTTGGCTCATTTTCCTAAGGCAGATTCAGCAAGAATAGATTTGGATTTAGAGCAAAGAATGGAGATTGCACAAAAACTTTCTTCGATGGTGTTGGCGCTTAGAAAAAAAGAAGGCTTAAAGGTGCGGCAACCTTTGTCTAGAATTATGGTTCCTGTTTTAGGCGATAAATTTAAACGTCAATTGGAAGCCGTTTCTGAATTGATTTTGTCTGAAGTGAATGTGAAAAATTTAGGATTCTTTACCGCAGAAGATGGGATATTGCTTAAGAAGGCCAAAGCAGATTTCAAAAAGTTAGGTCCTAAATTTGGGAAGCAAATGAAATCGGTTGCTCAAACGATTCAAAACCTCAACCAAGAGGACATAGCTTTGCTTGAAAAGGAAGGTAAATTGATGGTAAATATAGATGGAGAGGATCAGCAAATTGACCTAGAAGATGTTCAGATTAACTCAGAGGACATTCCAGGCTGGTTGGTTGCTTCAGAAGCTGGCTATACAGTAGCGCTTGACATTAATTTAGATGATCAATTGATTGAAGAGGGAATTGCTAGAGATTTGGTCAATAGAATACAAAACATTAGAAAAGACTTAGGATTTGAGTTAACCGATAGAATAAATGTTCAGCTCGAAACCGATGATCAAATCAATCAAGCAATTAATAGCAATAAAGATTATATTTGTTCAGAGACCCTTGCAAATGGTTTAAGTTTAGTTGAGGGCCTAAAAGAAACAGAATTAAAATTCGAGATAAGTGAAACCAAATCATTGGGATTAATTATCGAATTAGAAAAAGATTAGAAATGGCAACAAGTAAAGATCGTTACACTGATAAAGAGTTAGAAGAATTTAGAGACTTAATCAATCATAAATTAGAGGAAGCAAGAATTGATTTAGAAGGCCTAAGAGGTTCGCTTTCTCATAAAGATGACCACGGAACAGATGACACATCTCCTTCATTTAAAATGATGGAAGACGGGTCTGAAACACTCTCTAGAGAAGAACTCTCTCAATTGGCAGGACGGCAAGAAAAGTTCATTACCCATTTGGAAAATGCACTTACTAGAATAAAAAATAAAACTTACGGAATTTGCAGAGTTAGCGGAAAGCTCATCCCTATTGAGCGACTAAGAGCTGTTCCACATGCCACCCTTACCATCGAGGCCAAAGAGGCAATGAATTAATTATAGTCTTATGAAGAAAAGCCTATCTAGTGGTTGGCTGGCCTTAATTGTTGTTTTTTTGGTTCTTGTTTTTGATCAAGGCCTTAAAATTTGGGTAAAAACCAATTTAGAAATAGGAGAAGAGTTTCCAGTTTTAGGAAATTGGTTTCACATTCATTTTACAGAAAACAATGGGATGGCTTTTGGCTTAGAAATCCCTTGGGAATACGGGAAACTAGCATTAAGCTTGTTTCGAATTGTTGCAGTTGCATTGATTGGCTGGTACCTGTTTTCGCTGCCCAAAAAAGGAGCAAGCAAAGGACTTATGGTTTGTGGAGCTTTAGTATTTGCCGGAGCGATAGGCAATATTTTAGACAGTGCATTTTATGGCATGCTATTCAGTGATAGTTATTACCGAATAGCGGAGTTCTTGCCACCCGAAGGAGGCTACAGTCCATTTTTGTTTGGGCGAGTTGTAGACATGCTTTATTTCCCACTTTGGGAAGGCTATCTGCCCGAATGGCTTGGTGGAAACTATTTTATCTTTTTTAGACCTGTTTTTAATATTGCTGACAGTGCAATAACAATCGGAGTTGGTTCAATCCTTCTTTTTCATAGAGGATTTTTCAAAGAGCTCGACTAGAACTTTATTCTTGTTCCTAAACTGATGCCCATAAAACTTAAGCGCTCCTTAAAAAGGGCATCCTCTTTTGTGATAGAGTTAATGTTTCTTTTGTAATATGGACTTATCACAAATGTGGTATTTATGCTATGGAAATAAGTAAGA
The DNA here is from genome assembly GCA_965218715.1 of Vicingaceae bacterium. GTDB lineage: Bacteria > Bacteroidota > Bacteroidia > Flavobacteriales_E > Vicingaceae > CBDCLY01. The sequence goes on from CBDCLY010000025.1 coordinate 25,176, forward strand.
CCTGCGGCTAAGTGCACATTAAAAACCCCATTCTTACGGTAGGGATTTTCAGACTCCTCTTCCAAGTTTAATACCTCATTGGGGTCTTGATTTTTAGATAAATTGTGGGAGCCATCAACTAAATTTCTTACAGCTACTCTATTGCTTATGCGCAATTGAGAAGGGTCAATATTATTGTTGGGACTTAAGTCTTCTTCATAAATTTTATAGATGTAACCTTGGTATTTATTCAGCACTTGAACACCAAAACCACCTTTCACATGCCATCCCCATTTAGAATTACGGTCTTCATAACCCAACAATAATGGAACCTCCATGAAGTCGTATTGGTTCGAGAACTGCTTTTCTCCCTTAAAGCTCATAGCTTCATAAATCTGAGTAAAGTTGATTCCAGTCTCAATGAATTTGTGATTTTTCAATTCATAATGAAGGTTGGCCTCCAAAGTATATGCTAACCTGGTTTGCTCAGATTCTCTTCGGTGATTCAAGTAGGAAGAAGAAAGGTTATAATCCGCTTTCAGGCTTTTATGAATTTGTTGGGGAGTAAAGGCAAAAAGAAAACTAATGCGTTCTTTGATTGGCTTTTTACTCACTTCGAATACAGCATAATCGTAAGGGCGTAATTGTTCAGTTTTCGAAATCGGAGCCAATTCATTTTTTATTAAACCTAAAACAGGAGCTTTTTCCAATTCATAATAATGCACAAATCCTTTTGGTTTTGCACTTTCCCAGCCATCTAGCCCGCTGAGGTAGGCGCTTAATCTTTTGTCCATTAATTCTGCAGGACGACTAAACCCAGCTTGATGAACGGAAGCAACTAAGTCAACTTCTGGAATTGCCTCTCTATTTCTAGCTAGGGAGCTTTCATCTCCATTTGATGCTGCAAGGGATTGGTCTTCAGAAATGAAGTCGACAATTGAAGGAAATTGATCAATGCTATTTAAATAATCATTAGATGATTTTTGATCGATAATGGTTAATGATTCAGAGGCAAGAATGGATTCATTAATAAAAACAGTCTGAATATCAGCGATGTCTTCTATTGGAAAAGCTTCTGGTTCTCCATATAAAATTGCAGAACTCCCTCCAAATAATATCAAAATTAGAGCTCCAAAATTTCTCCAATTCATGGATACTCTATTGGCAACAACATGTCCATAAGTGCGCTGTGTTTCAATGTTCTCCCACACCGTACTCGGTGGCGGAACACTGTAGTCTCCGAGTTTTTCTCGGAACACATCGTCGAATGTATTCTCTTGCTCAGACATGTTTACTTATTTTTTGTTCCAACAATAATTTCTGCATCCATTTTCTGGATTTTGCCAATTGTGACCTAGAGGTGCTTTCTGTTATTTCAAGCATTTCGCCAATTTCCTTATGGCTATATCCTTCTATTACATAGAGGTTAAAAACCATTTTGTAACCAGCAGGCAATTGCTGAATGCATGCTAATAATTCCTGCTCTGATAATCGTTGAATTGCCTTAGATGAAACTACTTTATCTTGATAATCTGCAATTCCAATTTCTTCATTTTTAAAACTGGCCTTTCTGCAATAATTTAAAGAAGTATTTATCATTATTCGTCTAACCCAACCTTCAAAAGACCCGTTGGATTTAAATTTTACTAGATTATCAAAAACTTTAATGAATCCATCTTGAAGCATGTCTTGTGCTTCTAGGTCGTGTCGGGCATATCTTAAACAAACAAAATACATCTTAGCAGAAAATAAGTCATACAAAGCTTTCTGAGCACTTTTGTCCTCATTTATGCAAGCTTGTATTAGACTTTTTTCATCCATTCAAAGAAAATTCAGTTAAACCCTAAATAACAGACACGCTTAAATTAAAAAACGTTGCCTCTATCGAATTTACCAATTTTTTTTGGAAAGATTAATTTAGAATCCCTTGACTATGTAAGTGTTCCGCAATTTGAATTGCATTAGTGGCAGCTCCCTTTCTTAGGTTGTCGGATACAATCCACAGATTTAAACCATGGGTTTGGCTTTCGTCTTTTCTGATTCTACCAACAAAAACCTCATCTTTTCCATGGGCATTGAGTGGCATAGGGTAGGTAGAGGTTTTTGGTTGATCCAAAACCACTACCCCTTTTGTTTCTGCAAGTTTAGTGCGAACCTTTAAAAGGTCAACTTGATTATTGCAACTGATATTTACCGCCTCTGAATGGCCTCCTGTAACAGGAACCCTAACCGCTGTAGCTGTAATCTTTAAATCGTTAAGTGAAAGGATTTTTCTGGTTTCATTCACCAATTTCATCTCTTCTTTTGTATACCCATTGTCTTCAAAAACATCGCATTGAGGAATGCAGTTTCTGTAAATGGCATGATCATAAGCTTTTTCAACATCCTCACCAGACTCCTCTCCTTCTAATTGCCTTACAGCCTTTATTCCAGAACCAGAAATGGATTGATAGGTGGAAATAACCACCCGATTAATGTCTAACAATTGATGCAGGGGTTCAAGCACCATGCACAGCTGTATGGTAGAACAGTTTGGGTTGGCAATGATGTAATCATCAGCACTTAAAGAACTCCCATTGATTTCCGGAACAATTAAGCCAACTTCTGGATCCATTCTCCAAGCTGACGAATTATCAATTACTCTTGCTCCTGATTCAGCAAATGCTCGGGCATACTGTCTTGAAACATCTCCTCCTGCTGAAAATAATGCGACATCAACTTTTGAAGAAATCGCTTCTTCAATGCTAATTAATTGATAATTTTTTCCTTTAAATTGTATGGATTTGCCTACAGAAGTGGAGGAAGCAACTGGATACAATTCTGTTATCGGGAAGTTTCTACTCGCCAATAATTCTAACATTACTGTGCCAACCATACCACTAGCACCAACAACAGCAACCTTATATCCTTTCATTCTTATTTTTATAGCAACGCAGGTAAAATTACTAACTTTACTGACCTAAGCATACCCATGATCCAAAAGCTAGTTTATTTCGTCACCCTTTCACTTCTTTCAACACTATCAATGTCACAATCATCAGTTGGGTTTGTTGATGATTTTAGTGACGGTAATTTTAGCTCTAACCCAGTATGGATAGGTGACACCTCGAAATTTTGGGTAAATGCTAACTTGGAATTACAACTCAATGATACCTTTGCTGTAAAAACTTCACCAAGCTATTTAAGCACTGTTTCAACCAGCATAAACAATGCCGTTTGGGAGTTCAATTTCAAGTATGATTTTTCTCCTTCCACCAGTAATTATGGAATTGTTTATTTAGTTGCCGACCAAAGTGATGTTAGTCAAGCATTAGATGGATATTACGTTTGGTTGGGAGGAGTTTCAGGAAGTACAGATGATGTAAGCTTATATAAAACTTCTAGAGCAGTATCAACTGATGTAAAAATTATTGACGGACGGAATGGAACCGTAGGAACTAGCAGTGTAGATCTTCGAGTTCGAGTGACAAGGGATAGCTTAGGAAATTGGGAACTGTTTTCTGACACAAGTGCTCATGGGAATAATTATATCTCTGAAGGAACAATTCGAGATACGACTCACTTAACGAGTAGTTATTTTGGGCTTTATTGCAGATACTCTTCTGGACGATCAGACAATTTTTATTTTGATAGCATATTGGTTAGTGGATCAGCATTTAGCGATCAATTGCCGCCTCAACTTACTAATTTAAGCGTAATAGATTCAGTTCAGTTAGTGCTTCAATTCTCAGAAAGAATTAAGCCTTCTTCAGTTCTTAGCTCCAACTTTATTGTAAACAATGGAATTGGTTCTGCAATAAGTTCTTCGATAGTCCAAGGGGATAGCACAAGGATAAGTTTAAACTTCTCTTTCTCCTTTTCTAAATGGAAACTTTTATCAATTGAACATAGATAGCATCCAAGATCTAGCGGGGAATAAAATGCTAAAAGACAGCATCGACTTTTTTTACTTTAAGACCGAACAGGCGCTATACAGGGATTTGGTGATCAATGAAATTTATGCCGACAACAACCCGCCAAATGGAATACCTGATGCCGAATACATAGAAGTTTACAATGCTTCAAACAAAGTTTTTAATCTTGAGAATTGGGAATTTCACGATGCAAGCTCTTCTGTTGTTTTAGACAGTTTATTGTTATTTCCCAATGAATATTTTGTGCTCTGCTCAAGCACAAAACTCAACTTGTTTTCTGCAGGCATTAAGAAAATGGGAGTAACTGGTTTTCCAGGATTAACCAATTCTGGAGAAAGCATTTCACTTGAAGATCCCAATGGATTAGAAGTAGACAAAGTAGATTATTCAATTTCTTGGTACAAAGATCCTAGCAAAGACGATGGGGGCTGGAGTTTAGAACAAATAAATCCATTTACAAGCTGCACCGGAATAGCCAATTTTCAAGCGTCTAATGCTTCAATAGGTGGAACACCAGGATTAATAAATAGTGTTTTCGACACTTTTACCAGACCTCACTGCACCACAGTTGTTAGCAGCTAGTCCGAATGGGAATTTGGAAGTTATTCTAAGTTTTGATGAGGCCCTTGACAGCAATTTAAGTGGAGCAAGTTTTAGCATTTCAAATGGGCCTGCGATTACTAAAGCCCTTTTGAGCAGCAATGGATTAGATATAGCACTGAGCCTGGCAACTGCCCTGGATTCTGGAAAATTGTATCAAGTCAATGTTTCTGGTGTAAAAGACTGCCCTGGGAATGTTCTAGGAACAGGAAATGCCAACATTGTAATTCCAGCCATACCCAGTTATAGACAAGTAGTTATTAATGAGGTAATGGCCGATCCTAGCCCAAGTCAGGGCCTTCCAAATGCAGAATTCATTGAAATATTTAATGCTTCCAACAGCATTTTTAATACCGATTCTTGGAAAATTTCAGACGGCTCCAGTGAAGGCACCCTGCCCAATCAAATTTTAATGCCAGGAGAGTTTTTAATCATAAGCAGCGTTGCTTCATCAAGCAGTTTTTCCTCTTTCGGAACAGTTATATCAACCTCATTACCGGGCTTAAATAATGGAGGAGAAACGCTGCAACTATTAGATGGAAATGGAGTATTGATTGACCGATTAGATTACAATCTGGCTTATTATCAAAACCCTCTAAAAGAAGATGGAGGCTGGAGTTTGGAGCAAATTAACCCATTGACTAACTGCATTGGAAAAACTAATTTTTCGGCAAGCAATAATACTAATGGAGGCACACCAGGGTCGATTAATAGCGTTTTCGATACATTGCCAGATCTTGTAGCACCCCAATTATTGAGCGCAAGTGTAAGAGGCGTAGACACCATCCTTTTGGTGTTTGATGAACGATTAGATAGCACCAGCATAATCAACGGAACTTATACATTAAGTGGAGGAACTTCAATATTGTTTGCAGAACCAAGCTTTCCAGAATATGAAACAGTACGTTTAGTTTTAGCCAATCCACTAGATTCTGGTAAAATTGATACGATACGAATTCAAAATGTTTTTGATTGTGAGGGGAATCCTATTGGAATGGGAGCAGAGGCAGAATTAGTAGTCCCAGGAATTGCAAAATATAGGGATGTGGTCATCAATGAAATTTATGCTGACCCTAGTCCGTCATTTGGACTGCCAGATGCGGAGTTCATCGAAATCTATAATGCCTCAGACCAAGTATTTGATTTGAGCCGTTGGGAGCTTGGGAGATCGTTCAACGGTATCAAACCTTGATGCTTTAATTTTTAGACCTGGAGAATACCTAATTGTTTGCTCCTCTGGAAGTGAATTTGCTTTTTCAGCATTTGGGAAAAGTCAGGGACAATCTAGTTTCCCATCTTTAGGGAACACCAATGATGAATTGTTATTATTTGATCCTAGTGGAAATTTGATTGATCAGGTTGCATATGAAAAGTCATGGTATCAAAGTGCAGTAAAAGAAGATGGGGGATTTAGTTTAGAACAGATAAATCCAACATTACCTTGTACTGGAAAATTCAATTTTAGAGCCTCAAATTCTTCCAATGGAGGAACACCTGGTCAGGCCAACTCAATCTTGGATTTAAGTCCAGATTTAAGTGTGCCCGTTTTAGAGTCTGCTTTGGTTAGCAATAAAGATACTTTGTTGTTGAGTTTTAATGAAGGCCTAGAAATAGCCAGTGTAACTCCTTCTGCATTCAGCTTATCAGACGGAACTCTCATTGTTAGTGCAAGTGCATTGGCCCCAGATTACAACAATGTAATAATCGGGCTTGGGGCATCTTTAGATTCAGGAAAAATCATCCAATTGAGCGTGAATCAAATCAACGACTGCTCTGGAAATACCATGCAAGTAGAGCAAACAGCAAGTATTGCTCTGGCAGAATCTAGCAATAAGGAAGATGTGGTTATCAATGAAATATTATTTAACCCGAGGTCTGGAGGGGTAGATTTTGTTGAATTGTACAACCGTTCTGAACGAATTTTAAGCATAGCCAATTGGGAATTTGCAAACTATGCTGGTGATTCTATTTCCAGTAAAAAGAATGTTGGAGAGACACCTATTTTGTTTCTACCAAAAAACATATTTGGTGTTCACAGAAGACGCTAAGAACATTGTTGAAGAATACCCGCTTAGTAGAGCCGACAGAATAATAGAAATAAGTGATCTGCCTTCTTACAATGATGATGAGGGACGAGTGTATTTATTCAAACAATACTTCTAAATTATTGGACCAAGTGAGCTATAGCGATGATCAACACTTTGATTTGCTCAAAAGCCTTGATGGAGTTAGTTTAGAACGGCTTGACCCTAATCGTTCAAGCGCAGATCTATTGAACTTCCATTCAGCTGCAGAAACAGTAGGTTTTGCAACACCGGGTTATCAGAATTCACAGCATTTTATCAATACTCAATTTAACGGTGAACTGACTTTAGACCCTAAGATTTTTTCTCCCGATAATGATGGGTATCAAGATTTATTAAACATCAATTATTCTTTTAATTCTCCAGGATTGGTAGCCAATGTTAGAGTGTTTGATCAAGCAGGAAGATTAATTAAGACTTTGGTAAACAACCAGCTTATAGGAGCCAAGGGAAGTTTCACTTGGGATGGCATCAACGATCAAAACGAAAGAGCAAGCATAGGAACTTATGTCATTTTCTTTGAGGTCTTTTCACCCAATGGAGATCAAAAACAATTCAAAAAAGTGGTGGTATTAGGGGCCAGACTTTAGCAGGTCCTATTTTTTCGACTGAGCCGCTTCTTTAAAATATTTAAGCGGGACAAACAACATTCCAAAGCACTCTCCCTTTTCTTTTCCTAGATGTTTATGATGCACTTTATGCGCTTTTCGAATGGCTCTAAAGTAAATGTTGTCGGTCTTTTTAAGCCAGTTTAAACGCTGATGAATAAAAATATCATGCACTGCAAAATAGGCCATTCCGTAGAATAGAATGCCTAAACCCATAGCCAAGCCGAAGGAGAATATTCCTTCAGCCCAAGTAAAAAACAAGCTTGTGCTGATGATGGCATAAAAAACAAAAAAGAGGTCGTTTTTTTCAAACCAGCCTTTTTGAGGTTGATGGTGGTCTTGATGTAAATTCCATAAAAACCCATGCATGATGTATTTATGACTGAACCATGCCATGAATTCCATGAAGCAAAAGGTGAGAAAACAGATGATTACTTGAAGAGCAATTTCCATAAGATAAAGTTATGCTAATTGTATAACAATTGAGGGTTGGAAATGTT
>CBDCLY010000026.1:0-16563 GCA_965218715.1 Vicingaceae bacterium
GATATATTACAATCTTCAATTAATTTTAGAACAATTCCGATATTGGCTTTAGATACCTTTGATTATGTATTGGTAAACCGTGGTAATCAAACCATTCAATTAAGCAACTTGAATTTTAACAATGGCACCTCCTATTCCTTTGCAGGAAATAGTGGCAGTAATCAGAACCTTGCGGTTGGCGAGGCCATCGAAATCTCGATTGTATTTAACCCAAATTCTGCTTCCAATTTTAGAGACACTTTAAATTTTAGCACTAATATTCCAGGTTCCTTATCCAATTTAAGCATCCCAATAAACGGAAATGGGACATCTGTTGGTCTAGTAGAAAAGGATTTAAAAAACAAAGCGCAGGTATTCCCAAACCCTGTTAAAGAGATACTAAATGTGCATTTAGGCCTTCATTCTGGCATCAACTATCAAATAATTGACATGCAAGGGCGGATCCTAAAATCAGGGACAATAAAGCAAGATCAACGGCTATTAAAAGTCTCTACTACAACTTATTCAAAGGGAATTTACCTTATCAATTTTATTGAAGAGGGCAGCCAATTCCAGAAAGCTTTTGTAGTCGATTAGCGCAGTAAATACATCTTCCCAAAACCTTTTGTGAAGAAGTCATCGAGGCGGCTATCTCGATGTTTAACATTTGAACCTTTGTATTTTACTCTCACTCGGTAGAGGTAAACACCATTGGCCAATTGATCACCAAAATCATCTTTTCCGTCCCAGGCGTAATCACTGATGTTATTTCCAATATGAATTGGCCCTATCTCATGCTGATCAATTTCCTTAATCACTTTACCAGTCACTGTTAAGATTTGAATTTGCACTTGATCAGGAATTTCACTTCCGGTTAATGTAAAAACAAAACGTGTTGAAGTGGAGAATGGATTCGGATAATTTACAAACTGAGTAATGGAGCTTTCAGTGACCACCTCGAATTCAATTTCATAATCTTGACTACCAGAAGAGTTGCCAGATTTATCTGCGGTTTGAACTCTTAATCGATATATGCCATCCTTTTTTAAGCTTGGTTGAAAACTAACGATGGCTTGATTCTCTGGTAACTTGGCTGGAATAAAGTTCATTGTAACACTAGTCCCTGAGCCAAAATTTTGCAAAACCTCAGCCTCACCAGGTGCCCTTAAGAAAATAGAGAAAGAGGAAGTATCATCAATGGCAAGGAATTGATTTTCATCATCCAATCTAATGATAATCTCAGGTTCAGAAGAGACCAATTCTCTATTGATTATTCTTCTTCCATCAAATGTTACCTCCATAATCGGATTCAGTCGATCTCCAAGAACTACAACTTGCGTTTGTAATTTATTGTTGAATTGGTATTGCTCTCGAGGTAAATTATTAGGATTCAATTCAAGAATCACCTCATTTCTTCCTCTTAGCCCAATGCTTGAAAAGGATACGTTTAGATTCCTTGATTCATTGGCATTTATGCCTGCGATTTTCCCAAAACTGAACAGCTTTATTTGATTATTGCTATTCAGAACGCTTGCCCTCAGCTCTATGCTATCCATGAACTGCTCTGAAGTATTTATTACAGCAATTCCAATTTTTATTGAATCACCTTCTTGTAAAGTGTCTGAATTGATTTCGTAATAAAGTTTTGGGGCTACAGCAATGTCTGGTAATTCTTGGTGGGTCAATTGCCAATATTGCAGTTGTGGTGGAGTTTGTGTTGAGATATCTTCTCCTTTATATTTAAGCCTCAATCCCCTAAAATTTTGATTATTGGCCAATGAAGCAATTGAAGAGTCCAATTCTGGCCCATAATAGCGGTCAAGGAGGCGCTCGGAGCCATCCATTTCAACTGCAATCAAATCAAGCTCAACACTATCACTAGAATTGGTTTCTAATGAATTGAACCGATAAGAAAGTCTTTGCCATGAATTGCTCGAAGGAATTTCTTTGGAAATGGAAGTTCCAAAGTCTGCATTTGTTGTTAGCACTCGCACCAACTCAATTGTTGAAGAAGTTGTTGCTCCAGCTATTTCTTGAGTACTACTGCTATTCCCTTTTTGAGTGGTAAAAATGAATGGAATGCTGTCGCCCAAATTTGGAATAAGCTGAGAGCCCAAATTTTCAATGGATCTTAAAATGCTAGAATCTTGATTCCAAATACTAGAATAGTTTACTCCCAACCAAGTATACAACACCACGTAACTTCCATCTGGCACACTTGTATTTAGAAAATCTCGCATGGCCAACATTTGGTCTGCCCTGCTTGCTCGGAATAGAAAATACCTTTCAGAACGTGTTCTTGATGGAAAGCAATAATTATCGGCATTTGCTTGCCCAAAATAATTTTGTTGATGCATATTTCCATAGGGAGTTTGCCAAGAATCTAAACTCAATGAATCTAAAATAGCAATGAGGAATCCTGGGCTAGAACCGCAAGCATTCCTTTCTCTTGTATCTGAATCTACTGCATATCTGATGTTATTCAATTGAGCAGTAGATGGCTTACCTTGATTAAAAAACTGCCAATTCTTTTACATTATCTACAAAGTCAAATTGCTGACTTTGATCATTGGCCTCAATAAATAGTAATGAATTTTCAGCTTGTTGATGATAATGCGCTTGAGACCATCCAGATTCATTCGGGATGTATTGAAAGGAGGACGTTCTCCAATTGGGGTTTTCTCCTGGAGCTGGCACCTTACTAATTCTCCAATAATACACTAGGCTATCTCTCATGTTTTGCAGCAGAGTAGGTTCCCATTCTAAAACACCTCCACTAATGGATTCTGTTTTTGTTTCTAATGTTGGACTATTGAAAAAACCAGAGGTATCAATCTCCCATTGGTAATTGGAAATTGGCTCTAAGGCAAAAACACTTGAAGCCAATAATTTAATATTAGTCTTCCCTACAATAGCTTCATGATAAGGATAAATTGGAATCACTTCCCCAGATCTAATCAGCACTTCAAAGTCCAATCTATTGTTATTCTCAGATTGCTCAGTAAATTCATTCTGTGGGTCTAAAATAAAACTGAAGTTATTTGAACCAGAGCCTTTCAAGGCATCTACAGGTAATTTAAATTGAATTGCACTTTCAAAACCAATCGGGGGAATTCTTATTAAATAACTAGTATCACTTTGGCCTATCGGAAATTTTCTTTCCAATTGCACCAAAATAGAATCGTTGGTTTCTCTTCCAATATTGTTTGGATAAAAAGTGAGAAGAAAAGAATCCAATTCGCTAGTTATTTCCTTGGGATCAATAGTATATGCAGAACTTGAAATCGCATAATCTGCAATTTCATGAGCATTCAATTTCAATAATGGGTCTCCCTGCATTGCCATTTCTAGACAAACAAGACGCAAGGATCCCGCTGGGTTTGAACCTTGAATGTCACGAACTGATTGCCGCATATTTTCTGCTATGCTTTTATCGTAGTTTTTCCTTGCAAAATTTTCATAAAAGGCCGATGAATATTGATTTAAGGAATACTCGAAACCTAGGTTTCCAGAGGCCAAAAACGCAATGGCTCCTTTATTTCTTTCCAAAACATAATCCTCTGCAGTGCTTTTTGCATTGTATTGATGAAAATTTCCTGTAAAGCATGAATTGGCTAAAATTAGAGGGTATCTACCTCTGTTGTCCAATTTACCAGGTGAGTCAATACTGATATCAAAGCCTCCTGTAGCTGCAGCATGCCCAAAGAAAGTCATGATACTAGCCCCTTCGTTAATTTCAGTTCGGATAGAATCAGACAAGGTGGTTTGAATGGGAACTGAGGTACTTTTTTTGAACAACAAACTAGTACCACCAAATGGAGCGGAGTTCAATTCATTGTTATAGCTTTTCAAATAGTTTTCGAAACGCTGTGTTTCCCCTAAACTTAAGCCACCTGCAAAATGAAGCCCTCTCTTCATCCACTTTGCCGTTGGAGCATTTTCAAATTCTATCACTTTATTAAGGTAACTACCCAATTCAAAAAGCGAACTAGCACTCAGCCTTCCTTGTGGAATTGCCGTTTCTAAAACCCCTCCATTTAATCCAGAAGAAAATAAATTGTCCACTGCAGGGTTTCCAATGGTAGGCACCAAATTTTGTTCGTAAGCCAAGGCATTTTTTCGATGTTGTTTGGCATTAATGGATTTGCCAACCAAAAACAAGGACTGGGGTTCTGCTGTTAACGAACTTAAAGCATAGTCTATAAAGTTTCGGATTGATAATGGATGTTTTTCTATTCCATAAGAAAATTGATGATACAATTCTTCTACATCAATTAAGTAAGGATTTCTTCCAGTACTGGTTCGATATGCCGCATATCTCGTCAGTTCTGGCCACAATGCTTGATTACTGATTAAAAAGTCAGCGGAATCAGGAATATCGATGGCGAAGTCCAAAAACTGAGCATTTGTGCCTACCGCTTTTAAACGAACAGATTTTAAGTTGGCACTTGCTGCAATATAGCATCGCTTTCTGCCCCCACCATTGGGAATCAAACTTCGGTAGCTATTCAATGTTTTAATTACTCGAACTCGTTTAGCATTGTCCAGGTCGTAAAGTATTGGTTGATTGCCTCCATTAAAGAAAAGAAATTCTAAGTATTGCGCATCTTGGTTATTGTGATCATCGATTAAAAATTCGAATTCGCTGGCATTTCTTAGCGACATGGTATGCGGGTAAGTCACTTTGATATATGAAATTGCTGAGCGATCTACTGGGCTTCCTAAATCATCAATGCTTTCAACAGAAAAGGTATTGTTCCCACCAACAATCTGACTAGGAGAAAAATTCTTTTGTCTTTTGATCAGTTGGTAGCCATCGAAAACAATGTCTTCTTCTAAACCTCCAAATTTCCAAAGAATATGGTGATCACCATTGCTATTCAGTTGATAGTTTGATTGACCAGTTAGTATGAACTCCAGCTCTGCAAATGGCCCAGAATTGAATCGATTAGTAGTGCTTATGGAATAATTTTTCTTATTGCCTGAGTTAAGGACTTGGGACATCCATCCTTCCGTATCTACATATTCAGGATCTGTTGCTCCACCGCTCATTGTGGCTCCATCATAATAGGCATCGTCGAATACATTTAAACTTTCCTTCCAGAGAAACTGTGCAGCAAAATAATTTCCGAAATCGATGGCATTTTCCTCTTGTATTCTCAAATTACTAGTTGAACTATTCCAAGTAAGGTAATAGCTGATGGTATCTGTTATTAAGCTGTAATAGGGATTAGCTTGCTTATCTCTTCCTTTATGCAAAACACTATCTAACCAACCGTCATTTCCTGTTGCAAAAAATTCGATATAATCATTTGCATTGAAGGTTCCGTCTTGCTCTCCTGCAACAAATATTGGGATTTCTTTCCCTCTTGCGAAAATTTGAATATTTCTAGGATCAAGGCTGGCTAATGGAACATTGGCTGAGGTTAAATCTTGAAAATTGATCCTATAAATGCCCTTCTCATGAACTTTGAAATCATAATAGTTTTGGTTGTAATTGATCCACTCGTTACCGTATGGTTGAGAAAAAGAGCTTAGGAAGCTAAATAATAATGCTATGCTAATTCCAAGTTTCAATTCTTTCTATTAATGTCCATCCGGACAGAAAATACATTTGAGTAAAGTGCTACAGATTGATCACCGATGTCTGTTAAGGCGTAATCAATACTTATCGACTTTAGTTTTACGCCAATTCCAAAATTAGGTTGGAAACTTGTTTCTCTATTTCCATCGATGTTTGTGGTGACTTGCACATTTCCTAAGCCGCCTCTTAAAAACACAACATCTTTATAGGTAGTTTCTAAACCTAAACTTGGATCAATAGAAAGCGGATCTGATTTGAAAAGAACATTTCTTTTGCCGTCGAAAGTATTTTTCAGATTCAGTTCAACAAGCATCCCAATATTTTCTGAGAAAATGAATTTCCTACTTACTCCAAGAATCAATTCAGGCAAAGTAATTTCTACAGAATTTTCTGGCAATTCATTATTGGTAAACAAGAATGCTTGTTCTTCCGATTCATCAAGATTACTGGTCCAAGCATTAAAAGTGCTGGTAATGTCTCTACCCATGGCGCCAAAAGTCCACTTGTCTCTTCTCAACTGAGCTCCAACATCTAAACCAAAACCCCAAGCTTTTGCGAAATCCCCTACACTTCTATGAATTATCTTCATGTTTGCTCCATAAGACAAACCCTCGACATTGCTTTTTCTAGCATAAGATATTAAACCCGCATAATCGGCTGCAGAGAAAGTAGAAATTCGATTAAAGTCAATATTCCCTTCTGCATCAATTAATTGAGTGGTATTTGGGATGTCATCTACACCAAAACGAATGAATGAAAACCCAATCGTACTAGCGCTGTCAATTCTAGTTGCAAAGGCGGCATAATCATAGGCAGCAATTCCTGCAAAGTATTCACTATGCATTAAAGAAAATTGCACATCGCTGCTCAATTGGCTTAATCCAGCGGGGTTCCAATAGCCGGCACTAACATCATTACTAGTGGCCACTGTCGAATTAGACATCCCAATTGCTCTTGCTCCTACACCGATTTTTAAAAACTCATTACTGTATTTAGCAGTTTGAGCATTGGCAATCATTGCAGTAAAAAAACTTAGAAATATGAAAAGTGTATTCCGGTTCATGTTTGTGTCTTAGAAATTCCTCCTATTAACAGTTTGAATTGATAAATATTACCCTAGAGGAAGATCAAAGTATAAATTTCGCGCTTTTTATCAAATCCCTTGGTAATATGACGAAATAAAATCTAAATTGGTGCAAAGATTTATTATTCATTATAGAATTGTGAAAAAGCATCTTCCTAATTTATTTACTGCATCCAACTTGTTTTGCGGTTGTTTGGCCATTTATCAAATTGCAATAGGAGATTTATTAAATGCCAGCATTCTGATCTTGATTGCTTCTTTATTTGATTTTTTGGATGGGATGATTGCTAGATTGTTAAAAGTTGGCTCTGCTATCGGAGCACAGTTAGACTCTTTAGCAGATATGGTTTCCTTTGGCCTTGTTCCTTCCTATTTAGCAGTTACTCTTTTATTGAATACTGATTTAGGAATAATTGCATTTGCCCCATTTATTATGGCTGTTTTTTCTGCTTTTAGATTGGCAAAATTTAACTTAGACGAAAGACAAAGCGACTCATTTATTGGCTTACCAACTCCAGCCAATGCATTGTTGTGGATTTCAATTCCAATTATCCATTGGCAAAATCAAAACTTAGACTCGAATGCCTTAAGCCTAGGGATGGAAGAATTTTTAAACAATCCCTACCTCATCTTAGTATTAAGTTTACTCATGGGATTATTGATGACAACCGAGATTCCACTTTTGGCTCTTAAGTTCAAAAACATGAAATGGAAAGGAAATGAATATCGATATCTTCTATTGTTAATTTCTATTGGATTATTCCTATTTATTTTTGCAGCTGCAATCCCAATTATCTTAATTTTGTACCTCACGATTTCATTAATAGAAAACAAAAGATCTGTCCACCATGAAGTTTAAAGCAGAAATAGACATTATGCCACTTAAGGCTTTATTAGACCCACAAGGAAAAGCAGTTGGCTCTAGTTTGAAAAACTTGGATTTACATGAGATTGATCAAGTAAGGATAGGCAAACACATTAGCTTAGAAATAGAGGCAAACTCTGAATCTGATGCAAGTGAAAAAGTAGAAATGGCTTGTAAAAAACTATTGGCAAATGCATTAATGGAGAGCTATACTATTGAGCTTTCCCCTATGAATTAGCCGATTTCGACCTTTTCAATTCGAAATTCTTCCCCAAGTAAACTTTTCGAACTTGCTCATCATTGGCAAGCTCTTCTGCTGTACCTGCTTTTAGAATGCTTCCTTCAAAAAGCAAATAGGCTCTATCAGTTATTGCCAAGGTTTCATTCACATTGTGGTCCGTAATCAGAATTCCGATATTCTTTTTCTTTAGGGCCGCTACTATCCCTTGAATGTCTTCTACAGCAATTGGGTCAACACCTGCAAAAGGTTCATCCAATAGAATAAATTTAGGATCGGTTGCCAATGCTCGTGCGATTTCCGTTCTTCTTCTTTCTCCACCGGAAAGTAAATCTCCTCTATTTTTTCTAACGTGGTGTAAACTAAACTCATCTAGAAGACTTTCGAGCTTCGCCTTCTGTTCAGCTTTAGATAATTTGGTCATTTCCAAAATTGCCATGATGTTATCTTCAACAGACAATTTCCTAAAAACTGACGCTTCTTGAGCTAAATACCCAACCCCTAATTGGGCCCTTTTGTACATGGGCAATGATGTAATTTCTTGGTCATCTAAAAATATTTTTCCAGAAAATGGACTAACTAGACCAACTATCATGTAAAAGGAAGTTGTCTTTCCTGCACCATTTGGGCCCAAAAGGCCTACAATTTCACCCTGACTTACTTCAACAGAAACGCCTTTTACAACAGTTCTCTTTTTGTACTTCTTGATTATGTTCTCTGCTCTTAACTTCATTATTAAAAAGAAAATTCAAATGATGCTCTTATCCCAAACTTAGCAATATCTGGATGATCCAGGTAATTTAATCTCCACATTCCATCGATACGAATCAATTTAAAGATGTTTTCAATTCCTAAACCAACCTCTGCATAGGGTTTATTCAACTCATAAATATTGGTAGGAAAAACCAATTCTCTTCGATGTCTATCTCCTAAATTTCCAGCAACGGTTCTTAATGAAGCTACCTCTCTCCATTTTAATTTTCTCAGCAATGGAATTTTGTTAAGAAAGAAGCCATCAAAATGATGAGTTAACATCAAGCTAGCATATTCATCGCTAATGAATTCAAAGAAATTCATGAGGTTGAAGGATTGCTTATCGTAAAAATAGGATTCGTTTCCATTGTGAATTTCTAGGAGAGTAAAAGGCAATGTTCCTACGTATTTTCCTGCTGTTACTCTAAACTCTGTATATCCATATATTCCTATGTTCACCTTGTCGGAAACGGCTAACTCATATTTTTGAAACTCATAATCTCCATTTAGGAGTCCTTTTAAACCAAACCCTGCTTGAAATTCTATAATGGGGTATTTTGTACCTAAACTAATCCTATTCAATTCTCCCTCAACAAACTGTTCTTTGTAGGCAAATCTTGTATAAAAACTTACTTCACTTGTATTGATCATTGGATCGCGACTAAAACCTATTTCTGGGTCGGGGTTGAATCGACGGTAATCTAAAGAACCTCTTGGTTTCATTGCCCGTTTGCTCAGAAATACTTTACTTGATAGACCAGTTATCCACTCTCTTTCGTAACTCGCCTGGATCTGTTCTACCTCAGTTAACTTATCGTTCGGATTTCGTCGCAGAAAGGAAGACAAGATATTGTCCTGAGCAAATGCGTTCTGACTTAAACCCAGTTGCTCTAGGTCATTTTTGTAATCGAAACTTACAAACTGCCTAGGATGATCATTTAATTTGTAACGAAAACCTGCATTGTATTTAAATTGCTCATCTAATGTACCATAAGCAAGGTACCCGTGTAGCAAAAGACGTTTACTGAAATGTTTGTTGGTCCTTCCACCCAACCTAATCCGATTTCCCTCAACTGGATTAAAACTATACAGTTTAAAATAAGGCCCTATGTCTATTTTTCCAACATCCTTGTACCCTGTAAAAACCAATTCAACTATGTCTAAAAAAGTTCTAAATGCAGGAACCTTTTTAACAGAATCTACCATTTCATAAATCCCTTTCTGATTGGCAGTAAGGCTATCATGTCTTGCTTCTTCCCAGAAATTTGCTTCCTTTTTATTGGCATTTTCCCTTACAATTACATTGTCAACTCCTTTAAAGATGGTATCATTAATTTCTTGATTGATTTTCGTATTGGTATAGGAAGTTGATTTTCTGCCATACAGGCCCATTACCTTCTCTCCAATTTGAAAATCGACTACTAGATGGTCACGTTTCAACATCCAATATTTCCCATCTACTTTTTCATATTCTTGCTCAACTGAAAAACCATTAATGAAATTAATATTTGCTTCTCCCGCGATGTTTGCTATAACTTTTTTTACTGCATAGGTGGTATCGTTAATCCAAAGAGTTCCCGAAAAAACTGGTTCTTGTTTTAATTTGGGAATAAATTCGATTTCGTAGCAGTAATTGCCATCTATCACAACACTATCCTTTAAATAATAGCGATAATACAACAATCCAAAATCTGCAATAGGGCTAACGAATGATTTACCAAAAACGTTGACATAATTCTCATAGATATTCACGTTCTGATACATATCCCCCATGAATTTCGTTATGCTCTCATTAGACGTCCCAGAGATTTGAACAGCTTTGATGTATTCTCTTTCGGTTTTAGGTGTTCTTCTGTAGTAAAAATCTGAAAGAGATTCTGTCATGAACATGGGCAGAAATTCTTTATCATCTGTTGTGTCAACATAATCAAAGATGAATTGAAAATTTTTGAATATTCTCTTGCTTTTAAATTCCTCTGTAATGTTATTGATATCAAATTCTACCTTATTGTACACCTCATAAGAGTATGTATCATACTTTTCTTTATTATTCGCTGGTTTATTTCTCTTTACTCTAGCTAAAATTGGGTGTGCTGGATTGCCATCGTATTTAATGACCACCTCTTTTAATTGAATATCTCCACTTGATAAACTAAAGTTCACCGTTTGACTAACGTCTTCTTTAATCCGTTTACTTAATGGCTTGTAACCAATAAAGGAAGCTTGAAGTGAATCTTCTGGATAATAGGTCTCAATTATATAATTGCCATCCAGATCTGAGGAAGTCCCTATCTTAGATCCTTTGAAAATGATGTTTACAAAGGGCAAACTTTCTCCAGTTTTCGCATCTGTTACTTTCCCTTTTACTATGGTTTTTTGCCCAAAACTTTGATTACTAATGATGAGTAAAAAAAAGGCGATGAGCAGGCGTGAAAAAAATTTTATCATCCAAATAAACTTGAAAATACCAAGACCGCTAAGATAAAGATTTGCTCCTTTTGGATTCAAATTTTATTGTGTTTGTTGACTATTCTTGAAATGACTATGCTAATCTCATACAATACAAATAAAGGCATGGCAACAAGGATCTGGCTCAATACATCTGGTGGGGTAATTACTGCAGCTAAAATTAGAACCACAACAATAGAATGTCTTCTGTAAGTCTTTAGAATTTTAGGCGTAACAAGGCCAATTTTTGAAAGAAAATAAATGACTATTGGCAACTGAAAGATTATTCCACATGCGAGGGTAATTGAGGTTACAGTGCTTATGTATGAATTTAGGTTGATTTGATTTTTCACCATTCCACTAACGGTGTAACCTCCTAAAAATTGGACAGACAATGGTGTGATTAGGAAATAACCAAATGCTACTCCTGATAAAAACAAAAAGGAACCCCAAAAAACCAATCCTGTTGCAAAGCCTTGTTCCTTATTTTTCAATGCAGGTTTGATGAATCTCCAAACTTCAAATAAGATATAAGGAAAAGAAGCAATTATTCCGGCAAATAAGGAAACGATAATGTGCATGGTAAATTGACCTGCCATGCTGATATTTATCAATTGAAACTCCATCGCATCAAAGCACAATTTGTCACCGAAGTTTAAGAAAAAAGAAAATTTACAGAAATAAATATAGGTGATGAAGTGGTCAAAAATAGGTGCCAAAACAACTTCATCAAAAACAATATTTTTAAAAAAGAATGCCAAGCCTGATAAAACAAAAATGACCACCACGATTCTAAGCAGATGCCATCTTAAGACTTCCAGATGCTGCAAGAATGACATTTTTGACTCTTCTTCTTCGAATTGTTGATCTAGGCTCACGCTAAATTATTCCCTCTTTTAAAAGGTCATGAAAGTGGACAACCCCCATATATTTATTTCCTTCTGCAACAATTAACTGAGTAATGTTGTTTGATTTCATCAATTTCACTGCCTCAAGCGCCATGGAATCAGGAGAAATAGAGATGGGATTTTTGGTCATGATTTCTTTTGCCTCTATTCCATTATAATCAGTTGCTTTCGAAAGCATTCTTCTCAAATCTCCATCGGTAATCACTCCATCAAGTTTACCCTCAGTTTCAACGGCAGTTAAGCCTAATCGTTTTGAGGAAATTTCAATAATCACTTCTTGAAGACTTGCATTCGGCGCCACACTTGGTCGTTCATTTAAGGGATAAATGTCTGCTATTCGTAAATACAATCTTTTCCCTAATGCGCCTCCAGGATGGTATTTTGCAAAATCCTTGGAACCAAAAGAACGGTATTCAATTAGGCAAACTGCTAAGGCATCTCCCATTACTAACTGGGCGGTTGTGCTATTGGTTGGAGCAAGGTTATTTGGACAAGCTTCTTGCTCTACCCAGCAGCTTATTCTAAGGTCTGCTTTTATTCCTAGAAAGGATTCAAAATTACCTGTTAGGCCAACGAGTTTATTCCCCAAATTTTTAATTAGTGGAACCAATACTTTAACTTCGGGAGTATCCCCACTTTTAGAAATGCAGATTACCACATCATCTTTTTGTATCATTCCTAGGTCACCATGAATGGCATCCGCTGCATGAAGAAAGAGGGCTGGAGTTCCTGTTGAATTAAATGTAGCTACGATTTTCTGAGCAATTATTGCACTTTTTCCGATACCACTAACCACTACCCTACCCTTAGACTGATAGATGGATTCAACAACCGCAACAAAGTCATCATCTATGCTTGCAATCAATTGGTCGATAGAATCCCTTTCTATTTGCAGGGTATTAATGGCAATATTTTTTATTTCTTGAGCAGATTTCAAAAAGATGAATTTTATTTTTTTAAGTCTGAAAAATTCCTAACTTGTATCTTATAATCAAGTCAAATTATACCCGCAAAAGTAACTGAAATAAAGTAAAAGACAATTAATGGACACCCTATCTAAACCATTAACGGAACATCTAAAAGAATTTTTTGGCTTCAATCAATTTAAAGGCGAACAAGAACAGGTAATTGAAAGTGTTCTTTCAGGATCAGATACTTTTGTGATAATGCCAACTGGCGGTGGAAAATCGCTTTGTTATCAATTGCCTGCCTTGATTATGGGAGGAACTGCAATTGTTGTTTCACCCTTAATTGCATTGATGAAAAACCAAGTTGATGCCATTCGCGGTTTTTCATCAAGCAATAGCATTGCTCATTTCATGAATTCTTCGCTGAATAAAACAGAGTTGAGTTTGGTTAAAGAAGATTTGGCCAATGGAAAAACCAAACTATTATATGTTGCGCCTGAAACGCTAACTAAGCAAGCCAATATTGACTTTTTTAAAACGATAAACATCTCATTCTTTGCTATTGATGAGGCGCATTGTATCTCAGAATGGGGGCATGATTTTAGACCTGAATACAGAAGGCTAAGAGCAATCATTGAGGCCATCGATAGGGTTCCAATAATTGCATTAACTGCCACCGCAACTCCTAAGGTACAACAAGACATCCAAAAAAATCTAGGAATGTCTGAAGCCCATCTTTTTAAAGCTTCTTTTAACCGCGCCAACCTGTATTACGAAGTAAATCCCAAGGCTGAAGCAAATTCTCAAATTGTTAAATACATCAGTCAATTCCAAGGAAAATCTGGAATAGTTTACTGCCTTAGCAGGAAAAAAGTAGAAGAATTAGCCGAAACTCTTCAAATAAACGGGATTAAGGCATTGCCCTACCATGCCGGTTTAGATGCTGGCACTCGAGCCAAACATCAAGACATGTTTCTGATGGAAGAGGCAGATGTAATTGTTGCCACTATTGCCTTTGGTATGGGCATTGACAAACCAGATGTTCGTTTTGTAATACATCATGACATCCCTAAAAGTCTTGAAGGATACTATCAGGAAACTGGTCGAGCAGGTAGAGACGGGGGAGAAGGAAAATGCATTGCCTTTTACAGCTATAAGGACATCGAAAAACTAGAAAAGTTTCTCCAGGGCAAGCCCGTTGCAGAACAAGAAATAGGCCGACAATTGATATTCGAAACTGTTTCATATGCAGAAACAGCAGTGTGCAGAAGGAAACAATTGTTGCATTACTTTGGTGAAGTTTATGAAGCTGACAATTGTGGGAATTGTGACAACTGCTTAAACCCTAGAAGCGATTTTAATGCTACCTCTCATGTTGTTCTTTTATTGGAAACCATCCTACTTTTAAAAGAAAATTTCAAGGCCAACTACATTTCACATTTCCTCGCAGGCCATGTAACAAGTGAAATTAAATCCCTAAGAAATGATGAACATCCACAGTTTGGCGCTGGTTCTGATACAGAAGAAATCAAATGGAATTCGATAATTCGTCAAGCCATCATTAATGGATTATTGATTAAAGAAATTGAGAATTATGGCGTGCTGAAAGTAAGTGAATCTGGAAGAAATTTTATTGAGAAGAAACCTTCAATCAAAATGATTGAGCCTAAAAAGTACGACGAGAATGCAAAAATTGTAGTTGCAAGCAATAAGGGTGGAGCTGCTGCCGACGAGGAGTTGTATCAAATGTTGAAAGAACTTTGCAGAGAAGTGGCCCAAGAAGAGAACCTTCCTCCTTATGTGATCTTCTCTGAGCCTTCTTTACAAGACATGGCTACGCAGTATCCAATTACAATGGAAGAACTCACGAATATATCTGGTGTTGGACTAGGCAAAGCAGAAAAATTTGGAGCACCTTTCATCGAAGCAATTGAAGAATATGTTGAAGAAAATGAAATTGAAAGGCCAAAAGATCTGATTGTAAAATCTGTGGTCAACAAATCTGGATTAAAGGTTTTTATTATTCAGAGCATTGACAGAAAATTATCGTTAGATGACATCGCTTCAGCTAAAGGAAAAACTGTGGATGATATTCTTGAAGAAATTGAACATATTGTTGCTAGCGGAACTAGAGTTAACTTAGATTATATTCTAAATGAACTATTAGACGAAGAATACCAAGAAGAAATATTCGATTACTTTAGAGAGACTGAAGAGGATTCTATGGAAGAAACAATAGAAGAATTTGATGGTGTTTATTCAGAGGAAGAACTAAGAATGGTAAGGATTAAATTTTTATCACTAATGGGCAATTAAACCCTGACTTATCCTTTTAATTTTTCGAGTTTTTCCTGTTCCTTTTCCCAATCAAGCATAAAAGCATTAAGCTGATCACTTTGGTTTTGCCAATCGGCAATGATGTCTTTATTGGCAGGATCAGAGTAAGCTGAGGGTGATTTTAACTTCTCATTGTATTCTGCGATAATTTCCTCTGTTTTTTGAATTTTCTTTTCCAATCCTTTTACTAGAGACTCTTGCTGGCGGATGGCCTTTTTAATTGCCTTTTTTTCTACGTAGGGATTATTGGAGTTTCCACCTTTCTGTCCAGTATTGGAACTTTTTTTATTGTTTTGTTCCCAAATGCGGATATCATCACTTTTCTTTTTCTCCAAAAATTGATCAATTCCTCCTAAGTGTTCTTTTACTGAACCTTTTGAAAATTCGTAAATCTTGCTACTTAAGCCTTTTAGGAAATCACGATCATGCGAAATGATTATTAAAGTTCCATCTGTAACGCATTAATGCATCTTTTAAAATGTCTTTTGACCGAATATCAAGATGATTTGTAGGCTCATCAAGTATTAAAACATTAACAGGTTCTAGTAATAGTTTACACAAAGCCAAACGAGCTCGTTCTCCACCTGAAAGCACCTTTACTTTTTTGTCTATTTCATCACCTCCAAACAAGAAGGACCCAAGAAGTGATCTAATTTTTGTTCGAATTTCTCCTCTGGCTTCATTATCAATGGTTTCAAATACACTCAAGTTTTTATCCAACACATCAGCTTGGTTTTGAGCATAATATCCAATTTGCACTTGGAATCCTTTTTTAACGGAACCTTCGCTTGGAGACTCACCCATAATTAATCTAGAGAAAGTTGATTTTCCTTCACCATTCTTCCCAACTAGTGCAATTTTTTCTCCTCGCTCTATGTTAAAATTAACCCCAGAGAATACGAGATTATCATCGTATTGCTTGGCAATATCCTCAATTTCAAGGCTTACTTTGCCACTATGAGGAGGAGGAGGGAAAGAGAAACGCATGGAAGATTGGTCTTCAACATCGATTTCTATTCTGTCCAGGCGATTCAAATTGCTTAATTCTAGATTGAACTTGTACGGCCTTGGTTGCTTTAGCTCTAAATCGATCTATGAATTCTTCAGTTTGTTTAATTTGTTTTTGCTGATTGTTGTAAGCAGCAAGCTCTTGTTCTCTTCTTTCTTTTCTTAAACTTAGGTAACGTGTGTATGGTGCTGGGTAATCATAAATTTTACCCAAAGAAATTTCTATTGTTCTGTTGGTAAGATTATCTAAAAATGCTCTATCGTGAGAAATTAGAACCACGGCTCCCGGGTAACTTTGTAAAAATCCTTCTAACCACTGAATGGATTCAATGTCTAAATGGTTTGTTGGCTCATCCAATAAAAGCAAATCAGATTGTTGCAATAAAATTTTGGCCAATTCTATTCGCATTCTCCAACCTCCACTAAACTCATCGGTTTGGCGGTCAAAGTC
>CBDCLY010000027.1:0-166215 GCA_965218715.1 Vicingaceae bacterium
TCAATTTCAGGTCAGCTATTTATCTTACCAGGCAGTAGCCGTGCATAATTATTTTGCAACGGCTAATAAGGGATTGGTGGAAAGAACCAACCTATATCCTGTAGACACTAGTTTACTAAACACTTTCATTGCCAATCAATCATATCAATTTAATACTAGGGCACAAGAAAGGGCAAATGGATTCCCAGCCTTGGATTACCTTCTTTTCGCCCCTAAAAACCCAATAAATTTTTATCAAAGTGATGGCAATAGAATCGTCTTTTTAAATGAGCTAGTAAAATCAATGAAAGTAAAATCAAGCGCGATCCTTACTGCTTGGATTGGAGACCTAAAGCCCTCGTTTGTCAACAATGGCGGAACAGCATTAGGTAGTTCCATTTCTGTTCAACTTAACCAAGTTCTAATTTATTTAGAAGATCATATCCGCGCAAACAAGGTTGGACTACCAATTGGTCTTCTTGGCCCTAATGATACTCCAATATCTTCAGATTCCTCTAAAATCGAAGGCTATTATTTTTCCCAACATAATAATTCTGAATTCTATTCTCTTGCCTTATTAAATGCCTCAATAACTGAATTGGAAAGCTTGTATTTAGGGGTCAACAGTTTGGGTGAAAACAAACAAGGCTATGATGATCTTTTGCATGCAAGAGAGCAGCAATCAACAGACAATTTGATAAAGAATCAATTTCAAAACATTAAAGGTCAAATCCAAAATAGATCAGGGATTTCTGGAGATGCTATGCTTTATCAATCAATTCAGGGTTTAGTTACTCTTTTTAAATCTGACTTGCTTCCTCTTCTAAATGTTCAAGATGCTGACGGGTTAAACGATGGAGATTAGGTCTAAATACCATTCAAGTTGGCTTGCCATAAATGCAATCCTTTTCAAAAGAGTCTCTATTGCACCATTAATTGTTTTTAGGATTGTTTTTGGAGGACTTATGTTTTTTAGCAGCATTCGTTTTATCCAAAAAGGATGGATATCCCAACTTTATGTGCAACCTGAATTCCATTTTCAATTTATTGATTCCTTACCCGTGCTTGGTGAACTAGGAATGTACCTAGTGTTTTTCCTTTTAGCCTTTTCCTCTCTTGCCATTCTTTTTGGGTTCTTTTTTAGAGCCAATAGTCTTTTATTTTTTCTATTATTCACCTATGTCGAATTGCTTGACAAAACCTATTACTTAAATCACTATTACCTTGTTAGTATACTTTCCTTTTGGTTATTGCTCTCTCCCGCAAACAGAATGTATGCGGTAGACACAAAATTCTTCCCTTGGATAAAATCATCTACTTGCTCAAACTGGAGCATTCTTGTTTTAAAAGTGCAATTGTCTTTTGTTTATTTTTTTGCTGGCCTAGCCAAAGTAAACTCAGATTGGCTTTTGAACGCACAACCATTGTTTAGTTGGTTGCCAGGAAAGTACGAAATCCCTATTCTTGGAAGAATTGTTCATTTAAAAGAAACTGCCTTTTTATTCAGTTGGGTTTCTTGCATTTATGATTTGTTCATTTGGGTTTTTTTAATCAAGAACAAGACCCGAGTAATCGCATACGGATTAGTCATTGTATTTCATCTTTTAACGGCCATTCTTTTTCCAAACATTGGCATGTTTCCTATAATTATGATGAGTTCAACCATCGTGTTTTTTTCATCAAAATGGCATTTATCCATTTTGAACAATCTCCCCTTTTTTAAACTTCACAAACCAGGTCACTTCTCAAATTCAAAAGGCCCATTCATAGCTACCTTTCTACTTTTTTACCTTTTAATTCAATTGTATTTGCCTCTAAGGCATTGGCAATATGATGGAAATCTTTTTTGGACAGAGGAAGGGTATCGATTTAGTTGGCGAGTGATGCTGATGGAAAAAAATGGATTTACTTCCATCATCATCAAAGATCCCGTTTTAAACAGTCAAAAAGAACTTTCATTGAATGAATACCTAAGCCCATTCCAAATACAGCAAATGAAATCTCAACCAGACATGATCTATCAGTTTGCTCAACATATAGGCGCTCAATTTGAAGCCAGGAAGGGATACGCACCAAAAGTATTTGTAAAAAGCAGAATGTCGCTAAATGGAAGACCTAGTCAGGAGTTTTTAAATTCAAATTTAAACATCTACAAATCCAAGAATTTTGCATTTCATGATTGGATAATCCCCTTGAAAAAGAAATGAGAGCCCAAGTTTTACTTTTCATTTTATTCACCTCTTTTTCAACGGTTTTATTTGGACAAGAAGAGGTAAATTGTCGAGTTAATTTATTCAACAATGAAGGAAAACCATTGCCAAACATTGCAGTTTACCTCAACGATGGAGATGAGATAAAAATGAGCAATCAAAAAGGAGGAGCTCACTTCATTTTATCCTCAAATAAATCTTACAGCATTCAAGTACAAGGAATCAATATTTTTAGAAACGAAACAAGATTTGTTTCTAGAAATGACACCTTAATTGAGTTCCAACTTGAAGAACGATTGGTAGAGCTAAAAGAGGTTGAGGTTTTTGAAGAAATTGACCCAAATGGAATTAGAAGACTTAAACCATTAGAGTCTGGAGGGCTTTATGAAGGTAAAAAAACAGCGGTAATCAACCTCAAAAAAGTGGATGCAAACCTGGCTCAAAATAACGCTAGACAAGCCCTAGCAAAAATTCCAAGTCTTAACATTTGGGAAAGTGATAATGGTGGCCTTCAGTTGGATATTGGGGGAAGAGGCCTTAGTCCTAAAAGAACAGCCAATTTTAACACAAGACAAAACAGTTACGACATAAGTGCCGACGCCCTGGGTTATCCCGAAAGCTATTACTCTCCCCCTCTTGACGGGGTATCAAAAATTGAATTGGTTAGAGGGGCTGGAGCGCTTCAATATGGAAGCCAATTTGGCGGACTTATTAACTTTAAGATGAAATCTGGTAATCCTAAAAAGAGGCTAAGCTTTAAATCAAATAACACAATTGGATCTAATCAATTTATTAGCTCTTTTAATAGCTTAGGTGGACAGTTTAAGAAGTTAAACTATTATACTTTTTGGCAAGAAAAGAAAGGGAATTCATGGAGAGAAAATTCAAAATTTAATCAGCAAAATGGCTTTCTTTCCCTTCACTACCAATTTAACCCTAAAATTCTCCTTCGGCTTGAGATCAGTCACATGAACTATTTAAGTCAACAAAGTGGCGGCTTAACCGACTCCATGTTTTTATTCAATCCAAAAAGCTCAAATAGAAATCGAAACTGGTTTAAAGTAAACTGGAACCTCGGCGCCTTTCTTCTAGAATGGGATTTAGGAAAAAATTTAAAATTATTCAATAGGACTTTCGCCTTAGACGCAAGCAGGACCTCGCTTGGCATTTTAGAAACACCAGATTTAGCCGACCCTATGAGTAATAGAGACTTAATATTGGGAGAATTTAAAAACATAGGAAACGAAACCAGATTAAGCTACTCATACAATTTAAAGAATGGTTTACAAAACTCTGTATTAGTCGGTATTAGAGTTTATAGAGGCAAAACTAATTTTAGCCAAGGATATGGAACATCTGGAAGTGACCCAAATTTCAATTCAGTAGACACCTCTTTTCTTAAAAGAAAACAATCAAATTTTAATTTCCCAAGTTTAAATATTGCTCTTTTTGGCGAAAAAATTATTCGTCTAAATGAATTTACTAGTCTTATTCCAGGCTTTCGTTTTGAGTCAATTGACACAAGGTCAAATGGGTATTTTACGAATTCTCAAAGAATAAATAGTTTCGGTGATTTCATTGAAAGCAAAAAAACAGAAACCAATCGCCACCATAGAAATGTCTTTTTGTATGGATTGGGCTTTTCGAAAAAGATAAAAACCCAATTCGAATTTTATTCAAACCTAACAGCCAATTACAGGGCCATCAACTTCACAGACATTCAAATCCAATCCAACATTCAAATTGTAGACCCAAACATTAAAGATGAAAACGGTTATAGTTTTGACTTTGGTATTCGAAATTTAAATGGCTCAAAAGTATCCTCTGAAATTAGTCTCTTTTACATTAAGTATCATGATAAAATTGGAGAGGTTATAGATGATGGTCTTAGACTTAGAACCAATATTGGGACAGCAAATATTTTTGGTGTCGAATATTTCCTTGAAATGAATTTACTATCAATTGCAAAAAAAGAAAGCAAAAATAGACTAAGTTGTTTTCTTAATGCAGCATATAATTATGGAGCCTATGCAAGAATAAATTCAAAAGCATTGGTTGGGGTAAAAACAGGGAATCGCCTCGAAGACATCCCTGAATACAACATTAAAACAGGCGTAAGTTATTCTAGTAATAGCCTGTCCTGTACTTTCCAAAGCACTTTTATTGGTCAACAGTATTCAGATGCAGCAAACACCATAATTCCATATAAAGGAGTGTTTGGTCCAATTCCTTCTTTTATTGTTTCTGATTTAAGCATAAATTGGAACGTATTTAAACACTTAAGTATTAGCTCAAGTGTTAACAATTTATTTGACCAAATTTACTTTACAAGGAGAGCAAGTGCTTATCCTGGGCCCGGAATTATTCCAGCAAATGGTCGAAACTTTAGTTTTAGCCTTATCGCTACAATATAGTTTTAATGAGAACCGAAAAACTGAATTAAACGTTCTTTTTCTTGTTCAGTTAAAACTGCCTCATTATGTAGAATAGTGTATGAATATAGAGGCATTTCACCTTCTTCTATTTCCTCAACTATTTCATGCATCTTCTTGTCCTTTTCCTCCTTAGAATATATTTTCCATTTAGAGAAACTTAAATGATGACTGCCGTGCTCTATATGGTCATTTATCCACCAGGAAATTGGTGCAATCTTGCTATACCATGGCCAATCAGTTTCATTCGAATGGCAATCAAAACATGCCTTTTTTATTATAGTTTTTACCTCATCTGGCACCTCATCTGAACTTAATATAGAATTTGCTGGATCAATTTCTTTAGGGTCTGTGTCAATTGGGTTGACAACCTGAAGGGCTGCAAATATTAAAATTAACCCGAGTATAATTTTTATTTTCATATTGATTGATTCGATTTCTTTTTTAAATATACCTTTTTAAGCTGTTTTTTACTCGATTAGAATACGATGAACCAAAAAGAATGACATGAACTAGAAGTGGAAAAAGATTACACAATTCTATTCTTTCCTCCCAGCCTTTCTCCAATGGGTAATTGTTTTGGTATGAAGAGTAGAATTGAGAATCGAAACCGCCAAAAAGTAAACTCATCGCAATGTCCATCTCTCTATGTCCATAATAAACAGCGGGGTCAATAAGTGTAGCAGAGCCATTTTGATTAACTAAAAAATTACCAGACCATAAATCCCCATGTAACAAAGCAGGTGGTTCATTTGGGAAAAGGTTTTCAATTTTTGGATAAAGTCTTGCTAAGCCTTTGCTAAGTTCTTGGTCGATTAGATCATTGTCCCTTGCTATTTTCTCCATCCATTCCATTCTATTGACCACAAAAAATTCTGCCCAAGACTCTGTCCAGTTGTTTGATTGAATTATTGATCCAATATAATTGTCATTCGTAAATCCAAAATTTCTTGATTGGTGAAGGTGAAGTTTCGCTAATCCGGCTCCAAAGTCAGTCCAGAAGCTTTGTCCTTTCATGCTTGGTTGGATGTATTCCATTAGGAGGTAGGCATTTTCTTCAATTTTTCCATGGGCCAATATTTCTGGCAAAGCCAAGCAGGCCTTTTCAGTCAAAGTCTCTATGCCCTGAGTCTCTAATTGAAAAAGGTTTGGGTAAGTCTTATCAACATTAAGTTTTACAAAATAACTTCCTTTATCAGTATTGACGAGATAGCTCCTATTAACAGAACCGCCATTGAGCACTTTTACATCGCTAATGTTTTGCGGTGTAGAGCTAATATTAACAATCTTAGCTTCCAATTCAGAAATCCAATCTGGTCTTATTTCTGGCATAAGTTCAAAATTAATCTTTCAGCAAAAGAAAATGAGCCCTATTCTCGATTAAATTCAATTGAAAAAATCGAGGAATTATCCAAGCAATCAGTTCTAAATTGAAAAACATTCACGCTTTGAGGCATATCTTCATCCTTATTCAAAAATTCCTCCTTCTCCCTATTGAAATCAATCAAAGAACTGTATTTTTGTTTCAATAAAGGGGGATTAGCTCAGCTGGCTAGAGCGCTACGCTGGCAGCGTAGAGGTCATCGGTTCGACTCCGATATTCTCCACAAAACCTTGTTTTCTTATCATTGAGAAAACAAGGTTTTTTTAATTTCCTTTAAAAGCTAATCGAATCATATATGACAGATAGCTGACAATCAAGCAAATAATTTTCCTTTTTAAATATAAAGTCCTAATTTTAGAGGCTAAATAAGAAACCATTATGAAAACAAAAGGACTATTTATTTTTGCTGCAATCGTAGCAATGACTTTTACTTCTTGTGAAAAGGAAGAGACTTTGTCTGAGAATCCTACATTTATACCAACAGCTACTGGAGACGACCCAACGGGTGGCAATCCTAATGGTGGCGGAACTGGCGGTGGCACCGGAGGCGGTGGCGGAACTGGCGGTGGTGGCACTGGAGGCGGTGGCGGAACTGGCGGTGGCGGAGGAATCCCTGCAGGCTTTTTGGCCGATGTTAATGCTACTCAGAAAGTTGCCTTACTAGAAGATTTTACAGGTGTTCGGTGTGGATTCTGTCCTGATGGGCACGTAAAAGCTAAAGATGCACAAGCTGCTTTAGGCGCTGATAACTTTATTGTTGTTGCTGTTCACGGAGGTAGTTATGCTGCTCCAGCTTCAGGTTGGGCCGATTTCACCACTCCATTTGGTCAAGCGTTGATTAGCCAATCATCTGTTTCTGGATATCCTGCAGGAACTGTTAGCAGAATGAAAGCTCAAGACATAGGTGCATCACCACAGCAACCAGGTGGACTAGCTATGAGTAGAAGTTCTTGGCAAAATGCCGGTAGCACTGTAATTGCACAAACTAGCCCAGTAATATTGGGTGCTAGCGCAAGCATGAATGGAATGGATTTAACAGTTAATGTAGACATGTATTATAGAGAGGATGTTACTGATGATTTAAATATCAATGTAGCTTTGCTTCAAGACGGTTTAGTTTCAAAACAGTCTGGAGGTTCTCCAGATCCTGACAATTATGTTCAAGACAATGTTTTAAGACATTATTTAACAGGACAATGGGGTGAGGTTGTTGCAGATGACATGACAACTGGTCAATTCGTTCAGAAGTCATATACTTACACCGTGCCTGCAGATTACAATGGAGCAGGAGCTGATGGCGGTGGAGCTGTTGTTGTTGGAGATTTGAAAGTTGTTGCGTTTGTAGCAATTGGTCAAACAGATGTGTTACACGCTGTTTCTGTTGATATTCAATAATCAATAACGAATTTAAGATATAAAAAAAGCCCGCTTGAAAGCGGGCTTTTTTTATATCTTAAATCCTATAACAAGAATATCATCCACTTGGTCATTTTCTCCCATCCAGGCATCGAGCTCTTCTTCTAAATGGCCCTCCTGATCTTTCATTTCAGCACTTGAGGTTTTTAATAGAAGGTCTCGAAATCTTCTAGTCATGTATTTTTTTATTCATCTCTCCCCCAAACTGATCAGGGATATCCATCTGAAAAAATATAGAATTGGTCGCCTTTTTCAAGTGCAATTTCATGTCTGGTAAACTTTAAGCTTTCATCTCTAAATCCCCCAATTGCCAGAGGAGTTGCTCGAATTCGATTCAATTCTCCATTTCTAATAAAAATCAATGGTCTAAATGCTCCTGAAAAAGTTAATGTGTTAAGGCTTATATCGATTACACATAAAGCCACATCCATTCCATCGCTAGAGGCCTTTGACTTGTAGGATTGCTTCAGTGCTTTTACAATTCCAAGATGAAGTTGTTCTAATATTTCCTCAGGTTCATTAACTTCCTTTTTATTAATGATATCATCTAGTAATATGCTGCCTATCATAGACATGAACGCTCCAGGAACGCCATGTCCAGTGCAATCAACGCTTGCAACAAAAATTTTTCCTCTGGTAAACTTAAACCAATAAAAATCACCACTAACAATATCCCTAGGTCGATGGAATACAAATGATTCCGGCAGGTACTTTCTAATCTTCGTTTTTAATGGCAAAATCGCTTCTTGAATTTTTTTAGCATAAATAATACTATCCAAAGTGTCTTGGTTCTTTTGTTCCAATTCAAGTTTTGATTGTAATAAATTAGCTGTTAGCTCATCTTCCTTATTTAAAATGTTCCTCATTGATCGAATAAGAAAGAACATTAAAACAAGCGTAAATATCAATGAAATTCCAATGTTGTTAAAGATTTCTTTTCTTGCTTCCATTAAAAAAACATCAAATCTCTGATCTGCCTGAACTACAGCAACAACTTCCCCGTTTGATGTTTTTATTGGCGCAAAGGCTGATATCCAGTGCCCATTTTCATCTTCATAGACATCTAACACCCCACCTGTAAGGTAGTTTTGTCTTAAGCCCTCTGGGAATTTATCATAAACATGCCTAAAAAAAGGCTGGTCAGAGGAACTTAAACCAAAAAAGAACCCACCTCCTGATTCATTTAAACTTAAGGTATAGAGAGGAGTTTCTATTTCATTCTGCAATTGAATTTTCTTTAACGACTCATGAAGCAATTGGTAAACTGGGTCCTGATCATTTGATTTTATATCATTTTTGCCTTCATATCTATTTAACAAATAAGATAATTGATTTCCATCTAATTGAGTGGCCGCTGTAGTTGAAATTGCTTTTAGTTTTCCAATTATTTTTGTTTTATGAATGTCTAGCTGAACTACATAGCTATGAACCAAAAAGTAAGCTATCAAAAGCATCATTGAAACAAACAATAGGCTAAGAACCCTTGTCCCATGATTCTGAAATATTTTCTTCAGAAGGTGGCTCATTCTTCTTTTATCTTTTTGGTATAATCAATGGCCTCTTTTAAGGGGACCTTTTTTCTATTGTTAAAGGCAACAACAAATGGATTCCCAACTATTCCAGAAAGCTCTTTTTGTTTGAGCGTTGCAGAAGAATATGTGCTGTATGGCCCAATTAACATTAATGTAAAGTTCTCGTACTTGAGTTCTTCTATTCCATCTATTTGATGGTATAATACTGCGACAGAATCTGGAATTGACTCTTTAAAAGCTCCTAGTTGAACATAAAAATCTACCTTGCCTTTTATGCCTGCTCTAACATTTATATTGTTAAAACTAATGAGTTCGTTTGAATACTTTCTTTCATCATTAACATTTACGATAAACGCATCTAAATAGCCTTGCTCGTTTAATGACTTTAGCAGTGACTCTGCCTGTGAACGAATAGAGAAGTGTCCAACAACATATCTAATTATTCCTCTATTGTCAACAAAAACATCTACATTTTTAACTTTACCATAACTGCTAACTGGGCTTGGGTTAAGATTGCTTCCGATTTGCACCCCATATAGCGGCGCATTGGTGGTGTAGGTGTGTTCTTGAACTAATAATCCTCTTTGTGCAAAAGCAGCCGAATCAAGCAAAGTGTCTACTTTTATTACTCTTTTGGGTTCGTACCCTTCTGGCGGAGGCACAGGCTTGTTCCAAAGCTTGTACTTGGCCCCTTCCTCAAAAGGACATTTCTCCATGTTCCTGCTTAACTCATCGATAAAGTAGTCGTCAATTTTGCCTCTATATTTCATTAATTTATTTAATGCACTATTTGCATTTCCACATTGATCCTTTTGAACATAAGATAAGCCAAGGTAATAATATGCATGTATAGGCGATCGACGTTCCTTAAAACTTCCTACTATGTATTCTTCAGAAACCTCTTTTAGTGCTATCCTTAAATGATAAATTGCCTTGTCTTCCTCCCCTGGAGTTTCAGCATATGCTGCCCCCATTAAAAAATGAATGTTGGAATTGTTAAAGTCCTCACTAAGAATGACCCTTAATGAATGTAAAGCGTCTACTGTATTCCTTTGAGCCAATAGGGCCCTAGCCTTGTCAAATTCAAATTCATGGTTTTGATTCTGATCTTCTTGAGCTACAAGTGAAAAGCTAAAAAGTAAAAAAAAGGAGTATAAAAGCTTGGTTTTCATTTTGTGTTTTTATTAAAGTCCTTGGCTTGCTGTAAACTTATTTTTTTACCATTATTCATGGCTATAACGAACGCATCATTTATCCCGGTATCTTTAATTCCTTGAAGATACGCTTTTGACTCTTCATAAGATTTCTGCTTGCCGACAATTAAGTAAGTTATTCCTCTTTCTCTGTGCTCATTTATTCCTTCAATTTTAAAGTATATTTCAGCTGTTTCAATAGAAATTTCCTCTCTAAATGCACCAACTTGTATGTGGTATGAAATTTCACCACTAAGACTTGCTCTAATGTTTATGTTGTTCACACTTATTACCTCGTCGGCATATTTTCTCTCGTTGTTCACATTTACAATAAATGCATCTTTGTAGCCCTTCCCTTTGATTAACTTAAGCAATGATTCCGCCTGAGAATTAATAGAAAAATGCCCTACCACATAACGAATTAAGCCCTTTTTATCCATAAAGGCGTCAACGTTTTTTAAATCTTTAAACCGACTAACAGGAACTACTTCTTTAAATGCACCCAATTGCACTCCATAAAGCGGGTAATCAGTGCTGTACTCAATCCTTTTGGTAAGAATTTTCTTTGGTACTTCGCTTGATCTTTCAATTTGATTTTTTGCACCAATGGATTCTTTCAACCCGTTTTCTTTTTGCTTAGGCAGATTTTTTGAAAGGATTATTTTAGGTTCTGGCAATAACAATGGTTCGAAATCTGGAAATTGGGGAATGTTGTCTTTTGATGGCATTATTGATTTCCCTTTGCAAGTTTGAAGCCATCGTTTTGATTCATCTATATAAAAAGGATCTTTATGGGGGTATATTTCCAAAAACTGCTCCCTAGCGAAGTTTGCTTTTTCGCATAATCCATTTTGAGAATAGGCTAAACTCAAGTAATAATAAACATAAATTGGAACTCGATCCTCTTTAATGCTATTTGGATTGTATTCTAATGAGGCCATGGCTGTTGCCTCCTTGAGCAATTTAATGCTTTCTGGATTTACAATATTTTCTTCTGCATAACAAACCCCAAGCAAGTATTTTAAATTTGAGTTTTCTGGGAACTGACCATGAAGATATTGAAGATAGGGTAGCGCTTCTAATATTTCCCTTTTTGACAAGTGTTGTTTTGCCATGTTAAAATTTCCCTGAAAATCAACTTCCTCAGAGCCACTTACCGCAATGGGAGATAAAAGAAAAAGAAAAAAACTAAAGAAAACTAAACTTGACTTAAACACCTGGCAAAAGTATTTGAATTTGAAAGCCCGAATTCGATCTTTGAACTAAGCTATTAACAGTTTAGCTGTGAAAAACCTATTCGATCCTGAGATCAATTATTTTTACTTGACTTCTATCCTTAATTTTAATTTTTCTTTTTGATAAAAAAGAAAAAACACCACCCAAGCCAACTAGGTATAAAGATGGTCCAATTGCCTTCTCATGGAAATATGGTTTTTCATCATTTATTAATCTATTTCCAGAATCTAAACTCAAATAACCAACACCAGCTAAAGCTAGGGTCCCCCCAAAGAGGTCAAGCCAATAGCGGCTTGAACGAACAACGCACTTTATGCTGTCTAATTTGATTTCATTGTTATTAATAAAGAGGCTCGAATCTTTAATACTTGCAATAATTCCATTGTGAGCAAGCCCATCTTTCGTTATGAGTTCAATTTCATTCCCTTCATAATATTGAACTCTTTTAATCCTCCCTGACTTATCGATCGCAAATATTTTTTGAGCAGTAGCCTTTTTATGAAACAATAGGAAAGTAATAACAAAGATTGTAATGATCCTTGCCAATATGTTTAGATGTTTAATATTGGATACAAACATTTTTAGATTCAGTAAAGAATTTTAAGACCTCAAATCCTCCTTCTCTGCCGACCCCACTTTGTTTAACCCCTCCAAAAGGCGTTCTTAAATCACGTAAAAGCCATGTATTTACCCAAACAATCCCAGCATGCAAATTATCTGCAAAATAGTGTGCTCTATTAATGTCTGTAGTCCATATGCTAGATGACAAGCCATAGTTTGTTGAGTTTGCCATCATCAATGCTTCCTCATCCTTTTCAAATGGCATTATTGTTACCACTGGTCCAAAGATCTCTTCTTGATTTGTCCTGCAATTGTAGTCAAGTCCTGAAATAACAGTAGGGGCAATAAACCATCCATTTAGCTCTGGCTTGCTGTGAATAATTTGCCTTCCCCCACATTCGATTTTTCCTCCTTCTTCTTTTGCTATGTCAATGTAGGAAAGCACCTTTTTCATGTGTTCTTCGCTTACTAGAGCTCCTTGGTCTGTTTTTTCATCTTCAGGGTCTCCAACGACAAGGTTTTTTACTTGTGTTACAAAGTCATTAAGAAACTTATCGTAAATGGATTTTTCAACAAAAATCCTTGAGCCGCATAAACAAATTTGCCCTTGATTGGCAAATGAAGAGCGAATTGTTGTTTTTAATGCCTTTTCATAATTGCAGTCTGCAAAAATGATATTTGGATTTTTTCCTCCTAACTCTAAAGATAATTTTTTAAACATTGGTGCAGCTACTCTAGCGATTTCTTTGCCTGTGCTGGTTCCTCCGGTGAATGAGATTACTGGAACATCTGGGTGGCTAGTTAATGCACTTCCAACCTCACCACCAAGCCCATGAATAATGTTTAATACTCCTTTTGGTAAGCCAATCTCTTGACAAACTTTACTTAATAAGTATGCTGTAAAAGGTGTTATTTCAGAGGGTTTTGCAACCACACAGTTTCCTGCCGCGAGCGCAGGTGCAATTTTCCAAGTAAACAGATACAGAGGAAGATTCCATGGTGAAATACAAGCAACTACTCCAATTGGTTTTCTTAAGGTATAGTTAATCACATTGCCTTCCATAGGATGCGCTTCAGATTCGAAATGAACTATAGCGCTTGAATAGAACTTAAAATTGAGCGCAGACCGAGGAATGTCAACTTTTTTGGCCAGTTTTAACGGCTTTCCGTTGTCTTTAGATTCAGCTCTGGCAAACGAATCCAGCTTTTCGGTAATTTTTTCAGAAATCTTTTGCAAAAAACCCGCTCTTTCAACTGAAGGGGTGTTAGACCATGCTGGAAATGCCTCTTTTGCAGCCTTCACAGCAAGCTCTACATCCACTTTATTTGATCTTGGAATTTTACCATAAACAACTCCTTTTGCCGGTTCAAAATTGTTGAGGTACTCGCCACTGGAGGGTTCTATTAATTCTCCATTAATATAATTCTTTATTATTTCCATCTTTAAAAAAAGCTAAGGTATTGATTAAATAAAAACGGCCAGCATTTATTGCTGGCCATTTCACCCGTAGTTTAACCAAACGATTGTTTAACATTCTTACACTAAGAAATTTGCTTGATTTAAGCCACAAACATAATTTCGAATTCACCAACTTAGTGTTAAAGGACTCCCAATGAATGTTAATTAGTGTTAAGCAAGAAGCGGCTTTGAGATTTTAATCTAAATTTAGTCTCATATGAAGCAAAAAAGCCTTGTTTTACTTATAACCATTTCGGCAATAAGCCTTATTTCGCTTGTATTGTTTCAAGGGTATTGGGTAAAAGCTTCTATTGCTGCCCAACAAAATAGTTTTGATCAACATGTTATGGAAACCCTAAGCCAAGTAATAAGAAAGCTTGAAAAGGAAGAAGCCATAACACAAGTAACAAGTAAGCTGTTCAGGGAGAGTGACTTAACCGCAACTTATGGTGCCGATTCCGTTTTAAGTTTAGAGCAGTTTCAGTTAAATGACGCTTTTAAAGGAAACTCTATTGTAAAAGGAAACTCAAATAACAATAACAAAGATCAACTTCAAATAAACTTTACTCCTGCAAAGGATCTTGATTCTTCCATTTTTATCATTCGTAAAACGCAAAAAAGAGTTCTAGGCTCAAATTTGACTTTTAGTCCAACTGAGGATAGTGGTTTAATAAAAAACCAATTAAAAAGAAGAGCCACACTCGTTAACGACATCGTAAACGAGCTTGCACTGATAAGTATTAGCAAAGATTTTAATGAGCGTATCGATTATGGTAAGATAGATTCATTATTGGTTCAAGAGCTAGCTTTAAGTGGAATAAACCTCGATTTTATTTTCGATGTTTTTGATAGCGAGTCTAAAGAATTAAGCTTTGAGCATAATGGGGAATTTGCTTCTGAATTGCTAGGCTCTCCCTATAAAGTTAGTCTTTTCCCAAATGACTTTTACTTAGAAAGTGACCACTTAATTTTATTTTTCCCTAGTCAGAGCACCTATGTTTTAAAGGGTGCTTGGAAAGTAGTTTCATTATCGGTAGCCATCTTTCTCATTCTTTCTTTTCTATTGTATTTTAGCATTGCCACCATTTTTAAACAAAAGAAACTATCTCAAGTAAAAACAGACTTTATTAATAACATGACTCACGAGTTGAAAACTCCGATTTCAACTATTTC
This sequence comes from Vicingaceae bacterium, assembly GCA_965218715.1. Lineage (GTDB taxonomy): Bacteria > Bacteroidota > Bacteroidia > Flavobacteriales_E > Vicingaceae > CBDCLY01. The sequence goes on from CBDCLY010000027.1 coordinate 14,576, forward strand.
TCTTGCCTGTGAGGCACTTCAAGATTCTAATATTTCCTTAGACTTTAATAATAGAAACAAATTTGTCGAAATGATTGAGGAAGAAAATTCAAGGCTTTCATTATTGGTAGAAAATGTATTAAAAAGTGCAGTTTGGGACTCTATAGAACTTGAGCTTAATATTAAAAGAGTAGACCTCCATGAATTGATTGAAGAAATTACAAGCCGTTTTCAACTTCAAATAAATGAAAAGAATGGCTCAATAAGCACCAATCTAAATGCTAAAAAATCAATTTTAAATATTGACCCAATTCATATTTCCAACCTTTTGTATAACCTAATTGACAACGCCATAAAGTACAGCAAGGAGTCGCCTAGGATTGAAATTGTTACCCAAATCATTGATAACAAGCTCGAGTTAGAAATTAAGGACAATGGCATTGGCATTACTCAATCTGACCTAAAAAGAATTTTTGACAAGTTTTATAGAGTGCCAACAGGTAACATTCACGATGTTAAAGGCTTTGGTTTGGGATTAAACTATGTAAAAAGAATAATTGATCTCCACAATGGGTCAATTGACATAAAAAGTAAAATTGGAAAAGGAACCACTATAAAGATAAAATTAAATACAGATGGAAGAATCTAAAATAAAATTATTGGTTGTTGAGGATGATAAAAACCTTGGAACCATGCTTGTAAATTATCTAAAAATGAAGGGTTTTGAGGTTGTTTTTGCCAATAATGGTGAAGAAGGACTAAAGGTCTTTGTCAATCAAAAGTTTGACCTCTGCTTATTGGATGTTATGATGCCAAAAAAAGATGGGTTTAGCCTTGCAAAAGACATCCGAAACTTAAAGTCTAAAACACCAATAATTTTCCTCACAGCAAAAAGTTTAGAAGACGATGTAAAGGAGGGCTTTTCAATAGGTGCTGACGACTATATCACTAAGCCTTTTAGTATGGATGTCTTGTTAATGAGAATTCAAGCTATATTAAGAAGAGTAAATGAAGGGGAGAGCAAAAAAAGCGCCCAAAGTGAATTTCAAATTAAACATTTTTCTTTCTTTCCTGAAAAGCGATTAATAGTAAATGGAGAAATGCAGAAAAAGCTTACCTCGAAGGAAAACGAATTATTGAGGTTGCTATGCATAAATATGGGTGAAATAGTGGATAGAAACGATGCCCTAAAAATGATTTGGGGAGACGATAATTATTTTAATTCTAGAAGCATGGATGTATATGTAACCAAGCTCAGAAAAATTTTTAAAGCTGAAGAATCTATCCAAATATTGAACAGCCATGGCAAAGGTTTTAAGTTACTAGTAGAATAAGTTTAAAATGCATGAGATTATTTTTATATTTGATAGATAACAATCCTATGCATGCAACATATTCTATTCCCAACAGATTTTTCTGATAATGCTGACCATGCGCTGCCATTTGCTTTAGAAATGGCAAAAACTTTTAATGCAGAGATAACCCTATTCAATTCCTACAAATTACCCTATTCGAAATCCAACCTTTTGGTTTCTATGATTGACAGGATGAAGGAAGATTCGGAAAAAAGTCTTTTAGCCTTAAAAGAGAAAATCCTTGAAGAGGCCAACTTCAAGTCCCTAAAAATAAATACTGATTCTCGCTCAGGTGGTTTTGTTTCATTGATTCCCAAAATTGCCCTATCCCTAAATGCTGATTTAATTGTAATGGGAACAAAGGGGGCAAGTGGCTTGAAGGAAATCGTCATTGGAAGTAATACATTAGAGGTTATTCAGGCTACAAGGTGCCCAGTTTTAGCAATACCTGAAAATGCGGTTTTGCAACCAATTAAAAAAATTGCATTAGCCACCGACTTTAGGCCCATAAAGAACCCAGAGCAATTTGCCCCGCTTTTTGATGTTGCAAGACGACTAAATATTCCTATTGAATTTGTAAATGTTTTAAGAAAAGAAGACGAACAAGCGGCCGAATCAAAGGCTCAACAAGCTATCGCTTTAGAAAAAATGGCTCATGGGATTAAAACTTCGATTTTTTTTGTCAGCAACGACGATATTATTGATGGGATAGATGAGTACATGAGCAATATGAAGCCAGGGCTTTTTGCATTGCTATCTCGAAAACACACCTTATTCGAGCGAATATTTCAAAAGTCGATTACAAACAAGCTTTCTTTTAGAACGGAAATCCCCTTAATAGTAATTGACGAATAAACTGGCATGGTTTTTAGTAACTTTGCCCCCTAACATTATTATGTGGCTTGGGAAGGTCCTTCTTTTATCTTCTGTTAATACTTATTACGCTAAGCAGCTGTTCGTCTAATAACGCGCAGGCCTTTGGGAGAAGATTGGGTTCAAAGGGAAACTCTGCACCAAGCGGGAAGTACAGAAATTCAACCATGTTTAGTAGAGTGAATCCCTTTCAGGGACGAGCAAAAGCGAACTTGGCCAAACACAAAAAAAGAAAAGCGAGAGCTTTTAAGAAAAGTAGAAAACAAAAAGGAAAATATAGAATTGGTAAAAAGCCAGGAAGAACTTTTAACATGAAACGAACAATGTCAAGAGGAAGGTTAAAAAGTTCTGGCAGCAGATCAGCTGGTGGTGGCGGTAGGAAAGCCAATAAAAACTTATTTAATACAAGAAAAAAATAGTGATATTTATTTTGAAAAGCCGTCCTTGGATACCTAGTTCAATTTTTATTACTTTTATACGATAGATTGCTAAGCATAGTGAAAAAACACATTACCATAATATTATCTTGTTTGGTCTTCCTTTTAAGCGGGTTTAAGCTAGAGTCTGGCCTTCAAAAGGTAGACACAAATGCTAAGATTAAGGCTTGCTTTATCTATAACTTTACTAAATACATCGAGTGGCCAACCGTGGACCAGTCTGGAGAGTTTTTGATTGGGATTCTTGGTGAAAACGCATCTCTTTACAACCAGTTGGACCAAATGTCTAAGGTTAAAAAAGTAAACAACCGATCTTTTTCTGTTGCAACCTTTGGGGATTTAAATTCCGTAGAGAAAGTTCACATTTTATACATTCCAGCTGAAAACACTTCTCTATTGCAGTCAGCTGTAAAGAAGTTCAATAAAAAAAGCACTTTAATAGTTACTGAAAAGCCTGGAATGGCTAGACAAGGGTCTGCCATCAACTTTGTAATTGTAGAAAGTCGTCAAAAATTTGAGTTAAATAAAAATACTGTTACTAAACACAACCTTAAGGTTGCCTCTACGCTAGAGCGTTTGGCAGTGCTTGTTAACTAATGAAAAAAATAGTCAACATATTATTATTAGTCCTTTTTTCAACGCTTTGCTTTGGTCAAAACAAGTTGGCTAATGCTCATTATAGCCTAAAAAATAAGGAGTATGAAAAAGCGAAAGAGCTTATTGATGCAGCATCAATTGACTCTCTTTTTCAAGACGTTCCTGCTACTTGGTATTACAAAGGTCATATCTATAAAGAACTTTTTAAAGAGAAAGAGGGAGGCCTAATGGAGTCTCCTCTTAGAATTGAGTCAATAGAGGCTTTTAAAAGGTGTTTAGAACTAGAACCTGAAGGTGTTTATTCTGAGAGCTCTAGAAAGGGCATAAAATATCTTGCTACCACCATTTACAATCAGGCAGCTGCCTCTTTCAATGAAGAATCCTACACAACCGCATTGTCTTCGTATGAATTTCATAAAAAGGTAATACTAGAAGTATACCCTGAAACGGACTTCTCTGAAAAAGACATAATGATCAAATTGGGTCTTGCTTCTATATACAATCGTATGGCAGAAAAAGATAGTGTTAACGGATTAATGCAAATAGCAGAAGCAGAAAAGTTATATAAAGAGGTACTAGCTTTAGATACCAACAATATCAGTGCTAATTATAATTTGGGAATCATTTATTACAATAGAGGGGTTGAAATAGTAAATAATATGGACTATAGTCTTGATCTAGAGCAACTAACAATGGTTCAAGATGAAATAATTGTCCTTTTTAGAAAATCTCTTCCTTTCATGAAAAAAGCCTACGACCTTAACCCAACGAGAAAGGAAACCCTCATTGGTCTGCAAGGAATTTATTTTAGCCTTAATGATATTCCAAAATCAGAGGCCTACAAAAAGGAATTAGAAGGTCTAGAAGGCGAAAACACAGAGGTTGACCCTCAGCCTGAAGAAGCTCCTGAAGAAACTATTCAAGACTAAAGTTGTTTGAGCCAAGATGAAGTTTAGACTAACTATCGGTAGAAAAATTGGAACTGGGTTTGGAATACTTATCCTTTTAACCCTTGTTATCTTTGTTTTCACTTACTATACTTTAACTGACAGTAGGGAGATAAATGATAGAATTAATGCAGTAAACACTCCTTCAGTTAAGACATTTGCAGGAGCTAAAGTTTTCTGTTCTCGAAACCAAAGTGTTTTTAGGAACCTGGATTAGTGAGCAAAAAGCACATGAAGACAAGGAGAGACTTTTAGATTTCAGAAAATCAGATTATCCGGCATTAAAATCATCAATTTCCGAATTATCGAATCACTGGGAGCCTGTTCAAAAAGACACCCTGTTTAAATTGTTTGAGGTCATCGATTTATTGTTTGAAACCCAAAACAATGATGTTATTTACTCCCTACAGGGTTTTGATGACTATCAAGATGCCTTTGCTGTTTTGTATGCTCGTACTAGTGTTGAGGAAGGTGGAGAAATTTATATACTTACCAAGCAAATTATTGCCGGGTTAAACCACCTGATTGCTCTTCAAAAAGAAAATGCAAAAGAATACAATGAGGACATGTTTGCCTCATTCGATTCGCTTCAATTCTTAACAAGAAATCTTGGTATTGCTTTAATTATCATAGGTATTCTTATTGCTTGGTATACTACAAGAACAATTGTAAGTCCAATTAAAAAATTAAAAGCCATTGCTGTTAAACTAGGTCGAGGTGTTTTTCCAAAAGGAAGAATGAGAGAGGGCCAAGATGAAATAGGCGAAATGACCGCTGCAATGAACAATGTTGTGGATGGTTTTAAAGCGAACTAAAGATTTTGCAAAAGCAGTTGGTTCTGGAAACTTTAATACTGAATACAAACCATTGAGCAGCAAAGATACGCTTGGTAATGCCCTTTTAAAAATGAGGGATGATTTAGCGGAAAATGAACGTTTCTTAGAGGAAAAAGTTAGGCAAAGGACTGCTGAAGTTGTTAAACAAAAAGAGGAGCTTGAAAAGCAAAGGCTACAAATTGAGGAATATTTTGTTCAAGTAACAGACAGCATTAAGTATGCTCAAAAAATTCAAGAGGCAATTTTACCTCCTGACCATTATGTAAAAAGAATGCTCCCAGACTCTTTTATTTTGTATCGTCCAAAAGATATTGTTAGTGGCGATTTCTATTGGTTGGGAGAAGCAGATAACAAAGTGTTCTTTGCTGCTGTTGATTGCACTGGCCACGGTGTGCCAGGTGCTTTTATGTCAATTGTAGGCTACAATCAACTAAAGCAAGCCATTATTACAACTAAGGGCAGTAATCCTGCAGAAATACTCGATCATTTAAACAGAGGAGTTTCTGAAACCTTACACCAAAAAGACGCTAATTCTACTAATAAGGATGGTATGGACATTGCCATTTGCTCTATCAATTATTCTAATCTAGAGTTAGAATACGCAGGGGCCTTTAACCCTCTTTATTTGCTAAGAAACGAAGAGATTATCCAAGTTAAAGGGAATAAGTTTCCTATCGGTTCATTTGTAGATGAAGAGCCCTCCAATTTTACAAACAACAAAATTCAGTTGGAGAAAGGTGATCAGGTGTATGTATTTTCTGATGGATTTCCAGACCAATTTGGTGGACCAAGGGGGAAGAAATTCATGTACAAAAGATTCAGGGAGCTATTGGCTGCAAATGGCAATTTAGACATGGCGGCGCAAAAAGAGGAGCTTAAAAAGTCTCTTTTTGACTGGATGAAAGACGAAGAACAAGTTGATGACATCCTTGTCATCGGAGTTCGTGTATAGTCAAGCATATATAAACCAACCAAACCCATAAAACAATGTTAACTAACATAAGGCCTAATAACGTCCTATTCTTAGATATAGAAACTGTTCCCGTTTCGCCCAATTATGAATCATTAAGTGATTCTTGGAAAGCTCTTTGGGATAAAAAAGCCATTCGAATTGGAGAAGAAAAAGAAAGTCCCTCTGATTGCTACAACCGTGCTGGTATTTATGCTGAATTTGGCAAAGTAGTCTGTATTTCAATAGGAATTTACCGCGACTTTGGCACATCTAGAATTTTTAAATTAAAGTCCTTTGCTTGTGACGATGAGGCCGTGTTATTGAAGGACTTTTGTCTTCTTTTAGAATCACACTTTAATCAAGATCATCATTTGCTCTGTGCTCACAATGGTAGAGAATTTGATTTCCCGTATTTAGCAAGACGGATACTTGTAAATAAGCTTAGCCTTCCAAGTCTTCTTGACATTGCGGGTAGAAAGCCCTGGGAAATTCAACATCTAGACACTTTACAGTTATGGAAGTTTGGAGACTATAAGCACTATACTTCTCTGGATTTGCTGTCCCAGCTTTTTGAAATAAAATCTCCTAAAGGCGATTTAGATGGGAGCAAAATTTATAAGGCATATTGGGAAGAAAAAAGTTTATCCAAAATTCAAGCATATTGCGAACAAGATGTTACTGCTGTTTGCCAACTTTTTTTAGCTTATAAAGGCATACCTTTATTAAATCCATCAGAAATTAAATTCAGTTCTGAAAGTTGAAAGAAGAGTTAATAAAAATAGACGAACTAAGCATTGATTTTGGCAATGGCAATCTTGCATTAAACAAATTTTCCTTATCGTTAAATAAGGGAGAAGTGCTTGGCATTGTTGGAGAGTCTGGTTCTGGCAAATCCTTAACTTCTCTTGCAATAATGGGTTTGTTAAGCCCAAAAGCAAATGTAGTTTCGGGATCTATACAGTTTTTTTGCAATCATTCTTCAATTGAATTATTAAATACCTCCTCAAAAGATTATCAATCAATAAGGGGTAAGAAAATAGCCATGATTTTTCAAGAACCTATGACCTCCTTAAACCCTGTTATTAGGTGTGGGGAGCAGGTTGCCGAGGCACTAAGGATACACTTTAATTTGTCGAAAAAAGAGGCGAAACAAAAAACAATCGCATGGTTTGAAGAGGTTTTGTTGCCTCGGCCACAGAACATTTATGATTCCTACCCCCATCAACTTTCTGGTGGCCAAAAACAACGAGTAATGATTGCAATGGCAATGGCTTGCGAGCCAGAGGTATTGATAGCAGATGAACCAACAACCGCACTTGATGTTACTGTTCAAAAAAACATTTTGAACCTGATAAAAAAGTTACAATTAAAACACAAGATGAGTGTAATTTTTATTAGTCATGATCTTGGGGTTGTAGCAGATATTTCAGACAGAATAGTTGTAATGTATAAAGGTGAAAAAATTGAGGAAGGCGAAAGTTCCTCTATTTTTTCTAATCCCAAGATGCCATATACTAAAGGCTTATTGGCCTGTCGCCCACCATTGAATCATCGATACAAAAGACTGCCAACAGTTTTAGATTTTTTAAATAACGATCATGCAGACATAGATTTAAGCCCTATAAGTGATGAGATCCATCGTATAAAAGTTGAGGAGATAGTATCAGGGCCAGTTCTTCTGGAAGTAAGGGACTTGAAAACCCATTACCCAATTAAGAGCGGTTTATTCAAAAAAACTGTTGATTATGTTAGGGCAGTTGATGGGGTAAGTTTTTCCGTTCAAAAGGGTGAAACTCTTGGTTTAGTTGGCGAATCTGGTTGTGGAAAAACGAGCCTTGGAAGAACCATTTTACAATTGGTGAAGGCTTCTAGCGGAAAAGTACTTTACAATGGCCTTAACCTTTGTGAACTGTCTGATGCGAAGCTGCGTGAATTGAGAAAAGATATTCAAATTATTTTTCAAGACCCCTACTCCTCCCTTAACCCAAGAATCTGCATAGGTGAAGCCATTATTGAACCAATGAGGGTTCATAACCTCAACGAAAATGAGGAAAAAAGAAAAAAGAAAGCAATTGAACTACTTGAGAAAGTGGGTTTAGAGAAAATGCATTTTGATCGATTTCCACATGAGTTCTCGGGCGGACAAAGACAAAGGGTTTGCATTGCTAGAGCTTTATCGGTTTCCCCTAGATTTATCATTTGCGACGAGTCGGTTTCAGCCTTAGATGTTTCTGTTCAAGCTCAGGTCTTGAATTTGCTGAATGACTTAAAAAAAGAATATCATTTTACCTACATCTTTATTTCCCACGATTTATCTGTTGTTAAGTATATGTCGGATCGAATGGCCGTTATGAAAGATGGAAAGATTTTAGAATTTGGCGTAGCAGATGATATTTATGCTAAGCCAGAACACGAATACACCAAACAATTAATTGGTGCAATTCCTAAACTAGTTTAGATCGAATCAAGGTCAATAAAACTAAACTATTTAGAAGCTATCCCAGACTTGTATGTGCTTATGGCACGCTCCCTAGCAAATTTATGCTCTACTATTTCTTGGAAAAACCCTTCTCTTTTATCTTTTTCAAGCCAAAAATTTACATACTTTCTATCAGGGTCAAACTTTTCTAATTGAGTGTGGGGATTAAATACTCTAAAATATGGGGAGGCGTCTACACCTGTTCCCGCACACCATTGCCAATTCCCATTGTTTGAAGATAATTCATAATCAATAAGTTTTTCAGCAAAATAGGCCTCCCCCCATTTCCAATCAATTAATAAGTGCTTGCATAAAAAGCTAGCACAAACCATTCGAACTCTATTGTGCATAAACCCAGTTGAGTTTAACTCAATCATTCCTGCATCAACAATTGGGTAACCTGTTTCTCCTCTTTTCCATTTACCGAACTCATCTTCATTGTTTCTCCAATTGATTCCATTAAACTTTTTACTAAAATTCTCTTTTACAACACGAGGAAAGAAAAACAAGATGGACATAAAAAATTCTCGCCATATTAATTCTTTTAAAAAAACCTCATTAATTTCTCTAGCCTCTACAACCAACTGTCGTATACTAATTGTTCCAAACCTAAGGTGAACACTAAGTTTTGTAGTTCCTTTTAATGCAGGGTAGTTCCGGTGCTTCTCATAGCTCAAAATTGCTTCCTTGTTTACATCATAAGTGGGAATTGTACTGATTTCAGATGAAAATCCAATTTCCTTCAATTTCATTACACTCCTAGGCTTCAATTGCAAATAATTCAACCGGCTCTCTGAGTGGTAGCTCTTTATATCAATCTCACTCAATTTCTTAAGCCACTTTTTGCTGTACGGGGTGTACACCAAATATGGGCTTTGGTTGTCTTTTACAATTTCGTGCGGAGAAAAAACAACTTGGTCTTTAAAAGAATAAAAGTTTATCCCTTGGGCTTTAAGGTCTTCTTTAACTTTATTGTCTCTTGAAATAGCAAACGGCTCATAATCTTCGTTACAAAATACAGCCTTGGCCTCGTATTCTTCGCAAATATCTTGAATGCATGTGCTCGATTGCCCATGGCGAACCATTAAAGCAGAACCATGTTCATGAAGCTTGTGATTAAGCTTGTTTATTTCTTGATGAATGAACTTAATTCTAAGATCCTTGGGGTCTTGCAAGTCCTCTAAAATTGACTTCTCAAAAATAAATATTGGCAAAACCGGTAAACCCGAATCAAGGGCTTGAAACAATCCATGATTGTCTTGGATTCTTAAATCTCTTCTAAACCAAAAAACAACACATCCTTTCATTTTAATTCACATAATCTTGTAATTCCTCACCAAGCTTTTGTCTTGCAATAAAGATTCTACTTTTTATGGTGCCAATAGGCAAATCTAATTCTTTGGCTATTTCCTTGTACTTGTACCCTTCTTGATGCATATTAAACGGAACCCTAAGCTCTTCCCCTAATTTTGATAATGCAACTAATATTTCTTTGTGATTATACACTGAATCTGGAGCAATTGCTAATGCGGCTTTTGACCTCTTTCCATATGCCGCATCTTCCCCTCTTACCATTAGCTTGTTTTTTCTTGCGTTTCTTCTATAATTGTTGATGAAAGTATTTTTCATAATTGTATAAAGCCACGATTTAAGGTTCGTTTGTTCTTCAAACTTGTCTTTATATTTTAATGCCTTCAAAAATGTTTCCTGAAGTAAATCCTCGGCATCTTCAATGTCTGAGGTTAACTTAATTGCAAAATACTTTAGAGGGTTTTCTAAAGAAATTAACTTTCTATCAAATTCAATTGCTGTCATTTTGTTTAACTATTTGGCCGCAAACCTAAACAAAATTATTGTTTTTTGCCATTTTGTTTAAATGTTTTTTGAAAACGCTACACAATTGCTTCGTGTTTATTTAATGAGAGAGCAATCATTCTTTTTCCTTTGGTTTAATTATTAATTCTTTCGAATAGCATATTGCTAACTATATTTACATGGTGAGCTTCTCATTAGAAATACTTGATCAGGTAAAAAACATTCCTAAAAAACCAGGAGTATATCAGTTTTATTCTGAATCAGGTTCCTTGCTTTACATTGGCAAAGCCAAAATTCTTAAAAACAGGGTTTCTTCCTATTTTAATAGAGACAATAACAAGCCCGGTAGAACTCGATTGATGGTTAAAAAAATACGCTCAATCAAATTTATCATAACCGAAACAGAACTAGACGCACTATTACTTGAAAATAATCTCATAAAAAAAAATCAACCTAGGTACAACGTAATGCTAAAGGATGACAAAACATATCCTTGGTTGTGTATTAAAAAAGAAGCGTTTCCTAGAGTTTTTTCAACAAGAAAAAAAATAAATGATGGCTCGGAATATTATGGGCCATATGCTTCTGCATTTATGTTAAATACCCTTTTAGAGTTAATCAGAAAAAACTACTTACTACGGAGTTGTTCTTATGTTTTGAGTGATGAAAACATTCAAAAGAAAAAATTTAAAGTCTGCCTTGAGCATCATATTGGAAATTGTTTGGGGCCATGTGAAGGTTTAGAAAAAAAGGCAAGCTATGATCAAAAGATTGAAGAGATTCGCTCATTGATTAATGGTGATATCAAGCAAGTAAAGCGCCAAGTTAGTAAAGACATGAAGTCTGCCTCCGATAATCTTGATTATGAACTTGCTCATGAGTTAAAAGGAAAGCTGCTCGCTTTAGACCGCTTTCAAGCAAAATCAAGTGTCGTAAGTTCCTCAACAAACAAAGCTGATGTTTTTTCCTTTATTGATGATCAGGGCCTTAGTTATGTTAATTATTTATCAATTAACCAAGGCGCTGTTGTTCAAAGCTTCACGCTTAGTCTTAAGCATAAGATAGAGGAAAGTAGGGAGGATTTGTTAGAGATGGCTATAATAGAATTAAGAGAAAAGTACCAGAGCGAGAGCAATCTTATTATTCTTCCATTTAAAATAAACGTTAGGTTGCCAAATGTTAAAATGCTAGTACCACAAAGGGGAGAAAAGAAAAAACTATTGGAGCTTTCTCATAAAAATGCTAAATATTTCATGCTGGATCAAAGACGTCAAATTGCTCAAGTAGACCCAGAACGACATAGCAAAAGAATATTGGGAACCATTCAAAAAGACCTTCGCTTAAATGATCTACCTGTTCATATTGAATGCTTCGATAACTCAAATATACAAGGTTCAAATCCAGTTGCTGCCTGTGTTGTTTTTAAAAACGCAAAGCCCATGAAATCAGAGTATAGGCATTTTAACATCAAAACTGTAACAGGACCCGATGATTTTGCATCAATGGAGGAAGCAGTTTATAGGCGCTATAGCAGGCTTTTAAATGAGAAAAAAGACTTACCTCAACTAATTGTAATAGATGGAGGAAAGGGACAATTAAGTGCGGCACTTAAGAGTTTAGATCGCCTAAAATTAAGAGGAGTCATTGCCATCATAGGAATTGCTAAACGACTTGAAGAAATTTTCTTCCCCGGTGATCAGTACCCTTTGTTTTTAGATAAAAGCTCAGAAACGTTGAAGGTAATTCAACATTTAAGAAATGAGGCCCATCGTTTTGGTATCAACCACCACAGAAACAGGCGGTCAAAAAGTGGACTGGTTTCGGAATTAGATGGTATAGCAGGGATAGGTCCTAAATCAAAGGAAAAATTATTTCTTTCATTTAAGACGATTGGTTTGATAAAGTCGGCCACTTTAAAAGAACTTAAAGCCGTCCTTAATGAATCGCAGGCTAAATCCGTTTATAATCATTTTAAAAAGAATCCCGCTTAACTCTAGATGAGTTTGTCAGCCAATATTCTCATTTCAACTGCTGGAGCCATTTTTTCGTAAAGAACTCGGTAAACAGCAGTAGCTATTGGAATGTCAACATTGTGCTTTTCATTTATCTTGACGATACTTTTTGCGGCATAGTAGCCCTCTGCTGTCATGTTCATTTCCATTTGAGCAGACATAACAGAGTACCCTTTTCCAACCATGCTTCCAAAGGTTCTATTTCTTGAAAATTGTGAATAAGCGGTAACAAGGAGGTCCCCAAGGTATGCAGAAGACTTAACGTCTCTATGTATTGGGCTTAACACGTCTACAAATCGTTCAATTTCCTGTAAGGCATTTGAAATGAGGACAGATTGGAAATTATCTCCATATCCAAGTCCATTATAAATTCCTGCCGCTACAGAATAAATATTTTTTAAAATTGCCGAAAGTTCTGTTCCAAACAAATCATCTGACAAATGCGTTTTTATGTATCTGCACTCCAACAATTCAGCCATTGCTTTGGCCAAAACTTGGTCTTGAGAGGCAACTGTTAAGTATGATAAGCGCTCCAGGGCCACTTCTTCCGCGTGGCAAGGCCCACAAATTATTCCCATTCTTTCATATGGGATTTTAAATTTCTTGTTGAAAAATTCTGCTGGGATTTGATGAACTTCTGGCACTATTCCTTTAACTGCAGAAAATATTATTTTTTCTTCAAGGTCTGAATTGTCTCTTTTACCAAAAACGTCCATTAAAAAGGCAGACGGGGTTGCAATTACAATTATCGGAGCGCTAGCGATTATTTCCTCAATGTTGTTACTAACGCGGATAATATTTCTATCAAATTGAACAGAAGACAAGTACCTAGGGTTGTGCATGTACTTGTTGATGTAGTTTGCCTTGTCGGCATCTCGCATCCACCAATGAACTTTTTTGGCATTATTCGAAAGCAGCTTAACAATCGCTGTTGCCCAGCTTCCGCCACCTATTACGGCAATTTCTTTTCCCTTTTCCTCTAAATTCATCTCTAACGAAAGTACTAATTATTGGTTTTTTTCTCTAATTCAACAAAAGCACCATTTTGCTTCCATCTTCATTAATTTCAACTTTAGTCATCTTTAGTTTTGCAAGCCCCTTCATTCCTTTGTCCCACTGCTTATTGCTTAAACCCACTTTTTCTTTCAAACTTCCTAGCTCAATAGGGCTTTCCTTTTTTAGGCAATCCGAAATGGCTTTTTCAGAATCAGAGAGTTCAAGGGCCTTCTTCTCTGGTCTCATTTGAGGGAAAAACAGAACCTCTTGAATGCTGGTGTTGTTGGTTAAAAACATAATCAATCGATCTATTCCTATCCCCATTCCTGATGTCGGTGGCATGCCGTATTCCAGTGCGCGAATAAAGTCATGGTCGATAAACATTGCCTCGTCGTCTCCTTTTTCTGACAATTTTAGCTGGTCTTGAAATCGTTCAAGTTGGTCTATTGGGTCATTTAGCTCCGTGTAGGCATTTGCCAATTCTTTTCCATTTACCATTAATTCAAACCTCTCAGTAAGCTTGGGGTTCTCTCTGTGTTTTTTACAAAGTGGAGACATTTCAATTGGGTAATCTGTAATAAAAGTAGGTTGTATGTAATGGTGCTCACATAATTCTCCAAACAACTCATCAATTAATTTTCCTACACCCATGCTTTCGTCCACGTCTAGACCTAATTTTTTGCAGGTCTCTCTTAGACTTATTTCATCCATTCCGCTTACGTCTATCCCCGTGTGTTCTTTAATCGCACTTAAAATCGGAACTCTTTTGTAAGGAGCCTTGAATTCAACTTCTTCTCCATTAAAGTTCAATTTGGTTTTTCCTAGCACTTCCTTGCAAATCGTCTCAAGTAGTTGTTCAGTAAAGTCCATCATCCATAGATAGTCTTTATACGCTACATAAATTTCTAATACTGTAAATTCTGGATTGTGAGTTCTATCCATCCCCTCATTTCTAAAGTCCTTTGCGAACTCATAAACCCCATCAAAACCACCTACAATTAATCGTTTCAAGTATAACTCGTTTGCTATTCTTAAATATAAGTCGGTTCCCAAAGCATTATGGTGGGTAATAAATGGCCTTGCAGCAGCCCCCCCTGGAATTGGTTGAAGAATTGGCGTTTCAACTTCTAGGTAATCCCTTTCATTAAAAAAGTTTCGCATGGCGTTGACCACTTTTGATCTAGTAATGAACGTCTTTTTTACCTGATCGTTCACAATTAGATCAACATACCGCTGGCGGTAACGCTGCTCCGGGTCTGAAAATGAATCATAAACTTTACCCTCGGCATCTTTTTTTACTATTGGAAGTGGTTTAAGAGACTTGCTCAAAACAATAAGCTCCTTTACCATGATGGAAATTTCTCCCACCTTTGTTTTAAATGCATCGCCTTTTACACCAATAATGTCTCCTATATCAAGGTTCTTTTTAAAAACCTCGTTATAAAGGCTCTTGTCTTCGCCTGTACAGATTTCATCTCTTGCAATGTACAATTGAATCTTACCAGAAGAGTCTTGAAGTTCTGCAAAAGAGGCCTTTCCCATTATTCTTCTACTCATTATTCTTCCTGCGCAAGTAATGTTGTTGAACTCAGATTTTCCTTCAACAAATCCATCGGTCACCTCTTTCGCAAGTGTGTCAACTGGAAACAATTCTGGTGGATATGGGTCAATTCCTTGCCCCCTCAATTCTGCCAAGGCTTCACGCCTTAATAACTCTTGTTCTGATAACTTTCTGTCCATAATCATTCTAATTCGCTGCAAAGATAGTGTTTTAGAGCATTTTGTATGCGTTCTTTCCCCATCAGTTAAAGCTTGTATTCATCTATTTTCCGTTAATTTGCAGTCAACTTTTTTTAAAATGAAAGAATTAATACAAGACTTTACTTCTCACCTGGAAGATGCCTTAAGAATTGGTAAAAGCACGGTTTTAGCAGCTCCAGAAAAAGAAATCCGATCCATCCTAATTTGTGGACTTGGAGGTTCTGGAATTGGCGGAACAATCATTAGCCAACTTTTGGCTTCAGAAGCTCGCATTCCCATTGTTGTGAACAAGGATTACTCTATTCCTTCCTTCGTGAACGAAAACACTTTAGTTGTCGCATGTTCCTATTCTGGAAACACCGAGGAAACAATAAGCATGTTACAAGAAGCTTCTTCTAAAACAGAAGAGATCTGCCTAATAAGCTCTGGAGGGCAGTTTTTTGAAATGGCCAAGGAAAAAAATTACAATTTTGTAAAAATTCCTAGCGGTCATCCGCCAAGGGCTGCATTTGGTTTGTCCTTCCCGCAGTTGTATTATGTCTTGTCTTTTTACAACATAATAGATGACTCTTATTTACTTGAGTTCAACAACAGTATTCGTCTAATAAATCAAGAAGAAAATGCCATTCAAGAAAATGCAAAATCAATTGCACAATCTTTAGACGGTAAAATTCCTGTAATTTATTCAGAATCTACCTTTGAGGGAGTCGCTATCCGCTTTCGCCAGCAATTAAATGAAAACTCAAAATTGCTCGCATGGCATGCTGTAATACCAGAAATGAACCACAATGAACTAGTGGGATGGAGAACAAAAAACAACAATCTAGCTGCGGTTTTTATTGAGTCTAGCAAATCTTATTACAGGAATAAAGAAAGAGCTGCTTTTAGCGAAGGTGTTGTTAGTGAGTACACAAATACGATTGTAAAACTTAGCGCCAAAGGAAACAGCATTTTAGAAGAGGCTTTATATTTGGTTCATCTAGGTGATTGGGTAAGTTTTTATTTATCAGAAATAAGATCTGTTGATGCTGTTGAAATTGCAGTTATCAATAAACTAAAGGGCATGCTGTCCGAGTTAAAATAAGGCCTCTAAATTTCTTTAACGCAATGAAATGGCCTAGACTTTTTATTAAGATAATAGCAATACTGGTTGGGCTAGTGTTGTTGCTTATTTTGGTTTTTAATTTAAGCGGGGATGGCCATTTGCCTAAGGCAGTTTGGAGCGCATATCTCCATGGTGAAACCGGGCCTGGAATTTATGATCAAAACAAGTTCGTGCATAGAGAGGTTTTTGGTTCTAATCCAATTCCATGGACTAAATCAAACTCTGATGTCAAGCTTAGCAAAAAACAAGACTCCTTAATTAAATCCTGGGAAACGGTCGCTTTTCTTGTCTTAAAAAACAAAGAAATCCTTTTTGAAAAATATTACCTCGACCACAATAAGGACAAGCTGAGTAATTCTTTTTCTGTTGCAAAATCATTCGTTAGCATAGCAATTGGCTCTGCCATTCAACAAGGTTTTATTAAGGGTTTAAATCAACCAGTGTCTGATTTTTTACCAGAATTCAACTCACCTAGCAAGCAAGACATTAACATTGGCCACCTATTATCAATGTCCAGTGGTATCAATTTTGGAGAAAGCTACGGAGACCCGTTTGGATTTATGGCAAAAGCCTATTATGGCCGATCTATATATGATATAACGGTAAACAAACCCGCTGAGAAAAGCCCGGGAGAACTTTGGAAATATCAAGGAGGAAACACTTTGTTGTTGTCTTTTATTTTAAAGCAGGCAAGTGGCCTAAGTTTAAGTGATTACTTCTCTAAACATGTTTGGGGCCCAATTGGGGCTAATCAATCTGCACTTTGGACCATTAGTGAGGAAGACAGTTTAGAGCGATCTTATTGTTGCTTTTACAGCAATGCAAGAGGTTATGCTAAGGTTGGTCAGCTTTATCTTGATAGTGGCTCAGTGAATGGTTTAAGTATCGTACCAAAAGAGTATTTTTTAAAATCCATTCAGGCAGTCAACATCAAAAATGATTCTGGAAATATAATTGACTATTATGGCTTACAATGGTGGTTAGGAGAATATGCACAGCATTCTTTCTTTTATGCGCGAGGAATTCTTGGACAATACATTGTAGTTGTTCCTTCTTTGGATCTAGTAATTGTAAGACTTGGGCATCTTAGAGACAACAAAAGGAATGTAAAAATTCCATCAGATTTGTTTTTATACCTTGAGGCAGCATTTGCGTTAAATTCACAGGTAGATTAACACTACCCCATGGCCTTATATTTGTGGTCTTTCACAAAATTCAATATGATTAAAAAGCCCTGTATTTTCATGATTGCTCTTTTCGCTGGGACTTTACTGTGCTTTGGACAAGAAATTAAATTATTAGATGGCCAATCTTTAAGCCCAGTTCCATATGCCACTGTCACCAACCCCTTGGGCACAATTAGTTCAACAAGTAATATTAATGGGCGGGTTTCTTTAATTCGTTTTGAAAAGTCTGACAGTCTTTTTGTTCAATGTTTAGGTTACGAATCTCTTTGGTTAAAGCCCTCCTCTTGGACATTAAGTGGTACAACGATTTTATTGAAACAGTCGAGCTTTTTGCTTAACCCAGTTGTAATCTCCGCTAATAAATGGGAGCAACAAAACAAAGAGGTTAATCAAAAAGTGATTTCAATGTCTTATAAAGAAATTCAAGCAATTAGCCCACAAACTGCAGCAGATTTAGTTGGCGCTAATGCCGGTGTTTTTGTTCAAAAAAGCCAACAAGGCGGGGGCAGTCCTATGATTCGAGGGTTCGCAAGCAATCGTCTTTTATATGCCATCGATGGCGTAAGAATGAATACTGCTATTTTTAGGGGTGGAAATGTTCACAATGTAATTAGCTTAGACCCTTTAGCATTGCAAAATACAGAGGTAATTGTAGGTCCTGGTTCGGTTGTATATGGAAGCGATGCTATTGGTGGTGTTATGAGCTTTAATACCCTAAAGCCCTTTTTCTCTCCAGACTCCCTAAGTTTAAGCGGAAGAGGTATTTATCGTTTTTCCTCCGCAAATTTAGAAAACACTGCTCATTTTGATTTTAATCTAGCGAACAAGAAGTGGTCTTGGTTAAGCAGCGCCAGCTGGAGTGATTTTAATAGCATAAAAATGGGAAGCCATGGACCAAATGAGTTTCTTAATTACTCCTTTCCAGCCAGCATAAATGGCATAGACTATGAGGCCACTTCAAAAAACAATAGAATTCAATCTTATAGCGGATATCGTCAAATCAATGTGCTCCAAAAAATCTCTTACCAAATTGATTCCAATAAAGTTCTGAAGTATTCATTTCATTTTTCGGAAACTTCTGATATTCCCAGATACGACAGGCTTATTCAAAGGCAGTTGGGTGCGCCTCGTTATTCTGAGTGGTATTATGGTCCACTAAAGTGGTCCATGAATCATTTGGTTTTTAGTCAGGAAAAAAAGTCTTTTTTATGGGACAAGTACCGAGCTTCAATTGCTGTTCAAAATTTTGAAGAAAGCAGGAATTCTAGATCATTTGGAGATTCAATATTAAACTCCAATATAGAAAATGTTTCTGCCTACTCGGTCAATTTTGACGCACAGAAAAGCCTAAAGCTTGGCCGCTTATATTATGGCCTAGAGTACATAACAAACCTAGTGAGATCAAAAGGTTTAAGCATACACCATTTAAACCAATCAAGAAGTGCAGCAGGCTCTCGTTATCCCAAGTCGAGTTGGGCAAACTACTCTGCTTACCTCAACCATTCTCTTCCTTTATCTGACAAAACTGTGATTAACACAGGAATTCGTTACACCTCGTATTATTTAGAAAGTGACTTTAGCCAAGAATCTTCTTTGTACCCATTTAGCGACATGGAGATTAAAGGGTCTGCGGTTGTAGGCTCAATTGGCATGATCCATCAAATTAGTCCACTTCTAAGTATACAGCCAAACTTGTCTTCTGGTTTTAGGGCGCCCAATGTTGATGATGCTGCAAAAGTTTTTGATTCTGAGCCAGGAGCGGTTACGGTGCCCAACTCAGATCTAAAAGAAGAAAGGGTTTACCAAGCGAGCATTGGGTTGGGGCTAAAGACAAAAAAATTAGCCATTCAAATCAATCCTTACTACTCTTATCTTGACAATGCAATGCTTAGAAGAAACTCGAGCTTTAATGGCTTAGATAGCATAGACTATTTGGGTGTAAAAAGTCAAGTTCAAAAAATTCAAAATGCCAGCTATTCGGAAATTTGGGGAATAGAAGTTGAGGCTGAGTGGTTGTTTTTGTCCTATCTAAGCCTTGAGGGGCAAATAAGCATACAAAGTGGTAGGGAAAAGGCGGAGGGCGAATCATTTGTGCAACCGAGACATGTTGCCCCAAGTTTTGGTAAGTTGTTATTAAAATACAAAAAGAATAGGCTCTTATTTAATGCTAGCCTTGTTTTCAACGGAGAAATATCAAGCGCTAATTTGAATCCTGGGGAGGCGGTTAAGACTCACTTATATGCTATTGATAATGCAGGACAAGCGTTTGCTGCTTCTTGGCATAAGCTAGACTTTAAAGCTTCATATCAGTTCCATAAAAAAGTAAACTTCTTGACAGGCATAGAAAACATTACCGACCAAAGGTATAGGACCTACAGCTCAGGAATAGCTGCACCAGGAAGAAATTTTTCTCTTACAATTCAAGTGAATATTTAATACCTTTAAAACATGAACCTTGAGCTATTTCGAGATTATTGTTTAGAAAAAAAAGGAGTTAGTGAGGGTTTCCCATTTGGAGAAAACACCCTAGTTTTCAAAGTGGGTGGAAAAATGTTTGCTCTTTGTGGGATTGAGCCTTTTGAAAAAGTAAATTTAAAGTGTGACCCTGAAGAATGTATTCGTTTAAGGGAAGAGTTCAATGGGGTTGTAGAAGGGTATCACATGAATAAAACACATTGGAATACTGTTTCGGTTTCGGATGACGTTCCATCTAATTTATTTAAGGAAATGATAGACAATAGCTATCGATTGGTTTTAAACAGTTTGACTAAAAACACATTGTTAGCGTATGGCCTCAGCAAATAAACCACCAATGATTAACAAATTTGTAAAATACTTTATTCAAGGTCTTTTTTATACGGTTCCAGCGGCTGTTACCATTTATGTTATTTTTTACTTGGTGGTTTTGTTAGACAGCATTATTGACCTGCCTATTCCTGGACTAGGAATACTAGTAATCCTTTTGGCTGTTGCTTTTATTGGTTTTATTGGCTCCTACTTTTTGCATTACTTAAAGCCTTTTGATAGGGCCATTCAAAAAACCCCGCTAATCAAATTAATTTACAGCTCAATGAAGGATTTGATGAATGCCTTTGTTGGAAAAAAGAAACAATTTAATTTGCCCGTTCTTGTGAAAATGGGAGATGGCTTTGAGGCTGAAAGGCTTGGTTTTATTACAAAGGAAAGTCTTAAAGAATTAGGAATTCTTGAGGATAAAGTAGCTGTATATCTCCCCTTTTCATATGCCATTAGTGGCGAGGTGTTAATTGTTCCTAAAAAGAACATTACTCCTATTAACGCAAGCCCTGCTGAAGTGATGAAATTAATTGTGTCTGGCGGGGTAACAAGTGTTGAACAAATAAAAAAAAACAATGAAGATTAAAAACTATCAAATCCTCTTTCTAGCCCTTGCTTTTCCTTTTATTGGTTTTGCGCAGGCCGAGGTTTCAATTAGCGAAAAACAGGTTAATATTGACAATGTTTCGGGAAATGCAATTAGTTCTATTGTTTATAGAGGCGAAGAAAAACCAATACTAAAGCACTGGAAGTCTTTAATAAAATCATATGACGGAGAAGTAAAAAGTGGAAGCGGTTATCTTAAGGCCAATAATGTTGTAATTTCTTCAATTAGCGATCAACCCATACAGGTTTATGCCGCAGTAAACCCCTTAAACGATGAAAGTGTAGAGTTTTTGGCCATCTTTTTAAATGGAGACCAAGCCATTTCTTCAGGAAATGATATTTCTGGTTATACGGCCGCTAGTAGCATTGTTTCAAACTTTGTGTTAAATGAAACTCAAGAAAGCACTTTAGAATACTTTGAAAAACAAGAAAAACAATTAAGTTCACTTGAGGGCCAACTTAAGGACCTGATACGGACAAAAGAAAAAAAAGAAAAAGAGATAGAAGACTGCAAAGAGTTGATCGAGGACAATAATTATGATATTAAAAAGAATCAAAAGGATCAGGCAGCAATTAACTTAAAAATTGAATTACAAAAAAAGTTGGCAAAAGATGCAGAAAATCAGAAAAACCGTTTCGAATAAATTTCTTTTTTGTTTGCTTTTTTGTTTTACGCAGCTTGCATGCAATGCCCCAATTGATTCAAATAAGTTGGACTGCGGCTCTTGGCTAATAGAAATGAACATTGACGGTAATGTCTTGCCAATATCATTGTTTATAGAAGAACAAGGAAAAGAGTTGCAATTTAGGATTGTGAATGGTGAAGAAAACATTGTTATTGAAGGCCTTAGCATTAAAGAAGATAGCCTTGTTGTAAGGCTCCCGGTTTTTGAATCCTTTTTCGAATTTAAACTACTCGACTCCAAGACCATGAGTGGCAATTGGGTAAATCTTTACAAAGGGAGCGATTACAAAATTCCAGTTACGGCTTTTTTCCACGAAGGCTCACGGTTTAGGACTAAATCCAATAATGGCCAAAGCAAACTAGAAAAAAAGTATCGCGTTTCTTTTTCTCCTGACTCGCCTGAAACATCAAAAGCAATTGGCCTTTTTAAGCAGGAAGGTGATCGAGTATTAGGCACCTTTGCTACAGAAACCGGCGATTATCGTCATTTGGAGGGGTGCGCCACTAAGGATTCTTTATTTCTTTCGACTTTTGATGGTTCTCATGCTTTTCTTTTTAAGGCTGCAATTAAGGAAGATAGTTTGTTTGGAAAATTTTGGTCTGGAACTCATTATAAAGAGAGTTGGGTTGCAGTAAAAGATCCTGATTTTGAATTGAGGAATGCCGATTCTTTAACTTGGTTTTTAGACCAAGACGCTCCTTTTGATTTTAAGCTAAAAACGTTAGAGGGCGACTCTATCTCTCTTTCCCATCCAAGTTTTGAAAACAAAGCGCTTATCATTCAGTTAATGGGCTCTTGGTGCCCAAATTGTTTGGATGAGTCTGTTTATTATTCAGGGTTATATAATGAATACAATCCTCAAGGCTTAGAAATTATTGCAGTTGCTTTTGAGCGCACCAGGTCCAGAGAACAGGCCAGTGAAAACATAAATAAGCTTGTTGAACGCTTAAGCATACATTACCCCGTTGTTTTGGGAAGTTTCACGAAAAAGGTTGGACCCAAGGAGCTCTTTCCAAACCTCAATCACATGATGTCTTACCCTACTTCAATCTTTCTGAACAAACAACATCAAGTGGTTAAAATTCACACGGGATTTTATGGGCCAGGAACAGGAAGGTATTTCGAAGAATACAAAAAAAGAACTGAGGAGTTTGTAGAAAACCTTTTGTCGAACTAAACTATTTTTTGTTTTGATCGACTACAATTCTTTCTTCGCGATTAGCAAGCTCCCAAGCCGTTAAAAAAACAAGTCTTGTAATTTTCTCAATTTTTTTAAAATCAATTTTTTCAACTGTATCGGTTTCTTTGTGATAATCAGCGTGAGTTCCGTTAAAGTAAAAAATCACTGGAATGTTGTTTTTTGCAAAGTTGTAATGGTCTGACCTATAGTAAAACCGGTTGGGGTCGTTTTCATCATTAAAGGTGTAGTCTAGATTGATGTTAAAATGCTTGTTGTTCACCTCTTCGCTTGTTTGATGAAGCTCAGAAGAAAGCCTATCTGACCCAATTAGGTAAACATAATTACTGTCTTCTAGGTGTTTTTCATCGTAACGCCCTATCATGTCGATGTTTAGGTTGGCTACCGTATTTTCTAATGGGTAAACAGGGTGGTTCGTGTAGTATTTTGATCCTAATAGTCCCTTTTCTTCTCCCGAGACCGGCATCACTAAAATACTCCTTTTAGGACCGTTTCCCTCTTTGCTTGCCATCGCAAAGGCCTCCGCTATTTCAATTAAAGCAACCGTTCCAGACCCATCATCATCTGCACCGTTAAAAACAACCTCTCCCTTTTTTCCTATGTGATCATAGTGTGCAGTTATAACGATAAGTTCATTTGCATGACTAGTTCCCGGAATAAATGCCAGAACATTTTCGCTAACAAGGTCTTCGGTTGGTTTGTTAATTAACAGTGTTGCTTTTTCTGAATATGGTATTTGTTTTTTATACCCTTTTTTAAGCAGTTTTTTTAATTTATAATTTCCTCCAGATAGCAGTGTTTCGGCCAGATCGTTTCCTATTTGAATCTTATAAATGTCTTCCTTTATTTCCTCTTTTAATTTCATTTTAGGCCTCTCAAAATAATGCGCATATTTATTTAAAATGCTTTTTAAGTCGGCTTCATGAAACATCACTCCAATTGCTCCTTTTGACTTTGCCAATTCAACTTTTGATTTGTTGCTCCATTTTTCATTGATTTTTATTTTTTGAGGCTTCCCTTCTAAAAAGAAAACAAACTTTCCTTCAACATTTAGATTCTCATAGTTGTCATAACCTTCTTCCTTAATCCCATATCCGACGAAAACCACCTCTGTTTTAATTTCGTCATTTTTTAAAATAGACCCTCCAATAGTAAAGTCCTTATTAACTATAAATGTTTTTCCCTTAATGTTAATTTCGATACCCGAATTTTTTTGCTCCACCAAATCAAATTTTTGAACATAGCTTTGGTTCGCAGAGGGCTCAATACCATAAGAAGAAAACTCTTTTATTAAATAGTCCATTGCCATTTTTTGGCCTTTTCTTCCTGTTTCTCTTCCTTCGTATTCATCAGATGCCAAGACGTGCAAATGCTCACTTAATTCTTTTTCTTGAATCGTATTGGCATATTTTACGGCAACGCCTTCCTGAGCCGTTACGTTCCAGCTAATTCCTAACACCAATATGGCAATGTTTAATCCTTTTTTCTTCATTTAGCTTATTTTTTCAACCCTTCTTTGGTGCCTTCCACCTTCAAAATTAGTTTCAATAAATTTTTCAATACAATCAATCGCCAATTCAAGTGAAATGAACCTTGATGGCAATGCTAGACAGTTTGCATCATTATGCAGTCTAGATAACTCACTTAATTCTACATTCCAACAAAGGGCCGACCTAACTTTTTCATTTTTATTTAGTGTCATGTTAATCCCGTTCCCAGAACCGCAAATTGCTATTCCAAGGTTTACTTCTTCTTTTGCAATAGCCGTTGCTAAGGGGTGTGCAAAATCTGGATAATCGCATCTATCTAAACTATTTGTTCCAAAATCTATGACTTTATTTTTTTTTTCTTTCAACCAATCTTTAATCTCTTCCTTGTATTCAAATCCTGCATGATCAGCGGCTATTCCAATTTTCATATATTTTGTTTAATGCTTGTTAATAATGTCCTTTTTTTCTTCTCTTAAAATCCAATAAGTTCTAATAAGTTCTTTTGTTTTTTAATTCTTTTTTACAGGTGATTCGATGACTAAATTAGTTTTTATTTAAGCAATTTTTATAAACAGTTCTTGAACCAAAAAAAACATGATAATTATTTATTCTTATAAACAATTGATCTTGTCAACCGCTGTTAATTAAATGCATTATAAACTTAAAATCAAGTTGTTGTCAAATTTAATCTTGTTAGCAAAATGTTATCTTATTTTTATAATATGATTTCCTTGCTCTCTTCTCTTTTTTCTTTCAACAGAACTAACCGAATAATAGTAGTAGTTCCTTTTTTTATAAAAAACTTTAAATTCTATTATTTATATAATAGGATGTTAATAAAGTTGATCATCTTTTTTTTCTTTTTCGTTCCTTTTCTAATTAATGCTCAAAAAACACAAGATAGTACAAGTATCTATAAAATCTTTTATGACATCAATGGATCAATTAAAAGCGAAGGAAATTTAATAAATGGAAAACCAGATGGTTATTGGCTTAATTATTATAAAAATGGCTTGATAAAATCTGAAGGAAATAGAAAAGACTTAGAATTAGATAGTACATGGAGGTTTTATGATGAAAAGGGAAATTTATTGTCTAGTATAGGCTATAATAAAGGAGAAAAGGATGGAATAGAAAAGACATACAATAACTGTTTTTTAATAAAGGAGGTTACTTACTCGAATGGAAAAAAGAATGGCAACAGCGTTTTTTATTTTGAAGATTCATTAAAAAAGAAAAAAGAAACAAAACCTTTTGAAATGGACATAGCTTCTGGTATGGGCTATAAATATGCTTTTGATGGCAGAATAATTGAAATAATCGAATATAAAAAGGGAGTTGTTTTAAAAAGAGAAAGAATAAATCAAAAGGATGAAGATGGGTTAAAACAAGGTTTATGGAAAGAATATTATCCCAATAAACGTCTGAAGGAAGAGAAGAGATTTAAAGACAACGAACTGAATGGTTATTATAAGAAATACAATGCAGATGGTAAATTGGAAGAGGCCTTTCTATACCTAAACGGAATTTTGCAAGATAATGATGAGAATAAAGCTTCTTTTGATCTCATTAGCAATTATTATGAAGATGGTAGGCTTCAATCTGTAAGTGTTTATAATTTATCTGGCAAAAAAGATGGAGTTTCAACTGAGTATGAAAGAGATGGTAAGGTTAAAAAGACGGGATTTTATGCGAATGGAACATTAACGAAAGAAGGATTTATTGATAAAGAAGGAATGGAACAAGGGGCTTGGAAAATGTATTATTTAAATGGAGAAATCCAGGCAGAAGGAAAATATAAAAACGGGAAAAAAATAGGTAAATGGTTGTATTATTTTACTAATGGAGAGTTAGAGCAAGAAGGAAGTTTTGATAATGCTGGAAGGTATACAGGAGAATGGAAATGGTATTATGAAAACACTCAACTATTAAGAAAAGAGGAGTTTTATAAAGGCAAAGAAGATGGAATATTAGAAGAATATAACATTGATGGGAGTTTAATTTCTAAAGGGGAATATATAGAGGGCGAAAGAGAGGGAGAATGGTTTTATCAATTAAATGACCATAAAGAAGAAGGCAAATACAGATTAGGAGAAAGAAATGGTTATTGGCAACACTTTCATACAAGTGGTAAAAAATCTTTCGAAGGAAATTACGTAGATGGACAAGCAGAAGGAAAACATAAATATTATTTTAATAATGGGGTTTTAGAACGAGAAGAAAACTATCGGTATGGTTTAGCCCATGGGAAATGGAAATGGTTTACGCGCGATGGATTCGAACGTTTAGTTATTGTTTATAAAGATGGTCTGGAGAAAAAAATAGATGGCCAAAAAGTCAAATTAGATTGAAATCAATGAATTTTAAAAAAATTAAGTTTTTATCTGGTTTAAATCTTATCAGGATGGAATTGTTTTTTGCCATTCTGTTTGAACTTTTTTTTCCTCATCTTTTTGTAGAAATAGAAGAAATTACTTTTAGTAAAGAATTAGTTGATATTCTTACCATAATTACTTTCCTAATTCTTCTAGCTTCATTTATAGTAAAACCGGTTAAAGAAAACATAAGAATTCTATCGCGAGTTGCTTATGTACTGCCAATTTTTTTAGCCGCAGGCATAGCCTATGAAAATGGCTTTAATAGGGGTTCTTTTTTTAGTTTATTACTTGTCTATTGCTTTTTTAGCTTCATGTTTTCGTCAATAAAGGCCTATTTAAGGTTTAATGGAATAGCCTTATTAACCATTTTCTTTGCTCTTGTTGGCGTGGGTTTTAAAACGATTATCCCTATTCACCTTATTGTGGTTGGATTTGTATTGATTTTTTTTGGCGCCTTTGCTTTAACCTTAGGAAGAAATCATTTTAAGGTAAAAATTAAGCAAAGAGAACAATTATTAGATTTCATATTTAACAATTCATCAGATGGATTATTATTAATTGACATTGCAAATAATGTTATAATAGAATTGAATGATGTTGCAAAACGAATTTTTGGAAACAAAAAGTTAATTGGAGTTTCGCTTGATTTAATAAAGCTCGGAAATGTTTCATTGGATGAAATAAAAAACAACACTAAAAAGTCTGTTGATACAGAGGATGGGAAAATTTTTATTATCGAACAAAAGAAAATTGATTTTAAGAATAAGCAAATGTGTGTAATAGAAATACACGAGTACAGAGATTTAAATGAGTTAAATAAAAGTTCTGAATTTGATCGTTTGAGAACCCATTCTGAAGAAAACTATCAGTATTTATTTGAAGAAAACTCATCAATAATTTGTGTCGTTGATAGAAAAGGAATTGTAATTGACATTAACAACACATTATCAGAATTACTTCAATATTCTAAAGAAGAGGTTATCGGTAAAAACTATACTGAATTTACGGCAAAAGAAGCTCCAAATAGACTTGAAATAAACAAAGAAGTTTGGAACGGAAAACCGGCGGTATTTGAAAAAAGCATTCGCAAAAAAAATGGACAAGAGGTTTTGGTTGAATTGGTATTACGAAAAGGGAGATACTTTGGGAAAGAAGTCTTTATTTCTAATGGTAGAAGCATAGAATTGCGAAAAAAATTGGAAAGTGAAGTTTTTAACGCATATGAAAGGTATAGAAACGTATCTGAACTCTCACCAATTGGCTTTGTAATTACAGATAAAGAAGGAGTAATTATTAATACAAATAGGGCATTTACCAACATGTTGGGGTATAATTACGAAGAGTTAATAGGAGAAAAGTTCCTTTCTTTTTCTTTTCCAGATGATGCAGAAAACAAAGAAAATCTTATTCAAGAATTATTAGCGGGAAAGAAACAAATTGGGGAAATTGAAAAGAGATATCTCAAAAAAGACGGGCGAGAAATACACACATTGTTAAAAATGACAATTCAAAAAGACAGTAGAGATGAACCAGAATTGATTTTTGCTCAAATTGTAGATATAAGTTCAATATTACAAGCCCAACAAGAATTAGCTATTTCTGAAAAAAGCTATAGAGATCTGTTTAATAACTCAAATGATTTATTATACATCCTGGATGAAAACACAGTATTTGTCGATGTTAACCAATCAGTCATTAATAAATATGGGTACACAAAAGAAGAAATTTTAGGTAGAGCTCCAGACATGTTTTCTGCTCCAGATCTTAACGATTTGTCTTATATTTTTAAACAACTTGAGTTGGCGTGGAAGGGAAAGCAAGTAAAGGTTTTATGGTGGAGCATTAAAAAGAACGGAGAAATTTTTCCAAAAGAATTGATTTTAAGAAAAGGAGTTTATAGAGGAAAAAACATTTTAATGGCCAGCGGGAGAGATGTTTCTGAATCGTACAATTATGAAAAACAACTAGAAGAGAAAGAAAGAAGGTATCGACATCTTTTCGAAAGAAACCTTGCAGGAGTATATAGGACAGCAAGAAACGGAGAAATTTTAGAATACAATTCCGCATTTGCCAAAACACTTGGTTTTGCAAAAGAGGAGCAAAACAGCGAGTTAATAAATGCAAAAAAGTTCTACGTCAACGACGAAGAAAGAGAACGTTTTTTAGAGAAACGTCATAAAAATAAATTTTTAGTTGGAGAGCGACTAATTCTGAAAAGAACAGATGGAAGCATTATCAATGTATTGTTAAACGTATCTTCAATTTTCGACGAAAACAATGAATTTCAATATTATGAAGGATCAGTTTTTGACATTACAGAGCTGGTTTATGTTCAAGAGCAGTTAAAAGAAAGTGAAAAAAAGCACAAACAACTCATTGATTCATCGTCATTTGGCATAATAATAATGAGAAAAGACAAACTGGTTTTTGCCAACGAAATGGCTTCAAAAGTTATGGGGTATAATTCACAGCAAGAAATGATTGGCCTGGACACAAAAAAGCTAGTTTTTGAAAAAGACATTAATCTCTACAGCTTTTTGTTCGAAAAGATTTTAGAAGAGGAAATTCCTTTTTCAGAATACAGAATCAAAAAGAAAAATGGCGAAACCGTAGATGTAGAAGCAAAGCCGATTTTGGTTGACTTTGAGAATAAAAAAAGCCTTCAAATATCCTTTATCGACATTTCAGATAAAAGAAAATATGAAGAAGCGGAGGAATTGGTTAAATCCACAGAGCGATTTAATCAAATATTAAAAAGCCAATTAAAAGAAAAGGAGATTCTTTTAAAAGAAGTACACCATCGGGTAAAAAATAATTTGCAAGTAGTTTCTAGTATTTTGAGCCTACAAAGCACCTACATTGATGACGAGAAAACAAGAAGCCTCTTAAGCGAAAGCCAAAATAGAATTAGATCTATGGCATTAATTCACGAGAAGCTATACACAACCAAAGACTTTTCAAAAATCTCTTTCTCGAATTACATAAATAATTTAGCAGAGAATATTGTAGGGTCTTATGCACAGAAAGAGCAAAATGTTGAATTGCTCTTTGACACAGAAGAACTCTATTTAAATTTAGACGAAGCAATTCCTTGCGGACTAATTTTAAATGAATTAATTTCGAATTGCCTAAAATATGCTTTTAAAGGAAGAAAAGAAGGTGCAATTAAGGTGCAGTTAAAGGAAGAAAAAAATGAAATTTGCCTTTCTATAATTGACAATGGAGTAGGTTTTCCCGAACAATTAAACTTTAGGGAAACAGAGTCTTTAGGACTTCAGCTTGTAAATACACTAGTTGAGCAATTAGAAGGAAACATCAATTTGATAAATGGCAAAGGAACCGAGTTTAACATTCGGTTTAATCGAGGAGATTAATGGAAAACAAAAAAATATTAATTGTAGAAGACGAGGCAATTGTAGCAAAGGACATTGCAGGATGCCTTAAGCGATTAAATTACCACGTGCTTAGCATTTTCTCAAAAGGAGAACAGGCTCTTTTATCTCTTGAAGAAGAGGTTCCAGACTTGATTTTAATGGACATCATGTTGGCTGGTGATATCACGGGCATAGAGACGGCGGCAGAAATCAAAAAAAGGCACAACATCCCAATCGTTTTTTTAACTGCCTACGCAGACGAAAAAACAATTAGCAAGGCGAAAGTAATGGAGCCCTATGGCTATGTTATAAAACCATTTAAAGAAATAGACTTAAAGGCTTCTCTAGAAATGGCTTTGTATAAGTTTCAGAAAAACAAAGAACAAGCTGATGCTTATGAAAAGAGTTTAAAAAGACAAAACATGGATAGTTTGAATGACTATTTATATGTGAAATCAAACTCAAAACTCATAAAGGTTTCCAATGAAAACATATATTTTGTTGAAGCGCTTAAGGACTACGTTACCATCCACTCCAAGCACGAAAAGTACGTTATCCACTCAACAATGAAGGATTTAGAGAAGAAATTGCCCACAGAAACTTTCATACGCGTGCACCGTTCCTTTATCATTAACCTCAACAAGATAAAAACAATAGAAGGCTCTTTAGTACAACTAGAAGACTACGAACAGCTTATTCCTATTGGAGGTTCATTTAAGGAGGAACTTTACGGTAGAATTAATCTTGCTTAAGGAAAATACCTTTCAACCGCGACCTCTTCGCTTAATGCTTTTCCTGAGTTTAGAAAAGCTAGAAGATCTTCAGACAACATAGGCGCCAAACTGCAGCCTCTAGACCCTAGACCATTAAAAACAATATAGTTTTTGTGTTCTGGATGTCCTCCCAAAATAGGTCTCCTGTTTTTTACCGACGGACGAATTCCAGTTTCTTGACCCAACACCGTATAATCGCATTTTAAATAGGATCGCAAAGCAAGTTCTAGTTCTTCCCTTTTTTCGCTGCTAGCAGTAAGATCTTCCCATTTCCAGGCATAAGTAGCCCCAAACTTATACTTATTATCGCCCAAAGGAAGAAGCATTCCTTTTTTTTGAAGCACAAAATCAATGGCGATATCCTTAGATTCTATTGTGAGCAACTCCCCCTTATTGAGGCTCATCGGGATGTTTTTGAAATAAGGGTTATTGATAATGTTCGCGCCTTCGCAAAAAACTATTTTCTTCGCCCTTGTGCTTTTGTACCGACAATATGAGTCATCATTTTCAAGATCAGAATAGCAAAAGGCCTCTTCTTTTAATAGCTTGTTTTTGTTGAGGTACTCTCTAAAGGCACCAAGAAAGCTTTTTAAATCTAGCTGCGCTGCGCCTAAAACTTTTCCATAGCTACAATTGCCGCTTATTAACCATGAATTTTTCGCCTCAATTAGATCTTCTTCCATGAACCGTGAGAGGTCTTCTTTTTGATATCGTGTTTTCCAAAAAAGCTTCTCATCGCTTGAAGAAATAAGCTTAAATAAATCCACTGGACGATACACTTCTTTGTTTAAAAACCGATTTAGTTCTTTATAAAAGTCAGGGTTATATGCAGAAAACTCTTTTGGCTCTCCATGTTTTTGTTATTCTTTTTAAAACCAACGGGTTCATCAATCCAGCAGCTACATATGAACTGCTTTTTTTGTGACCGGGATCAACAACAATAAAGCTGTTTCCCTTTTTTATGCATTGATAAGCAAAGATGCTACCAGCAAGTCCTTGGCCCACGATAATGAAATCAACCTGTTTAAGCCATATCACAAAGTTATTCATACCAAAGAGAAGGGTCTAGCTTTGCTGATTAAAATGACTAATTTTGATTAAAATTTTCGAAATTATGGAGCATTACGTATTTGTTTGAAGCGGGGATGTTTGGACCACAGCAAATTATCTTAATTATTCTAGTTTTGGTTTTATTGTTTGGTGCAAGAAAAATCCCAGAATTAATGAAGGGTGTTGGCAAAGGAATAAAAGAATTTAAGGACGCTTCTAAGGAAGAAGAGTCTGAGGAAGAAAAAAAAGAAGTAAAGCCAAAGTGAATCTACACAAGTCTCACCAAGAGCAATTAATTGCTCTACACCGTAAAGAATTCTCCTGTAGCGAATTGCTAGAAAGTTATTTTAAGCGAATCGAAGAAAATAAAAAACTAAATATTTTTTTAGAAGTTTTTTATGAATCTGCAAGGGAACAAGCAAAGAAGGTAGATCTGACAATTGAAAAAAATTGCGCTGGCTCTTTGGCTGGAATGGTCATTTCTATAAAAGACAACATTTGCTATAAAGGCCACAATGTTTCAGCTAGTTCGAAAATATTAGAAGGGTTTGAATCCATTTATTCGTCAACTGTAGTTGAACGATTAGTTGCTGAAGGAGCAATTTATTATTGGTAGAACAAATTGTGATGAATTTGCAATGGGAAGTTCAAATGAAAACTCTGCTTTCGGCCCTGTTGTTCATCCAGAGTTTCCAGAAAAAGTTCCAGGAGGTTCCAGTGGCGGTGCAGCGGCCTCTGTTTTGGCAAACTTGTGTGTTGCCTCTCTTGGGTCAGATACCGGCGGTTCCATTAGGCAGCCAGCATCCTTTTGCAATGTTATTGGATTTAAACCAAGCTATGGAAGGGTTTCCAGACACGGTCTTATTGCATACGCCTCTTCATTTGATCAAATTGGACCATTTGCAAAAAACATTGAAGACATTGCATCTATAATGCAGGTAATCTCTGGCCCCGACAACTACGACTCAACTTTAAGCAAAAGAGAAGTACCGGACTATCTTCAGGGATTAAAAGGTGGGGGAAAGCCGAAAAAAATAGCCTACTTAAACTGTTATATTAATCACAAAGCACTTCACCAAGAGGTAAAAAAGAGAACAACTTCTATTATTGAGAACTTAAAAAGTCAAGGCCATACTTTAGAGGAAGTCGATTTTGAGTTTTTAGACCACATGGTTCCTAGCTATTATGTGTTAACCACGGCAGAGGCTTCATCTAACTTGGCGAGATATGATGGAATTCACTTTGGATACAGAAGTAAAAACGCAAGTGATTTGGCATCCACTTATTTGAAATCAAGGTCAGAGGGTTTTGGAGAAGAGGTAAGAAGAAGAATCATGCTTGGGACATATGTTTTAAGCGCTGGATATTACGATGCATATTACAGCAAGGCCCAAAAAGTAAGAAGGTTGATTAAAGAAAAGACCGAGGAAATTTTTGAGAATTACGATTTTATTATTTCTCCAACTACACCACACCCAGCATTTGATTTGAAGTCACAAACAGAAGACCCAATTAAAATGTACTTAGAAGACATTTTTACGGTTCAAGCAAACCTAGCGGGAATACCAGCCATTTCTCTTCCTTTAGGAAAAACAGAAAAGGACGAAGCATTTGGAGTCCAGGTGATGGCTCCTCATTTTAAAGAACAAGAATTGCTTTCATTTTCACATGAGGTAATAAACAAGACTGAGTTAATAAGTCAATAAGTTTATTAGAGAAGCACAATCAATAATAAGGATCTTCGTTTTAAGCTACACAAGCAAACTAGATACCTATTTATGAAACATTTTCTTACAGCGAGCATTACAATTGTTTTTGTCTGTTTTTCCTTTATTATTTCTGCAACCGAGCACCAAAAAGACTCAACTCTTATCATTGATAAAGATGATGCTGTCTTGGCAATGATAGATAGCGCATTGAACCACAAGTATTTAAGCAGCCTAGTTGGGGAAGAAATAGAGTACGCCAATGAAGATAGTTTGTCGGCACCAGAGCCATTGCCAAATGATTCAATACTAGCATTACGATTGAAAAGACTAGACGCTCAATCTCCTTTTCAGCTGAATTACAATCAACATGTCAGGGCGTTCATCAACCTTTATGTTAACAAAAAAAGGAAATTAAGCCAAGAGGTCTTAGGGCTTCAAGCCATCTACTACCCAATGATTGAGGAGGCCCTAGATAGACATCAACTTCCTTTAGAGTTGAAACATTTAGCGGTTGTAGAATCGGCATTGAACCCAGGGGCTAGATCTAGGGTTGGCGCGCAAGGTTTGTGGCAATTCATGTACAGAACAGGTAAAATGTATGGCTTAAAGGTTGATTCATACACAGACGACAGGATGGACCCCTACCTCGCTACCGATGCAGCTTGCAGATACCTAAAAGACCTTTATCAATTGTATGGAGATTGGCCGCTAGTTCTTGCTGCCTATAACAGTGGACCTGGAAACGTAAACAAAGCGATACGACGTTCTGGAGGGAAAAAGAACTATTGGGAAATAAGAGCATTTCTTCCAAGAGAAACAAGGGGTTATGTTCCTGCTTTCATTGCTGTGAATTACATGATGAATTATAGCGAGGAACACAACTTATTGCCAAGCAATAAATACCAGTTTGCTTATTTAAAGGACACCATCCACACCAATAAAGCAATTCATTTTTCACAACTTTCAAACTACCTTAAAATCAGTGAAGAGCAAATCAAATTTTTAAATCCAAGGTATAAATTAGCTTACGTTCCCGCAAATGAAAGCGGTAGCACCATTTGCCTTCCCCCAAAAAGCGTGGCAGTATACTTAAGCAATGAGTCAAAAATTTATGCTGACATTCAACAAAAAGAAATAAAAGACAGCATTCGTGGGGTGAAGAAAAAAGCATTATTGCCACCAAGCATAACCCATACAGTTAGAAGTGGTGAGTTTTTGGGTTCCATTGCAAATCGATACAGGGTAAGAGTGAGCGACCTTATGCGTTGGAACAACAGAAGAAGCACTAGGATAAACCCTGGCGACAAGCTTGTTGTTTACACTACAAGAAAAGCTCCATCAAAGAAGAAACAAACAACAACTGCCACAGCAAATTTAGAAAGCAAGGGGAAGTTTAAGGTTCATACAGTTAGAAGAGGCGATACATTATGGGACATTGCCAAGATATACAATAACACTTCTGTTAATGATTTAAAACGCCTTAATAGCAATTTAAACTTTAAGCGTTTAAAACCAGGAATGAGAATTAAAGTGAAAGAAATAAGCTAGAATGAAAAAGCTTAAACAATTTCTTTTATACTTAACAGCGATATTCTTTTTCTTGGCCTGCGATGGATTGAACGAGCGTGAGAAAATCTTGCCACCAATCTCTGGAAAATATGGAGAGGTATTGGTCGTAGTCGATACCAGTTTCGAAAACCATGAAACAGGAAGAGCAATACGAGAAATTTTTTTAGCACCACAAGTTGGTTTGCCTCAAATGGAAACACAGTTTAGAATGTCTACTGTTAGTCCAGGGGCATTTAAATCGATACTAAAACGGGGAAGAAACATTTTCAAGCTAAACATTAAAGCAAGCCATAAGGTTGACCTAAAAATCGTAAAGGACGTTTGGGCGAAAGGACAATTACTAATTCAGCTTTATGCGCCTGATGATGAAACAGCAAGTAGAATTTTAAGGAAAAACAGTCAAACCATACGAGACTATTTTAATGAGGAAGAGATAAAAAGACTCCAAAATCAACACCGAGTAAAGGTTCAAAAAGACCTTAAATCAGAATTGATAAAAAAATACCAGCTCTCAATAGATTTACCTCCAAGTTATGCCTTAATGGACAGCTTAAGGGATGGATTTTGGATAAAAAAAGAAATGAAGGTGGGAGAGCACCAGGTGATGCAAACACTATTTTGTAGTTTGCGGAACTATCAAAGCGATAGTGTTTTTACAAGCAGTGAAATGATTAGCCAAAGAAACAAGTTTACCAAAAAGATGATAAAAGGAGCCAGACAGGGTTCCTACGTAAAGGTATACGACGAATACAAGCCCGACAACAAAGAGCTAAACATGGCAGGCATCTATGCCATGGAATATAGGGGCTTATGGAAGATGGAAAACGACTTTATGGGAGGACCCTTTTTACATTACACTTTAGTGGATGAGGTCAACATGAAAGTCATTGAATTGGATGGGTTTGTTTACGCGCCAAAATTCAACAAAAGAGAATATCTTCGAGAGATTGAAGCAATTTTGAAAACCATTAAACTGGCACCGAAATAGTACATCTATTCAAAAATGGATTCCAACACAGCCAGCGACTTAAGCTGTAGTTGAATTCCTAGTTGAAGTCTGAAAAAGTTTAAAATAGCCACGAGAAGCTGCTTTCTTTCTTGTCGATTAAACGCAAATTCGCTAGAAAGAAGCAATCTAAAAAGCCTAGTTTCATTTGTGTTTAAGGTTTCTGATCCATGTTTGGCGGCAACAGAAAAAGCCCCCTCTTGAAGATCAAAGTAATCCCCTTTCTCCTCTGCATTTGGTTGAATTCCAAGAATTGGGAAAAGGTTTACCATGAAAAATAAAAGATAATTTTCATTATACTCTTCCACCTCTAAGGCTTCATGTTGCATGCTTAAAAATTGAAAAAGTGTATTGTTTTCTTCTTCTTCAACAATGACATGCTGAAGAAATTCTGCAAGAAAAAAACGAATAGCATTTTTTCTAACGTCTGTTAACATTGGGGTTTTTCCTCCTGAAAATTGAAAGTCACTTGCCCTTAACAGACCACCCTTTCCCTCTTTAGCCTGAAAATTAATTTTGCAAAAGGCTTGAAGAAACAATTTGGTTTTGCTTTTTTTTGAGCCGGTGTTGCAGATAATGGAAATCCTACCTCTGCTTGCTGTATAAACGGTGGCAATTATGGATTTTTCGGAATAAGGTATTGAACGAATTACTATGCCATCAAATCTTTGTGGCATCAGTTTACTAGTAATAGTTTGCCTACTGCAGTTTTAAGGCTTTGATTCTCGTTTTCAGCGCTATTAAAAATTAAATAGACACCTGTTTTTGCTCTTTCTCCGGTAAAAGTTGTTCCGTCCCAAATTGCTTGGCCACCTTTTGATCTTAGCTCATTTACTAAGAGACCATTTATGTCTGTAATTTTCACACGCGTATCGCTCATTAGGCCACTAATAGCTATTGGACCTGTATAATTTTCACGGACGGGGTTTGGAAAAATTTTAATCTCTGAGAAATTCTCCTTGCCATTAGTTGCCTCACCTCTATAAGAAATAATTCCGTTTGCAGTTCCAAAATAAACTTCACCTGAGTTTTGATCAATTTCTATTGTAAATACAGAATTAGAAAACAAGGGGCTATTGTCTTCTGTGTAGTGAAGAATTTCTTCTTTCCCATCTTCTGACAACAAGTACACTCCGGCACCTTCAGTTGCAATCCATTTTCGGTTTGCTCCATCTACTTCGATGTCTTTAATTGTTGTACCGGCCAATAAAATTTCTACATTTTCCCCGCCTTCTAATAATACTCTTTGAGCATCTCTTTTACCATCTTCAAAAACATTGTCAGGATTATAAAAAACGGCCACACCATCAGTTGTTCCGATCCAAACTTGGCCATCTAAATCAAGCTCCATTGTTATTCCCACAATGCCAGGAATGTTACCTGCACCTTCTTCTGAACTTAATATTATCGCCCTATCATCCCCACCAACTGTTGGAGTATTGTTATCGTCAAAAACCAATATTGCATTGTCTCGTGGAAGTGCAATCCACTTGTTTCCCGACTGAGTAATTAACAACTCAGTAATTGCTGTAGAAGCCTTTATCCCGCCCGTAAAGTTATATCGATACCAAACATTATTGATCCGCGCTGAAAGACAATTGGTGGTATATGAATTAGTAACCCAAAGGTTATTGTTTTCATCGAATTTAACGCCAGGTGCACCGATCCAATTCCAAACGACATCTTGCCGCTGCTGCAAGCTAGAATTGTTGTCGTTAAGAGTGATAAAGGGGGGTGCGTCTAGATGTTGAATTAGGCCTGTTCCAAAAGTTCCGAAATAGACGTCATTTTCGTTTAATGGATTAATTTCTATTGACATAATGTCAAATTTTCCACTGAGCGATGGAGAAGAGAAATCTTTATAGCTAGTCCAAGTCCCATCTTTTAACTTATAAATTCTCCCACTATTAAACGTACTGTTATAGGCGCCATCAAATCCACCAGGAACCGCCCATAGTGTGCCTGTTTCGGACACGGCGATATCAAATGTGCCTTTTTCAAAAGGACCGTTTGGCTTGATGGTTGCCAACAATGAATTGGCCTTATACCGGAAGAGAGGGGCAAAATCATCGGCAATGTATAGTTCGTTGTTGTTGGTTGCAACAGCGCCCACAACTTTGAAGTTTTGCCTTGGAAAGCTACTCGTTAAACTAAGGTTTAGGTCGAAGCGTGATACCTTGTTTTTTTGCAGGTATAAGAGTTCGTTAGTACCACCCCCTTGAACAATAAAAAGAGAAATGAAGTCGGTACCGCTCAACTGGTTAATGGCAATTTTTGGGTTAGAATTGATTTGATAAACGCTGTCGCTGTCTAAAACAGGTGTGTCAAAAACAGAGTAGATTGCGCCGTTAATTTCAAACAGTTTTTTCACCCTGTCATTAGGCTTAAAACTGCTTTTAGTCCAGGCGTTAAAATCTAAAAGATTGCTATTTGTGTTGGCAAAATAGAAACCTTTATCTGTTCCTGCATAAACGGTGTTTCCAAGAACCAAACTTGAGTTTACGTTTATTTCTGTCCCATTTGGACCAAACTGATAGGTGTCTGTTATTTCTTTTTTGTCAGTGTCTAACTCAACAATCCCAAAACCAAAAGAGAGATATGCGGTTGGACCGATGAAGAAGATTTCGTTGATTTCCTTGTTGGTTATTTCCTGTTTCGACTTTACGAAAGGGATGTTAGAAATTTGGCCTCCTTGGAGGAGATCGATGTTTCCATTTGTATAAACGATTAAAAGTACTCCGTTGTGGTGGTTGTACTTGAGCTTTTTGATGTTGATGTCGTTGAGTATATTGACTTTGGAGGATCGCTCAATTGACTGGTCCTGAGTGCTATATGAAAACATACCAGTTTCTGTACCAACAAAAACTCGAACACCGTCGGTGGTAATGGAAGAGCCTGTTTTGTAGGGAAGGTGATCTGTCCAACTACCAATGGGTTTCAGTTGCGCTTGAACGCTAAAGGAAATGCAAATAAATAGAAGTAAGGAAAGTAGTTTATTCATGGCAATCATTAACACAAAGGTCATTAATTTATTGCCCAATTAAAATTATATTTGCAGCTCTAATTGGCTCCGTAGTTCAACTGGATAGAATATCAGATTTCGGCTCTGATGGTTGAGGGTTCGAATCCTTCCGGAGTCACAAATTTCCCATTAAACCTTGCGATTTTCCTAGCCCTTAGACGCAACCTAAGGCTTTTATTTTGATTTTTCAGATATTTCCCCACAAACAAGGGAAAACCAATCAGGCAGCTTTAAATCCGCTACCTTTTCAGTTTTTCTAAAATATATATTTGTGAGGAGTAAGAGTTGTCCTTTTTCAGAAAAGCTTTAAAATTGGAAAGCCATCCAATTCTGATTGCATTGAAAAGGCCCGACTTTTGATTTTTGTATTTTTCACTCAACATACTTACATAGTATGAGTCAAATTTCATTGGCAAGATTTGAGTGAGTTTAAAATTGTGATTACTAAACAAAGTTTTAATGTTTTCAGGAGAATAGTGATAAAGGTGTCTGGGAAGGTCATATGCTGCCCAATACTGCTGATAGTAGAGCGCATCGAAACTTGTTCTATTGGGAACTGCAACAATTAATTTCCCTCCTGGCTTTAATATTCGATAAATTTCTTCTACCCTTTTGTTTAAATGATAAACATGTTCTAGTACATGCCACATACTTATTACGTCAAAGCTATCTGCCTCAATTTCGTCCATTTCTTGCTCCTCAATAACATTCAGCTTAAAGTTTTCTATGGCTTGTTTTCTTGCTTCATTAGAGGGTTCAACCCCCAAAGTGTTGTATCCGTTTTTGGAGCAAATATTTAGAAACTCCCCGGTTCCGCAACCAATATCGAGTAGTTTTTTGCCGAGTGTGTTTTTGTTAATCAGCCTTAGTTTTTGTTTTAAAGTATAAGCTCTTACCAGTTGGTACAAGGAGTTAATCACCCCCTTGGAGGTGTTGCTGTGGGAGACGTACTCCTCGGATTCATAATATTTTCCAATTTGATCTTCTAAAGGAATTGGGTTGGTGTATTCAAAGCCGCAGTCTGGGCAAGCAACGATGGAAAATGTTTCTTTGCTTCCAGTGTTGTCTTTGCATGTCCTTAGCTCCTTGCTTTCGGTTCCTTTACAAATTGGGCACTCTTCGTAATGTTTCATTTGGGTTGTTTCACGTGGAACTATCGTCCAAAGTGGATTAATAATACAGAAATGTCGGAAGGAGAAACACCACTAATTCTAGATGCTTGTCCTATTGTTCTTGGTTTGATTTCGCTTAATTTTTCCCTTGCTTCTGCAGATATAGATGTTAAGGCATGAAAGTTAAAATTGTCTTTAATTTTTACATTTTCTAAGCGACTTAATTTTTGAGCTGTTTCTTTTTCTCTGTCGATATAACCGCTATATTTTATTTTAATTTCCGCCTGTTCAAGTGCATCCTTTTCAAAATTACTTTCTTTTAGACCGTCATTGTGTTCGATAAACGACTCTAGGCTTACCTGGGGTCTCGCAATCAAACTTGAGAGTTTTACCTTTTGTTTAATTGGGCTTGTGTTTACTTCTTTAAGAAATGGGTTTGCTTCTTCTGGGCTAATGCTAGATTCTTGAAGTTGTTTTATTATTGCCTCAGTATTTTTTGTTTTTTGACTTACCCTTTCCATTTGGCTATCTGTTATTAAGCCTAAAGAATGTGCAATAGGACTAAGCCTTAAATCGGCATTGTCTTGCCTTAATAAAATTCTATACTCGGCTCTAGAGGTAAACATTCTGTATGGCTCTTTAGTTCCTTTGGTAATCAGGTCATCTATGAGCACTCCAATATACGCCTGATCCCGACCTAGAATTAGCTGTTCCTTGTTTTGTGTTTTTAGGCTTGCATTTAAGCCGGCCATAAATCCTTGTCCACCCGCCTCTTCATAGCCAGTTGTGCCATTGATTTGTCCTGCAAAATACAAGTTCTTTATGAGTTTTGTTTCAAGACTATGCTTTAACTGTGTAGGTGGGAAATAATCGTATTCTATCGCATAACCTGGTCGAAAAAGTTTAGCTTTTTCAAAACCTTTTACTTGCTGAATCGCTTTTACTTGTATGTCTAATGGCAAAGAAGTGGAAAACCCGTTAACATAAATTTCAACAGTATCC
Organism: Vicingaceae bacterium; assembly: GCA_965218715.1. GTDB lineage: Bacteria > Bacteroidota > Bacteroidia > Flavobacteriales_E > Vicingaceae > CBDCLY01. Next base: position 55,678 of record CBDCLY010000027.1, read on the forward strand.
CAACCTTCTGGTTCTACAAATATTTGATGTCGCTCTTTGTCTGCAAAGCGGTCTATTTTCTCTTCTATTGAAGGGCAATATCTTGGTCCTGTCCCTTCTATGGATCCAGAAAACATCGGACTTCTATCTAGTCCTGTCTTAAGTATATCATGAACAGTTTGGTTGGTATAGGTGATGTGGCAACTCAATTGTTTTTGTAGAGACTTGGTGTTAGTGAATGAAAATTTGCTTGGGTTTTCGTCACCCTTTTGCTCCTCCATTTGACTAAAATCCAAAGATCTTGCATCAACTCTAGGAGGGGTTCCCGTTTTCATTCTACCATGATCAAAACCTAAAGAAATTAATTGCTCGGTTATTCCTGTCGAATTCCTTTCCGCAGCTCTACCTCCGCCAAAATTTTGTTGGCCTATGTGTATTAAACCATTTAAAAATGTTCCATTTGTTAAGACAACTGCCTTGGCTGAAACCTGAATGCCTAATGCTGTTTTTACACCTACAGCTTTTCCGTTTTTTTTCAATTATTTCTACAACTGTATCTTGCCAAAAATCAACGCCCTGAGTTTGTTCCAGCATGATTCTCCATTCTTGCGCAAACAACCATCTGTCACTTTGAACTCTTGGGCTCCACATAGCTGGACCCTTAGATCGGTTTAGCATCCTAAACTGTATTGCCGTTTTGTCGGAGACAATTCCACTGTAACCTCCTAAAGCGTCGATTTCTCTAACTATTTGGCCTTTTGCTACTCCTCCCATTGCAGGATTGCAAGACATTTGAGCTATCGTCCCCATGTTCATTGTGATCAACAGAACGCCTGCTTCCAGACTTTGCTGCAGCTACAGTTGCTTCGCAACCTGCGTGTCCTCCTCCAACAACTATAACATCGTATTCCTTTTCCATGTCTAATGTTTCACGTGAAACCTTGCGGTTTATGGCTGCAAAGCTAAATAAAAATCCTCTTTAGCCCTCATTGTGCTTAGATCAGATGGACTTTTGTCGGCATAACCCATTAAATGAAGTACACCATGAATCATAACCCTATTCAATTCTTCCTCAAATGTTTTGCGGAGTAAGATTGCATTCTCTTTAACTCTTTCAATGCTGATGTATAATTCTCCAGAAATTGTTTGGTTTTCAGACCAGTCAAATGTGATGATGTCAGTGTAAGTGTCGTGATTTAAATAGTCTATGTTTAGATTCAATAAGAAAGTGTCAGAGCAAAATATTATGTTCAGGTCACCACACTTTTTGCCTTCTTCTTGTATGGAGTTTTTAATCCACAAATTTGCAGATTTTGGACTACTCAATTGAAAATCAGTGTCTTCTGAAAAAAAATTAATTGTTTCCAACAGAAGATTGGCGATTAAATTTTATTTCAACCATTCGACCCTCCTCTGTAAAATTAACCTCATCTGCTAAGCTATCCATGATGAAAATTCCTCGACCATCTGGTTTTTCTAAATTATCAGGATGAGTGGGGTCTGGCACATGAAGGAAGTCAAAGCCTGGGCCTTCGTCTTTGATTTGAAAGATATAGGCATCGTCTGATTGTTCAAAGCTAAAATGAACAGATTTGTTTTCATCAAATTTGTTTCCGTGTCGAATTGCATTGTTAATGGCCTCAGTTACAGAAACTAAAATGTTTCCGTACAGTTCTTCTGGGATCTTATAAAAAGTGCGAATGTCTTCAATTAGGCGCTCAACCAAAGAGAGACCTTCCATGTTGGAGGGGATCTGGTGCTTTTGAATTTGTGCGCTTGCCATCATTGGTTAATCTTGTTAAAGTACTCGCTTACTTTCTTTTTGTAGAAAGGGTTAAAGTTAGGAGGAATTGTTTGTAAAAATTCAATTTCTCTTTCTTTTCGTTGCTTATACTCTAAAAATAACTTTTGGTTTCCAATACTTTCTCCTTGAAATTCAGTGGCTTTTCTCTTTTTTTCTTTTTCCCTCTCTCGTTCTGCCTTTTCAACCTCCAGTAATCTGGTTAAAATTTGTTGTTGCCTAAGTATCGTTTGATGACTAATTTGTTTATTCACCAAGTCGGTTTCGGTTTGTTCCATTAAGTCGCCGATCTTTTTCAGTCCAGACTTTCCGCCTTCATTTCCTTCCTTCATGCCATCTTGCATGTTTTGAAGCGCTTCTCTTATTGCAGCTTGTTTCGCTGCCATTTTAACAAGTTGCTTGCTTTGGCCTCCACTTTTCTGGCCTTTTCCCTTTTTTCCACCCGGCGACTTTCCTTTCTCAAGTGACTTTTTAAGAGCATTCATTTGTTTGTTCAAGGATTGCTGCATTGATTTCATGCTGCTTGAAGATGGCTTACCATTCCCTGGTTTTTTGCATTTTCCATTCCCAGATTGCATCATTTTCTGCACCGCCTCATCAAGCATTAAAGCTAGATTATTCATTGATGTCATGGCCAATTGCTGTCGGTTATTGGCCATGGAAGTTTTTCTTTCCTCAAGTTCCCCAATGGCTTTGTCCATGTTGAAATTGATTTTTGATATCTCTCTATTTACTGGAGCTTGTAATTGCAAAACCCGCTTACTTAATGCAAAAAGAGAATCTTTAACAATTTGTGCATCATCCTTTAACTTTTTTTGAATCTGAGCCAGCTCCACATAGGCGGGGTCTTCGGTCTTTGTGGATTTTAAATCAAGCATTACCTGCTCTTGGTCGAAAGACAACTGAATAATGTTTTCCAATAATGCTCTTATGTTTTCCAAATCTTCCTGTGGAGAAGAGCCTCCCATTTGCATTGACAAACTTTCTAGTTGATCAGACAACTGTTCCATTTTATCTTGAGCTTCCTCTTGGCTTTTCTTAGAATTTTTTCTATTCTTTTTCCCCAACTCTTCAGCACTTTTTTTCATGTCTTTTTTTATGGCCTCTTCAAGGGAATTGGTCTCTGGAACCTGAAGGGGTTCTTCAAGCTCTTTGTTGTCTTTATTGATTTCTTCAATGGTTTTTTCAAGCTCTTCAAAATCTTTAGCAATTTCATCTTGCTCTTTTTTCAGTTCCTCCGCACCCTCTTTTTTATCGCTAGTTTTTTCTTGAAGCTCTTTCTGTTTTTCCTTTAGCTCTTCAAGCTGCTCTTTTGCAAAGTCTAGCTTCTGTTCAATCTCTAGCTGTTTAAACAACTCTAGATTTCTATCCAATTCATTCTCAAGTTCATCATTGTTCAAGTCCATTTTTTCAATCGCTTCTTGAACACCGTCCTTGTTCATCTCCTTCATAAGCTCTTGCATCTCCTTCAACATCTGCCTGGTCTTTTCGTCCATTACTTGTTCAAATAGCGCTTGAAGCTGCTCTTGCTTCTTCATTAGTGACTCATCAAATTGCTGGCTTTCTTTATTCAATTGTAAATTCTTTTCACCAGACTGCTTCAACTCGTCCATTGTTTGCTCTAGAGATTGTTGTTTTTGTAATAGTTTTTCTATTTGCTGCTTTTCTTGAAATCCAATGGTTTTTTTGTCAAGCATTTTCTCTTTCAAACGCTCCATTTCGTTTCGAATGTCTCTAGCTAGGTCAATTCCGTCTTTTAATTTTTCTTTGATGTCATCATTTCTTTCTTCTCCCTCTTCTTTAATGGCCAATTGAGAAGGTGGACTAATGTTTTCTGATATGCTTTTTCTTGATTTTGAGCCATTCACCCCATCATTGTCCCAAATTTCAAAATAATACACCATGCTTTCGTTTTTCGCCAAGTCGAAAAGTGATTTGTTTATTGGAAAAAAGAAAGAGGTTTGACTAGAATTAAGGTTAATGGGAATTAGTTCTTTTTGGTGACCTATTATTTCTTTCTCTTCATTTAGGTGCTGCGCATGAAAATAGAGTTCCTTGAAACCATGGTCATCTTTCACCATTCCATTCACATAAAGCAGCTTAGGATTCAAAGAGTCCACAACAGATTGAGTTTCTATTTGGGGCCGCAGATCGGGAATTACTTCAACAGAATAGAAAAGAGTATCAATAAAATTTAATTGTTCGTTTTTTCCTGATAAATCATAATCAAAATTGGAGACTGCTTTCTTTTTATGAAAAAATAAATCTTTTGACTTTCTGTCCATTTGATAAACAATGTCTTCAATTCTAATTTGAAGATCTTCGGTAGCCTCTGTTTTAACAAACCAACCAATTAGTGTCCCCTCTGGCACCCTTAAATCTCCTGCCTCGTTCAGAGATTTGTCTTTTAGCTTCAAGTACTTTGGAAAAGTTAAATTTGATTTAATGTCAAGCACCAATGGTTTTGGAACAACACTAAGCTCATAAGCTCCAGAACGCTCACCTAGCGCCTGGAATGCAAAATTTATGCTTGATTGAACCCGACTCACCTGATAACTAAAGTGGCCATTGTCCCCTTTACGCATTAAAAAATCGCTTCCATTAATGTTCACATAAACCTGAGAAGGTGTGATGTCCCCCTCCAATGACAAATGAATTTTATAGTCTTCATTTTTTATTACACTTAATGACTTGTTTTCTAAGTGGAAGGTAAATAAAGCAGGTTTAGAAAAATTATCTTGATACTGAACAATTCTAGATGTGCTTTCACTTAATATTTCTGGAGAATAAAACAAAAGAGCTAAGAAGAAAATAAGTGGAATGGCAAGATACTTTAGGTATCTACTATTGTTGCTTAATACTACCGCTTTTGGAAACGAAATAGGTGAAAGTAGCGCTGACTTTTGTTTTATACTTGCTTCGATTAGCGAAGCCGCTTCAGATGATTGACTGGACTTTAATTGCAATAGATTAAGCAATTTATCATCTACTTCAGGAAAAAATTCACCGATTAATTTTGCCGCTTTTTGATGACTTATTTCTTTTCCAACCTTAAGCAGAGCAATGAATGGTTTAAAGAGGTAGAAAATAAATATTAAAACAGTCTGTAGGCAGTACAGGTAAAAAAAACTGGCGCGGATTGCCCCGTTAAAACGACCATAATGTTCAAGAACAACAAATAATAAGTAAGAGGCAAGACTTAAACTTAGAAACAAGATTAAGCCCCTTAACAGCTGACTGAAATGGTATTTCCTGATAAAGCGATCTAATGCTTTTATGACGTCTTGGTCTTTACTGGCCATATTAGAGTGAAAATAGGAGCAAAAAATTAAGCATAAATTAAGAAACGAACCTTAATAAATAGCCCAATGGAAGTTGCTGTTGGCTTCGCGACATAATGCCAAGTTTAACAAGTTCCTTTTGTTTTGGTTTTCCAATGTCCTTTAATAGGGGAGCTATTGATGTGTCGCTAATATGAGGGGAATAGGTGTTTAAAATAAGCCATGAATTATTTGGCTTTAACAATTGAATAGCATCGCTCAAGAGGCCAGAAAGGTGATCTTCAATTTTCCAAACCTTAGCACTCAAGCCTCTCCCAAAGCTTGGTGGGTCCATTATTATTCCATCAAACTTAAGCCCCCTTCTCAGGCACTTCTTAACATAATCCCTAGCGTCTTCTTGGATCCATTTGATGTTGGTGATTTGGTTTTCTTCAGCACATGACTTCCCCCAGGTCAAAACTTGTTTTACTGAATCAATACTCGTTACGTCGGCACCAAATTTTGACGCCACTATACTTGCTATCCCAGTATAAGAAAACAAGTTAAGTACACTTGGCTTCGGCTCAGCGTTCTGCTTTAGCATTTGACTAATGAAGTGCCAATTTTCTGCTTGTTCTGGAAAAATTCCAACATGCTTAAAGTGGGTCAGCTCAAGATTTAATTTTAAAGTTTGCCCATTGCATGTAAAATCCATACTCCAATTTTCTGGTGCTTTGTTCTTTGCATGCCAAACGCCTTTTTTGCCTTTTTCTTCATAAAAATACCAATGCGCCTTTTCCCAAATAGAATTGCCAAGACTAGGTGAGTTTTTGGCATTTCCTTCAGGCCGGTTTAAAATCACTGATCCAAAACGTTCTAGCTTACGATTTTTTCCAAAGTCAATTAACTCATAGTCCAAGCCAGAGGTGTTGCTTAATATGGGAGTTTTTGTATTCAAAGTCAAGATTATCAAGCAAACTTATTCATTCAGCTTGATTTATTCGCGTGCTAGAATACTAATTTGGCTTAAAGGGCTAACTTTGCGCTCCTTAATTAAATAGCATGGAAAGAAAAGTAAGAGTTCGATTTGCACCAAGTCCAACTGGACCATTGCACATGGGCGGAGTTAGAACAGCACTGTACAATTATTTATTTGCGAAAAAACACGGAGGAGATTTTTTACTTCGAATTGAAGACACGGATCAAACGAGATTTGTTGAAGGGGCTGAAAGTTACATTGCTGAAGCACTCAAATGGTGTGGAATCAACCCAAATGAAGGGCAAGGAATAGGGGGAGAGTTTGGGCCATACAAACAATCAGAAAGAAAAGAGCAAGACCTTTATAGAAAGTATGCTGAACAGCTTTTAAAAGACGGGAAAGCCTATTATGCATTTGACACTAGCGAGGAGCTAGATCAAATGAGAGAAAACTTGAAAAAGGCTGGAGTAGCAGCACCACAATACAATGCGATCACTCGTGAAAACATGAAAAACTCGCTATCTCTTTCTGCAGAAGAGGTGCAAAGTAGACTAGATAAAGGCGAACCTTATGTCATTCGTGTTAAAATTCCACGAAATGAAGAAATAAAGTTTCAAGACATTATAAGGGGTTGGGTTTTAGTTCACTCTTCCAACTTAGACGATAAAGTTTTGTACAAGTCAGACGGAATGCCAACCTATCATCTTGCCAATATTGTAGATGATCACCTTATGAATATTAGTCATGTTATTCGAGGAGAAGAGTGGCTTCCATCTGCCCCACTTCACATTTATTTATACCAAGCTTTTGGATGGGAGGAAACCATGCCAATGTTTGCCCACCTTCCCTTATTGTTGAAGCCTGACGGAAATGGAAAACTAAGCAAAAGAGATGGTGACCGACTTGGGTTTCCAGTGTTTCCTTTAAAATGGAAAGATCCAAAAAGCAATGAAATCTCCTCGGGCTACAGAGAGAAAGGCTACTTTCCTGAAGCATTCATCAATATTTTGGCCTTGCTTGGCTGGAACCCTGGAACCAACCAAGAGCACTTTAACATGGACGAATTAATAGAAGCCTTTAGTTTGGAAAGAGTTGGAAAGGCTGGAGCAAAATATGATCCGGAAAAAGCGAAATGGTTCAACCAGCAATACCTTAGATCATGCAAGAATGAGGTCTTAGCAGATTTAATTTTAGAGGACAACAAAACACCTGATTTTGTAAAAAATGCTGACAGGGATTACCTAATAGAAGCAATTGACTTAATGAAGGAGCGCGCTACATTTGTTAATGACATTCTTACAGATGGGCAATACCTTTTTATTGCGCCAATAGACTTTGATGAAAAAACTGTTCGAAAAAAATGGAAGGATAATAGCAGAGAGCTAATGCAGGATTGGTCTGATGAGCTTCAAAATATTGAAAGCTTTGATTCAGAAACGATAGAACAGACCTTCAAGTCTTTTCTAGAAAGTAAAGGATTGGGAATAGGAGCGGCATTGCCACTTTTTCGCTTGTTGTTAACAGGGAAAGGAATGGGCCCATCCATGTTTCAAATTGCATCATTGTTAGGAAAAGGAGTTTGCTTAGAAAGAATGAAAGTTGGAATTTCTAAATTAAGTCATGCATAAAGTATTTGTAAAAGGGGCAAAGTTTTATGCTCACCATGGATACTTTGAAGAGGAGCGAAAAATTGGCTCTTGGTTTGAGGTTAACATAGAGGTTAGTTGTGACTTTGACCATGCGATGGAAAATGACGACCTAAATGGAACGCTCAACTATGCTTCATTATTAAACATCATTGAAATAGAAATGAAAACGCCAAGCTTGCTGTTAGAATCATTAGGAAAGAGAATATTAGATTCCATTCGAAAAGAGCACAAGGAACTGTCTAAAGTAAAGTTGGAAATTCACAAATTGAATCCCCCTTTACCAGGACTTGTAGATCGTGTGGGGATAATCATAGAAGAATAAAAAGATGGCTTGTTTGCTGAGTCGAAATGAGTAATTTTGACCATCTTATAAGGTCGCGTGGCCGAGTGGCTAGGCAGTGGTCTGCAAAACCATCCACAGCGGTTCGAATCCGCTCGCGACCTCAAAATCAATAAAACCCATCCTAGGATGGGTTTTTTATTATCGCATGCAGAACATTTTATTGCTAGACAATTTCGATTCTTTTACATTCAATTTGCATCACTATTTAGAAGCAAGCGGAAGAGCTGTTGTTACTGTTAAAAAGAATGACAACCTAGATGGATTAGATTTTAGTCTATTCGATGGTTTTGTCATTTCCCCAGGACCAGGATTGCCTGAAGATTCTCCAGATTTATTGAAGTTTTTACAAAGCTACCCTTCCGAAAAAAAGCTACTGGGAGTATGTCTAGGCATGCAAGCCATCGCTACTCATTATAAATGGCCTCTAAAAAACCTAGAAGAGGTTGTTCATGGTGAAAAAAGAGAATTATTCATTCGCCAATCTGGAATGCTTTTTCAAGGTCTTCCAGAAAAATTTATGGTAGGCAGATATCACTCTTGGGTTGTTGACCCTTCTTTTTGTCCGGCCGAGTTTCGAATTTTAGCACATGATAAAATGGAACAAATTATGGCTTTTGAACACAAGTTCAAGCCAATTAGCGCTGTGCAGTTTCATCCTGAAAGCATATTAAGCGACCAAGGAATGGAAATTATTGAGAATTGGCTTGATATTTAATTACAACTCAAACTTTATCCCTTGCGCAAGTGGAAGTTCTGTTCCATAGTTAATGGTGTTGGTCTGCCTTCTCATGTAGATTTTCCAAGCATCAGAACCTGACTCTCTTCCTCCTCCAGTTTCTTTTTCTCCTCCAAAGGCACCTCCAATTTCAGCACCAGATGTGCCAATATTTACATTTGCAATTCCACAGTCTGATCCATTAGTAGAAAGGAACTGTTCCATGTCTCTCATGTTGGTAGTCATGATTGCAGAGGAAAGGCCCTGAACAACTCCATTTTGAAGCGCTATGGCTTCATCAAGGCTTTTGTATTTCATTAGGTATAAAATCGGAGCAAAAGTTTCATGTTGAACAATTTCCCATGAATTATCTGCCTCTGCGATGGCCGGTTTTACATAACACCCCGATTCAAAACCTTCGCCTTCTAAAACCCCACCTTCAACTAAGATGTTTCCACCTGAGGACATTACCTCTTGAAGGGCATTTAAATAGGAGTTAACGGCATCTTTATCGATAAGTGGACCAACATGATTGTTTTCATCTAAAGGGTCTCCTACACGTATTTGTTGGTATGCACTTACAAGATTGTCTTTTACTTTATCATAGATGCTTTCATGAATAATCAGTCTTCTAGTAGAGGTGCAACGCTGGCCACATGTTCCAACTGCTCCAAATACAAGAGCGGGAATTGACATTTTTAAGTCGGTTGATTCTGTCAAAATCACAGCATTATTTCCGCCTAACTCAAGCAAAGATTTTCCCAACCTTGCAGCAACTGCTTGTGCAACAATTTTTCCCATGCGAATAGAACCAGTTGCAGAAACCAAAGGAACCCGTTGATCATTTGTCATCAACTCGCCAATTTTATAATCACCATTGATTAAAACACTAACCCCTTCAGGTAAGTTATTTTCTTTGAGAACCTCAGCAAAAATATTCTGACAAGCTACACCACACATTGGTGTTTTTTCAGATGGTTTCCAAATACAAACATCTCCTGATATCCATGCCAATGCAGTGTTCCAGCACCAAACGGCTACAGGAAAGTTAAAAGCAGAGATGATTCCTACAATTCCTAATGGATGATATTGCTCATACATGCGGTGCTGAGGTCGCTCCGAATGCATAGTAAGACCGTGCAATTGTCTTGACAAACCAACAGCAAAATCACAGATGTCGATCATTTCCTGAACCTCACCCAATCCTTCTTGGTAAGACTTTCCCATTTCATATGAAACTAAAGCGCCTAGAGCTTCTTTTTTAGCTCGAAGCTTTTCTCCAAATTGTCTTACTATTTCTCCTCTTAATGGAGCTGGCTTTTGCCTCCACACCTTGAATGCTTCACCAGCAACCTTCATCACTTTTTCATATTCTTCGATACTGGTAGAGCTAACTTTTCCAATCAAAGCGCCATCCACAGGAGAATAAGAACTTAATTCAAATTCACTGGCCTCAATGGAGACCTGACCGGTTGATGTTCCACTGTTTGTTTCTGATAATCCAAGTTCGCGTAAGAAATCTTTCATGCCTTCTATAATTTTGCTGCAAACTTAAGCATTGATCGTGAGTCAACTTGTCTTGAAGGCAGACAGAATTATCAAATTTTTATTGACTTAGGTTGTTGTTAATTATTTGCCTTAGGTTGTTTGATCTACTGGATTGAATTTGGCAACGATTTAAGTAAGGCAAAGCTTTTTCAAATTGATTGGTATTGACATACACCGCAGTTAGGTTCAATAAACCATCCTCAAAGATCGGATTGATTTTAAGGGCGGCCTCATAGTTTTCAATTGCCAAAGGGTAATTTTTTTGTTCAAAATAAATGGTGCCAAGGTTATTCAATACATTGAAATTATAAGGGTTCAACTCTTTGGAAAGAAGAAAGTCTTCGTGGGATGCTTTTTTATCTCCCAAATGATAATTTGCAATTCCACGATACCAAACGATTGGAACACCATTGTTTTCTGAAGTGTAGAAATAGGTCAAGGCTTGGGTGCAGGCCTCTTTAGACTTTAAGCTTTGTCCGCTATCTTTAAAAACTATTGCTTGTTTCATTGCTTTTTCAGAGCCAAAACGTGAAAGAAAGATGAATCCTATTATTAAACTAAAAGAAAGACCAATTGCTTTTAAGAGCTTTAACTCGACTTCAACTATTTTTTTTGAATAAAGTTTTTCTGTATCAACTAAGAGCAAGAGAAATAAAAACAAAAGGGCAATTTGATGCTCTGCTCTTTCTTTCGGAAAATCAAAAAACGATACAATGAGATAGGCGAGCAATCCAGATATGGCCAAAATGTTGCTTTTATTAGAGGGGTTTGCAATTAGCTTTTTTACACCAAGGCTTAGATGTCCAAAAAAGAGCGCGATAAAAGAAGCGAAACCAATTGTTCCTAATTCAGCCCAAACCCACAAATAATCATTGTGTGGCCTTACAAATACAATTATTCCCTCCGTTGCTCTATACAAGCCCTCTAAACCTATGCTTGGCAAATAAATGCACCAATTGCCCAAGCCAACACCCATAAATGGATGTTGTTTTATAAGGCTAATAGTGCTTTGCCAAATGAGCAGCCTTTCCTTAGCGGAACCAGAAAACTGATTGGGGTTAAAAAGGTTCGAAGGCAGTTTTTCAAAAAAAGCAAGGACCAAAATTACAGCGGCAAAAATTCCAACTAAACTGCCGGCTACCTTGGCATATTTGAGAATCTTATTTTTTGTCTCGGACTTAGACCTAGCAAAGAAATTGAGGAATAAAAAGGCCATTGAACCTACCACAAGGCCTAAAATTGAGGCCCTTCCTTGAAGAACAGTTATGAAGCTGACTTGAAACAAAAAAGTCAATACATGCAATAACCTTGGCCACTTTATAGGATAATAAAAACCTAATGCATTTAAAGGGATTAGCAATAGAATCCAGGCCGAAAGTAAATTTTTATGGCCATGAAGACCTTCTACAAAGTAAACAGTACTACTGAAAGGGTCTCTCGACCTTAAAGCATCAAAAAGGGATTCCATAGAAAAGGCAATTGCAAGAAAACTAGCTATGCAAGCAGCTAAAGCCAAACTGGAATAAAATTGTTCCTTGCTTTTTAGCTTGTTTATTAAAAACTTCCAAGCCCAATATGAAAAAAGCAAAAGCAAAACTTTGGTGGATTCGTAAATGGCTGATGCAGTGCTTATGGCATGAAAAATACTTACCAATGACAAAAGGGCATAAACAACAAACGCCACATCAAGCCATGTGCAAGAAAGTTTACTTTTTCCTTCTATGTTATTTAGCAAAACTAGCAAGGCAATTAAAGCAATGCACCAAGAAATGAACTTTGGCAAAAGACTATTGTCTATACTACTTTCAGAGTATGCCAAGGGACAAAGCACAAGCAAAAACAAAATAAAATAATGGGAAATCGTTTGCGGCTTCATTGAATATAAAAAACGAATATCAAAAAAAAAGATGAAAGAACAAGCTTATTTTTTACGATTTAAAATTCTCAAGAGCTTACTTACAAAATCGTCACTAATGCCTAATTTGCCTTTTAGCAAGTTGTATGTAGCTAAAGCTTTTTTGTCAAGGTAAATCCAAAATGCCTTAAATCCATCCCCAGGCCTAGATTGATAATTTGTTGCTTTTTTGTTTGGACTTTTTTCTTCCGTAAAGTAGTACAATGCCAATGACTTTCTGCTTTCTCCTTCGGGACAATCAATAGGGTCGGGGAAGCCATGATAAGAGCTTTCATCTGTTGAAAAGATAACACATCGATTGAAAATAGGGAGAATGCACTGAACGGCTTCCTTCATATCTCTATCCCAAAGTTCAAGTGCGCCACGGTATTCTTCTTTCCAATTTTCGTTGAAATAGATCAACAAATTCACCCTTCTGCTCCAGTTTCTTTGATGAGGATGAACAGTAAAATCAGCATGAATATTAAGGAAGCCACCTGTAGATGATTGGTGCAGCCCTCCTCCTTCTAAATTTGGGTCTGCAAGCAAGTTTGCTATGCCAGTTAATTCGCTTAAGGCCGAAACAAAACTTGAAGAGTTAAGTGCGTTTATTACAGAGGTAAAATGGCTTGGTAAAAGCTCTAACTTGTTTAGGCCGTGTTTTTTTTCATTGAAATGCAGGTAGTGAATCCAACCTTCATCTTCAATTGCAGGAAAGCAATCATGAGCTTCTTTTGCAATTGCATTGGGTAAAAAGTCATCAATTACTATATGAGGGAATGGTTTGGCAGCAGCGTAAGACCCTCTAGGATTTCCGTCAACATTGGATGAGGGCTTTGCAAGCAACAATCGCTTTGCTAATTCTTTACTTAAATTGTTGGAGTTTTCGATGTCGACTAATTTTCCGATAAATTTACCATTCAATACTTTCCATCAACTAGATGAGTGAAAAAATATTAAGATTCATTTCTAAGTTTTGGGTTTTGTTCCCTTTAAGTCTTTTTATCCTTGTTCGCCTAGTGGAGTTTCAAGGATTATATGGCATGGATAGTTTTGCATATTATTTTTATGCAGAAGACTTGCAAGCTTATTGGGAGGGTGGACAAGCGCCCGGGCCCTTTTTCTGGCCAAAACTTTTCCCGATATTAATTGCAGTAGTTGGCCAAGTTATGCCGCTTAACCTAGCCGGTCAGGTGGTATCTCTTTCAGCTCTTATTGGCACTGGGTGTTTTGTTGGGAAGATGATCAAACTATTGTTTAAAGAGTCTGATTTTGTAAACTTTTACGCCTTAATTGCCATTGTATTTTCACCCTACCTTTTTAGATCTGGCCTACAAATTATGTCGGAAAGCATGGCCTGTTTTGGTTTTAGCGCCTGTCTTTATTTCGGATTTCTATACATAAAACACGATAAATTAAAGGACCTTGGACTTGCATTACTGTTTGCATTGATAGCCGTCTTTACAAGGTACGCGGCCATCATTCCCTTAATTCCATTTGGACTTTGTTTGATTTGGGAAACTTGGACTAAAAAGAACAAATTGGCTTTAATGGTAATTGGGGTAGGAATGATTTTAACTCTCCTGTTCTCTTTTATCTGTTTGGACATTGAATCAATATTAAGCCATCATTTTCTTGAGGAATGGAGTGTAAATAATTTTTTCAAAAGGAACTTTCCATCAGACACCAAGCACCAACTGGCAAGCCTTGGATTTTCTTACCCGAACATTGTGTATTATCCGCTCATTGTCTTTCATCCTGGCTTTTTCATTTTAGGGATTCCCTTGTTGTTTTTTGCATTTGTAAAAAAACAACAGCTTGGAAAAATTGCAAAAAAAACACTTATTCCAATATTTTTATTCAACACCCTTTTTCTTATGGGGACTAGCTTTCAAGGAGACCGTTATCAGTTTTTCTCTTTTATCGTGCTGGTTGTTTTGTTGTTTCCGAGCTTTAGTTTTCTCGTTAAGCTTTCTAGTAATTTATTTTCAAACCTGTTGATATTGTTCCTTTTGTTTCAAATTGGCCTCTGTGGCTTGGCTATATGGCCGTCTGTTCAGAGGAGTCAACTAGAAAAAATAATAGCAGAAAAAGTAATTCAGCAAAAGCAAACTAAACTTTATACTTTCGAAATGGATTTGTCCATGAAGTACTTTACAGAAAAAGAAGTTGAGGGTTTGTGGCAAGAAGGACCAATTGAGCTTAAACAAGAAGCCCTATTGTTATTTAACCCAGCCAAGTTTGAACAGAGGTTTAAAGGGAAATGGATTAATAACAATTGGAATCAAATCAGGGGTGATTACGAATTAGTAGAAATAGAAACCTTTAGTCAGGGTTGGAAATTGTATCGCATTGAATAAAGACAAGCACATAGTTTTTGTTAGTCCAGGTTTTCCTGACAATGATGATGATACACGTTGCATACCAGCAATGCATCTTTTTTTGCAAGAACTAAGCAAAAGGGAAGGCTATGATATTCAAGTGATTGCAACCGACTATCCTTATCAAGCAAGGGAATATGTTTGGAATGGAATTAAGGTTTTCGCTTTAGGTGGAAATAATAAAAAAGGGCTTGGAAAACTTAAAATGCTGATGTCCTTAAAAAAGAAATTGCAGGAAATAGAAAGCAATAAAAAAATTGACTTTCTGCATAATTTTTGGCTAAACCAATCCAGCGAATTAACCGCAAGATTTGCTTTGAAAAACAACATTAAGCACAGCTGCACCTTAATGGGACAAGAGGTTTTGTCAAAACGATTGAAAAAGCAAGCACATAAAACATGTGGGTTAATTTCATTATCACAATTCCAAAAAGAGTTAGCAAAACGAAACTGGGACCTCAATATTTATACAACTATTCCATGGGGAATTGAACAGCTTAACATTCAGCATAAGCGGGAATTAGAAATTGATTTGATTGCGGTAGGCAACTTGATTGCTTTAAAACAGCACAAATTATTCATTGACGTGGTGAACAATATTATTCAAGAATATCCAAAACTAGTTGCAAAGATAATTGGCTCTGGCCCCGACCTGCCAGAGCTAAAAGAGAAGGTTAATCAATTAGGCTTAAGTCAAAACATTTCCTTTTTGGGGCACATGAATCGCGAACAATGTTTAGCCTATGTTTCAAAATCAAAGGTGTTTTTACATTGTTCAAATTTTGAATCCTTTGGCTTATCCTTATTAGAGGCACAAGCCCTTGGTGCTCATATTGTCTCCACTTCTGTTGGTATTGCACAGGAGCTTGACTCTGTTCACCTATACTCCACTAAAGAAGAAGCAGTAAGCAAAATATTGAAATTACTAGATGCAGAAATGCCAAGCCCATCGGTGAAAAAAGAATTTTTGGTTGACAAAACTGTCGATGCCTATTTAAATCAAGTATTTTAGCAATCCATGCTCACACGAAGTTTAAAAAAGGCCAATAAAGTATTTTCTCCCAAGCATTTATATTTTGCTCCAGAATATATTATTCTAGGAGTAAATAATGTATGTAATCTTCATTGTAAAATGTGTGATGTTGGGACCCAAAATCTTGAAACCAATTTTGCTCAGAACTTGGTAGGCTCTCAGCCATTAAACATGCCACTTGAGCTATTTAAAAAGATTGTAGATCAAACTGCAGCGCATTTTCCAAAAGCTAAACTGGGTTATGCTTTTACAGAGCCATTGGTATATCCCCATTTGAAGGAAACGTTATTGTATGCTAAGGAAAAGGGATTAAAAACAAGCATTACTACCAATGCGTTAAACCTTAAGCGAAAAGCGCCAGACTTGATAGAAGGCGGCTTGTCTGAGATTAATATTTCATTGGATGGTTTGGAAGAAACCCACAATTACATTCGTGGAAATAAACGTTCTTTTCAAAAGGCTCTTGAAGGAATAGCAGAATTGCAAAAGTTTGAAAATCCCCCTAAAGTTTCAATTTATTGTGTGATTACAGAATGGAACTACAAAGAACTCCATGCCTTTGCCACATTTTTTGCAGATCACGCCATTGAACATTTAGGTTTTATGCATCAAAACTTCATTACTGAAGAACTTGCAGAAGCTCACAATCATCTTTATGGAAACACTTACAGGGCAACACACTCAAACATTGAAGAAACCGACTTTAGCAAAATAAATCTTGGGGATTTAAGCGAAGAGATTGAAAAAATTAATAAAAGCTCTTTCCCATTTAAACCAAGTTTTTCACCAGAGCTGAAGGGGCTAGAAAACTTGCAAATCTATTATGAACAGCCAGAGCTAAAGTTGGGTAGAACTTGCAATGATGTTTTCACCAACATGATGATAAAGACGGATGGGAGTGTTATTCCCGCCCATGGACGTTGTTATAACACGAGTATGGGGAATTTGAACGACTCTAATTTGGATGAGATCTGGAACTCTAAGGATTACGGAAATTTTAGAAAAACACTTGTTGATGCAGGAGGCTTATTGCCTGCTTGCAACCGATGCTGTAGTGCCTTTTAATTTTTTATTTGGAGATAAACGAATGAATCTTCCTTTGAAAATGGCCGACTAATCCTAGCCTTTTCAAGCGTTTCGTAATTGCTCTGTTCCTTAAACACAATTATATATCTAGGGTCAATGGATTGATACCATTTCATGTTTTTTTCATCAAACAAATTCCAGGCACTTATTTCTACTCCACCTTGAATTAAATTGGGAGAAATCCCACGGTCTAAAACCTTATCAGCCAAATTCCATCTAGCTCTGTTCCAAGAAAAATAAGTGCTAGTTGCCGAAATAGAAAAGAGGGCCAAAATGGATACATAAATCATAGTTGGCTTCCAATTAAATTGAAATGAAAGTTTATTTTTCGCTAGAGTAACGAGCACTATAAACATTGGAAACAATGGGATTAAATAACGATCGTAAATGCCCACCAATACAAACGGCGCCAAGTATATCAGTAGAGTAAAAAGACTAAATAGCCAAATGGGATCAAATTGTTTTTTTTGTTTCAATTGATTTGCATATTTAATTCCTATTGATAGGAATGCACTAGCACTTAACAAGCCAATATAGGTGATAAGCAATTGCATCAACAAGTTTATTTCTAGAAATGGACTTGTTTTAAAGCGCCCATAATGATCAAATAGAGTAATGGGTCCAATTCCCCAATTCACCCAAACATTATCTAGGCAAGGAAGTAATTTATCTGAAAAGAATAAAATGGCGCAAAATCCAAAAGAAAGAATTAAGTGAATAAGTCGCTCCTTCTTGGAAAAATGCAAAAATGAAGGCAGGCTTAGTGGAAGAAAAAACAGCCCGAAGTAAGCCAAAATTACAATGGAGTAGCCAGGAATGTTTCTAATTAAACTCAAACTAGGTTCAAGTAATGTAGATTGTATTAAGCCTAACTTATCATTGTACCTGGTCTGAAGCCAACCCATTTCTTGCATAAAATAAGTGTAGACAACATACACTAAAACTGAGGAGGCAATAGGAAGAAATATCTTTAGAAGATTTCCCTTTATTTTACCTTGAACCAGAAAAGTAATTAACCAGGCAAGTGGCAGCACTAATGCCAATTGGCGAATTAAAAATGCCCAGGTACAAAAGAGGATTCCCAAAATAAGAAAGGGCATTTTATCTGTTTTTAGGTGTTTAACAAAAAACAGAAAGGACCACAAGAACACTGCAAAGAAAGGAACATCAGTCATGAAAGTAAAAGACTGAGAAAACATTAAGGGATTGAACAAACACATTAAACTTGTTGCAAATGCCCAACGAATATTCGCCCCAATTTCTATGAACAATAAAAACAAGGCAATAAGTCCGAAATAACACAATACTGAGGTAGAAAGCCGCAATATTTCATGAGAAAAGCCATTTAAACTGCAAAATAATTTCCCCCAAAAAACATGAGCAACTAAGGTCATTTCTCCCCAATCGACCAATTTAAAATTTCCAGTGTTTAGCCAATTTTCGACAGATTTAGCATATGACCAATCATCATTGATTGGGAAATTCTCCAAAAGGTTGAACCAGTAGGGTCGCTCCAACATAAACAACCAATATTGCGAGAATAGCGCTTAACTTATTGTTCATTTTTTTTTGGATAAATGTGCTTCAATTGCTGCCCTATTTGTCTAGCAACTTCATAATGCCCTGATTCAGACCAGTGGCCATCACAAGGGAGATAAAAGGAGTTTTTATTCTCTTGATCTAAATCTTTCCAAGACTTTAATAGATCGAGGAAATGAAAATTTATTCCTTTTGATAATTGACTTAATGAGTCGCTAAGCCTGGAACTTTCTCTTTCACCAATACCGTTTAACTCAGATAAACTTGGACTGCAAATGACAAGGACAGGTTTCTTTTTGGCCAATGCTTTTATTTGAACTAGGCAGTGTTTTAATCGTTTCCATTCTTCATCTGAAGTAGACCAATATCCAGGGAGATTAGTCACTTGGCCTCTCATTTGAAAAAGGCTAAGCACAGTTTTTAAATAGTGATAAGCATGGTAAGTGTTGGTGTAATTGGCCAATACCTTTTTTGTCACATTTGCAGCTGTTGGTAGCGCCTTTGACTTTTTAAGATCATTACAGAAATAGCGGATACTGTAACCCGAAGAGTCTTCAATTAAATATGGCTTGTACCTAGAATCGTCGACACTAGCATATTTGGGGTCATCATCAATAAGATCGTTGGATGGCAGCAAGTTAACAATGAGTAAATCATGATCATATTGATCCTTTATTTCCTTGTACAACAACCAATACTGACTAGGAGAAAAGTTTCCCGACATACCAAAATTGAGGTGCTCAATACCGGTTTGTTTTTCTAAAACATTACTAAAGCGAAAAGCCGTGTCTACACCAAAACCCTCAACAAAAGAGTCTCCAATTACCATTGCTCTAAATTGCATGCTTGATTGTGTCCTTGGCCGATCTCGAAAACCTTCTGTATTGCTGAAGTAGTTAACATCAAAACAAGATTTCTTTTGCCTGTATTCATCGTTTGCTAAATGTTTTGTGCCAAATGTGGGGTCAAGGTCATACCAAAAGCCTTGTGAGTTGTGCCAAGAATAAGTGGGTAAATTTATCTTAAGATTAAATAAACGGGCACTAAGAGCTATGCCTATTTCAAGCATGGCAAAGCTGATTATTATTAGAAGTAGAAAGTTTCGAATCCTTTTCATTTCACTAAATAGCTGCTCGAAAATAGGTATTCTTGTAAGAATCTAATTTGGATACGTGAATTCAAAAGCTCAAATTTTCAATTCTTCTGCTGAGGTTTATGATCAACAGTTTACTCACTCTGCAATAGGAAAGTTGCAAAGAGAACGAGTATTTCATTTTTTATTGGAGGATGATTTTTTATCGAAGCCAAAAAGCATTCTCGAATTGAATTGTGGAACTGGCGAAGATGCAAAATACCTAAGTAATTTAGGTCATCATGTTATTGCAACAGACGAATCTGAGCAAATGTTGAATGTAGCACGCGCAAAATTCCCAAAGGGGCTAGATTTCAAAAGATTGGATTTTAGCAAAAAAGTAAAAGAACAGGAGCTTAAGGATAAAGACCTCGTTTTTTCCAATTTTGGAGGCTTAAACTGCATTGATGCGGAAACATGGAAGTGCTTTGCAGAAGATCTTTCTGCTCTAGAAAAAAGAAGCCGCTTGGCATTGGTGATAATGCCAAAAAAATGCTGGATAGAAAGCCTCTATTTCATTATAAAGGGAAACAAAAAGGCCTCATCAAGAAGAAACACAAATGAAGCAGTATCTGT
The DNA here is from genome assembly GCA_965218715.1 of Vicingaceae bacterium. Lineage (GTDB taxonomy): Bacteria > Bacteroidota > Bacteroidia > Flavobacteriales_E > Vicingaceae > CBDCLY01. The sequence continues at coordinate 75,593 of CBDCLY010000027.1, forward strand.
AAATGTGAACGGAGAAAAGGTTAGCACCTATTATTATTCGCCTAAAGAAATTTGCAAAGTTTTAGCATCTAATTTTGTGCCCCTAAAAGTGAGGCCAATTGGTTTTTTTTTGCCCCCTTCATATCTGCAACCATTTTTTAATCGGAACAAGTCAATTTTAAAAATTCTAGCTCTACTTGAAAAAATATTTTCTAGATTTACTTGGATGGCCAATTGGTCGGATCATTATTTAATCATAGCAGAAAGGAAATGAAAATACTGCTTAGTCATGGATACTTTATTCAAGAGGATGAAAAGGAGCAAGAAATTATGCGCCCATATCCGCCACTTGGGCTTTTATACATTTCTGCCTATTTAGAGCAACAGGGACTGGATCATGAGGTTTTTGACTCCACTTTTAGCAATGAAGAAGACTGGAAAAAAAACATACTCAACACAGCACCTCAGGTCCTCGCTTTTTATACCAACTTGATGACCAAAGTGAGAATTCTTGGCCTGATCAAATGGATGAAAAGTCAAGAAACACTGAAGGAAACTAAAATTGTACTAGGTGGCCCCGATCTCACTTACAATTGGGAAAACTACCTCAAGTTTGGTGCAGACTTTTTGGTGATTGGAGAAGGAGAGCAAAGCTTTTATGAATTGTGTTTGGCCATAAAAGACAAGACGCAATTGAATGCAATTCAAGGAATAGCCTATTCAAGTGTGGAAGGGCAATTCGTAAAAAACGAGGCCAGGATAAAAATCAAAGAAGTTGACCAATTACCATGGCCAAATAGAAAGAAGATTGATTTGAATCAATACTTAAAGGTTTGGAGGGAAAACCATGGGAAGAGCACATTAAATATTTCAACCCAAAGGGGTTGTCCTTATACTTGTCAATGGTGCAGTACTGCTGTTTACGGACAAAGTTATCGTAGAAGAAACCCAATCAAAGTTGTTGACGAAATTGAATATTTAATCGAAAATTACCAACCTGATGCATTGTGGTTTGTCGACGATGTTTTTACCGTTAGTCATAAATGGTTAGCTGCGTTCCACGCAGAAATGACAAAACGAAAAATCCGTATTCCTTACGAATGCATTACAAGAGCAGAGCGTTTAAACGAAACGGTATTGCAACAATTAAAAGAAACAGGTTGTTTTCGTATCTGGATAGGCGCAGAAAGTGGATCGCAGCGGATAATTGATTTAATGCAGAGGCAAGTGAACATTGATAAAGTAAGGGAGATGATGCTTTTAACGCAAGAGTTTGGGATGGAAGCGGGAACTTTTATCATGGTAGGTTACCCTACAGAGACAAAAGAAGACATAAAATCAACAATAAAATACCTCAAGGCAGCCAACCCCAATGAATTTACAATTACCGTGGCTTATCCGATCAAAGGAACAGGACTTTATTCCCAAATCGAAAAAGACATAATTGCCCAACCTCCATGGAACACCAGCACGGATAGGCAAATCGATTTCCGGCGAACATACAAAAGAGGATATTATGACTTGGCGGTAAGAAAGATTGTGAATGAGGTATTGTATAATAAACAGGTCGTAAACAACAAAGCGCTAAGTCCTAAAGCCCTAAAGCATCGACTTAAATCGATTGTGACAGGCATAAAAATGAAGGCAATTGAATCTAGGTAATTCGATAGCGGTACCAGCTAAACGGAGATTGATTTATTCCTAATAGTTTGAGCCACTTTCTAGGGTAGTACATTTTTGTGAAATTACCCATCTCCTTGATGTCATGGTGGAAATAATAGTTCGCTAACTCAGGAACACCAATTCCCTCATAATAAGACAAACTTCGTTTTCTGGCCAAATCAATTTCTTCTTTTTTGTAAAATGGGCTATCCATAATGTGAATTTCTCCCCCCTTGTTAAGCATTTCTTTTAGTCTGGTAATAAGTTGTGCTAAATCAGGAAAATATTGAACAACAGCATTCAAGACGATGCAATCATATTTCTGAACATGACTGCCCGTGTCAAAAATATCCCAATAATAAAATAAAACGGACTCATTATTAAATAATCTAGCGGCCTGTGCAAGTTCCTCTTTATTAAGGTCGATACCAGTTACACTTTCAAAGTGCTCAGAACAATAATTACTGAACCAACCATTTCCACAACCAACTTCGAGCAAGTTTTTCATCTTCTTGCTGCCAACATAATTCAGAAATCGCTCTGCGCTTTGGGCTCTTAATGCCCACTCCTTTTCTAAACCTTTTGAGCCTTTATAGTGCGGAAGAAGGCGAACAACGGCATCATCTAAAACTCGATCCTCTATTGATCTTGCTTTTAGGTAATGGTCTTCGAAAGAAGTTTTAACAGAACTTAATTCTATAAAACTATTAGTCATGTTGATGGATTATGAAAGTAAAAATATGCACACATTCGCGTACATTTGAAAATCTATGAATAAATCAGGTGTTCTTTTATTTAATCCAAGAAGTGGCAAGTGGAAACACCGTGTTCCAAATTCCATTTTGCAGGTTGGTGCTTCCATCATTGACCAATACGACCTCACTTTTGTCGATGGGAATATGGAAAAGGATCCTTGGGAAAAAATTAAAGGAATTCTAAAAAAGGGAGAAGTAAAATTTGTTGGTTTTACTGTAATGCCAGGGCCTCAGCTTAAACAGGCGATTCCAATAAGCAAGAAAATCCATGAAGAGTTTCCTGAGGTATGCTCGATTTGGGGAGGATATTTTGCAGCCAACCAACATCCAGTTGTTTTAAAAAGTGGGTTTGTAAAATATATCGTAACTGGTCCTGGGGATCAAGCTTTTCCAAAGTTATTGAGCGCAGTTGAGAATGGAGAGGAGGTAGATTCGATCAAGAATTTAATTTTCTTAAAAGAGGGGGAAATTCACAGTACTGCAAAGGAGGAGTTGCTAAACCAAGACCTACTGAACGATCTTCCATATGAAGAATTCAATTCTTTTTATCCTATTAAAAACTACTTGCAAAAAACATTTTTAGGGAATAAAACCATGGCTTATCATTCAAGCCTTGGCTGTCCATTTACTTGTTCTTTTTGCGCGGTTGTTCCCATTTACAATGCCAGATGGAAGGGAAAATCGGCCGAAAAAGTGGCCAATGATGTGATAAAACTCAAACGAGAATATGGTGTTGACTCCATTGAATTTCATGATAATAACTTTTTCACTTCTAGAAAAAGAGTAGTAGATTTTTCTAAATTGATATTAAACGAAGGAATTAGATGGTGGGGAGAAGGAAGGATAGATACCATTGATAAATATTCAGACGAGGACTTAGAATTGATGAAAGCTGCTGGATGTGAAATGATCTTTTTTGGAGCAGAAACTGGTTCCGACGAGGTTTTGAAGCAAATGGATAAGGGAGGAACTCAAACAGCAGCACAAATTAAATCCTTTGCCGCCAGACTTAAAGGAGTTGGAATAATTCCGGAATATTCATTTGTTTTGGGAATGCCAGGAGAGTCGCCAGAGAAGGTAATGGCACAAATTGAAGATGACATCAGGTTCATCAAAGAAATTAAAAAACTAAACTCAGAAACAGAAATCATCATCTATCTCTACAGTCCGGTTCCAACCGAAGGCTCAGAATTGTACGATAAAATAAGGGAGGCTGGGTTCGAGTTTCCCGAAACTTTAGAAGATTGGCTTAACCCTACTTGGGAAAATTTCGATTTAAGAAAAAACCCTCTAACTCCGTGGTTGACTGCAGAAATGGTAGATAAAATCCGAGATTTTGAAACCGTTTTAAATGGATATTTTCCAACGAAATCTGATGTTAGAATTAAAGGATTGAAGAAAAGCATTTTAAAAAACCTTTCCGGTTGGCGATACAAGTCCAGCTTCTACCGTTTTCCTTATGAGATTAAAACTTTTCAAAAAGTTTGGAAATACAGACAGCCTGAGATTGAAGGCTTTTACGGAGAATAGAGATTAGTTTGGAGTCAATGGAAATTTGAATTGCTTGTCTTGTGGTTATGGTTTCAGAAAAAAGTACATGAAGAATTTTTACCTACTATTTTTCTTGCTACTTGCCTTTTGCACAGCAAAATCGCAAAATAGATCCACCATTGTAAAATGTTTAATCCTTGATCAGAATCAGAATCCAATCAATGATGTTTATTTATTAGATGCGGATAACAATTCACTTTTAGGAGTTTCATATGAGGGCTTAATCATTTTTAATACCAGTAGAAACAACTTAAATTTAAAGTCCTCTCACATTGCCTATCAAAAGAAATTCATTCAGGTAAATGATCTTTTAGCCAAAGACAGTATAGAACTTAAAATCAATTTAGAAGACAAATCCTTTGGTTTAGATGTGGTAAGTATTCGCGCAGAACAAACCAACTTGGCCTACCTAAAAGAGAAGGTGAACATTGAAGATTATCAGTTTTACAATTCTACTATGGTCTTACTTTGTGGAATCGGAAACAATAAAGAACTAAGATTAGCATCTAGCACTGGACATGATATCCATAGAATATCCTTACCAAAAAAAGCAAAAAGCCTGTTTAGAGATTGTTTCAACAACATCCATGTCGTAAACAAGGATAGCGTTTATCAGATAAAGTTTACAGACACTAGCTTTTACCTATTGCCACCATATCCAAAACACTCCTTTGACAAGACGCTTGGGCTATGTGAAGCATCTTCTAATTTCAATTTAATACTTGGTCATGAAGGGCCTTTTAACCAAGAAATCAGGTATTTTATTAAGTATAAAAACGAAGACAATTATCGATTCTTTCGTAGAATCGTGAACAGAATTGATCAGAGGAAAGCCATGGCTTTGGAGGGGCAATTTCAAAATTTATCTGAGAAGGGAATTAACTCTGGGTCAGCAACAACATGGCAAGGTTTAGCAGGAGTTAGAGCCATAGATCGGCAGTATGTATTTTTTAAGCATGTAATGAGCAAACCCATATATGCGCCAATATTTGAAATGGATGGACAGTTTGTTTTGTTCGACCATCAGCTGGATTCAATTTTGTTTTATGAAAGCTCGGGCCAATTAAAAAAAGCCATTTCAATTAATTACCATTTTGAAGAAAGTTGGGGAAATCAATTACTGAAAGACTATTCCTCTAACAAGGTTTATGCATACATGAAAAACGGTCCTAAAAAATGGTTTTACCCCATCAACCTTTCAACGGGAGAAACAGGAAGGAGAATATCTTTAGAGAAACATTACATCTCTGATAATTACAAAGTGAAAGACGGTTATCTTTACTACTTGTACAGAGAGAAAAGTCAGGGTGGCTTGCCAAATAAACTTTACAAGCAAAAACTATAATTTTAGGTGTAACAAATGAGAATTACAATAAAAAGACTATTGGGCCCTTGTTTAAAATTTGGCGCAAAGCTTTATTTCTCAAAACCAAGAAGATACAATTTCAAAAACATAAAGGGAGTTGTTCAGCCTGGTGTTTTCTATCCTCATTTAACCATAAGCACTAAGGTGTTATTGAAGCAATTAGACTTGTTGGATTTAAAGAATATGTCGTTTTTGGAATTGGGTTCAGGTTCTGGGATTATTAGTGTTCTCGCTGCTAAAAAAGGCGCAAAAGTTCTCTCTACTGACATCAACACCAATGCCATTGAGAATACAATAATAAATGCCAAGCGCAATCAAGTTGAAATTGAAACCTTGGAATCTGACTTATTTGATAAAATTGACAATCAAATCTTTGACTGGATAGTCATTAACCCTCCTTATTATCCTAAAGCACCAGCTAGTGTAGAGGAAAGGGCGTGGTTTTGTGGAAAAGACTTTGAGTATTTTAAAAAGTTATTTCAACAAATTCACGCATATTTTGGTGATAAATCTTCTGTTTGGATGATTTTATCTGAAGATTGTGAAATGGATAAAATAGCCAATCTTGCTCTCGAACATGAATTAAACATGCAACAGATTCATTACGAAAAGGTTTGGGGGGAGGGCAATAGCATATTTCAGTTAAAAAGTGTCTAAGTCCCCATAGGTAAAAGCCATCTTTTTAAAATCGAAACTTGAACTGAAGTCTTTGAATCCGATTAACCAAGAGTCTAAGAAACTGTGTTCACCTGCAAGATCTTTGTATAAGCGACTTTCTTTACTAGCTTGCAATACCAACTGATGAAAACCTAATTCTTTCCCTAAGGAAATAAGTTCCTGAAGCAAGAATTTTATTTCGGTTTTAGATTGATATTCTAAATCACCAATTAGCAGACCACCTTCTGTTTTAATCCAAGCCAAACCATGACTTAATTTTAAATGATAGTTAAAACTAAAAGAGCGATAAGCGTAAAATTCTGAGCTTCGATCAACACCCCCTTGCTGATGAAAATGAATAGAGCTAAGCGGCTTCTTGTCAATAATTAATCCCTCTAATTTCTTTTGAATCGACTTTTGAAAAGCAGCTTTTAATCGTTCGCTTTTTCTGGTCAATTGCTCTTTTGAAATTTTTGAAAGTGGAATTATCAAACATTTCATTCTTTCATTTCCCTTCCAGTTTAACTTATTGACATACCCATATTCTGAATTTTGGTTTGGGAAACCCCACACGAATTGCACGTTTTTCTGTTGAAGCAAGTCGTCTGTTCTTAACCCTAAATCAGTAAAAAGGCCATTTCCTACTTCCGACTTTATGGTCATCGCATCTCCATATTGTGCTGCTAATTCCTTTGTTTCACCCTGCTTCATAATGACTGGAATTGCCCCATGGAAAGCGACTGGTCGATCATTTTTGAAAGCAAAGTGGCCTTGGGCAGAAATGCCAGTATATTCATTTCTAAACTTGGAATTGATAAAGTTCAAAGTGTATTTGTTGCCAAAAACCTTAGCGTACAATTCTATCAAATGATGTTGATTAGACCTATCCAAGGCCTCAAAACGATATGCTAATTTTTTCACTTTAACTCTGCCTTTGCACTTTGATTTAACAATATATTGGCAACTGCCTGATGGCCTTTTGCGTTCCAATGTGAATCGCAAGTTAAATAATACTTCTCAAGTGAGTTTGACTGCTCTTTAAAGTGACTGTAAAGCCCAATAAACTCAATGTCGAGCTCACTGCAAACTTGCGCTATCAGTTGCTCAATATTGTCATCATTTTTTGGCTTTTGTAAATCTAGGTGAGAGGGGATGCAAATGATTTTTAAGTCTTTATTCGCTGCTGCGACTTTCATTTTCTCTATTGAAAACTTTAACCTCAACCATTCTTCTTCAGTGAAATTGAAATAATCGCTTTGACTTTGATTATTGCTTGAATTTTCGAATTGATATTTTATAGACTCCTTGAGATAGAATAGAGCATCGTAGGTATAGGTGTAAGATTTTAGAACCCTTTTCCACAGTTTATTGGATTTTTCTTTAGGGATTTCAGAACTGGGTTTTTGAAGCACATAGTTTGGATAGTTTCCCACCCAAGTTGGTCTTGTAGGTTGTGAGTTAGGCTCTAGATTGGGTTGGTCATCATTAAAATCATTGCTTGGGAATAAGGCCCATACAACCTCAGAATGATTCCATTTACCTGCTAGATTTGAGTAAATAGAAAAAGCTTGAGTGCTGCCCTTATCTGCCATAGCAAAGTTGAGGTGAGGGATTCCCCTTGTTTCCTCTAAAAGGTCTGATAAGCGCTCCTCCTCTTGCACTCCAACTCCCTCCATAAAAGAATCTCCTATCACAATTACACGATTGCTGTCGCCATTCTTGGCTGCTAAAGTTTCACGAAATCCATATTCATTGAAGTGGTATACATTCTCTAGGCAATTCTTTTTTACAATAAAGCTAGAATTCTTCTTATGGATATATCCAAATTCAGGATGATGTTCTGGTAAAAAATCTTCATGAGGATTTAGCGAATAATTGGGCATTAAAATATTGATCCAAGCAAATTTGCAAGCAACATGAAGTGTTAATTCAAGCAGCAAGAAAAAAAAGAGCAAACTGAAGAGGTAAGAGAAAAATCTAGACATCTATAGTTCCCATTTTGAAAAAATGATGGAAGAGTTTCCGTAAATCTTGGGTTGGTTTAGAAGATCAAAAGACTTGACTGACTGCTGATTCATACTATAAATGTATGGATACTTTTCAAGGCCTAAAATACTGTGCTTCCATGCCTCAAGTATCCACTTTTTGGCAACATTAAGCTTGAATAAACGATTCAACTTTAAAGCAAACAAGGCAATGCCTCTATTTCGAAAGTTCTTTCTGAACAATGCTTCTTCATAAAGATCAACATGAAACGAAACCATTAAGGTTGGAAGACCTTTAAGAGTTTCAGATGATTTCCATGAATTTAAAAAATGAAACTCAGCACCCTCAACATCCAATTTAATGAAATCAATTTGGTCGATCTTCTTTTGTGTTTTAAAATCATCAATGGAGAGGCAATTTACTTGGCTAGAACTTAGCTGATCTTTGGCGCGATTTAACAAACTTGAGGATGACTGTCCGTATTTAAATCTAGCATTCAAAGGCCTTGTTCCACTTTTAATGTCAATGGCGCAATTGTGCGTTTTTATTTGACCAGGCAGCGATTTATTTATTAAAACATTCTGTTCAAGGTCTGGAAATATTTCTGGATCTGGTTCAATTGCTTCTACCTTGCATGCCATGGAAGATGCATAAAGACTTAATGGCCCCGCCCAGGCGCCAATGTCTATAAAAACATTTCCAGGTTTTAAAAAAAGCTCTAGAACCTTGAAGCTTTCTTTTTCCCAGTTTCCAGAAGAAATGAATTCCCAATAGTTCTTGTGAGAGCTAGGGTCTACTTCAAATTTTCTTGAATTTATTTTAATCTCCATTGATGAAAACTTCTTGATTATTAAGAATGATTTGAGCAAGGCGGAGCTGACCATATGGACTTAAATGAGGGTCGTTCTTATAATACAATTCACTCGGTTTTGGATCTGATTGGAATTCTGAAAGGGGATTGATTAAAGTTAAACTGGGGAAATCTTGCTCTATTTGATGAAGTAGAGGAAAATGGGAATTCAATTGATTAGTATCCAAATTTGCTCCTAAATTTTGAAATTGTTTCAATTGTTCCATATTGATTTGAGCGACATGGGGTATTATCAATAAGACGGGTTTCTGGCGATGTTTAAGCGATTTTAATAAACGACTGAAAGTGTTTTTCCAAACCAGGTAATTTTCTTTCTGCTTGCCTGTAAGCATGATTGTTTGTTGTAAATAGCTGGGGTCCATTGCAAACTGCTGAACCACTCTGGAGGAGTAATTTGATTTGGCTTTTTCTGGGTTTTCAACTTCTGATACTCTAAAACTAGCCAATCGATAGTTGAGGTATTTCATTACAAGAAAGCGGTCACTTAGCCACAAATAGAGGCTTTTCAAAAAAAAGGGAGATTCAAACTTAGAAAGTGAACGGATGTCTATAAGATCGTTCCCTAGGTAAAATTGGAAAAAAACGATGTCTGGATTAAATTCCTCAAGCCTCTTTTCAAAAAAAAAGCTCTTGTTGACGAATTTCCAATACCAGATACAGAAGCATTTAAAAATTGAAAGTTTTGCAAATGATTTGATAATTGCTCAACGTAATTATTGGGGTAAGCAGAAAAAGAATCACCAATAACAAGCATCCTTTTTTTTGATTCTTCAGGTTGAATGTTCTCATTTATTAGGGACAGCTCATTTTTATAAAAATCAAGCAATTGCAATCGGTAAATACCCTCCAGCAGCAGCAGAACGCTTAAGCCCAAAAACAACAAGTATGCAATGGCCTGCAGGATTTTCTTCATCTTGTTTACGCTTTTAATCGGATAAGTTGCAAATAGTTTAAACGAGAAATCAAAGCAAAGAAGAAGAGTTTAAGCGAGGCACTTATTCGACCAGATTTTAACAGAATTAATTGTTGTTTTTCTCTAAATCTTCTATGTATAAAGCGGTGAAGTTTTTTGTAAAAGGCTGGTGAAAAGCTTCCTTCATACATCAAAAGAAGTTCATCAGAATCGGTCCAATTTGCCTTATGGTCCAATTGTTCTTTTACCTTTTCATAAAAATTTAGTCCCAGGCAAGGGGTAAGAAACTGAGACACCTATGTCATGTGGCATTTGCTGAAAAAGCATATCAAGCGTTGCTCTAACATCATCCCATTCTTCTCCTAGGTACCCAAATTGAAGGAAGTAGCAGGGTTTAATTTGATGCATTTTCATTAAACGAGTAGCTTCAAGAATTTGCTCCACCTTTGTTCCTTTATCCATGGCATCTAGAATTTTCTGAGAACCACTTTCAGCCCCAATCCAAACTTCTTGACAACCGGCCTCGGCTAAACATTTAACGGTATCAGATTGAAGCAACAAATCTGCCCTTGATTGAATTTTAAAGGGAATTTTTTATGCCTTGACTTTTCAAAATGGAATTGAATTCTTGCACCCAATTGGGCTTTAAACCGAAGATATCATCACAAAACCAGATGTGATCAAAATCAAATAAGGATTGTATCAGCTTAATTTCTTCAACTACATGTTCTGGAGATCTAGTGTTATAACGATTGCCATAAATTGGTTTTGCACACCAATTGCATTTAAAGGGACAACCCCTTGTTGTGGCTAGATTAATGGAAAAGTAACCATGTGTACTCCAAGCCTCTTGGTAAGGCTGAATGTTGATAATATCCCAAGCAGGAAGAGGCAATTTTGACAAGTTGTTCATTACAGCCCTTGGTTTGGTTTTAAGCGATTCTTCAGCCTTCTTTTATCGCAATTCCATCAATTTCGTTTAAACTATTATTTGATTGAATTGCTTGTAGCAATTCAATCAAGGTTTGGTCAGCTTCTCCGAGAATGACAGCATCTGCTCCAGCATTGAGGTATTTATCAAAATGATCGGTTGAGTCGCTGCTAGAAACAAAAACGGGTAAGCCTTTCGATTTAGCTTTTTTTATCATTTCAATGGCAGCATCTCTCATTCGCGTTAGGCACATTTTTCGTGAGATAATTGAAGCCATCGTCGTAGATGACTAAAACGTCTGGCTTATCTTCAAGATAAGTGTTAAGTTCTAGAGGAGAATCGGCAAAATTAGTGTCAAATAGAGCCACCTCATGCCCCTCTAACCTGACATTTGATGCGGCCTGAATGGTTGCCAGTGGAGGGTAAGGTTTTCTTTGTTTGAATTGTTTTTCATCAAACTTTAGAAAATAACTATGAGTGAACAGCACTTTCATGGGGCAGAATTATCTCATTTAAGTTGGCTTCAAATTGTTTTAAAACTTTGCTTTGAAAATCGCTTGGATGATGTTTAGAGATTCCTCTATTGCTTCGCATCGTTAACTCCAATTTGGGAGCAGAAAAGTTCTTAAACTTTTGCCTCCACCTCTTATAAAGTTATGCGCATGAACCAAAGATCAATTCTATCGGAAAAAGAATTGTTAAACAAAGCTTCTATGAACTTTTAAAACCCTTTACTTTTTGGGTTAATGTTATAGTTTTGGGCGGTTTAAAGACCCAGGAATAAACTCATTTGTCCAGTTGTTTATCTCCTTAAAATGACCAATCAATTCGGGATTGTAAACCGAAAGAAGATGCTTCACTTCAATGGCAGTAAACATGTTTTTGTCCTTGATCTTTAAGTTGTTTTCATCAACAAAGTAGTTGACGCAAAAGTATTTTCTTGAATTTAACAAGAACACCTTTTTATACAAAACCAATAAGGTTCTACAAATCCAAAGTCGGTCCGCTTTTGTAATGATAAAAAAGTCGATATCACCGTCTTCGTGCATTACATTTTTTGAAAGTGAGCCAGAAAATTCCTATACCTCTAACAAATGGAAAAGAGGCGATTAGTTTAGCATAACGAGGAAGCTTTTCAAAATAATGCTTGGCTAGGTTTTCCTTTTCAATTCTTGAGTTAACTTGAGAATCGACTTTTTTATTAATGCTGATGTAATTCTTGTGCTCAAAGCAAATTTCATTAGCAACTAAAGCGCTCAGACTTTCTTGAAAATTCTTCCTCCTCGAGACGAATATTTAACAGAGTCATCAATTCGCTTTTTAAAAGCGGATGCTGAAAAATTTCGAAATAAGCGAGCAGTTTTACGATTGGTTCCAAGCGGGAAAGTTAAAAATTAAATCTAAGACCAATTTTGGAAACAGAGAGAAATGAGTGTGATGACTTCAACCCAATCAGACATTTCCTTGCTTTAATTGAGGCGGAATTTTACCAGATTGCAGATACAAAAAGATAAATGGGTAAATTGCAAGACCCCAAAACAATAACCATATGAAACTCTTTAAGAATTTATTAAGCTTAACAATTACATGTTTTGCGCTAGGTGCATTCGCGCAACCTGGTCAGATCGACTGTCATTATGCAGATTACGGTCAATACATAAGCCAATACAATGGGGAAGCTATAGCTTCTAGAGCCGTTGATGTTTATGAGTCTGGAACACACTCAGGAAAATTTGTTACCGCTAATTATCAAAGAAGTGGTTCAGGAAATAGAGATTTGGTGATTTATCGTTTTAATGCAGACGGAACACTTGATAATACCTGGGGAACCTCTGGTGTTTTATCATTCAACTATGGAATTAGTACAACCAACAACACTGCCTCAGGAATTGCTGTTCTATCCAATGATAAAGTGGTAGTCGTTGGATACGATTATAATGGATCGGGCAGGATAGGTACAGTTGCCTTGATTAATTCAAATGGAACACTAGATACTGGTTTTGATTCTGACGGGAAAAAAACATTCGCATTTGGCTCAACTCAAGATTACTTTTATGATGTTGCCCCAATGAGTGATGGCTCTTTTGTAATAGCATATCGAACAGAAAATGGAACTTCAATTGATGGTGCAGCCGTTAGAATCAACCAAACTGGAGGAGTTGTTTGGAACACTGCTATCAATTGGAACACCAATACTGGATCAGAATATTTTGAAGCCGCAGAATGTATAGCTGTCAAGGGAGACACAGTTTATGTTGGAGGATGGAGTGGAAATAGCACAGCAAGTAGTTCCATTGCAATGTTAAATTCTTCTGGAGCATTAATTACTTCTTTTGATGGCGATGGTAAAAAGGTTTTTGACATTGACGGCACTGAAACGAGCGAAGGTTTAAACGATATTGAAATACTGAGCAATGGTGATTTGATTCTAGCTTCTGATGGAAGACCGGGCGGAGTAGAATCAATGAATGTAGTAAAAATGGGCAAAACAGGAACCCTAGACACCTCATTTGATGGAGATGGCATATTTTCATGGGCTTCAAACACAACGGGAGACTTTCACATTTACGGAGTTGAGGTACAGTCTGATGGAAAAATTCTTGGAATTGGTTACGCAGACACAACGAGCAATGTGGACGATTATGTGGTTTTCAGGCTGAATACCAATGGGGCTTTAGATGCAAGCTATGGAACAGGTGGAGTAAAAACTTGGGACATGGGATTCGATTTACCAGACCAGGCATATGACGCACATTTGAATTTACAAGAAAATTTAATTGTGGTGGGACACACAGGAGCTAGTAGTTCTTCAAACGTTTACTCAATGATGGTGCTGAACGACGAAAGTGAGACACAAACCATTTGCGCTGGCATAGCTCTTCAAGATACAGCACCTGCAATTTTGGGTGACGAAGACATTATACTAGAAGTAGTTATTCATGCAGACGGAGATCTTACTCCCTATACAGTTAGCAATTTTGCATTCAATACTACAGGAACAACATCTACAGCAGACATTACAGAAGCCAAGCTGTATTATACAGGTTTAGAGAATAATTTTTCAAACGGCACTCAAGTAGGAAGCACTGTTAGCAATCCTGATGGCAGCTTCAATTTCAATGTTTCTCAAGCTATCGTAGGGGGGCCTAATCATTATTGGTTAGTATACAAAGTGGCAAGCGGGGCAACCGCTGGAAATGATTTAGATGCTCAATTCACCCAATTTACTTTGAGCACAATTGGTGCACAAACACCAGCAATAACAAACCCCTCTGGAACAAGTCAAATTACAGACCCATACAGCCCAAAGTTATACTGGGCAGATAGTGGCACTGGATATGATCATATTATGAGAAGCGATACATCTGGCGCTAATTCAATTGAAATTGTTCCTTCTATTGGAAGTGGAAGGTGGTTGGCATTAGATCTAACGAATGAGAAATTATACATTGTAGAAACTTCTGCAGATCTAATCTATACTTGTGATTTAGATGGCTCTAATTTGAGCACATGGAAATCTAGCATTTCAAGTCCAGGAGGAATCGCCATTGACAATACAAGAGGGAAAGTATATTGGTCAGATAATGCTTCAGGAGTTGAAGCAATTTATGTTGCTGATTTAGATGGATCCAATACAAGCACTTTAACCTCTGGAACTACCAATTCAATTGCTCAATTGTCTATTGATGAAAAAGCAAATGACCTGTATATAATGGATAGCAGTCATGATGCTATTTACAAATACGACATCGACGGGTCAAGTATGAGTACTTTCAAAACTTTAGGAGGAAGCCCAGATGGTGTTTTTGCTGACACAGTTTCTAACATGGTGTATTGGAGTAATGATGCAAGTGGATTTGATCACATTAAAAAGTCGGCTTTTGACGGAACAGGAGAAACTACCGTATATAGTGGTTTAAATAACCCAAAAGGAATTTGGATATTTGATGGAAAATTGTATTATGGAGACAGTTCAGATGACGGTATATTTTTGGGCGATATTAATGGAGGAGCAACTACAAAAATTTACAACCCAAGTACAACCGCATCTAATATTTACCAACCTATAGTTAGTCCAGCCTTATCACCACCTGTAACACCAATTAGTGTTGCAATAAGCTCAAGCAGCAACCCTTCTTGCTTCAACGGCAACAACGGAAGTTTAACTGCCACAGCAAGTGATGGCACAACACCACATACTTATCTTTGGAGTACAGGAGCAAGCACTTCTACAATTTCTGGTTTATCTGCTGGCACCTATACAACTACAGTTACTGATGCTGGTGGAATAACGGCTACTGCATCAAGTACATTAACTCAACCCACTCAATTGCAGGGTACAGCAACAACTTCAACCAATGTTAGTTGCAATGGAGGATCAGATGGATCGGCAAGCATATCAGGAACAGGCGGATCAAGTCCTTATACTTATTCATGGAGCAATGGCGCGACATCTTCTTCTGTCTCTAGCTTGTCAGCGGGCACATATACAGTAACCATTACAGATGCGAATGGATGTACATTAAGCAATGCAACAAGCATTTCTCAACCTACCCAATTGCAAGGCACAGCAACTACCTCAACCAATGTTAGTTGCAATGGAGGATCAGATGGATCGGCAAGCATATCAGGAACAGGCGGATCAAGTCCTTATACTTATTCATGGAGCAATGGCGCGACATCTTCTTCTGTCTCTAGCTTGTCAGCGGGCACATATACAGTAACCATTACAGATGCGAATGGATGTACATTAAGCAATGCAACAAGCATTTCTCAACCTACCCAATTGCAAGGCACAGCAACTACCTCTACCAATGTTAGTTGCAATGGAGGATCAGATGGATCGGCAAGCATATCAGGAACAGGCGGTTCAAGTCCTTATACTTATTCATGGAGCAATGGCGCAACTAATTCAACAGCAAGTAGTTTGGCAGCGGGCACTTATACCGTCACCATTACAGATGCGAATGGCTGTACTTTATCAAATACAACAACTGTTACAGAGCCAACAGCAATTGGTACAAGCATTACAGCACAGAGCAATGTAAGTTCCAATGGAGGAAGCGATGGTTCAGCTACAGCGGCAGGATCTGGTGGAACAGGGGCTTATACCTATTCATGGAACAATGGAGCAACTACTGCAGCTGCTTCGAGTTTGTCAGCAGGCACCTATACGGTAAGTGTAACGGATGGCAATGGATGTGGACCAGCAACAACAACAGTTACAATTACAGAACCAGCAGTTTCAGTTGCAGTTTCTATTAGCGCTCAAAGTAATGTAAGCTGTAACGGAAGCTCCGATGGAGGTTTAACAGCAAGCGCATCAAGTGGCACAACTCCTTACACCTATGCATGGAGCAATGGAGCAACATCATCAACAATCAATGGATTATTTGCAGGCACTTATACTATAACAGTAACAGATGCAGCAGCCACCACAGCAACTGCGAGCGCAACGATCACTCAACCCACACAATTACAAGGAACTGCTTCAACGTCAACGAATGTAAGTTGTAATGGGGGAACCGATGGATCAGCAAGCATTTCAGGAACAGGCGGCTCAAGTCCTTATACTTATTCATGGAGCAATGGCGCAACTAATTCAACAGCAAGTAGTTTAGCTGCAGGAACTTATACCGTTACCATTACAGATGCGAATGGCTGTACTTTATCAAATACAACAACTGTTACAGAGCCAACAGCAATTGGTGCAAGCATTACAGCACAGAGCAATGTAAGTTCCAATGGAGGAAGCGATGGATCTGCAACAGCCGCAGGTTCTGGTGGAACAGGAGCATATACTTATTCATGGAACAATGGAGCAACTACTGCCACTGTTTCAAGTTTGTCAGCAAATACTTATACTGTAAGTGTAACCGATGGAAATGGATGTGGACCCGTAACAACAACTGTTACAATCACAGAACCATCTGCAATCGTAGCAAGCATTGCCGTAGACTCTAATGTGAGCTGCAATGGAGGTTCAGATGGTGGAGCAACAGCAAGTGGTAGTGGGGGCTCAAGTCCTTATACTTATCTTTGGAGTAATTCTGCTACATCTGCAAGTGTAACTGGAGTTACAGCGGGGACCTATACAGTAACAGTAACTGACAACAGTGGAACGACCGCAACCGCATCAGGAACGATCACTCAACCCACACAATTACAAGGAACTGCTTCAACGTCAACGAATGTTAGTTGTAATGGAGGAACCGATGGATCAGCAAGCATATCAGGAACAGGCGGCTCAAGTCCTTATACTTATTCATGGAGCAATGGCGCAACTTCTTCAACAGCAAGTAGTTTAGCTGCAGGAACTTATACTGTTACCATTACAGATAACAATGGATGTACTTTATCAAATGCGACAACAGTTACAGAACCAACGGCATTAGTTGTAAGCATTACAGCACAAAGTAATGTAAGTTCCAATGGGGGAAGCGATGGATCAGCAACAGCAGCTGGATCTGGTGGAACAGGGGTTTATACCTATTCATGGAACAATGGAGCAACTACCGCAACTGTTTCGAGTTTGTCAGCAGGCACCTATACGGTAAGTGTAACGGATGGCAATGGATGTGGACCAGCAACAACAACTGCAACAATTACAGAGCCAGCGGCAAATCTATTGGCATCTATGGCAATTGACAGCAACGTGACTTGCAATGGAGGTTCAGATGGTGGAGCAACAGCAAGTGCAAGTGGTGGCTCAAGTCCTTATACTTATTTTTGGAGTAATTCTGCTACAACAGCAAGCATTACAGGAGTTACTGCTGGAACATATACGGTAACGGTAACAGATAATAATGGGATTTCAGCTACAGCAAATGGAACAATCACTCAAGGGAGCGCTGTTCAAGTTTCTCCATTTCAAATTACTCAAACAAGCTGTGCTGGTAACGATGGTTCAATTTTAGTTACTGGCATAGGAGGTGTGACACCATACACTTACAATTGGAGTAATAGTGATACAGGAAGTTTCATTGGAGGCCTAGTAGTTGGAAATTACATGGTTACAGTAAGTGATGCGAATGGTTGTACAGATGTTGGTTCTTACAATGTAACAAAGAACTTCTCAGCATGCAATGTAGTAACCAACTTAAGAACACATTTTATTCAAGATGTATCTGCAGTTTACAGATGGGACACTGTTCCAAATGCAAAACTTTATAAAGTGGTTTGGAAAGTTGCAGGAACTAACGGTTGGACCAATCAGGTAATTAAACATGTACCAAACGGTTATTTCCCTGTTTCTGGCTTAAGTCCAAGTACAAGTTATGTTTGGTCAGTTATGGTGAAATACAATTCAGGAGAATGGTCTGGATTGGCAGAAGGAGAGCGATTCACAACATTAGCATCTCCATGTTTAAACCCATTAGGCTTGACTACTTCGCCAGTACAAGGAAGTCAAGCTAAATTGAATTGGACAACTGCGGTTGGAGCAAAATCATATCGTATTCGATATAGAGCTCAGGGAGCTGGATCATGGAATCAGACACACGTGAGTAATGGGAACTCATTTAAATGGATTACAGGTTTAAATACCTCTACTACTTATGAATGGGAGATTAAATCGGTTTGTAACTTTGGAAACTCTTCTGGAAATAGATGGAGTGCAACACAAACATTTACAACTGGACCTAATCCAAGTTCTGGCCAATTTGCATTCAATGGTGAGAATCAGCATGAATTAACCATACCATTGAGTGTATCAATTTATCCTAATCCTAATCAAGGGAACTTTAAGTTAATAGTTGAAGGAGAAGACCTTGAAAGTGCTAGAATTAAAATCAGCAACTTAACAGGAGTAAGTGTCTTTGAAGGTAGATTAAACACTAAAGGAGGAGCTACAGGGCAAATAGAAATGAATGGGCTTGCGAAAGGAGTTTATTTAGTTTCTGTTATTAGCAACTCTGAACAGCAATTTAAAAGAATAATTGTTCAATAATAGAACAATTAATGCAAAGAAAAAGGGAACCAATCGGTTCCCTTTTTTTATTTCTTTTTGGAGGATTTTGCAAGAGGATTGAAATCCAAACAAAGTTCTAACCACTTGTCGAGGTCGTTTTCTAAATCGTAGCCATTTGGCAATACATAAACAAAGTCTTTCATCCTTTTTCCAGTGAAATCCATTGGAACACAAACTTCATTATCAACATGAATTTGGGCTTGTGCTTGTCCAATTCGAAGCATCAATAAGTCACACTCCTTTTTTTTGTCAAAGTGGGTTCCGCAAAACATTTTATCATCAACCATGAAGCACATTCCTCCCATCATTTTTTTCTGAAGAAAACTCAATTGTTTGTCTTCTAGAAAACGGTTAATTCGATCGCAAAGAAACTCTGAATAAGGCATGTTTAATTGTTCTAATGCTTATAAGCAGGTAGTTCTTCCACCATCAACAGGAAGGTTGATCCCATTAATATAGCTAGCCGCTGGGGAGGCTAAAAATGCTGCAGCAGCTGCCACTTCTTGTGGAGAAGCAACTCTTTTCATAGGAACAGCATTCTCAAAATCTTTTAAAATATCATCTGAAGATTTCCCAGTTTTGTTTGCTTTGTTGTCGATAATACTAGACAGCCTTTCTGTTGAAGTGGCACCTGGCAAAACATTATTAACTGTAATGCCATATTGCCCCAATTCATTGGCCATGGTTTTAGACCAATTGGCTACAGCTCCTCGAACAGTGTTAGAAACACCTAATCCATTAAGAGGTTGTTTTACAGAGGTAGAGATGATATTAATAATTCTGCCATAACCAGACTCAATCATGCTGTCTTTGCAAGCTTGAACCAAGGTGTGATTGCATAGCAAGTGCATGGAAAATGCATTGCTAAACTCATTTACTTCAGCAGTCGTAATTGGCCCTCCAGGAGGACCTCCTGTATTATTTATTAAAATGTGAACTGGTTTCTTCAAATTACTTAAACTGCTCTTAAGTTCATCTAAATTGCTAAAGTCGGCAACAAGAATATTATGTTCTTGTTGTCCATTGTTGGAAAGAGCAAGCTTACATTTTTTTAGCTTCTCTTTGTTCCTGGCTAAAAGGCAAACATTTGCTCCCATTTTTGCCAATTCCATGGCAATCGCATTTCCAATTCCAGCGGTACTTCCACAAACTAACGCGTTCTTATTGCTTAAATCTAAATCCATAATATAAATTTGAATTCAAATTTAGTCATTCTCTTAATTGGTTAGTATTAATCTTATTACCTTAGGGGTTCAATAAATTAAATACCATGGCAATACGAAAACCATTTGATTTTAAGAACTGGATAGATGAACATAGGCATTTGCTAAAACCTCCCGTTGGGAATAAAATAGTTTATGAAGATGCAGACTTTATCGTAATGGTGGTTGGTGGGCCCAATGCACGAAAAGACTATCATTTTAATGAAGGAGAGGAGTTTTTTTATCAACTAGAAGGAGACATTGTTGTAAAAATTCAAGAAGAAGGAAAGGCGGTTGATGTGCCAATTAAAGAAGGAGAAATTTTTTTGCTACCACCAAGAATACCGCACTCCCCAAATAGAAGTGAAAACTCTATCGGCTTGGTAATTGAACAAAAAAGAAGAGAGGGTGAGCAAGATGGGCTATTGTGGTTTTGCGAAAACTGCAATCATAAATTATTTGAATCCTATTTTAAACTAGACAGCATAGTAAAAGATTTTTTGCCAGTTTTTAAACAGTTTTATGGAAGTGAAACACTTAGAACTTGCGACAAATGCAATAAGGTTATGGAAGCTGATCAACGATTCGTATAAGGATGGACAAACTATTAACAGTAGACATACATACTCACATTTTACCAGGGAACATTCCAAATTTTAAAGAGAAATTTGGATATGGAGGTTTCATTCATTTAGATCATCATAAACCTTGCTGTGCAAGAATGATGAAAGATGACCACTTTTTTAGAGAGGTTGAAGACAATTGCTGGAGCCCTGAAGCTAGAATGAAAGAATGCAATTCCCAGCATGTAGACGTTCAGGTCTTATCCACCGTTCCTGTAATGTTCAGTTACTGGGCAAAACCAACCGACACATTAGAGGTGGCGAAGTTTTTAAACGACCACATAGCGGATATTGTACTTTCTTATCCAAAGCGTTTTATTGGCTTAGGCACTTTGCCTATGCAGGCGCCAGATCTGGCCATTCAAGAATTAAAGAGATGCAAGGAAATTGGACTAAAAGGCATACAAATTGGCTCTCATATCAACGATTGGAACCTTAACGACCCAAATGTATTCCCAGTCTTTGAGGCTTGTCAAGATTTAGAGATGGCAGTTTTTGTCCACCCATGGGACATGATGTCTAAAAGCAAAATGGAACGCTATTGGCTGCCTTGGCTGGTAGGAATGCCTGCAGAGTCTTCTCTTGCAATCTGTTCCATGATATTTGGTGGAGTGTTTGAACGACTTCCAAACCTTAAGGTGGCATTTGCTCACGGTGGGGGATCTTTTCCGGCGACTATTGGCAGAATTGAACATGGCTTTAATGTTAGACCAGATTTGGTGGCAATTGACAATAACATTAACCCTAGAGATTACCTAGGAAAGTTTTACCTTGATTCTTTAGTGCACGATCCCGCAATGCTTAAATACATTATTGATTTAGTTGGCATGGATAAAGTTGCGCTCGGAACTGATTACCCATTTCCTTTGGGTGAATTGGAACCAGGACAGCTTATTCATAGTATGCCTTACAGCAATGATGAGAAATTAAAGCTCTTAAGCGAAAATGCCTTCGATTGGCTTGGGTTAAAATCTGCAAATTTTAAATAAAAAAAGCCCCACTGATGCGGGGCTTTTTTATTCTTATCGTTTAAAATTGGAAAGCAGCAAAGAATTGCAGCACACCATTTTTAATGTCATTTTCAACTTTTTGAGTGGTGGTGGTTTGAACATTATTTACCGAAGTAACTACTGCTTGTTCGTAATCTTCACCAACACTTACAAGGCTAGCGGTATACCTGAACCCAAAAGAAAGGCCAACATTAGTAAGTAACTCTATCCCTGCTGCTGCAGCCAAGTCAAAATCTTTTAAATTGTCTTTATAGTCTGTTGTAACACCTCCTGAAGTTGCGTCAGATGATAGTAGGTAACTAAACTGGGGGCCAGCGTGAATACTAAAATGACTGAATTTTACTTTTGCCAAAACAGGCACATCTATGTAAGTCATTTCAAGTTTAAAAAACTCATCATCCGCACCTTTTACAGAATAAAGCAACTCAGGTTGAAGAACAAAAAATTCTGTAAACTCAATGCCAACAAGTGCTCCAGCATGATAACTTAATGCTGGGTCAAGAGATCCCACATCGCCATTTACAGTTGAATAATTAACTCCAGCTTTTAATCCTAGTTTAATGTCTTGAGCATTTAAATTGCCTATTGCAAAGGCAAATATCGAGCATAACAATAGTGTAGACTTTTTCATGTTTTTTTTTCAAATATAAACTAATCAAGCCAAAAGGATTGAATGAATTCATCGGCAATTATCCAATGTTGTTCCTTTAAGACAATTTGTTTTTCGTCAACACTATCAAAAGCACTTTCTTTGTGTGAGAGCTTATTTTTAAAATGATGAACTATTGATGGGCTAAAATTCTTTTCTAATTGATCAATATTTAATCCCCACTTTGTCCTAAATGAAGTAATCAATAAATCGTGATACCTATCTTTCTCACTTAACTCCTCTGTTTCGAATGCCATCCTACCATCCATTATTTTCTTCAGATAGATGGAATTATTTGAGACATTCCAAAGGCGTTCTTCTCCATTAAAAGAATGTGCAGAAGGACCAATTCCTAAGTAATGACTTTCTTTCCAATAAGAACTATTGTGTAAACTTGTTTTGCCTGGTTTTGAATAATTTGATACTTCATAATGCTGGTAACCACTTTCAGTTAATCTGGCCTTTATTAAATCATACTGAGAAAGTGTTTTGGTTTCTCCCAAAACCTTTATTGCATTGCTTTTTATCAAATGATGCAAGTGGGTATTTTTTTCAATACTTAAAGCATAGGCCGAGCAATGTGGAACCTTTAAGTCTAGAAATTTGGTTACATTTTCTTCCCATAATTTTAATGTACTCCCTGGGATTCCAAATATTAAATCTAAACTGATGTTGGTAATGCCAAGGTCTTGCGCCATTTGGGTCGCTTGAACTGCCTCCATTCCAGTGTGGGCCCGATTCATGAATTTTAAATCAGCATTGTGGAAAGATTGAACCCCAATACTAAGTCGGTTAACACCACAATTTATCAGACCTTCTATTGTGGATTTAGTCAAGTCATCAGGGTTGGCTTCTAGTGTGACTTCAAGCAATTGCTTGCACGAAAATGTTTTGTGAATTTTGTTAAGTATACTAGCTATCGATTTGTGCGACAATAAAGAGGGAGTTCCTCCACCAAAATAAACACTGTTGATCTGTTTCGATTTTAAAAAACTAGATCGAAGCCCAATTTCTTTGAGGATGGCTTCCACCATCATCTCTTTCTTCGAAGTATTTGTTGAAAAATGAAAATCGCAGTAGGTGCAAGCCTGCTTACAAAATGGAATATGAATGTATATTCCTGCCATTCTGAGTTACTTTATTCAATACAATTCTAAAGGTGGTTCCTTGATCAATTTCAGACTCTTTAACAAAGACTTTCCCCGAATGATAATTTTCAATTATACGTTTTGTTAAGGATAGTCCTAATCCCCAACCTCTTTGTTTGGTGGTATATCCTGGTTCAAAAACTGTTTTTCTGGCACCCTTAGAAATGCCTTTACCATTATCTTGTATATCAATGTATACAAATTGCGACTGATCGCTCACCCGAATATCAATGGACCCATCTCCGCTTGTGGCATCAACTGCATTTTTAATGATATTCTCTAAAACCCACTCTAACAATGGTACATTTATGCTCGCCATAACTGAATTACCATTGCTTGTTGAGTGATTAAACTCAACCTTTTTGGGGAGCCTTGTTTTTAAATACGATAAGGTATTTTCAATAACTGTATTGATGTCGTGCTGCTCTAATTTTGGTGAGGCCCCGATCTTGGAAAAACGCTCAGTAATCGTTTCGAGTCGACCTAAATCATTGGACATTTCTTGGATGGTTTTCTTGTCAACATGCTGTGACCTAAGCACTTCTATCCAGGCCAAGAGAGACGACAAAGGAGTACCTAATTGATGTGCTGTTTCTTTTGCCATTCCTACCCAAACTTGATTCTGTTCTGCATTCCTAGCGGTACTGAATAAGTAATAAGCAATTAGAAGGAAAAGAGCAATGACTCCAAGTTGAATAAAAGGGTAAAATTTCAACTTAATCAATAGTGGAGAATCATCATAAAAAATGAATCTTTTCTCGCCATCACCTAAATCTACTGGAATAAACTTATTAGCAGATTGCATTTCTCCAACAAATTCTGATAAAAAGATAGGGTCTCTTAGTTTGTTGGAATCAATGTTCCCAAATGCAATTATTTCCTCTTTACTGCTATCGGTATATATCACAGGAGCAGAGGCAGAGTTGGTAATTATGTCGTTGTTAAACGATTCAATTTGCTCACCTAATACCTTTCTTAGTTCAGAAAAAATAGTTGATTCATCATAGTAAAGAAGGTTTTTCTGGTTCTCATAATATTTAATTTCAACAGCATCGTTTAAGGATTTCATTGAATTTAATTGATCAAGAAGCAGTATGCTATCTCCTAAAATTGATTTATCTAGATTAGATTGTGTAATGATTTGGCCCTCTTCATTGGTGAGGATCATTGGAATTGTTGTGTTGCTAAAAAGAATTTGAGTGTAAAACCCTGGATCTTCATCTAGGGGAGCAATAGCAACTCTTCGATTGGCTTCTGCCCAAATTTCAACTCTTTTTCTTTCCTCTTGAGCAATCGTAGAAAAAAGTTCTTGAGTATAATTGACTAGCTCAGCTTTTCTTTGAATGGCTTCCGCCCAAGATTTCGCCTTGTTTTTTTCTTCTTCAGCTATTTTTCCAACTAAAATGTTGGTGTACCAAAGTGAAACAAACACGATAATGGCCGCAATTGAGGCCAATGCAAATTTCCAACGCTGTTTTTTTGAATAAATGTTCAAAATCTTCCCTTATTTCTACTATGACGAGATTTTAATAGAGATGGTTGCTGAAAAACCTGATTTATTCAGGTGGATCAACGAATTCATCTTCATTGGGCTTTGCAATTTTATCAATAAATTTTCCAAATTTCCCCTTTTTTTCACTTTTCTTTTCTTTGCCAGGAGCTTCTTTACTTTCATCCGGCTCAATTTCATCCCATTCTACCTTAAATGGATCTCTATTTTTCAGCGGTTTTGTCACTGTACTATTCAAACTAGAATCTTTTTTAAACCAACCAAATTCCTCCTTTAGTAAACCTTTAATCGTTCTTTTTTCATCTGAAAACTGTTTTTTCATATGTGTCTTTAATTCAGACTTATCATAAGAGAAACTTGGATCATTGGCATTTCCGGTCATTTTAAAAAACAACTTTGTTCTTCCTAATCCATCGTCTTCAACATACCCAAATTCATTATTCTCAGGTGGACTTACCTTTTTCCCCAACACATCATTTAAATACAATTCAATTTTATATTCAATATCGTTTTTGAAACTATGTTTACCAGCCAATTTTAAATCTAGGGCAGAATTTTGAATGATCATCTTTGGAATTACAATTGTGCAATCTTTAATTAATAATTGATTTCTAAGCGCCTTAAACTTAATTTCTTTTAAATCCTCTAATTCTACATAGTTAGACAATGCTTCCAAAGCTTTAACATTGCTTAAAACCCCATCGTTTACGACAAGATTGACATCCATTAATATGGATTCCAAATTTGGCTCAAAACTCCCATTAAGCCGACTAGAGAAATCAAAGTCTATGCTAGCTTGCCCATCAATATTTTCTGATTTAATAAGTGTTTGCCCAAAATTGTTAAAACTGTTGAAAACAGATTTAATATTCATTTCTTCTAATCTTGCATTCGTAAAAACTTCAAAGTTATTTTTCACTTTTTTCATTAGGAAATTGCCCGAACAAAAGCCTTCGTTAGATGAAAATTTGAAGTGGCGAAGACGAACGCTACCAGGGTTGAATTGAAGGTCTGCATGGAAGTTATTCAAAACATGATTGTCTTTTTTTAGCTGATCTAACTTAAGGTTGATAAAAGCACTAATGTGGGAGGGTAGGTCAAATGTATTGTTGTTTCCCTTTTCGTTATCAACGATGCTGTTCAGGTCCAATAATTTGCTTTTAATGCTGAGGTCCAATAACAACTTTTCCTCTTTGAAAAGGATGAATGGAATTAAGTTAAAAATGCTACCATCAAGTTCAGCTTCATTTTTGTTAAGATCCAATTGCAAGTCTTTTATCTTTGCGGTTTGCTGATCAAAATCAAGAGAAGCCTTATGAATAAGAAGGTCTAAGTTTTCTTTTTTCGACTTAAGATGAATATCATTGCTGCTTAGGCTTCCATTAAAAATTAACTTTTTAAAGTCACTGGGCTTAAACGCTCCTTTGTTCATCTTTTTTCCATTCAGTTGAATGTCAGCAATTACTTTTCCCGATATCGATTCGAAAACAGAGGTGTCTGCTGGATGAATGAAATCCTCTAAGTCAACATTGGCAGAAAAATTTGACGAAAAGGAAGGAAGATTAAAGTTTGTAAGCCTTAAATTTCCTTTGATTTCACTTTCCTTATGCTTGAAATGTATTTGATTAAAAACCAATTGTGAACTAGAAAGCTGATTCTTTTCACCATTAGTTATGCTTCCTTCCGCATTTATTTTATTGAATTGATATTTCCCTTGATTTAGGCTTAGGTCTGTATTTTCAAAAGCAAAATTGAAATCAGCATTTGGCGAGTTTTGACCATCAACTCTACCCTTGATAGTTCCAGAAAAGTTAAAATCCCCATCAATCATGACGTCTGCTAGGGCTTGTTTGTCTACATTTTCAATCAATGGAATAATCGAGCTTATTTTATTTTTGACACCATCAAAACCAATATCTAAAACAGTTTCTTCAAGATAGTTGACGCTCCCAAATGCCTTAAAATTAAACTGTTCCAATAGGGCCTCTATGGATTGAAACGAAACAACCTTTTTTGCAAGATCTATTTCACCTTTAGCAGTCAAGTCGATTTGATTTTTGGAGAGAAACTGGGATTTTCCAACCAATAGGTCAGAATTTCTAAGCTTTGCTGCTAACGACCACTCTAGTGTTTCATTACTAAGCAGGCCATTTAGGCTTGCTTTTTCAGCGAAAAACATACAATTCCAGTTGTTTTTTATGTCGTCAAAAGAGAATAGTATATTCTTTAAAGTAACTTCTTCCAATGCAAATTGAAAGGAATTAGTGCCCATGGTATCCTTTTTAATAATGATATAATTAGGCTCGCCCTGGTTGTCAATTTTGAGCTTTGCCTTTCCATCATTTATTACTAAAGCCTTTAACTTATAATCTTTATTGTATAAGTCAATAAGGTTAAATTGGGCATGAATAAATTTGCTTTGAATCAAGGTGTCATTTGATTCAAGGCTAGAAAAAATCAATACCTCTCTAAAATCAACAGAAATTTGAGGAAAGGAGTTAAGGAAACTTAAGTCGACTGATTCTACTTCTACTTTTGACGCCAAGTAATCATTTAGCCCAACAATTGCTTGGTTTTTAATTTCATCTCCTTGATAAGTAATCAAGTAATAAGCAAAGCAAATAAATAGTAAACAAATACTAATGCTTGTTATGCAAAGGTATTTTAGAAACTTCATCAATTTCCAACGAAGAGGCATTAAGTATGTTGTTTTATTCCTGCAATTCGATGAAGAAAGCCAACTTCTTTTTCTGATAAAAAGCGAAATCTCCCTCTAGGGATGTCTTTTTTGGTTAAACCAGCAAACTGAATGCGGTCCAACCTGGTCACCTTGTAACCTAATGCTTCCATCATTCGCCTGATGATCCTATTTTTCCCTGAATGCAATTCCAGCTGAACCACTTTTTTATCATCAGCATCAAGGGCGTAGCTAGCTTTATCCACAGTAGCTAGTCCATCCTCAAGTTGGATTCCTTCAACAAGTTTAAAAAGGTCTTTTTGGGTAACCACTTTATCTAGACCAACTCTATAAACCTTTTTAATATTGCTACTTGGGTGGGTCAACTTCTTGGTCATTTCACCATCATTTGTAAAAAGCAATAAACCGGTTGTAGCTCTATCCAATCTCCCAACCGGATAAATTCGCTCAATGCAAGCACGCTTAACTAAATCCAATACTGTTCGTCTGCCTTTAGGATCGTCCATAGTAGTAATAAAGTCCTTGGGCTTATTCAACAATAGATACTTTTTAATTTCCTTGTTTAATAGCTTCCCCTCACATTTAACTTGGTCATTAGCACTAACTTTTGTACCCAACTCTGTGATGACCTTACTATTGATTTCGACCACGCCACTAGCTATTAATTGATCGGCTTCCCTTCTGGAACAAATTCCTGCATTGGCAATGAATCTATTCAAACGGATTAAGCCATCTGTTTTAATGGCGTCTTCTTCCTGTTTCACCTCTTTTTTCTTCTTAAAGTTTACTTTTTTCCCTTTGTTAAATCGATTTTCCGACTTATTTGAAGAACTAGATTGGAATGCTTTTTTCATGACTTGAGATAAAGAGGTAAAATTACGATATTCAAGGTCTAAAAAAGATTTTATACCTTCTTGTAACTAATCAATCATTCAATGCGTTACAGAAGTGTAGTTTACCCAACAAAATGACCACAAAAGAATACAATAAGGTAGTTGAAATGCATGCTGACGCAGTTTTTCGTTTTATTCTTAAAAACTTAAGAGTAGAAGAAAAAGCGAAAGATATTGTACAAGATGCCTTCACTAGAATGTGGGAAAAATGTGATTTAGTAGAATTTGATAAGGCAAAATCTTATCTCTTTACTACAGCATATAGAAGAATGATTGACATTATTAGAAGAGAAAAAAAGCAAGGGAACTGGTCTGAGGTCTATGAAAATGCTCATTCAGTTGAGTCTACCTCATCAGATTTAGGGGAGCAATTACAAATGGCCCTTGATAGACTGCCCGAACAACAAAGATCATTGGTAATGCTAAGAGACTATGAAGGATACAATTATCAAGAAATAAGTGAAATAACCGATTTGAGCTTGGCCCAGGTTAAGGTATACATATTTAGAGCGAGAAAGGCGTTAAAGAATTATCTAGTAAGTATAGAAACATTAATTTAATGAAGATTAGTTTAAACAATTACGAAGCATTTTTTTTAGATTTCCTCGAAGGCAATTTGTCTGACCAGGAGATCGCTGCATTGCAGTTGTTTTTATCTGACAAACCAGAGTTGAAAAATGACCTGGATGAAATGGAGATGATTACTTTGCCGAAAGGGGAAGTAATAAAATCAGATTTAATAGAGAAATTAAAAGTAGACGAAGAAAGTGGAGTACTCAATTACGACTCACTCCTAATTTCTCGAATTGAGAAGATTGAAACAAAAGAAGGAAAATTGACTTTAGATAAATTGCTTTTCGAATCCGACTCCATGAGCTTGGACCTTGAGAGGTATCGCAAAACAATAGTTACTCCTCCTGTTATCTTGTACCCTAATAAAGAAAAATTACTGCAAAAAAGCAGGCCAATAATTGTATTTAAACCAGTACTTAAGTATGCGGCAGCAGCTGTATTTTTAGGTGCTATTCTATGGGTAGGTTCGCTCAAAGAAACAGCCGATTATCAACCAAGGTTAGCTGGAAAAAACATGAGTCCACCCGTGGAGGAAAAACCGACGTCTCAAGTGGCGTATACTGTCTTTGAAGATTCGATTAAAAACCAAGCCCCTATTAATCAAACCAAAAAATCAATTCCTAAGCCGATTAAAATTGAACAGCCAATCGCTGATCAGGAGAAAAGCAATCTTGCAGATATAGGACCGCTTAAGAATGATATTGAAAATCAAAGCCCAGAATCAAGACCAGTCGAAATTGACAAACAAATTAATATAGAATCAAATAAAGAATTGATTGCAGAGGAAATGCCAAAAGGAAAAAGTGACAAAAAAAAGGACTTTACTCCAATCAATGAATTTGCAAAAGAAGCCATTCGGAAAGAGGTGCTAAACAATAAAACCATAACAGAAACTTTGGCCAAAGAACTGGCAGATTTAACAAAGCAAAAGGTCTCTTTTGAGTACAATAAAAAGGAAGAAAAGGCCAACCAGTTTGCGATTAACATTGGTAGATTTAGCATTTCAAGAAAATAATTTGTAACCAATTAGATACTTCTCCGTTTTAATAGAAACAATAAGAAAACACAGGAATCATGAAAAAATTAATCGCACTAATTTGCATAGCAATATTATCTTCAGCCGGACTATTTGCCCAGGAGGAAGCCGATACAAACAATACAACAAATGATCAGGATACCATTAAAATTACCTGGGGAAAAAGCAAAATTTTTGTCGTTGGCGATCATGATGTAGACACGGTTATTAAAGTCAAAAAGGTTAAACAGAGATACAATCACTTTGCTGGTTTAGACATCGGAGTGAATGGTTTTTTGAACCCAGACTTGAGTGTTGATTTGCAAAAGGATGCACATTTCATGGATTTGGACTATGCAAAATCAATCACTTTTAGCTGGAACTTTTATGAAAGGTATATCCCTATTGCAAAGGAGAAGTTTGGCATTAGCACTGGACTGGGAATTGAGTTCAACAACTACACTTTAGATAGAGACGTTGTGCTGTTTACCGATAAAGACACCACTTTTGGTTTCGCTGATACTACTAGATCAATCAGTAAAAATAAATTCAAGTCAACAATGTTAAACCTACCTCTAATGCTAGAAACCAACATTGGACGTGATGCAGAGCATTCTTTTCATTTGGCTGCTGGAGCAATGGTAAGTTATAGAGTGGGCTCCAAATCAAAACAAGTTTACAAGCAAGACGGCAAGGATTTTAAAGTTAAAAATAGAACCGACTTTAACATGAACCCATTTCGTTTTAGTCTTGTAGCTAGAGCAGGATACGGAAATTTCACAGTGTTCGCAACTTATGGAATTACTCCTTTATTTGAAGACGACAAAGGCCCTGAGATTTATCCTTTTTCAGTTGGTATAGCTTTAGCAGCTTTTTAATTAAACTGATTATATTTATTGAAAATTCTTTAATCTTTTTCATTGGTTAAACTACAGACTCAGGGTTTGAATCCGCTGCAATAGCAGCGGATTTTTTTATGCAGCAAATTCAAGCAATTGATTAAGTTTGTTTTGAAAATATTTTATATGGCAGGACATAGTAAGTGGGCGAACATTAAGCGAAGAAAAGGAGCTCAAGATGCAAAACGAGCAAAAGTGTTTACTCGAATATTAAAGGAGATTGCAATTGCAGTTAAGGAAGGTGCTAATCCGGATCCAGACTCAAACCCAAGATTAAGACTTGCAATTGCAAATGCTAAGGGGGCTAACATGCCAAAAGACAATATCAACAGAGCAATTAAAAAGGCTTCAGACAAAGACAGTGAAAACTATTCTGAAGTGAGTTACGAAGGATATGGACCTGCAGGAATTGCCTTGTTTGTAGAGGCTACAACAGACAATATCAACAGAACAGTTTCTAATGTTAGAGCCATTTACACAAAATACAATGGCAGCTTAGGAACTAATGGGTCTTTAGAATTTATTTTTGATAGAAAGGGGGTGTTCTCGCTTACAAAAGAAAGTTTGGGTGACTGGGACATTGAGGAATTTGAAATGGAATTGATTGATGGAGGAGCTGAAGATCTAGAAATTGAAGAGGACATCATTACCATTTATACTTCCTTCGAAGACTTTGGAAATCTTCAAAAGAAGTTAGAAGAACTTGGAGTGGAAGCAGAAAGTCAGGAATTGCAAAGAATCCCAAATAGCACGCAAAAAGTGAGCCTTGAAGATGGTCAGAAAATATTGACAATAATTGAAAAATTTGAAGAGGATGATGATGTTAATGCAGTCTACCACAATATGGAAATGACAGAGGAGCTTCTGGCAACCCTAGAATAATCCATTTATGCAAACTAGTTATATACTTGAATTTTTTTTAACGAGTTTAATAACCAGCAAATTTTAGCATCGAGGAGCCCATCAATTATTGAATCAAGCAAGACTAATTTTTATATTTTTACCAACCTAAAGCATCAGTGATGGAAGAGAAAATTAAAGGCCTAAATGAGAAAATAGAATCTGCCAAGCAAGGTGGAGGCGTAAAGAGAATAGAGGCGCAGCATGCAAAGAATAAACTTACAGCAAGAGAACGCATACATTTTTTAATGGATGAGGGCTCGTTTGAAGAAATTGGTATGCTTGTCACTCATAGAAGCAGCAATTTTGGGCTTGAAAAGAACAAACCGCTAGGAGATGGTGTAGTTACTGGTTACGGAACTGTAAATGGGAGATTAACTTACGTGTTTGCTCAGGACTTTACCATAATGGGTGGCTCACTTGCAGAAGCTCATGCAGAAAAGATCGTTCGAATTATGGATTTAGCCATGAAGAATGGCGCTCCGGTTCTAGGTCTAAACGATTCCGGTGGCGCTAGAATTCAAGAGGGAGTTGTTTCTCTTGGTGGATATGCAGATATTTTTTATAGGAATACATTAGCTAGTGGCGTTATTCCACAACTATCAGCCATAATGGGACCTTGTGCCGGTGGGGCGGTATATTCTCCAGCCCTAACCGACTTTATCATGATGGTTGAAAACAGCTCTTACATGTTTGTTACTGGCCCAAATGTGGTAAAAACGGTAACTCATGAAGAGGTTAGCTCAGAAGAACTTGGCGGTGCACAAACTCACGCAAGCAAATCTGGTGTAACCCATTTTACCTATTCTAATGAGGTTGCATGTATCAATGGATTAAAAACGCTTTTATCTTACATGCCCCAGAATTGTGAAGATGAGGCTCCTGTTCTCCCGTATACTTTAGGAAATGAGACTAGAAAAGCATTGAATGAGATAGTTCCAGACAACCCTAACCAACCCTATGATATAAGGTCGGTAATCGAAGGAACTGTAGACGAACACAGCTTCTATGAAGTGCATAAAGACTATGCAGAAAACATTGTAGTTGGGTTTGCTAGAATCGGTGGTAAATCAATTGGGATTGTTGCTAACCAACCTGCATTTTTAGC
This sequence comes from Vicingaceae bacterium, assembly GCA_965218715.1. Classification (GTDB taxonomy): domain Bacteria; phylum Bacteroidota; class Bacteroidia; order Flavobacteriales_E; family Vicingaceae; genus CBDCLY01. The sequence goes on from CBDCLY010000027.1 coordinate 108,461, forward strand.
CGGGGTTTTAGACATTAAAAGTTCTACCAAAGGGGCTCGTTTCGTTCGGTTTTGTGATTGTTTTAATATTCCCCTTTTGGTCTTTGAAGATGTTCCAGGGTTTCTTCCAGGAACAGATCAAGAATGGAATGCAATCATTACCAATGGAGCAAAATTGTTGTACGCATTTAGTGAAGCTACCGTTCCAAGAATAACCGTAATTACCAGGAAGGCCTACGGTGGTGCCTATGACGTCATGAACTCTAAACACATTGGAGCGGATATGAATTATGCTTGGCCAACAGCAGAGATTGCTGTAATGGGAGCGAAAGGTGCGGCTGAAATTATTTTCAAAAAGGAGATTAAAGAAGCGGTTAAGCCTGAAGATAAACTAAAAGAGAAGGAAGCTGAATACGCTACTATGTTTGCCAATCCTTACAATGCTGCAGCTAGAGGGTATGTTGACGAAGTTATCCTTCCTGAACAGACCAGAGAAAAGCTGATAAAAGCATTTGATATGCTAAAAAATAAAGTAGACGTTTTACCCAAGAAGAAACACGGTAACATTCCTTTATAAGCATCTTTTAGATGAATAAGTTTAGTTTAAAAATAACATTCCTCGGCTTCCTTCTTTTTCTTTTCCAATTAAGTTGGGGCCAGTTTTCATCCATTGACAGCCTAAAAGCTGAATTAGGTAAAAAAGAAGGGGCAGAAAAAGCCAAGACTTTCGTAGCGATCGGAAAAGCGTTTATTGAAAACAATGTCGATTCAACCTACTATTATGCTACCCTAGCGAATGATATTGCAAGGTCTAATAAAGACTCTTTTGTACTTGTTCGTTCCTTGAACCTATTGGGCAACGTTGCTCAAAGAAAAGGAGAACTTGATGAGGCAATGCAAATTTATGAGGAGGAAAAACAATTGGCAATAGCAAGCCATGATGATAAAGGAATGGCAATTGTTCTCAACAACATTGGTATTATTTACACCAATCGAGGAGAGTATAACAAAGCCCTTGAAGCTTACTTAGAAGCCATAGATTATGAAAAGAAGATTGGGGATCAACGTGGTCTTGCCGAGGGCTTAAACAACATTGGGGTTGTCCACTATTATATGGGGGATATTGATAATACCTTGGTTTATTTAAAAAAGTCAGCAGAAATTAGCGCTCAAGAAGGAGACTTAAGAATACTTAAGAAAGGCTATATCAATATTGGTGCTATCCATCGCTATAACAAGGATTTTGATGAGGCCTTAAAGTACTATCAATTGGGCTTGGAGATTAGCAAAGACCTACAAGAAGAAAGTGAAATCATTCTATGTTACCATAATATCGCTGAGGTTTTTGCAGAACAATTAAAGTATGAACTCGCTGAATCCTATTATAGAAAAGCATTGGATTTCCACTTAAAGTTTGACAATAAAAGAGGAGTTGCATTGGAATACAATAACCTTGGAACATTGTACCTCGAGCAGGGAAAAGTTTCAGAGGCTAAACCATTTTATTTGGACGCTATAAGTTTGGCCAAAACAGGCGGGTTTAGACTGGTTTTAGAAGCGGCCTATGGTGGACTTTCAAAAGTGCACGCAAAACAATCAAATTATAAGGCTGCATTTGAAAGCATACGAGAATATGTAGCGCTTAATGACAGTTTAGTTGGGGTTGAAAACAGTAAAAACTTTGCTGAGTTAAGGACAAAATATGAAACTGCCGAAAAAGAAAAACTCTTAGCTGAAGAACAAATTCGAACATCTAAACTTGAACAAGATAAAGTGAATCTTGAACTTGTTGCCTCAAGAAGGAGCAAATGGATTGTAGGCCTTTTAGCGCTTTTATCAGTACTAATATTACTTTCCTTATTATGGGTAGAGCGCAAAAAGAAAAAAGCCACAGCAGAGAAAAATGAAGCAATCATTGCTGAAAGAGACAAAGGAGCTATGGCTGTGTTTAATGCCCAAGAAGAAGAAAGAAAAAGAATTTCTAAAGACTTACATGATGGAATTGGTCAACAGCTTTCAGGCTTAAAAATGGCATTTCAAAAACTAGGAAAATCCATTTCTAAAAAGCTACCCGAAGAAGAAGATCAAATTGGAAAACTCACAGTTGTATTAACTGAATCCGCAGAGGAGGTCAGGTCAATATCACATCAAATGATGCCGAGGGCTTTAACAGAATTGGGCTTAATTGAAGCCATTGAAGACCTTTTGGTAAAATCGCTTAAACCATTAGAGGTTAGGTATAGCTTTGAGCATTTTGGAATTGAAAAAAGACTAGAAGAAAGAATTGAAATTAGTTTATACAGGGTCTTGCAGGAGCTTTTAAATAATATCATTAAGCATTCTAAAGCCAATCAGGTATCTGTTCAATTGTTTAGAAACCAAAACAAACTGATTCTTATCGTTGAAGATAACGGCACTGGAATTAAGCAATCCAACACAGATGGGCATGGTCTTCTCAACATTAAAAGTAGAGTAAACACCCTGTTTGGTGAGTTAAATTTAGAACCTAGCCCTAGCAGTGGAACCCTAGCAACGATAAGGATTCCTTTGGCTTACAAAGAAGATTAAAGGATTGATTCTATATCTTTATCCATTGCCGTAAACAGGTCATTCCATCGGTACTTTTTATTGGCCAATTCTCTCGAAGATCTTCCTAAACTGGTCCAGAGTTCTTCTTCATTCAATAAATCAATACAATGTTTTGCAAAAACTTTTTTATCGTCAGCAATGAATAAATGCTCAGCAGATTTCACCGCTAAACCTTCTGCCCCAACACTTGTAGTAACAGATGGAACACCTCGATATAAGCCTTCTAAAACTTTAACCTTCATTCCACTTCCTATTCTTAATGGAGCGATGTAAACTCTCGTCTTTCTTAAGTATTCGTCTAAATTTTCCACAAAACCAGTAAGCTCAACATCCGATTGCCGAGCTACCGCTTCAATAATTCTTTGATCTGCGTTTTTTCCTAACACATACATTTTGACCCCAGTTTCTTTCTCTTTTATTTTTGGCCAGACCTCATTCAAGAACCAGACAAGGCCATCAACATTGGGCTCCCAGTTTAAAGTACCCATAAAACAAAGTGCTTTTTCAGTTGATTGAAATGATAATGCAGGCAATTCTAAAAGTTGATCATTCCCTAAGTGAAATGTGTTTCTAATCTTAGTGTTAGGGAACCCATTTTTTTTCATAATGTTCTTTGTCTGAAGGAGTACAAAAAACGATGTCAGCTTTGTCAAATAATTGCCTTTCATAAGCCTTAACACGCTTGCTCTCAATCATTATCAGAGCTTTCTTTATCGGGTTTTTTTCAACCATTGCCATGCGCTCCCAAAGTGCAAATTCAGCATTGTGCGTATGTAGAATAATTTTGCCTTTATATTTCTTAGGTACAAATTGGAAGACCTCATAATGGTCTACAATGATGGCATCATATTGATTTGCGTTTTTCTTAAGCCATTCTGATAACACCTTAGACTTGTTTCGGAACAAGTTCAAACTAGGGGCACTAAAGTAACTCTTAAGAAGGTTGAGTCCTGAACGTTTATGTTGACAGCAGTGCCAAAATAAGATTTCAAATTAGTAGCAGCTTCAAAAGCCTTTTCATTCTCGCGATCAGTTCCTTTTAAAAGGCAAGCTACACTTAAATCATAACGACCTTCTAAATCCTTTATGTACTTAAAAGACTTAATTGTTCCGCCACTTTGAGGAGGGTATGGAAGTTCTGTACTAATGAAAAGAATCGCCTTTTTTGGCATGCAATTTTTTTTAATGGCTCGAAGTTAGTCAAAAGTAAATTTGTGTTCCATCGACAATAAAATAAGGGCAAAAAATATATACATTTGATTTATTCTACTACCGAATGTCTAAAAAAATTGTAATTGTTGATGATCACCATCTCGTGCTTGATGGATTATGCTCCATGGTGGAAGAAATGGACGGCTATAAAGTAATTGGTACTGCTGGAAATGGGAAAGAAGGGCTTCAATTGATTGAATTATTATCACCTGAAATCGTGATAATGGACATAGACATGCCCATCATGAATGGGCTAGAAGCCACAAGAAGAATTAAAGCCTCCAGTTCAAATGCGAAAATTCTAATCCTTACCATGCACAATGAAGTTGCACTAATTAAGAAAGTAATGGACATTGGAGCAGATGGATATTTGCTGAAAAATGCAGATAGAGAAGAGTTTGTTGAAGCTTTAAGTTCGATGTCTAAAGGAAAATCATTTTTTAGCACGGCAGTCACACAATCACTTCTGGATCCGCAAGGTGATAGAACCAATAATTTCGAAATCTCTCCAGATTCCTTACAATTGGCTAAGCTCACTGAGAGAGAGATAGAGGTATTAAAGTTTATTGCTGAAGGAATGTCCAATAAGGAAATAGGAGAAGAACTCTTCATCTCGCATCGAACTGTAGATTCACATCGAACCAACCTAATGAAGAAATTAGATGTTCACAACATTGCTGGGTTGATCAAAATAGCCATCAAAAATGGATTAGTGAATTAATTGAATCCACTGGATCGAATTCAGTTAATTACCCTATTTACATCGACTATTTTCTAGCTTTCATTTGTATCAAACAAAATTATCGACCAGATGAGCACACTAATTCAAAAAGACCTAAGCAACCGAGAAATTCAAGTATTGAAACTCATTTGCAATGGACACTCTAATACACAAGTTGGGAAAATATTGAGCATTAGTCACCGAACAGTAGACTCTCACAGAACCAACATTAGAAACAAACTTGGCTTAAAGAATTTAGCCGATATGATTCGATTTGCACTTAAAAAAGGACACATAAAATGAAACACTAGGGTAGATCCCCTAGTGTTTTGGGATATTTACTCTATATTAAGCTACTCATTTCAACAATACATTTGCTCTATACAAACAAGTCATGAAGAAAATTTTAGGCATATTAATAGGTACATTTTTCTTGCTAAACCTTGCGGCTCAGAACATAAATAAACGTTTCGAACGCTGGCAGATAAGTGATAAACCTGCGAATATCACAGGTGTTGATATTTCTCCAGATGGGAATACACTTGCATTGGTTTGTGGTAAAAAACAGCCTTTATTTCTTTACAATTTATCCTCTCGAAGCATCATTGATGAAATTGATGTTAAGTCGGAAAACATGGGTTACAATGTTGCCTATTCTTCAAAAGGAAATTACCTTCTTCTTCAAGAAAAGAAAATAGAAACTAGCTTTAAAAAAGCCAAAAAGGCGGATTATTCAGTTGTTGATATTAACTCTAAAAAGGTGATACATCACTTTGTGAAAATTAACGATGCGAAAATATCTGCCGATGAAAAGCAAATTGTAACCTTAGAAAATGGAACGGTAAACTTTCGTGACATTAAAACGGGTAAACTGATCAAACAATTCACTCCAGAGGATGCTTGCAATGCATTGGCAATTTCAGAAGATGGCAAAAGCATAGCATTGGTCATTAAGCCAAATAAGAAAGAGGTTTCTGCTGCGCCCAGTGTTAGGGATAATAAAAAGGCAATTAAAAAAACCGCCAAACTAAAACACATGATCGCCATTTATGATACCGAGTCTTTTGATCAAATAAAGTTGGTTCCAGAAATTTATGACAACATCAACTTGCTATATTACATGAACAATGACAAGAAATTACTTTCCTTTAATATGGCAGTAAATTCCTATGTAAATGTTGTAGATGCAAGCAATAATCAGCCAACAAGAGAAAGCTATTTGAGTAGAACAAGCATGCAGCCTGAATTTGAATATTCAAAAAACGAAGAGTTTTTTGGAATTTCTACCGTTGATGCTTGGCCAGCTGTTAATGTATACAAAGTTGATGGTGGAGCAATAGTAGACAGCTACAATACACAGATGAAAATTTGGAAGAATATCAAGAAGAAAATATACCCAGGAACCAATACCAGTTTTACCTTTATGCCAAACAATAGAGAGATTTTAATCGCTTATGGCAATTCATTAATACTTTGGAAATTTGATAAAGATGAAGAATAATAGAAAAGCATTCACTATCCTATTAATGGGCTTGCTATTTTTAGCTAGCAACAATTTAATGGCGCAAAAAAAGCCCTATATTGCTGAACAAGAGAAGATAATCGAAGCGGCTTATCAGGCTTTAGATGAATCGATGAAAGGCGAAGGAGAATTAAGAACCTTCATCAATGAAAACCAACTCAAAGGAAGTTACACCTTTAACATCACCATAAGAAATAAGGGAGAAGTTTCTACAGTATCCGCTGTTGAAAGAGAAGGAGAGGTGGCTGGCCAAAACAAGCTTAAAAATTATTTGAAGGAAATTCGTTTTCCCTTTAAAATGCCAAAAAACAAAAGCTACAAATTCAAATACAAATTCAAATTATAACACTAACCTTTAAATAAACACTAATGAACTTTAACAGAATAGGGAAGCTAGGTTCCAAAGCCGGAATTACTTCTAAAATATTGAGCTTTTGCATGTTCTTGTCCTTTGCGACAAACGGGGTGGCCCAAGAAGAAATGCAAATTAAATGGGAAAAAACCTTTGAGCACAAAACCGATCGTGTAGGAACAGGTCTTGAGGGACCAAAGGAGGTCAGTTACATTGCAACTGATAAAACGATTACAGTATTTAAAACCTCAGATGGATCCGTCGTTTGGTCAAAGTCATTTAAAGAACTAGCTCCAAAATTGAGAAAGATTGATGAACTGATTCCATTCTGGAAATCGAATTGTTTATTTCTATTCGAGAAAAAAGGTGGAAAAGATCAAATTGCTGTAATTGATTTTAGAACTGGAGATTTACTTTGGAACACAGATCGTTATTCCAAGCTTTCAGAAGATAACATCGTTTACATCGCAGAAGATGATGCTTTTGCCATGTCCTTAGCAGGTTCTTTGAACTATGTTAAAGCAAGAACTGGTGAAGAATTGTGGGAAACTTCGCAATTTACAGGTGTAGTCGGAAAGTACTTTTATGAGAATGGTTTCATTACAGCAATTAACTTGTCTCCTTCTGGATTAAAAGGATTATTTAAGGGGTTTAAAAATCAAATTGCAAAAATTAACCTTAGCAATGGCGACATAGTTTGGGAAACGATTTACCGAGGAGTAGCTGAACGAAAAATATTGACCAAAGAGCCTGTTTATGATTTCTTTAAAGATGGGAATAAGATATTTCTACACTTAAACGGAATCCAGGTGTTTGATTATAAAACAGGTGCATCTTTATGGTCTGCCGCTTACGATGCTACACCAAAAGTAATAGGAGCACCAGCTGGAGCAATTGCTTGGGGAGTTTATGGTGCTGTTGCTGATCCAGTTAGAGTAGGAAACGATGTTTACGTCATCGAGATGAGCAAGAAAAGCGATCAAAAAATTAAAAAGTACGATTACAATACCGGAAAACTATTGTGGACTTCTCCTGAGATAAAAAAAGCAAGAGCATTGCCTAACTTATTTGTTGTTGGAGATAAAGTAGTAGTTCAAATTGGTGGTGTAGTAGAAACACATGCTATCGTTAGAGTGAAAGATTCGGAAGGAAACATTACCATAACTAGAACAATTGCTTATAAAAATGTAAAACCTAATGGAATGCAAGCCTTTAATACCTCAGATGGTTCTTTCGCTTGGGCTTCAGAGAAATTTAAAAAAGGAATTACCAATGCATTTGTCAATGGAGAAACTGTTTATGTGTGTAGTGGAAAGGCACTTTATTCGATTCAAGCCGCAACTGGCACAGAGAATTATGAAGTAAATACCAAAGCTGATGGAGTAGGACTTGCTGTACAAATTTTGAAGCATGATGATAAGATTGCTGTTATCGGACAGAAAGGAATAACAACCCATAAATTATCTGACGGTAGTTTAGTTAATGCTAGCAAATACAAGCGTTCTGAAATGATGAGAAGAGAAGGCAACATTGTAATAATGGAAACCACTAAAAAAGACATCGCATGTTTCGATTTAAACGATTGTACTTACCAAGAATACAATAATAAAAAGTCGGCCTCTTCAGTCTTAAGTCAGGATGGCAACTTTGTTTATGTCTACCAAAAGAAAAATGTTATCAAGCTAAAAACAAGATAATGTCTTTCTAAACCATTTAATCTGGGATTAAGAAAGCTTGCTTTTTTAATCCCTTTTTTATTCTATATTATGAAAAAGAGTGTTTTATTAATTGGGCTATGTATTGCCCTAGGAAATCTTTTTGCCCAAAGTCAAATGGCCAATTATCATTTTGATCAAGGTAAAGCCTACTACGATGAAGATGATTATGCTGCGGCAATAGATGAATTGTTAATTGCCCTTGAAAAAGATGCTACTCATGCTGATGCTTTATGTTATCTAGGGTATGCCTATTATGACACAGATGAACATGCAAAGGTTGTTGAGGTTTATCAAAAACTCGAAAAAGCGCATCCAGATTATTGGGCTTGGTATTTATACTTGAAAGGGAATGCCAATACCTCTTTGGGAAAACATGAGGCTGCAGCAATTGATTATCAAAAATTCATTGATAATTACAGCGCCGCTGCAGACCGAGTTTCATACCATCATCAGGCTGCCTACAAAATGGCTTATGCAAAAGGAGTAAATGCAGTGCGAAGTAAAAAAAGTCAGATGCCACAACCAATCAATTTAGGTGCTGGAGTAAACACCATTTCTGATGACATGATGCCACAAATTAATCCTACTGGAACAAGGTTATATTTCACCAGCTCGAGACAAGGGGGGATGGATGACATCGACGAAGATGAAGAAAATGATTGGGGTGAAGATCTTTATTTTATTGAAACCAAGGGCACGGGCTGGGGTAGGCCACAGTTGCTTCCAGAGCCTATCAATACCTATGACAATGATGGCACGTCTACCTTTTCTGCAGATGGACAACAATTGATTTATGTAAAATGTGGTGATGATGGAATTGGGAGTTGCGACCTATGGACCTGTGAACTAAACGGAACAACTTGGTCTAAACCTAGCAATTTAGGTAATGTTGTCAATGACGAGGAATGGGATTCTCAACCAAGCTTATCTGCCGATGGTCAATCACTAGCTTTTGTGTCAACTAGAGGTGGAACATACAATGGAAGCATGGACATCTTTATTTCAAGAAAAAACAAATTCGGACAATGGGGAGTTCCCGTAAATGCTGGAACTAAGATAAATACTCCATTTGGAGAGAAAAGCCCTTACTTAGCACCTGATGGTAAAACCATGTATTTTGCCTCTGAAGGTCATCCTGGATTTGGAGATTATGATTTATTTGTTACGGTATTTGAAGGGGGAGAATGGACAGATCCTGTTAATTTAGGAGCACCATTAAACTCTTCAGGCGAGGACACTTATTTTACAATATCAGCTAGCGGAGAGAAGGCCTATTTTGCATCAGATCGATCTGGGTCAGGAAAACTAGATCTCTTTTCAGTTTCAATCCCAGAGGCGCTTAGGCCACAACCAAGTGTTATTGTGCAAGGAATTGTTAGCAAGAACAAAACCAATGAAAAATTAGATGCTTGGGTGCTTGTTGAGGATTTAAGTACAGGAGAGTTAATCGCAACCACAAAAAGTAATTCCTCAACAGGGAAATACCTTGTTGTTTTGCCGGCAGGAAAAAATTACAGCGTTTCAGCAAATAAAGATGGATATTTCTTTTATTCAAACCAGTTCAACATTCCAGAGGAAAGCAAGTATGAGGAAATCGAAAAAAACATCAGCCTAAAACCAATTGAAAAAGGAGCAAGAGTGGTGCTAAACAATATCTTTTTTGAAACAGGGTCAGCTACTCTTAGTCAAGAAAGCTATATAGAGCTAGGGAAAGCAGTAGACCTTTTGAACCAAAATAAGAACATGGTGGTAGAAATTGGAGGGCATACAGATAATGTTGGCTCAGACGAAAACAACATGCGCTTATCACATGAAAGGGCCAAATCGGTTAGAGAATTTCTTGTAAAAGCAGGAATTGTTAGTACTAGATTGGAAGCAAAAGGCTATGGTGAAACTCAACCTGTTGCAAACAATGAAACCGAAGAAGGTAGGCATGCCAACAGGAGAACGGAGTTTGTTATTCTCGACAATTGATGCATTTGTTCGATATTTCGAAATGTTTAATTTAGAAGAAAAAAATGAAGAAGATAAATTTGGCTTTATTAGCCCTCCCTTTGGTTTTATTCAGTTTCACTGGAGAAGGAAAATACAAAACATTAGAAATTGGTAGCGATGCCCCTATGGTTGATCTGTCAATGAAGGCTACTGATGGAGGAAACTACTCCTTAGACGATTTGAAAAAAGAAATGGGAACTGCTGTTATTTTTTCCTGCAACACCTGCCCATTCGTTATCGCTTGGGAGGATCGTTATCCAGATTTGGCTAAATTGGCTGCCGATAATAATATTGGCTTTGTTCTAATCAACTCAAATGAAGCCAAAAGAAATGGAGATGATTCTTTCGAAAACATGGTTGCCCACGCTAAAAAAGCAGGCTACCCTTCTACACCATATTTAGTTGATGAGAAATCTCAATTGGCAAATGCTTTTGGCGCGAAAACGACTCCTCATGTTTTTCTTTTTGACGAAGAATGGGAATTGGTTTATGAAGGTGCCATAGATGACAATTATAAAGATGCTGAGGCAGCAACAGCGCATTACTTAACAGAAGCGATAAAGCGCAGAGCAAAAGGAGAAAGAATTGACCCTAGCACTAGCAAAGCTTTAGGATGTAGCATAAAAAGGGTAAAAGTTTAATTTGCACCTCGTCTACATTCAATAGCATAAAAAAAGCCCCCTGAGTTTCAGGGGGCTTTTTTTATGCTATGTATTTCTCTTAATCCGTTACGATCAATTTCTTGAATTGATTGTTGAATCGTACCGTGTACAATCCTTCACTTAATCCATCAATCTCTATGGATTGTCCTGATCTTACTTGTTGTACTTCATACACCAATTTACCTTCCATGTTAAACACCTGCAATGGACCATTTGCTATTGTTTGATCAAAGGCCACTTTGAAGTTGTTCTTCGTTGGGTTTGGATAGATGCTAAAGCTATTTGCTGCTCCTTTTGTTTCACCCAATCCGATGTAGGTTACCCTTGTACAAGAAGAAGTATCTACACAAGAGCCATTATAAATGATTACTGCAAAGTTTCCAGTGGTATCTGGTCGATATCCTCTGTTAGTTGCTCCAGCAATCATTCCTGGAACCGCCAATGCAGTGCTATCACAATTTAACCATTGATAAGCTAAGCCTGAGCTAAAGGCAAACACCGAGTCTCCTGTATTCACTACAGTTGAATCAATGTTGGTGATGATCAAGTCTAAGCTTAAAATAGAATCACACCCTGCAGCATTTGTTCTTGTTTCAAGATACAGCCCACTTTGTGTGTAAGTCTGGCCATTCTCTGCCCAAGTATAACTATCACATGCCGCAGCCACTGTTGTGTCATTGCTAGAGTTGTTGATCAATAAATCCAGCTGAATAATTGAGTCACATCCTGCCACATTACTTAAGGTGTCGTAGTAGCTTCCTGTGCTCATCAGAGTGTCTCCAGTGTTTGTCCACACATACACATCACAAGCCGTATCGTTTACCACTGTTAATGAAGGATTGATGATCGTTAAGTCTAACCAAATCACAGAATCACATCCCGCTGCATTGCTAATGGTGTCTGAATAATTTCCAGAGGCAGTAAGCGTATCTCCTGTAATTGCCCAGATGTAAGAATCACAAGCACTGGCTGTAAAGAGCGTATCGCTGCTATTTTTAACCAATAGGTTTAATGTAATGATAGAATCACATCCAGCCATGGTACTTAAAGTATCTGAATACAATCCAGTCATTGTTAAAGTATCTCCTCCAGCAGAAATCGTCCAGTCACAAACAGTATCTGTTAGCTGAGTAATTGCTGTATTGCTTAGTGTTAAGTTTAAAGTCATCAAAGAATCACATCCAACTCCATTAGCAATGGTATCTAAATACGTTCCTGAACTCCTTAAGGTATCTCCACCCCAGAAATAGAAACCAGCATCACAAACCAAAATTGTTGCAGATGAACTAGAGCTATTGTTGATGCTTAGGCTCAAGGTAACAATAGAGTCACAACCGGCTGCATTTTGAACAGTATCAATGTAGGTGCCTGAAGTGGTGTAGTTCATTCCATTGCTCATCCAAGTGTAAGAATCACAAGCAGTAACAGACATGCTGCCCGTTAAAATTGCTGGCTGAGTAATCAAACGATTATCAGTATCTGAACAGCCATTGGCATCAGTAACAGTAACGGTATAAGTTCCTGCAGATAATCCGCCTACGCTAGCACTTGTTCCGCCATTGCTCCATATGTAAGTATAAGGAGCAGTTCCGCCAACAGTAATTACGCTAATTGCTCCATCAGATCCACCAAAACAAGTAACATGACTATCCAATTGCGATATCGCATTTAATGCTCCAGGTTCAGTAATGACCACTGTGTTGCTATTAGAACAAGCATTGGCATCTGTAATGCTTACTGTATATGTTCCTGCTACAACTCCAGTTATGCTCGCTGTTGTGGCGGCATTTGACCAAAGATAGGTGTAAGGAGCTGTTCCTCCACTTGCGCTTGCACTTGCTCCACCATCGCTTAAGCCATTACAAGAGATGTTGCTATCGACAACAGCAGATGAAACTAAGGCAGCAACCTGACCAACAGTAGCAGAATCTGAAATTGCACAACCTGTTGAATTGGTCAATGTGAAATAATAAGTTCCAGCACTCAAGCCTGTAATGCTTGATGTAGTATCACCAGTAGACCATAAATAATTAAAATAAGAACTAGTGAAACCAATGCTTCCATCGCTTCCTCCGAAACAAGAAACATCTATAACAGTATCGTTTACAACTAGAGGTGCTGGGTCTGCAATGCTAACAGAATCTACAAAAAGACATCCTAAACCATCTGTAACGCTCAGGTAATGTGTTCCTGCCGCTAAACCAGTTGCAGAATTGCTAGTGCTTCCATTCGACCAAGAATAAGAATAAGGGTCAGAACTTGGAGTACAGAAGCTAAACACTGTGTTTGGCCGATTTGCACTTGTACCTGTAACAGATGAAACATTTGAACAAACTGTAGAAATGTCTGCTCGATAATACCTTACTGAGTTAAAAGCAGATGTAGTATATTTTATTGCTGAATTGTTGGTAAAGCCAGAATTATTAAAGCAAATTTCAACCACTAAGTTATCCGTTCCATTCCAGATGTAAGGGTTGCTCAAAGTATGTACATTTTGCCCAACAACAACAGTATGTGTCACCGGGGCCAATGCTAAACTTAAACCAGTTTTCCAAGTATCTGCAGAAGTATCTGGGGTGCATCCCATTGAAATGGTAAAATTGGAGTAGGTACTAGTTCCAACTATGGATGCAACATCAAAAGCAATGGAGTTAATCATGCTTGACCCAGTCATTCCCATAGCATTTAACTCAGACGCTCTGTAAATGATTTGATGTTTTGCTCCCCAATACCAATTCCCATAAATGGCCGGGTAACCCGTATTTGAATTTACCAAAGTATCTGTTCCTAAACTAGCGGAATTTGATGGGCCGGCGCAAGAAAACCCAGTACCATCGGTACATCCACCTAACAATAATGGTGTTGCTCCATTTGCACTATCCAAGACGATGCTACCATCGCTTCCACCCAAACAAGATGGACTATTTGCTGTGAAATAAGTGATTAAATCAGAGTTTCCTGTAATGGTATGCATTAATGTATCACTTGCTCCAGCACCATCACTTACGGTAACAGTATATGTTCCAGCGACTAAGCCGTTTACAGTGGAAGAAGTATCACCAGTTGACCAGTTATAGGTAATAGGCGGGCTAGCAAATGAAGTGCTTACAGAAATGCTTCCGCTATTGTCGCCAAAACAATTCAAATTAGCAGTTGCAGCGGAAATATTTGCTGAAAAAACAGTTTGAAAAATAGAAACATCATCGATAGCTATATCGTGTTGAAAGCTAGTGGTTGCATTGTGGCCTCTAAACCGAAATTGAACTGTGTCTCCAGTATATGCACCAACATCAATTGTTCTTTCTATCCAAGTATCGGTTGTGCTTAAGGTCGCAAATGAGTCAATTGCCAATATCCATGATGTTCCATCATAAATATCTAAAAGCATGTAATTTCCTGGATTAGAACTGGTTCGACTATGCGCCCAATAATTAAATGCTACACCAGTAGTAATTCCTGTCAAGTTGATTTGAGGACTCAAAAGTGTAACGTCTGTATTGTTTCCCCAACCATCTTCTACAAACAAATACGCGCCTCCATTTCCAGAATGGTCAGTTGTTGGTCCAGTATTGGATGAACCAGTACCTGTAGTTCTTCCGTACCAATCTTGGTTGGCTGCATCGGCCTGCTCATTTACCCAATCATTGTAAAAAACACCACCTGTGGCTACAGGAAATGGTTCAGAACCTGGTCCAAATGTGGAGTTATCAACTGCCGCCGAATCAAAATTGGTAGCATAAGGAAGGGTGTAAACTTGACTGTGAACCGAAAAGCTAAATAGCAATACGGCAATAAAAGGTAGTAATCGTTTCATAGGATTGTGATAAGAGTAAAGATCTATTCCGTTCAAACAGCAAAATACGCTAAAAAATGTTAAAAAGGACCTAAGTAGAACCAAAAAACCCGAGTAACAATCCTTTAGAATTGCACTCGGGTTCATTAGATATTATAGTGTTTTAGTTTTTCTTCGCTCCAAATTGGTATTGGAATCCTATTGCAAGAACATATTTAAATTGTGTTCTAGGTCCAATTACAGGATTTCCATTGTTATCAATCTTAGCGGTACCATCAGATTTAGTTTCTAAAATATCGATGTCGTTATCGTAAATTAAGGAAGTACTAATTGTGGTGGTAATCGACTTGGTTACTTTCATGCTTAACAAGTTATCCCAGTTCACATCGATGTTTTGTGGTTCTTCAGAATAATTAGAAAACAAATCAAGATTAGTTTGAAAGGTGATGTTTTCCTTCAAGTCTTTTTTGTACATCATTCTTAAATATCCACCGACTTCTAGTCTTGAGGTTTCACCATCTTTTGTTTTATTTCCTAAGGCGTCGTATTCTGCAGCCTCAACCCCAAAAGCACCAGCATCAGCTAGGTTTTGAAGACTTACAATAGTCATCTTTGCCGTTACAGGAGAAATGAATACTGTAAAATTATCATTGGGTTTGTAGTCCATTCCAATCGCACCAAGCAAGTATCCTGGAGCCATGAATTCTGATATTTTATTGAGCTCTGTAACATCACTATAACCTGGAGTAAACTGCGACTTAAAATTCAATAAAGCTGCGTAATACCAGTTCTTTGTTGCCTTTTGTCCATACTTAGAGTTGAACAAGATTCTGTCGTCAGACTTGATCCAATCTGCAACTCCTTGTTTTACCTCTCCGTAACCTAAAGTTAAATTGTTATCCCAAGCTGAATTGCCTTTTTTGTAATTGGCAAAAAGATCCATTAATCCATTTACAGAAACAGAACTTTGTCCACCAGCGGCCCAGTTGGTTAATGAAACTTGTGAAAAGTTTAGTCCGAACACTCCACCAGTTTTCCACCCTTGGGTAGTATCTGCGTTTTGTGATTTTAAAGATTTTTCTGCCTCAGTTGTTTGAGCTTTGGAGCCGTTCCAACTGATTAATGCAATTGCAGAAATGATAATTGCTTTTTTCATTTTACTATTAATTATTTGTTGTTTTATGCTTGTTTGTGAACGTGTACATCCATTTGTGGGAAAGGAATGTTAATGCCTTCTTTATTGAATTCATTGTATACAGTTTCCATGGTTTCCATGTAAACGCCCCAATAATCATCTCCCTTAACCCAAACTCTGGTAGCTAGATTTACAGAACTATCTGCCAATTCTGCTACTTGAATAAAAATTTCCTTTCCAGGCAATAAGCGACTTTCTTTTTCTAAAATCCCTTTTAATATTGTTCTTGCCTTTTCTACATCATCTCCGTAACCAATACCAAAAGTCCAATCAACTCTTCTTGTTTCTTCAGTAGAATAATTAATTAAAGACCCAGTTGATAAGCCACCATTAGGAATAAAAACAGTTTTATTGTCTGGCGTCTTAAGAATAGTATTGAATATCTGGATAGCATGAACCACTCCAGTATACCCTTGTGCTTCAATAAAATCACCAACCTTAATTGGCTTTAATATTAAGATGATTACTCCACCAGCAAAATTTTGTAAGGTTCCTGATAGCGCCATACCAACTGCCAAACCTGCGGCACCTAAAATGGCTACAAATGAAGTCATTGCAATTCCAAGCATCGACATCACAGAAATGACCAACATTACCTTTAATAATGCCCCAATTAAACTTTTTAGAAAAGGAGTTAAGGAAGGATCTAAATCTCTTTTTGCGAATCCTTTTGAAACGCCTTTCATGATTAATTTTATCACCCAAAGTCCAACAATTAAAGTAATTATTGCTCCTACTAGTTTAGGGCCATATGCCCAAATGAAATCTTCTATTTGTGTTGACAAGTTGCTTATCGTTTCCATCGTCTTTATTTTTAATTTAGTCGGCAATATTACGAGTTTAATCAACTATAGTTTCAAATCTTTGTTATTATAAAAAAGGGAATAAAATGAACAAGAATATTTTCATCATCATTGCGCTAATTCTCTTTCTATTAATCGATTGGTATGCTTTCCAACTTTTAAAAGCTAGCTTAGTTGGAATAGGGGAAAATTTCAGCAAAATCATCAAATGGATTTACCTTGGATTTGTTGCTTTAACCTGGATTGCCTTCTTATTTTATCATTATGGAGATCCTGACCTTTTAGGGAAACATGGAAGAATATTCATTATGACTGGAGTTTTCATCACCTACTTCTCAAAATTTATTTTTGTGCTTTTTGCCATAGTTGATGACATCATTAGATTGTTTAAATGGATCATTCAAAAGGCATCTTCTAGCAATGAGGCGATTAGCGCAGAAGGAATATCCAGATCTAGCTTTATTGCAAGATTGGGTTTATTGGCCGCAGCGGCTCCTGTTCTTTCCATGACTTGGGGTATTTTTTCTGGCGCTCATGATTATCGAGTTCGAAGATTGAATGTGCCAATCAAAAATTTACCAAAAGGACTCCAGGGCTTAAAAATTGCACAAGTTTCAGACATTCATGCGGGAAGTTTTTGGGACAAGATTGCCGTTAAACGAGGAATCAACATGATTGCAGAAGAAGATGCCGACTTGCTTTTGTTTACTGGCGACTTGGTCAATAACAAGGCCAGTGAAATGTACGATTGGGGAACAGAGTTCGGCAGCCTAAAACCCAAACATGGAGTGTTTTCTGTTTTGGGAAACCATGATTATGGCGATTACGTTTCTTGGGAAAGCCCCGAAGCAAAGGCTGCGAATTTTCAAGAACTAATCGACACCCATGCAGGAATGAACTGGGATTTATTGAGAAACGAAAACCGAGTCCTGAAAATAAATGATGAAGAGTTGGCCATAGTGGGAGTAGAGAATTGGAGCGCAAAAGGCCGCTTTCCTAGTCATGGTGACTTAGACAAAGCCATGGAAGGAATTAAAAAAGAAACGCCAACCATTTTGCTTTCCCACGACCCTAGCCATTGGAAAGCGGAAGTAATTGAACGTTTTAAATCCATCGACATCACTTTATCTGGGCATACGCACGGAATGCAATTTGGTGTAGAAATTCCAGGTTTTAAATGGAGCCCAGTTCAATACTTGTATAAAGAATGGGCCGGCTTGTATAAAGAGAAAGATCAAAAATTGTATGTCAATAGAGGGTTTGGCTATTTAGGATACCCAGGAAGAGTAGGAATAAGTCCGGAGATTACCATTTTGACATTAGTTTCAGCATAGTTCTTCAGATTAGTTATATTTGGTAACCATAGAACCATTCTTTCAAAACAACATGAAATACCTACTCACTCTGCTCACGATGAGCTTACTGGTGGCCTGCTATTCTGAAAATGAAGAAGAGCTTTTTCCAGAACCACCCGCAATAACAGACTCCACTGTAGTCTCTTTTCAAATGGATGTATTGCCCATTATTCAGCAAAATTGCACCAATAATGGTTGTCACGTACCGAATGGTTCTGGACCGGGATTTTTAAGAAATTACATGGAGATAAAAGGCATGCAAGTCAACGGTGGAAAGCTAAAAAACAGGGCGGTTACCCTTAGAAATATGCCTTCTCCAAATGGAATTGCATCAGATGATCAAGTGAATAAACTAGCCACCTGGATAGAAAGAGGAATGCCAAACAACTAAGCGATGAAAAAAACATTATTATTGATAGGAATATTCGCTTGCTTGAACCTGAGTGCTCAAGACAAGGGAGAAAAAGTAGCCCAAACCTTTAAAGACACAAGGGTTGTTAATGGACATTCTGTTGAGACCAACAAAGAAGGTCAAATGAAGTTCATTATCTCTCACCGTTTTGGTGAAATCAATGGAGGCATCAAGCAATTTTGGGGATTAGATAATTCTACCATTCGGATGGGATTGGATTATGGAATCAACGATTGGCTAGACGTTGGAATTGGAAGAAGTTCTTATCAAAAAACAGTTGACGGTTTTGTGAAGGCAAGAATTCTACATCAGAGAGAAGGAAATGGCCCCATTGTAAGCATCACAGGAACCAGTTCTGCAGCAGTAAGAACAGAAGAAAACTTAGACCCATTAAGAGAAGACATCCAAAGAACCAGGTGGACCTATACCAATCAATTGTTAATCGCTAGAAAATTCAATGATAATTTATCTATACAATTGATGCCAACACATGTGCATAGAAATTTGGTAAAAACCAAAGAGGAGAAAAATGATTTGATGGCAATTGGCGCAGCAGGTAAAATGCAATTGACCAAAACGCTATCCTTTAAAGGAGAGTACTATTATGTTCTACCAGATCAATTGAGTGACATTCATACCAATGCCCTTTCATTAGGATTTGACATAGAAACCAAACACCATGTTTTTCAATTACACGTTTCTAACTCAAGAGGAATGATAGAGAAATTCTTTATTGGAGAAACCTTCGGGAAATGGGAAGATGGAGACATCATGTTTGGCTTTAACATTACTCGAGACTTTCAGGTTAAGGGTAGAAAATACAAATAGGCATGAGACAGAAACAGCTTAAAGCACTTTTCTTATTTGGTCTTTGTACAAGCATTATGGCTTGGACCTATAAAGCTAAACCTGAGAAAAAATGGGATGCTAAAACCCCTTTGTATCAAATTCTTGAAGCCTGGGGAAATCCTTTGCCTGCTCATGCTCCTAAAAGCAGCAATGAGGAAATCATTAAAATGGGAAAAGAATTGGTTTTTGAAGGAAGAACAATTGGCCCCAATGGCAAAATGTCTAAGTACATCAGTAAATTTTACGTTTGCACCAGCTGCCATAGTCCAGTTCAAGAAGACCCCAATTTAGCCGTATTTGATCCAGAG
Source organism: Vicingaceae bacterium (assembly GCA_965218715.1). Taxonomy (GTDB): domain Bacteria; phylum Bacteroidota; class Bacteroidia; order Flavobacteriales_E; family Vicingaceae; genus CBDCLY01. The sequence goes on from CBDCLY010000027.1 coordinate 127,926, forward strand.
GCTAGGTTAGATTATGTGGCAGAAAAGCAATTGAGGTTTTTGCAAGGCAGTCCCATTTTTGGCATTGCCAATAGAGAATCTTGGTACAACGACGATTACGTTAAAAAGTATGGCGACTTGGTGAAACCTGCCAGTAAAAGTTTGGCAGAAGCCACTCAATTGTGTGCTAAAGTTTGTTCTTCTGGTCGGTATTTAGAAGATTGGGAATTGGAGGCAATACTGGCTTATTTCTGGAGCAATCAAATTTTGTTGGAAGACTTACAACTGAACGATGATGAAATGAAAGTGGTTCAAACGGCCAGTGCCTCAAACTACGAGGAAGCCACCACTCTTTTAAAAAGCAAGTACGCGCAAAAATCGCCAGCAACTTTTGGCGAAACGCCCAGCTCTTCAGAAGGATATGGATTAAAAGGAAGACCAGAAAAAGGCAAGCTGATTTATCAATTGAGTTGCATGACTTGTCACCAAGATGGCGGTGTAGCCGGAATGCCTTTAGAAGACAATAAGCTGACTTTCCAAAAGTTTAAGCGCAACCTGAAAAAGAAGGGCGATTACAATTTGTATGAAATTAGCCGACATGGCACCTATGCCGGACAAGGCAAGCCAAGGTACATGCCTTTGTATCCAAAGGAGCGTTTAAGCGATCAACAAATGGAAGATTTGAGGGCTTATGTCTTGCAAGAAGCGAACTAGTTTCTGTCTGCGTAACTAAATACTTTCTTCAATAAATCACTGGATCTTTCCAAGGGATTTTTTCTAATTGCTTCTTCTTCCTCTTGGATTTGAAGAAACAATCCGCTGATGGCTCTTTCGGTAACATAGGCAGGAAGATCTGCATTTACTTTCTCAACAAATGGAATTTGATTGTATAAAGTCATCACTTCGTTCCAATATTTTGTTGCATTTACCTTGTCAAGAGAGGCCTTAATTTTTGGCTGAAAAGAATGTCCTAAAGCTTCACTAGTAGTCTTAGAAAGATAGTTAGTAGCGGGGTGGCCGTCGCTTAATAAAATTGTTTTTACATCATTAAAAGTGAGCTCTTTAATGGCATTGATAAAAATTGGTTTTGCTTCAATAACAGCATCTTCAGCTGCTTCGTTTAAAGATTGATTCAATCGGTCTACTTGTGAATTAAACCCCATGGATCTTAAGCGCGACTCAACTTTTGCCACTTCAGGTGGGAAGGCAATTCTTAGTAAGGAATCTTTCCAAAAACCACCTTTTTCATGCAAACTTGCCACCCCTTGCAACGTGCCTTTTTCTAAAGCTTCTTTTAAACCCATGCCCATTTCCAATTGACTTGGATCTGGATTAGGAAGTCCAGTTGGAAGTTCAGTTATCTCTTTTAATACTTGGTCTAGGTTGCCACAAGAGAAACAAGAAATGGCCAAACTGAGTAGAATAATTTTCTGCGTTTTCATGTCGCTAAATTATCCAATAAAAGACAGCATTGATTAGCGACAAAACAATGCTAAACAAAAGTGCCCACCAAAAGTTTTTTACCTCAAAGCCAGTAAGCATTTTGTTGACCAATACTATCATCAAGGCATCAATTACAAATAGAAATTGCAATTTAAATTGTTGAATGCTGCTGGTCAAGAATTGCCGATTAGCCACCAAAGAATGGGCTTAGATTATCGATTTTCTATTTGACACCTGCCCAAGGGCATTTATTTTTTAATGGCAGCAAGCAATGAAGATCAAGTAAGGTTGAAGCTGATTAAGCAATAAACTCATTGCTTTTCTATCACCTTTTCCCAAATTAATTCTCCCTTTGCATTAAATGTTTTGATGCCTAATGTTCTAGTTTCAAAGGGCCCAGACAATTCTAATATTCCAAAATTTTGGGTGGCCACATGTGTGCCTTCTACCCGAAAGGAGTTTCCTTCGTTTGCAGTATCATAGGCTTTAGAACTTAATGGAGAGCAGGTGTAGTCGTAAAGAATTAATCCGCTCTTGGTCTCGTATTTTGTCAGCTCTGTTTTATGCCGGTCTCCGTCTAAAAAAATAACATTCTTAATTCCTTCCAAATCAATAAGATCAATTAGCTTTTGTCGCTCTCTAGCAAAAGTGGCGTGGTTTTCATACACCGCTGCTGGGCTCAATACTTGTCCGCCTACCGCCACTATTTTAAAACTGGCTTTACTGCTCAACAATGCATCAATCAGCCATTCTATTTGTTCTTCGCCAAGGATTTGTCTTGTTCCTGTTTTACGTTCATTAGGAGAGCGGAAATATCGATTGTCCAATAAGAAGAAATCTAGGTCATTATAGCTAAACTGACTTGTAATTCCTTCCCCATTAATTTTACCATAAGAAGGGTTCATCCAAAATGTTTTGAATGCCTTTAAACTGAGCTCTTTGTTGTAAAAACTTCTGTTGGCATCGTTGTTTCCATAATCATGATCATCCCAAATGGCATAATGATGCATGCTTTTCCACATGTTTTGCAGCTCTGGTAATTTTCTGAAATGAGAATAACGATGAACCATTCCAGACCAAGTCGACCAATCGGGTTCGCGTAGGTAGATGTTATCGCCCAACCACAGCATAAACTCTGGCTTTTTTAAATGAATGGATTCAAAAATCTCATAGCCTCGTCCATATGGCTCTCCTGGTCGGTCATAGGCCGCTTCATTGATGTATGCACAACTGCCTGTAGCAAAACTAAAATTGGGGGGATCTTCTCGATGTTGCCACAATTTTTGAGTGCTAAAGCTGCCTGAAGCAATTGCTTTGCTGGGCTTTTCTATGTAAAAAGAGTAATTGTATGTAGTGCCAGGTTCTAAGTCTTTTAATATAAATTGAAGGGATTGAGCATTTTTCTCAACTGCCATTTTCGTCATCGTGCTTTTTTCTCCACCTTCTTGTGCTTGAAACGCTAAAAACACCTTGCCCGGCTTTTCCATTTGAATCCAAATGCCAGCTTCTTTCATGCTCTTATAACCCAACATGGGGCCAGCTGCAATTTGTGCAATGGATAAAAGAGGAAGACTGATGAGCAAGATTAAGATTAGCCTTTTCATGATAGAACGAATGTAATCAAGTATGGGCAAATGCCAAAACAATGGCTATTCTTCTGCGGCTGGTTCTGTGCTTTCAGCATCTATGGAAAGACTTGGGCTTTCTTCTTCAATTTCAAAACTGCTAGCGTGAAAAGACATCTTGTCTACCGGGATTAACTTCTTTCCACTGGCTACTAGAGCCCAAGCCATGATTAAACTAGAGATGATAATGGCGTATAAAAGTATTCCTGCATCAAAATTGTCTTGTTGGTATTCGGCAGGAATTGCAAAAAACAATAGAATGGTAATCAATCCTCTTGGAGCTAGATAAACCTGTGGAAAAATATCTTTTTGAATAAAAAGTTTGATGAAGATGAAACGCACTCCATACAATGCTGCTAAAATGCAAAAACTAATGAGTGCCACTTCAATGTTTACTAAACTTGCTAAAGAGATGCTTATGCCGAAAAGAACAAAAAAGAAAGTTCTAACCACAAAAGCAGATTCTAAGGTTACCAAATGAAAATCTTCCAAAACCTCATTGGTCTTTATTGGATCTAACCACTTTTTAAGAAAACCTTTAAAAAAGACTTTGTGATTGTTAAGTACCAGTCCAAAAATTAAAATAATGAGCAAGGAAGAGAGGTGGAATAATTTGCCAACTGAATACAAGATGAGCAATACCGAGATGAGCATGAACAGCTTCACCTTGGAGGTCATTTTTTGAAAAACCAAGACCAATGCATAACTGATGATAACCGACAAGAGGATGGTAATTCCGATGTTAGAAACCACGTCAATTACAACTACCTTGGCGGTATCTGCCTCTGCATTTCCAATGAGAAAATAGAAAAACATGATGCCCAATATGTCGGAAAAGGTCCCTTCGTAAACCATGAATTCCTTTTTGTCTTCAGATAATCCGCCGACAGATGGGATGATAATGGCGCTACTCATGATAGACAATGGAACGGCATAGATGAGTGCTGTAAAAAGGTCTGGGACGATGAAAAAATTAATGATGTAGGCACAAGCACCTGCAGAAACCACAAGTGACAATAAGGCCACGGAAAAAGATTTCCAAATGATTGGCCATTTGTCTTTGGTGAGATGAAGGTCTAATGCGGCTTCAAGCACAATCATGATTAAACCAACAATTCCTAAAACCTCTAATACATTAAACAATAGGTCGCCAGTACTTAGTCCCATGAACTTGAGCCCCTGTTTAATCAGAATGCCTAAAATAATCAGCATCAGAACTGATGGAACATTTGTTTTCTTAGAAATAATGTTAAAAAAGTATGAGAGGATAATGATAAGACTTACCCCAATGATTGCTGTGTACGGACCAATTACTTCCATTTCTTCAAGCCAATTTTTTTGCCAATTCCTTTTTCTTCCTCTACCGGAGGAAACAAGTCATCAAATATTTGTTGAGCCAAGATAGGAAAATACTGTTCAATTATTTGATTAATGTTATTTTGATTGGAGGGGAATTGAGTGGCAGAAATACCGGTAGAAAGAATGTTTCCATCTCTGTGGTATAAAGTGTAATGAATGCTTAGGTTTCTCATGTATTCTCCTCTTTGAACGGCAATGGGATCGGAATAATCATTCATTAAATCGAGCTCATTCACAAAAAGGAAAAACTTATTTCTAAATTTTTTCTGAAGACTATCCAAGACCATTTTATCTTCAACAACTGCTTTCATGTAGCGCTTTCTGCTGTCTCTTTTGGTAATGATTTGGCCGTTTTGAATTTGCCCTTGCTGATAGCTATTGTCGGCAGGTTTTTTTATTTTTCCTTTTAGCTTTTCAATTTTGGTTTTCTCTACAGTTTCTGAAACCAGCTCATATTCTAGCTTTCTGTTGTCATAAACGTATTTAAGGTCGCTTTCGGCCTCTTCATCATCTAAAAGGTAAAACGAACTCACATTGCATTTCTCTTGAAAAGTATACAAGATGCTTTGGTCCAATGCCGAAGTAAAGCGTTCGAGAATTTCTTGGCTTGTCATGTTGTTGTTGATGGCAATGGCGCTATTGGCATCCGACAAATACATTTTTTCCTCGAAAGGAATCACCAGTAAAGATTGATTATTCAGGTTGATGGGCTCATCGGTAAACCGAAGAGTAGAGTGTTGCGATTGAACAGCAAAACACAAGAGCAATAGAAGAAATGTTAAAACAGATCGCATATTCTTTTCATTCAAAATTAGGCGGGCCGGAATGAAAAAATCGGACCAGAAAAAGGTTTTAGGCACAAGCCTATGTTAACAAGTTAACTATTGAAAAAGCTTAACAACATCGTTGCCATTGGCCAGTAGCATCAAACCTAGAAGGATAATTAATCCAGCCATTTGAGCATATTCCAACACTTTTTCATGTGGAGTTCTTCCTGTAATCATCTCATAGATTAAGAACATTACATGTCCGCCATCCAATGCTGGAATAGGCAATAAGTTCATTATGGCAAGTATGATCGACAAGAAAGCGGTGAAATTCCAGAACTTCAACCAATCCCAAGTTGGAGAAAAGGCTTTTCCAATGGTGATGAAACCGCCCAAAGATTTATAAGCTTCTGTTTCTGGTTGAAATATCAACTTAATCTGTTTGATGTAGTTATCAAAAGAATCGTATGCTTTTTCAAAACCTGCTGGAATGGATTCAAAGAAACCGTATTGCTCGGTTTTTACTTCCAATTGTTCAAATGGAGGAACCACTCCAAAGCCCAATTTTCCCGCTCCACTTACATCAGCGTTTAAGCTCAAGGTATCTCCATCTCTTAGCACTTTTAATTGAATGGATGCTAATTTTTGCTTGCCTAAACTGGCAACAACACTTTGAAAAAATGGAGTGGCTTCATCATTGATTCCTATGATTTGATCACCAATTTTTAACCCCGCTTTTTCAGCATTTGATCCTCCATCTACAGAGCTGACCAATGGAATATAGGCGGGCTCAATAAAGGTTTTTTGCTTTTTGATGAGGTCGGCAACAGCATTTTCAGGAATGTTTAATGTAGTGGGTTCTCCTCTGCGTTCTACCTCAATGGTTGAAACATTTTCTAGCAAGATCTTCATCGAGATGTCGCTAAACTTTTCTACCTCTTTGCCATCCAAGCTTAAGATTTTATCGCCATTTTCAAAACCTAAATCCACAACAGTAGAATCGGCATAAATTCCATATTCAAGATTGCTAGTTGGCAGGTATTGGCTTCCCCAAACGAACAAAACCATCGTGTAAATGGTAATACCCAAGATGATGTTTACGGTTACCCCGCCCAACATAATAATTAATCGTTGCCAAGCTGGTTTAGATCGAAATTCCCATTCCTTAGGTTCTTCTTTCATTTGCTCTTTGTCCATCGACTCGTCGATCATTCCAGCAATTTTAACATAACCACCAAGAGGCAGCCATCCTACTCCGTATTCCGTTTCTCCTTTTTTAAATTTGAAAACAGAAAACCAAGGATCGAAAAAGAGGTAAAATTTCTCTACTCTAGTTTTAAAGAGTTTTGCAGGGATAAAGTGCCCCAATTCGTGCAGAACCACTAAGATGGATAGGCTTAATAGTAATTGTGCTGCTTTTATTAAAATTTCCATTGACTTGAATAAGGCCGCAAATTTAAGGATTAAAGCAGCATAGAAAGTGGACTTAACAAAGTTTTAGAACTGCGACTTTTCGATGCATTCTTTTGCCAATAATCGGGCTTCTTCGTCGCAGGCAATTAGGTCTTCGAGACTAGCTACTTTTTTATGACTGCAAGACGCTAGCACTTTTTGATTCACAAGGCCGATGGATAAAAATCCAATTTTTTCTTCCAGAAAAGCAGCATTGCTTATTTCATTGGCTGCATTTAAAGCACAAGCTGCTGTTCCTCCCATTTTTATTGCTTGATAAGCCAATTCTAGGTTGATAAAAGTGGCTTTATCTGGAGGTAAAAAGCTGAGATTGGGATAATTAATGAAATCGAAACGGGGAAAATTTGAAGCAATTCTATTGGGGTAAGCCAATGCAAATTGTATCGGAAGTTTCATGTCGGGTAAACCCATTTGAGCTTTCATGCTTCCATCTTCAAATTGAACAATGGAGTGCAAGATGGATTGCGGATGAACGATAACCTCAATTTGATCACTTTTTAAGTCGAATAACCACTTGGCTTCAATTACCTCTAATCCTTTGTTCATAAGGCTTGCAGAGTCAATGGTGATTTTTGCACCCATTTCCCAGTTGGGATGTTTTAAGGCTTCTTTTCTAGTAACCGCTTCTAAGTCCTTGCTGGTCTTCCCTAAAAAGGGACCACCTGAAGCCGTTAAAATGATCTTCTCAATCTTGTTGTGAAACTCTCCTAGAAGGCATTGAAAGATAGCGGAATGTTCAGAATCTACTGGTAAAATGGGAACCTGGTATTGATTCGCGAGTTGGGTAATTAATTGTCCGGCAACCACCAGTGTTTCTTTATTGGCGAGGGCAATGGTCTTTTTTGCTTTTATGGCAGAAATGGTAGGCAATAAGCCAGCGTAACCTACTAATGCAGTGAGTACAACATCAATGTCTTCTTGCTGAACAATGTCTACTAAAGCTTCTTTTCCTGTGTAGGTTTTAATTCCTTCTGGCCAAAGCTCGGCTTCTACTTTTTTGTATTGACTTTGGTCACCAATGACTACAGTATTTGGCTTGAATTTTTTTGCTTGTTGAATTAATAAATCGGCATTTTGTTGAGCTGTTAGCACTTCAACTTGAAACAAATCTGGGTTTGCTTCAATCACTTCTAAGGCTTGGGTACCAATGGAACCCGTTGATCCTAAGATGCCTATGCCTCTCTTTTTACTCTCGCTTTCTAACATAATTGAAACAAAAGTGCGGAATTAAACGTAAACCACACTTGTCGGCTCGATTTATTCAATAATTGTTAAGGCAAAATTTAGAAATATCTACCATGAATCAGAAACATTCCATCAGAAGAACACTCATTTCTTTTAGTTTGGTTGTCACCTTTGCTTTAATGGCAATGGCAATTCAAAATAGAAACGAAATTAAAGAAACTGCCCCCGCTCAGTTGGAAGCAAAAGTATTTCACAGCCCCAAGGTCATGCTGCAGGATTAATTAACCTTAGACTTCTCGATTACATTCTCACTCACTTTACTGGCATCCCTTTCATGGTTGATGCGAATAATTTGACCCTCCCCCAAACGAACAATTTCTTTCAAAGAAGCCTTATTGGACAAATCATTCTTTATTGCCAAAACGGATATCGATAAATCATTTTTAGCCGAAGATTTTATTTCATTTCTTAAACTTTCATTGCGCTGGCCGATGTTAAAAGCGCCATCTGTAGCAAGGTAAATTTGATTGTTTCCATTTTTGATGAAATTCTTTTCCCCAACATGTAATGCTTGTCGAATTCCTTTAACAGCCTGTGTTCTTCCATCTGCCTGAATAGAGCTTATTGTTGTTTTTATTCTTTCTTTATCAATACCAGGCTCAGATTCCACTAAAGTAATCGACTCTTTTGCATAGGTAATGATGCTTAAATGATCTTCTGGACGAAGCAAATCCAACAATTCTATCATGCTCGCTTTTAATAAGCTCAATTTATTTTCTTCATTCATCGAATTGGAAACATCAATTAAAAAGATAATGTGATTGGGAAGATGATTGTTAAGGGCCATTTCATTGCTTTCCTCTTCTCTTGTTGGTGCCTTTTCCTCTTCTCTAGGCACTTTTCTTTCCCTTACAACTCTCTTATTTCTTGGGGCACTTGGAGGTCTGGGAGGGCGTGCTTTAGGATTTCTTGGTGTTCTAATTTTCTCAGCAATGATTTCTTCCTCTTTTGTTTCAACTGCTAGTGAAATGGGATTGCTTTTTGTTTCTTGATTTGTTAATTGAATAAATGCTGATTTAATTTCTCCCAACTCTTGTTTAGGGAAGGTATCTAAATGAAATACTGGAACTTGTTGTGCCTTAAAACTAGGACAGGCTTGCAATCGATTTTTTGGAATATTAGTAGCCTCACCGCTGAAAGATAAAGTAGAAATTTCTGAATTACTGCTTAAGAAAATGCCCAAGTTTTGATCGAATTTCCCTGTCTTTTTTGGATTAATTTTTACTCGGATCAAACTTGCTTCGCCAGGTGCTATGCTGTTTCCGCTGGTTTTTACTTCCATTCCTTCAGCTTTAGAAAACCTTAAAAGGTGGATGGTTTCATTGGTGGTGTTACTCAGGTTGAGGTCGATGATGTTTTCGTTGAGTTTACCAATTTCGCCAAGTTTGAATTCTGTATTGCTAAAAAAGGCTTGGGCATAACTTGAAAGAGAGAAAGCGAATAAGCTAAGGGCAAGAAGTAGTTGTTTCATGAGAACACATTTGCATAAATGGTACCATTATTTTTTAAGCAGAAAGCTAGCACTCAGAAAGAGAAAAGCCGAGATTAAACCACCCAGAAGAACGATGCTTATCTTCAATCCATTTTGCCAAAAAATTGGGCTTTGATAAACTAAAAGGTTGCTGCTTAGATTCTTTAATTGCGTTTGGGCTTCTTTTAAACCAAGCATTAAAAGGGTTTCTGTCCAGATGTCCTGAGCAGGCACTTTTGCAATTGCTTTTAGTGAATCTAGTTGATTAAGTTGAGTAGTGTAGATTGCTATTTTATCGTTTAATATTTCGGCAGCTTGCTCCCTTAATTTGTTTCTGTAAGGAATGTTGTCTAAATAGTTTAAAACTGCTTCAACAGCTTTAGCAGATTCATTGCTGTCTTTGTAAATCAATCCAATGTAAATCACCTCTTGATACCTCAACCAAGGAGACATCTCTGAAGGGTAGGCAGCTTGCGACATTTCTTGTTCAACTTGAATTCTCCCTTTTCTTAATCGGTCTAAATAATTCACTTCTTTCAAAACGTCTCCAAGGTTTTTTGAAAGGCCATGAGCGCTAAAAAAATTGGTATCCTTAGATTGTATGGCTTGGTTCAATTGATTGATGATGGCCTCATTATTAACAAATTGAGACTTGATCACTAATTCTTGTACCATCCTAGTATCGGCCCTCCTATTTAGCAAGTAAGACACACTTAAGCCGATAATAAAAAAGGCCATTGCCGTTATTAATCTTTTGATAGAAATCTTATTAGGGTTTTGATGTTAATTAAAACTTCAACGAAAGTAGGGAATTATCCAATGTTCCAAATACTTTTGAACGAATTCCTGAGCGCTTAATATGCAATTAAAACTATTTGGAAAGGAAATACCCATTTACCTGATTGTTACATCAAGTAGCCTTCTAAGCAAGGGCGTGACTTCTATCCTAGGAATTATCTCCATCAGAATATTAACCGACCAGTTGAGCGATGCTTCCTATGCGCTGATTGTGTTAATGACCAATATTTTTGTTTGGTTTACCTTCTTCGATTTCGGAATAGGCTATAGTTTGCAGAATTACATTTCGGAATCCAATGCTAAAAACAAGTCTTCTTCAGGCTATATTTTTTGGGGCTGCATTTTTGGAATTGTATTGTTTGCTCTTGGCGCCATTGGTTTTTATTATACCAAACAATTTCTTGGCGAAGCGTATTTAGGGAAGATTGAAGGCTTTAGTTCCATTGAAAAATCTGACTTGTTTTTTTATGGCTGTTTGATGTGGTTGTCTAACATTACCGGAGATATCGCCTATAAAATTTGGTATGCGCAGAACAAGGGTTATATCGCTAACCTTTTGGTGGGGTTGGCGCGTGTAATTTCTTTCATCGGCATCGTGATTCTTACCTACTATCCAGACCTTTCTAAAACTCAGAACTACTTAATCATGTCGATTTTGCCTTTGGGTTCTTTTCCATTTTTCTGCCTTTTTTATCATTTATATCATCATAGAAAAGGCTACCTGCAAGACTCCTTCGAGGTCTTGAAAAACTTGCTGAAAAGAGGGTATAAGTTCTGGATATTTCTGGTCTTCTTGTACATTCCATACCAAACAGATTATTTGTTTATTTCTCAATATCTCAATGAAACCAGTGTAGTAGAATACAATTTCCTGAAGAAAATATTTGACATGATCTTTTTCATTTACCTGGCATTGCTTTCTGCCCTTTGGCCGGAATATGCAGAGGCTTTGGCCAAAAACAAATGGAAAGAGACTCTGGCAAAGACCAAAAAATACTTGCTAATTGGTATGGGATATTTGCTTTTAGCAACTGTCGTATTCTTGGTATTTAGCGATACCCTAAAATCACTATTAATGCCTAAAGCCGATTTTGTAGCCTCTGTAGGATTGATACTGATGATGGGTTGTTTTTTCTTCTTTAAAGTCTGGAATGATTCTTTTCAGGTGATACTGCAAAGCATTAACGCATTAAAAACATTAATACCGTTTAGCTTAATTTATTTAATTCTAAACGTATTGATACAATGGTATACAGTAGAAGAATGGGGACTTTACGGAATCATTTTGGGGCTCATAGTTCCAATGCTTTTGACCGGCTGCTGGGCATATCCTAGAAAGGTTTATCAATTGGCAAGAAAATCTAAAGAAATAGAATAAAAAGATGGATTTTATCAAGAAATACTACTCCACAATTGTTCTTATCATCTTTAGTTTATTTGGGATCAATCATTTCATTTTTGAACGATATTTCTTTTTCAATGAACTCCTTTCTTTAGTAGGTGGGCTGTTTCTTATCTCTCAATGGAGGAGCAAAAGCTTTGCAGTAAATTTCAAGAATGATAAGATCTATGCCAGCATTATCTTTCTAATTGGTTTGCTTGTGGCCTATTCCATTGCAAGTCTTTTCTTTAAAACCAATTGGTATTATTACTTGAGAAACACCAGCTTAGTCTATTCCGTTTTTTCATTCTTTGTAGGATATTGTTTATACAAGGAGCAGGCAGAATTTTACCAACGATTTAAAAAGTGGATCTATGGTTTTTCTTTTCTAGCCTTATTTTTAGGCACCCCAAATCTGATCGATAGAAACTCTTATGCTACCTGGTTTGCTCTTTTTCAAAAGGATTTGAAATGGAAGTCCATTGCAATTTTTAGTCTTTTGTGTTTCATATATACCTTCAGCTATACCTCATTAACGGTGGTCATGATTTGGGCATTGGTTCTTGGCATTTCCTTGTTGCCCAACTATAAAAGCTTCCTCAGTATTTTCTTTTTAGGAATTTGCTCATTGGCATTAATCATCAATTTTGCTGAACCCATGTTGTCTTGGTATCACGGTGGACATTATGGCTTGTTTGGTAGAATTTTACACGTTTACAACCAGCATCAATTTTTTCATTTCGACCACAATTCGAGTTGGCGTTTATTGTTTTGGTACAGGTTATTGGTAGAGGATTTTCCACAAAATTTAGTAGGCATAGGAATAGGAACACCCTTGGTTCCATACCTTAACTGGACCAATACCCAAGATTTAGGGCAAAGCGATGAATACATTGCTCATGTGATTGGAGCACACAATACCTTCATTACTTTTTTCTATCGATTTGGAATTATTGCCATTCTACTCTTGGGAAGAATTTACCACCTGATTTTAAAAGAGTTTTATCAGCATAGGCAACTGTTCATCAAGCATAAAAATGATTTGGGCCTTTTCTTGGCCTTTATTACAATAACAACGGTAGGAGTATTTAATTTACTTTTAGAAACTCCTACTTTAGCCTCGTTCTATTGGGTGCTATTAGGATTTGTAGCCCAAGCAATTCAAAACAGAAAAGCAGTGAATAATGAAGTGTAAAATATGCGATCAATCGACTAAAGAACTTTTCCAAACCAAAGTATTGGGGAAATACGATGTAAAGTATTTTCAATGTGAGAGCTGTCATTTTGGACAAACAGAAGAACCTTTTTGGCTAGAAGAAGCATACAATTCTCCCATTAATCATTCCGATACTGGTTTGGTTTTAAGAAACCAGCGCTTGTCAAAAATTGTGAGCAGCATATTGTTTTTCTTTTTCCCAAAAAGCCTTAAAGGGCTTGATTTTGCGGGAGGATTTGGAATGTTTACTCGAATGATGAGAGACATCGGATTCGACTTTTACTGGACAGATCCTTATGTTAAAAATGAACTTTCTCGTGGTTTTGAAATGAAACCGGGAGTAAATTATGATGTAATCACTAGTTTCGAAAGCTTTGAGCATTTTGATAAACCTTGGGAAGAGTTTGAGAAGATAAAAGCCTTAGGGAAAAACCTCATTCTGTCTACAGAGCCGATTTCTCATCCAGCACCGGCTTCCAAAGATTGGTGGTATTACGCTCCTGAACACGGTCAGCATGTTGCTTTCTGGACCCCAAAAGCATTTGAAGTGTTGGCCAAAAAAGCAGGCATGCATTATTACAATTTGGACAATGTTCATTTAATTACCGAGAAGAAAATGGGCCTAATTGCCCGCCTTCTTTTTAAATTTAAATATGCCAAACACATCATGTATTTGGCCTATTTCTTTATTTCTCCGTTCTTGAAAACGAAGACCTTTTCCGACATGGAATTAATGAAACCCAGCAATCATTAGTCTTAATGGATAGTACTTCTGCCAAAGAATATGACTTAACACTCAGTAATGGTGTGGCAAAAATGGCCAAGTCAAGTGTTGCTATTTGTGGATTGGTAAGAGATAGTGGGCATACCTTAAGGCGTCAAATCCCATTCATCGAAGAATTGATGTCCTTGTTTAAAGAATCTAGCTGTTACATTGTAGAAAACGACAGCAAAGATGCTACAAAAGAAATCCTGAAAGAGTGGAGTAAAAACAACCAGAAGCTTGTCATTCATAGTCAAGATTATGGCATCCAAACCATCTCAAATCAAAATGCATCTGAGCATCCTAAGGCAAGGTTTTTTGCCAAACACAGGATCGAGAACATGATCAAGTATAGAAACATTTACCTTGAATTGCTTAAAGAAAACTTCAAGGGTGATGTTGTCATAATGATTGACCTGGATGTAGAAGAAATACCACTTGATGGAATTAAACATTCCTTCGGATTAGAAAATTGGGATGCAATTACAGCTAACGGCAAAAAACTGAGCCCGAGAAGTTTATTTAAACCCATCTTTTACGATACTTATGCCTTTCGAGAAAAAGATGAACAAGGCCCAACTACATTAAAAAAAATTCATCACTATCAAGAAAAGTACAAGGACTTAAAAATGGGTGATCAACCCTTTCTAGTTGACTCTGGCTTCAATGGTTTAGCCATTTACCGCTGGGATTCAATTAAAGGCATAAAGTATAAGGCAATTGAAAATGATGATGAAGTGGTTCAATGTGCTTGTGAGCATGTTAGCTTTCACCAGGACATGATTAAAAATGGGAATGATCAAATATTTGTAAACCCCTCTTTGTTAGTTCATTATGAAAAAATAAACGTTGCTTTGTATTGGAACAAACTACTTTCAAAATTGAAATTAGCATGAAGAAATATCAAATTCTTCAATTAGGAATTTCTGGTTTAAGCTATAAAGAAAGCTTAGAAAGAATAATTGAGGCAGCTAAATCAAAAGCCTCAAAATACATTTGTTTTGCCAATGTTCACATGAGCATAGAGGCAGTTGACAGCGATTCTTTCACCAAAGCAGTAAACGAAGCCGACTTGGTTTGTGCCGATGGTATGCCCTTGGTAAAGGCAGTTAAAATCGCACATAAAACGGAGATAGATAGAGTCGCTGGGATGGACATGATGCCAAGTTTGCTTGAGGCGGCTAACAAAGAAAATCTATCGGTTTTTTTCTTTGGAGGAACAGACGATGTCTTAGAAAAGATTGTGGAGCGTGCAAGCAAAGAATTCAAAAATTTAAGCATCGTTGGCGCTTTCTCGCCGCCCTTTAAAAAGTTAAGTGAAGAAGAAAAAGAATCTCACAGAGAATTGATTCGAAAAAGTGGGGCCCATTTGGTTTTTGTGGCTCTTGGATGCCCCAAGCAGGAATTGTGGATGGCAGAAAATTCAGAACACTTGAATGCTGTACTTTTAGGCGTGGGTGGGGCTTTTCCTGTTTACGCTAACATTCAGAAAAGAGCACCACAATGGATGCGAAATTTTAGTTTAGAATGGCTTTATCGATTCATGCAAGACCCGAAACGCTTGTTTAAACGTTACTTTTATACCAATACAAAATTCCTATATTTATTTTGGAAATCTCTTGTATTTAAGAAACCCAACAGTGCAGAATAAAGACAGAAGTACACGTCCGACTTTAGTGATGGTTGACTTATTAATAGTTGGCCTAAGCTTGATCCTTGCTTTCAGTTATCGCTATCCTGAAAAAGCATTTCTAGACGATGTTTACTACTTAAACATGCTGCTTTTCTATGGGATAGATTGGATTTTTTGCACCTATGTTTTTAGGGCCTATCAAAGCTATAGAATCAGTTCAATAGAGAAAATTTTACGTTCTGTTATTCAAGCTATTTTCTTGCACGTGCTGCTTGTTGCGGCATTTTGGGTACTCATAAAAGGATATTATTATTCTAGACAAATCTTATTGAGCTCCTACTTAATCATGGGAGTAGGAATTTTGATTTGGAGAATCGCCTTCTTCTATTTTCAGTTAGGTAGAAGAAAAAAAGGATACAATTTGAAGTCGGTAATTATTGTAGGAAAAGGAGATGCATCTGAAGACCTGAGTAATTACTTCATAAAGAACCCTCAATTTGGATATCAGTTTAAAGGCTTCTTCGACATAGAACCTTCTGAGGACCTATTGGGCAATGTGGGTCAAATAGAGAACTACATTCAAAACAATGCTATTGATGAAATATTTGCTTTGGTGCCTAGAGTTGATGATGAATCACTCAAGGAGCTTAATGCTTTGGCAGACAATAATGCCATACGCTTAAAGGTAATTCCAGACATTAAATCTTATTTCTATGCAAAAAGCAGCATCGAGGTTTATGGAAATACTCCAGTTCTACATTTAAGGCAATATCCATTGGATAAAGAGTCGGGTAGAATAATCAAACGGATATTTGACATCGTTTTCTCACTCTTCATCATCATTTTTGTTTTCTCCTGGCTTTTTCCATTGATTGCCTTGCTGATAAAATTAGAGTCTAAAGGCTCGGTATTTTATGTTCAAGAGCGCTCTGGCTTAGGATACCAAGCCTTTAAATGTTTGAAATTTCGCAGCATGAGATCTGATGCTTCAAGCAAAGTGTTTGTTCAAGCAACTAAAGGGGATCCCAGAATAACTAAGATTGGTGCCTTCATTAGAAAAACGAGCATAGATGAAATGCCGCAATTTTTTAATGTACTGCTAGGAGACATGTCGGTGGTTGGGCCAAGACCTCATCCATTAAAACTAGACGACGAATACAAGGGCATAGTGGATAAATACATGTCGAGACACTTTGTAAAACCAGGAATTACCGGACTTTCACAAGTAATGGGATATCGAGGGGAAACCAAAGACATGTTTGCCATGAAAGCCAGGGTTAATTTGGATGTCTTTTACATAGAGCATTGGAACTTTTTCCTCGACATTAAAATTGTGCTATTAACCGTTTATAATATTTTTAAGACAGAAGAAAATGCCTACTAGTAGAAGCAATGTTTTTTCAAATATTCAATTTGTTTTTTTCTGCCTGGCCCTAATCTCGCTTTTATTACCCATTAAGCTAAGTAGCTGGATATTAGCAGGTTTTATTATCTCTTCATTGCCAAATTTTACATTTCAACACTTAAAGCAAAACATAAAAAGCCAAACAAGTGTATTTGTTTTTATGATTGCCTACTTTCTTTGGAATCTGTTTAGTCTTGCTTATTCGGCGGACCTTCATTCGGGGCTTAAAGATGTTGAAAGTAAGTTGAGCTTGTTATTAATGCCCATCATTATTTATGGAACTAAACTTAATTATAAGCAAATAAGAAACGCCTTATTTGCATTTGCATGGGCTTGTGTTGCTGCAAGTTTATTGGCCTTTAGCCTGAGTTTTTATTTTGAAAGTCGCCTATTATCCAACCAAGAGTTGGCAGGCTTAATTGGAATGCATGCCTCGTATTTGGGCGTTTACATTGCCTTTTCCTTTTTTGTTTTAATGGATAACCTGAAGGAACAATCAAGAAGGAGATTTGCGCTCATGGGAATGCTGGTTTTGTTTTTCGCAATTATTTTCTTGGCTGCTAGAATTGTTTTGCTTGGTTTTGTAATCTGCAATCTCGTTTGGTTCCTAAAGCAGCAATTTAATTTGAAAAGAATTGCAACCTCAATTGCTGGGCTTGCTATTATTGGACTTGTTTCATGGAACTATGAACCCATTCAAGTTAGAATTATTGAAGCAATTGATTTCGAGGATAAAGTCATCTTAGACGCTGACCCAGAACTCTACCTTACCCTAAATAGAAACTTTGGTGGAAGGGCAATTCGAGTTGCCATATGGACTTGTGCGATGGATATTGTTGAGAGCGATTGGTTACTTGGAGTTGGAACAGGAGATGTCCATGAGGCCTTACAAGCCAGTTATAAAAACCATGCCTTTGAGTTTGCATGGAAGTACAACAATTACAATGCACACAATGTATTTTTAGAGAGCCTCATTGGACTTGGAGTAGTTGGTGTGTTTATTTTATTGTCCTTGTTTTTTAACTTGTTTAAAATGGGAATTCAAAGACAAGACGTTTTGTTGTTTTCATTCACCATTTTATTTTTCTTTTTATCTCTAATGGAATCAACCTTGAATGTGCATAAAGGCATTGTCTTGTTTTGTTTGATCATTCCAGCTTTAAGTTTAAGCCAAAAAAAAAGGGGATGAATCAACATCCCCTTCTATTATTTAGGCATGGCCTAATGAACAATTAACTTTTCAAGTTTTTGATTTTCTGCATCAAATACCCGAATAAAGTATACCCCGGGGCTAAAGCCCTCAATGTCCATTTTAAACACCTGATTAGGTGCTACACTATTAAAAGTTCTATTCATTACTACACGCCCTTGTAGATCAAGAAGTTCGATTTGAACAGCAGTTTCACTGCTAGGCAAGCTTAGGTTAAACGAACCCTTTGCCGGATTAGGATAAAGGTCCATGGTCTCAAACTTATTTTCAATTATACTTGACTTCATTCTAGCACTAATGCTCGGACCAGATGTTAGTGTAGTAAATGTTTGAGTTGCTGACCAAGTTCCTTTTGTTCCTAGGGCACAAATTGTTTGAACTTGCCATTCAAAAGTTGTTCCGCTTGGTAGACCAGAAACACGGTAGGCCGATCTTGTTGAACTTACAACAGTTTGGTTCCAAGCTGAAGATCCTTGAGCTCTAAATCTACCCTTCTGTCTAACTGCTTGTGGAGAAGGTGTCCAGTTCATTCTTGCACCCGACGTACTAAGCTTATCCACAGAAAATCCAGTTGCTGCAGTGCAAGCACCTGAGAGTGTTGTAAACTGGTCAAGAGCCGAATAAGGTCCATATGCTCCATTAACTTTTGCGGCAATGTGCCATTCGTAAGCTGTATTTATGCTTAGGCCACTTATGCCCATTACACCAACATTATTGTATTTGAATAATGTAGTCCAATTTGGAGAACCTTGAGCTCTATATTGAATTCTGTAGACATTAGCAATGCTTATAGTATCCCATTTTAATTTAGCAGAAGTGCTTGTTACTTGATGCACTCTTAGGTTCTGTGGAACTGGAGCTGGTCCAGGACAAAAAGAATTAACCGTAACAGATGCGCTATCGGTACACCCATTTGCGTCGGTTACTGTAACAGTATATTGGCCTGCATTTAGTCCAGGGTAGGTGCTAACTGTAAATCCAGTATTCCATAAATAGACATAAGGAATAACACCGCCAAAAGCTAAAGCATCAGCTACTCCATTTCCTAAATTACATGTGTCTGGGTTAGAAAAAGCAGAAAGAAAAACTTGGCTTGGTTCATTAACTGTTGCATTGCTAGTTAGAGTAGAGCCAACAGCATCTGAAACCGTTACAGAATAAAATCCTGCTGCTAAATTGCTTGCTGTTCCTCCGGCAATAACACCACTACTCCAAACGTATGTATAAGGACTAGTTCCTCCAGCTGCACTTAAGCTTATGCTGCCATCACTTGCTCCATTGCAACTTACATCATTCACAACAACATTAACAGACAATGGAGCTGCTATACTTTTTACTTCTATAGCATAATCTTCAGTTTGTCCGTAGGTTGGATTGTAACAACTGCTTGTAATTGTATTGCTCTCCCAATCGCTTATCACTCTTAAGCGAACAACACCGTTTGTTGCAGTTGAAGGCATAGTGATAGAACCAGTATGAACCTTAGTCCCTGTTGAGCTAAATACTTCTTCACCAGCATCAGCAAAATCACCATCACCGTTAAAATCGATGTAAACTTTTACATCTTCATTATTTGCTGTTCCAGTATTAATAGTTACTGGTACTACATCATTCACATTCACTTCCATCAATTGATGCTTACTATGATCTATGTAACTTCCCTCTGGATTAGTAGCACTTGAAACTACATTTACGCCAGCGATGTTTACACCAATGATACCCATGCCGAACGCGTTGTTAGGGTTTACAGTAACTGTTGTACAAGTGGCTGCACCGATATAGGTTCCAGGAGTTGTACCGCCAAGCGAGCTTGCTAAATGAGGTCGACTTGCAAGAATAGCTGCTCTCATCCTTGTAGACTGACCTGCGGTAAATTCTAATGCACAAGTCTGACTAGAATAATTCATAAAGTTGTCTGTTACTCCAGCATAGGCAACTCCTGTGCAAGAGTTTGTTCCAGTTGGACAATTACTCGCGGCTCTTATGTGTGGTTCAGTATCAGCAACCTCATCACCATTTCCTGTAGGACAAGAAGATCCATTACTATCACCCTGAAAAGTATGATACAAGTTTAAGCCATGTCCCAATTCATGAACCAAGGTTCTACCCTCATTATTAAATGAATTTACTGTTCCAGTTGTTCCAAAACAAGTATGCATAATAATTGTCCCATCAATGCTTGCAGAAGCCCCAGGGAAGTATGCATAACCTTGGATTCCAAACTGACCATTGTTTCCTTCAATCTCTGTAATCACCCAAATATTATAATATTGAGTATTTGGCCATCTGCTTAAATCTTTAACTGCCGTTTCGTTTGCGCCAACTCCGCCACCTGCATCAACTCCATCAGCTGAATAGTTGGTAACACCTGAACCGTTTACTCTATTTACTCCAGTGGTAGCGTTTCCGCTTGGGTCTCTTTTCGCCAAAACAAATTGAATCTCTGTATCCACACTGCTAGAGTGTGCATTTCTATATCGATCATTCATTCTTGTAATTGCAGAGTTTATCTGTGTCATACTAATGTTTGCACCAGTACCGATAGATTGTCCAGTATGAATAATGTGAACAACCACAGGAATTTCTAAGACAGAACCTGATTTATTATTCTGAGGGTTTTTCTGAAATCGCTGAATTAATGCTTCATTTTCCTGAATGCGTTTTGCATATGCGGGGTCGTTTTGCATTAAGCGTTCGTGGATAATGCCTGAAGCACATTCTTCGCTATGTTGAGCAAAGGAATATCCAATAAAAAAGGTAAGAGAAAGACACAGTAGTAGTAATTTTTTCATGGGGTTAGTTTTTTAATAATGAACAATATACGTAAAAACTAATCAAAGGGTTTAATCAGTAAATCTGCTATTTTTCGGTCATTCATTAAGCGTGGCACTTTATTTTGCCCACCTAATTTCCCTTGAGATTTCATGTAGTTTTGAAATGCTCCAGAAGGAAGTGTTGTTACTTTTAAAGCTTGGATGATATTGCCCTCAATCAAGTCTTTGTAATAGGGATTCAAGGAAACCATGTTTTGATTTAAACAAGCGGAAAATTCTTGAATTTGATCGGGGTTTTGTCCAAACTCTATCAACCATTCATGATATGGCAATTCACCTTCAGGTGGGTTTACTTGTGGAGCTAGATGAAATTCCTTTACCAGCACATTGCATTCCTTCATCGCAATTTGAATCGCTTTCTCCACCTCTTCAGCAATTACGTGTTCTCCAAATGCTGAGGTGTAATGCTTAATTCTACCACTAACTATTATTCGATAAGGATCGATAGAAACAAACTTAATGGTGTCTCCAATGTTATAGCCCCACAATCCAGCATTTGTATTCAGGATCAATACATAATTCTTCCCCAATTCAACCTGTTCAATAGAAAGTCGTGTAGGATCGGATTCGAAAAACTCATCTGCAGGAATAAATTCATAAAAAATACCTGAATTCAACAGCAGCAACATCCCTTTTTCTTCTTGGCAATCTTGATAGGCTATGAATCCTTCTGAGGCTGGATACAACTCGATGCTATCAACTTTTTTCCCAATAAGTCGTTCCATGTTTTCTTTATATGGGGCATAATTAACTCCACCATAAATGAATAAACTAAAATTGGGAAATATGTCCTTGATGTTGGGTTTTCTTGTTCCAGCTATCAATTGTTCAAAATACATTTGAACCCAGGGAGGAATTCCGGATATCAATCGTAAATCTTCGTTTTTTGTCTCCTCACAAATTGCATTTACTTTTTGTTCCCAGTCTTCTATACAATTTACTGTAAAACTGGGTAACCTGTTTTTTTGTAAATAGGCAGGAACATGGTTGGCTACTATTCCAGACAATCTACCAATTGGGATAGGACCAGAATTATCCAGCTCAGGACTGCCTTGTAAGAAAATCATTTTGCCATTGACTATTCCTGTTTTTTTAGTTTCTGCAATGTAATGCAAGATGGCATCTCTTGCTGCCTCTATATGAAAGGGCATCGATGCTTTTGTAATTGGGATGTATTTTGCTCCCGAGGTTGTTCCTGATGTTTTGCTCAAGTAGATTGGTTTGCCTGGCCAAAGCACATCTTTTTCTCCAGCTTTTATTCTCTCTACATAGGGTTTTAACCCTTCGTAATCATAAATAGGAACTTGCTTTTTAAAATCATTGTAACTGTGAATGTTTTCAAAGTGATGGTCCCTTCCAAATTCAGTGTTTTTTGCTTTTTGAATGAGTTGTTGAAATACTTTCCTTTGACTTTCATGCGGTTTTTTAGCCCAAGACTTTGTTCTTTTTTGAATAAATCTTGCAAAAGGAAGGCTCAGTTTTTCTTTTATCTGCACTT
The DNA here is from genome assembly GCA_965218715.1 of Vicingaceae bacterium. Classification (GTDB taxonomy): domain Bacteria; phylum Bacteroidota; class Bacteroidia; order Flavobacteriales_E; family Vicingaceae; genus CBDCLY01. Next base: position 150,026 of record CBDCLY010000027.1, read on the forward strand.
ATTCAAAATTGATTAATGAAGTCGGATCAATTGCTTTTCCATCTTGCCACAATTCAAAATGCAGATGCGGTCCAGTGGTTAATTTGCCGCTATTTCCAACTATGGCAATTGCCTCTCCAGCACTCACTTTTTCACCCATTTTTTTAAGTAAGATAGAATTGTGTTTGTAAATGGAGATGAGGTTGTTGAGGTGCTGTATTTGAATAACATAGCCAGTTTCTACTGTCCAATCTGCAAATATGATTGTGCCAGGAAGCGTTGCTTTGATGGCTTCATTTTTTGGTGCCACTATGTCAATCCCAAAATGTTCTTCGCTAGGTTCGAAATTGGCAGTAATGTTTCCCAATAGTGGCGGAAAAAACAATTCTACTTGTGCATTGTTTTCCTTTTCAGCATCTGTTTGTTGAAGCGAAAAAGACTCTTCTCTCTCTACATAATCCCTTAATAAAGAATCTGCTGTTGACTTAGTTCCACTTGGATCCATAATGAAACTTGTATCTACAATGCTATCTATCGCTAGTACATTAGGATCTTCACCTCTAAGAATAGCAGAAATATTATCTAGATATGTTTTGTTTTGAATCAACTCGCGCTCCAGGCTATCACTTTTTAAAACCATTTTTGTTAAATCTTCTCGAAGACTAACATCAGTATAACCAGGAATGGATTCCCTTAAAGGGGTATAAGCAATAATTATAGTAACCAATAAAACGAGTAAGATGGCAGCACTAAAGGCCAAAAGAAAAAGGTTTAAAGGGCTTAACCGAAAAGAAAATCGTTCTTCAAAAGAGGCATCATTTAAGATTACAAGCCGATACTTGTTCTTTAGTTTTTTGAAAAATTGCCGTTTTGCGGATTGCTCCTTCATGACTTTCAATTAGAATTCAAATATCCAAATATTATGAGGAGCATTCAAACATTTGACAAGCAATAGAATAATTAATTTAGCACACTATTAAATTGAATACTATTTCGATTAATCCTGAGTTAATAAATTCTTGAAAAAGCACTCCTTATACCATAATCACCGAATTCGTCAATTGGCACTTCTGCTGTTGGCCTTATTTTTAATGACTTGTTCTAGAAAAAAGAACACAGCACTTTCTCGCGCCTACCACAATACTACTTCACATTATAATGGCTATTTCAATGCGAGAGAAATCATGAAGACCAATGAGAAAACGCTTAAAGAAACTCAAGTAGATGATTATTCTCAAATCCTTCCAGTATTTGTATACCCTAGCGAACAAATATCTCAAGGAATGTATCCTGATATGGATAAAATCATCGAAAAGTGTTCTGAAGTCATCAATAGGCATTCGATTTATAAAAAGAAAAAAGAACACATTAAGTGGATAGACGACAGTTATCTGCTTATTGGTAAGGCAAGGTTTTATAAGCAAGAATATACCTTGGCGGAGGAAACTTTTTTATACATCTATCAAGCATTTAAGAAAGAACCCAATCGTTATGCTGGTTTAAACTGGTTGATTCGAACTTATATAGAAACAGAGCAATGGGATAAGGCCGAAGAGTTTTTAGATTTAGCAGATGACGAGAAAAAGAAATATCCAGATGAACTAAAAGGAGATTTCTTAGCGGCTTTGGCAGATTTTCATCTTCAAAATGGCAATAGATTGCACTTGGCAATTCCAGCCCTTGAAGATGCGGTAATCTTTAGCAAAAAGAAAGATCAAAGAAGACGATTGAATTTTGTCTTGGCCCAGCTTTATCAAGATCAGGGGAATTACAATCTAGCAAGCCAATTGTATTCGAAGGTGATAAAAATGAACCCGAGCTATGTGATGCAATTCAATGCTAGGATCAACAGGGCAATTTCTTATGATGTAAGTGCTAACAATAGCGATGACATCAAAAAGGAGCTTAGAAAGATGCTCAAGGATAAAAAGAATGAAGAGTTTCGAGATCAAATTTATTATGCTTTAGCAGAGCTGGCTTTAAAAGAAAATGATGAGCCATTAGCCGTAAAATATTTAAGGAACTCTGCAAAGTATAGTACCAGTAATACTAAGCAGAAAGCTTTGTCATATTTTAAATTGGCAGAATTGTATTTTGCCAGACCAGATTACGTTCAAGCTCAGGCACATTACGACAGTACATTGCAATTTTTACCAGACGATCATCCTTATTATTATGAGGCCGATAACAAAAACAATAATCTTCAAGACCTGGTTGCCAACTTGAAAACAATTCAATTGCAAGATAGCTTGTTGGCTTTAGGAGAGTTATCTGAAAAAGACAGAGAAAAGGCAATTAAAAAACTGATTCAAAACATTAAGGAAGAGGAAGAGCAAAGGAAGCAAGCCGAGATGAGGGCATTGGAAAGAGAGCAATCTCAATCTAACCTTGCAGGCAACTTTAATACTGGAGGAGGAAGAACAAAAGGGCAATGGTATTTCTACAACCAAACAACCATGGCTTTAGGCTTGTCTGAATTTAAACAAACATGGGGAGAGCGAAAACTAGAAGACCATTGGAACAGAAGCAAACGAAATACTTTAATTGTTAATCAGAACATTCAAGAAGAAGAAAAAACCCCCGAAGAGTTAAAACAAGACTCTATTCAAGAAGCAGAAAAATATAGCCCAGCAGCATATTTAAAAGACATTCCTGTTGACTTTAAAGATCAATTGCTGGCTCATGGAAAAATTGTTGACGCGCTATTTAATGTAGGAACCATTTTTAAGGAAAGCTTTTTAGATTATCCAAGTGCCATTAAAGCCTTCCAAAGAATTACTGAAACCTACGATACCTCTGCATATAATTTACCAGCTCATTACCAGCTTTATCGAATATATGTTGCTCGAGATGAAGACGAATTGGCAGCGGCAGAGAAAAAGTGGGTGCTGGAATCTCACCCATTTAGTGAATATGCCTATTTAATAAAGAACCCCAACTATAGCAAAGAATCGAAAGAAACGAAGCAAAAGGTAGAAGAATTCTATCAAGCTACCTATAAACTGTACGACTATGAATTGTACAAAGATGTAATCGAAAGTTGCGACAGGGCCGAAGGGGCATTTAAGAAAAACCATTTGAAAGCTCAATTCGCATTTCTAAAAGCGAAGTCAATTGGTTATACTCAGGACAAGGGGAGCTTTAAAAAAGCATTGGAAGAAGTAGTTGAAAAGTTTGAAAATGAACCAGTGGCAGATGAAGCTAAACGAATTTTGGCATTTATGGGCCAACAGGTTAAAAGTGAAGAAGCTTTAGCTTCATATATCTACAATCCGAGTCAGCAGCATTTGTTTGTTTTCACGTTCAGCAAAGAAAAAGACAACAATCAATTAAAAAATAAATTATCAGATTTTAACCGTCAATACTTCAGAGAACGCAAATTGGAAATTACAGCTACAGTATTAAAAGGAAGTTCGCAATTGTTGGTTAGAACCTTTGCATCTGAGGCTGAAGCCATGCGGTATTTTAAGGCAGTGAGAAACAATACTGGTTTAATTCTCCTTGCAAGACAGATGGGAGCAGAAGAATACCTAATCTCATTAGAGAATTTTAGAACACTGTTCAAGAATAAGGATGAAATGGCTTATCGAAGCTTTTTTTGAAACGAATTACCCCATATAGTATTTTGACCTACAGCAAATTATCCTAACTTTGCCCCTCTTAATCACAAGATGTTCAAGACGAAAAACAATACCATGGCTAGAAACAACGAAATGGATGCTTCTGAAATAAATATCATTAGAAGCGGAACAGAAATTCACGGTGATATCATCTGTAAAGGCGCCATTAGAATTGACGGCAAATTATTTGGTAACCTAAAATCTGAAGGCAAATTAGTTGTCGGTGAGCAGGGATTAGTCGAAGGGAACGTTGAATGTGCTTTTGCTACGCTTTCAGGAGGGCTTAAAGTGAACATTCAAGTAAATGAATTGCTTACTTTGAAATCTTCTGCTAACCTAGTTGGAGAAATTACTACAAACAAACTTCAGATTGAGCCTGGTGCAAACTTCTCAGGATCTTGTAAAATGGGTGCTGTAATCAAAGGCATTGAAGACCGCAGTCGCACAGAAGCCAACTCCTCCAATCAACAAACAAACAAGAGTGCCTAAACGCTTTGCTGTATTAAGTGGTATAGGCCTTCAGATGGGCCTTATCATTTTTGCAGGAGCCTATGCTGGTAAATACCTCGATCAATACTTCGCATTAGAACGCAAATTGTTTACAATTGCGCTAACTTTATTTGCTGTTGCAATAGCTTTGTATTTTGTTTTGAAGCAGATCAACAAATTGAATGACAAAGAACAATAAACTTGTCTTGCAGTTTTCTCTTCAGCTTTTGCTATTAATGGCAGTTGGCTTAATTGTCCAATCTTTTATTTTAGAAAAGTTTTCTCAAGAGTTTTTTAGTCATTTAATCCTAGAAGCCTATTGTTTTAACTTTTTTATGGTTGCTTTAAATTTTTTGTTACTAATAAAACTAAAAAATAAATTCCCTGGAAGTTTAGCTTACTTCTTAATGTCCGGGTTTCTTTTCAAATTGCTCGGTTTTTTCATCTTTTTTAGGCCCGTTTATATGATGGATGGAGAGATCCTCAAAGTAGAATTTTTTGCCTTTTTCCTTCCCTACACTTTGTCTCTGTTTTATGAAACATGGAAGATTGTCAAACTCTTGAATCAAGAATAGTCGCCATGATTATTCTCTTGAAATAAAAAAACCATTTATTGCTTTTTGAAACGGATATAAATCAGTACGTTTGCGCCCGATTTATAACCCTATTTATTTGGCGAAGATGCTTGGTAAAAAATTGTTCTATTTCCTTGTCCTAACTTGCTTGCTTTCACCTGTTTATTCAAGTGCAGAAGAAGCTCATCATGGTACTGAAGAAGTTGATAATAAAACTGCAATTAAGGAATACATTCAACATCACTTACAAGATTCCCATGAATTTACCATTTGGGACAAGATGGGAATAACAATTCCACTCCCTGTTATTCTATTTGATGAAGGATTGCATGTGTTTTCTTCATCCAATTTTCACCATGGTGAAACGGTAGCAGAGTCCAATGGAAATTACTATGCATTATACCATGGGAAAATCTATAGAACTGATGCGGAGGGCACCATTAATTATGATGCAGACCATCACCCAAGCAATGTAAAACCATTTGATTTCTCCATTACAAAAAATGTAGCTTCAATCATGTTGATTAGTTTGCTCATATTTTTCTTGTTTAGAGGTTTCGCAAAATCATATGGCAATAGCTTAATTCCTAATAAAACGGGTAGACTTTTAGAGCCACTTGTTTTGTTTGTAAGAGATGAAATTGCTATTCCAAATATTGGTGAAAAACATTATCAGAAATACATGGCTTATTTGCTCACTGTATTTTTCTTCATCTGGTTTTTGAATTTGGCTGGAATGACCCCTTTAGGAATTGGTGTTACCAATAACATTGCTGTTACTTTTTGCTTGGCTTTAATTAGTTTTCTTATCACCCAATTTACTTCTAAGAAAGCCTATTGGGGGCATATTTTCTGGATGCCAGGGGTTCCAGTTCCAATGAAAATTATTTTAGCTCCAATAGAGTTGTTGGGGATATTTATTAAGCCTTTTGCCTTAATGATTCGTTTGTATGCAAACATGACTGCAGGTCATATTGTATTAATGAGTTTAATAGGTTTACTCTATGTGTTTACCAATTGGTTTGCGCGTGGTGCATTTTTAGGATTGACTTTATTTTTATCAATAATTGAATTGTTGGTTGCCTTTCTGCAAGCTTACATCTTTACAATGTTAACTGCATTGTATTTTGGAGGCGCTGTTGCAGAGCATGACGATCATCATTAATGTGTATTTTTTAATTTAAACTATATAATTATGGAAATTCCAGCTATTGTAGGTGCAGGATTAGTAGTAATCGGAGCCGGTATCGGTATCGGTAGAATCGGTGGTTCAGCCATGGAAGCTATCGCGAGACAGCCAGAGGCTACAAACAAAATCCAGACAGCGATGTTAATTGCTGCTGCATTGATTGAAGGTATTGGATTTGCTGCATTATTTGCAGTATAACATTACAGGAAGATTAGGAACGGTAACGGTTGGTTATCGTTCCTGATTTCACCAAAGAAATTAAAAAACATGGAAAAGTTATTAAGTGAATTTTCAGTTGGCCTATTTTTCTGGCAAACGATTTTATTTCTAGTACTTCTATTTTTATTGAAGCGCTATGCTTGGGACTTCATCTTGGTTTCTGTTAAAACAAGAGAAGAAAAAATTCAAGAAGGTTTAGAGTCTGCTGAAAAGGCAAAAGAAATGATGCGTCAAATGAAAAATGACAATGAAGCATTATTGGCTGAAGCGCGAAAAGAACGTGACGAAATCATCAAGTCTGCTAGAGAAGCAAAAGAGCAAATGATTGGCGATGCTAAACAAAAAGCAAACGAGGAAGGTGATAAAATCATCAAATCAGCTCAAGCTGCAATTGCTGCAGAAAAGGCGGCAGCCTTAAGTGAAATTAAATCACATGTTGCTGAATTGTCTGTTCAAATTGCTGAAAAGATTTTGAAAGACGAATTGAAAGCAAACGATAAGCAAAATGATCTTATCGAAACTGCAATTAAAGATGCTAACCTTAATTAATCAATTAAGATGAAAGGAATAAGAGCAGCAAAAAGATACGCAAAGTCGTTCATGCAACTGGCAATCGAGAAGTCAGTTTTGGATGAGGTTTTGCTCGACATTAAAATGATTCATAAGCTAATTGCAGATAGCAAAGAGCTAAAGAATATGCTTCAAAGTCCTCTTGTGAATTCAGATAAAAAGCGTAGCATTTGCAAGCAATTGTTTGATGGAAAAGTAAACGCTCTTACCTCCAATTTTATTGACCTTTGCGTTGAGTTAAAACGTGAGGCTGTACTTGACATTATTTGTGAAGAAATCATAGCTCAATACAATGATTTGAAAAACATTGCCAAGGTGAACATTAGCACTGCGGTTAAAATGAGCGAAAGCAACAAGGCAAAAATTTTAGAAAGCATTAAATCTGCATATCAATTGGAAACCATTGAATTAACCGAAACTGTAGACGAAAGTTTATTGGGTGGTATGGTAATGAGAATTGGCGACAGACAATTGGATGCAAGCATAAAACGACAATTAGTCGATATAGAAAAAGAATTAGTTAAAGCAAATTAGTAAAATATAAAAGCATGGCTGAAGTAAATCCAGCAGAAGTTTCTGCAATCTTAAAAGATCAATTAGCCGGAGTAAAAACCGAAGCAGATCTTGAAGAAGTGGGTACTGTTCTCCAAGTTGGAGATGGTATCGCAAGAATATATGGAATGTCACAAGTTCAATCAGGTGAGTTAATTGAATTTGATAATGACCTTATGGGTATCGTACTTAACCTCGAAGAGGATAATGTGGGTGCAGTACTATTAGGTTCTTCAAATAAAGTTAGAGAAGGAGATACTGTAAAACGTACGGGTAGAATTGCCTCTATTAATGTAGGTGAAGGAATGCTTGGTCGTGTTGTAGATACATTGGGTAACCCAATTGATGGAAAAGGACCAATTCAAGGTGAAACCTATGAAATGCCAATTGAAAGAAAGGCACCGGGAGTAATCTATCGTCAGCCAGTAAACGAACCACTTCAAACGGGTATCAAGGCCATCGATTCTATGATTCCTGTAGGAAGAGGTCAAAGAGAGTTGGTAATTGGAGATCGTCAAACAGGTAAAACAACTGTTGTAATTGATACCATTATCAACCAGAAAGAATTTTACGATAAAGGTGAGCCAGTATACTGTGTTTACGTTGCAATTGGTCAGAAAGGATCTACTGTTGCGGGAATTGTAAAAACCTTAGAAGATGCTGGCGCAATGGCCTATACTACTATTGTAGCAGCCAATGCTTCTGATCCAGCACCGATGCAGTTTTATGCTCCATTTACAGGTGCAGCAATTGCAGAATACTTCAGAGATACTGGTCGTCCAGCTTTAATTGTATTTGATGATTTATCAAAACAAGCTGTTGCCTACCGTGAGGTTTCACTTTTATTGAGAAGACCTCCAGGGCGTGAAGCATATCCAGGTGATGTATTTTACCTTCACTCAAGATTATTAGAGCGTTCAGCAAAAATTATCAATGATGATACCATTGCAGCTCAAATGAATGATTTACCAGATTCTTTAAAAGGAGTGGTAAAAGGAGGAGGATCAATAACAGCATTGCCTATTATTGAAACTCAAGCTGGTGATGTATCAGCTTATATTCCTACCAATGTAATTTCAATTACTGATGGGCAAATCTTTCTAGAATCTAACTTGTTCTTATCTGGAGTAAGACCGGCAATTAATGTTGGTATTTCGGTATCAAGAGTTGGTGGATCTGCGCAGATTAAGTCGATGAAAAAGGTAGCAGGAACATTAAAATTAGATCAAGCTCAGTATAGAGAATTAGAGGCTTTTGCAAAATTCGGTTCTGATTTAGATGCTGCAACCAAATCAGTATTGGACAAAGGTTCTAGAAATGTGGAAATTTTGAAGCAAGCTCAAAATTCTCCAATGACTGTTGAAGATCAAGTTGCCATTATTTATTTGGGTACTAAAGGCCTATTAAGAGATGTGCCAGTTGATGCTGTTAGAAAATTTGAAGATGAATTTTTAACCTACTTAAATGCAAAACATAGAGATACTTTGGATGCATTAAAAGCTGGAAAATACACAGATGCCGAAACTAGCGTTCTTGAAAAAGTAGCCCTAGATTTAAGTGCAAGTTATAAAGCCTAACAAACCGTAATAAAGCACGATTATGGCAAATTTAAAAGAGATAAGAAGTCGGATTACATCAGTCTCCTCAACAAGGCAGATTACTTCTGCTATGAAAATGGTTTCTGCTGCAAAATTGAGAAGAGCTCAAGAAGCAGTTACTCAGATGAGACCATATGCCGATAAGCTGAAAGAACTTCTTAGCAATTTAAGTGAAAGTGCCGACGATAGCGCAGAAAGTGCCTATACTGATACAAGAGAGGTAAAACGTGTATTGATTATTCCAATTACCTCAAACAGAGGTTTAGCTGGAGCATTCAATGCCAATATCATTAAGGAGACCAATAGAATCATTACTGAAAAATACCAAGGGAAGGAAATCACTGTTTTGGCCATTGGTAAAAAAGCGGATGATTATTTTAAGAGAACTGCTTACAATATTAAGGGTACAACACTTCCGAGTAGATTGGAACAATTGTTCGATGATTTAAGTTTTGATAATGTTGCAAAAGTTGGTCAGAAAATAATGAATGCATTTTCGTTCAAACAATTTGACCGAGTAGAATTGGTTTACAATCAATTTGTAAATGCAGCAGTTCAAAACGTTGCGGTAGAGCAATTTTTGCCAATTATGCCACCAGAAAAAGGGGAAGAGCAAACCACTAATGTTGACTATATCTTTGAGCCATCTCAAGAATTTATCATTAGCGAACTAATTCCTAAGTCATTAAAGATTCAATTGTATAAAGCAATATTAGATTCTTATGCTTCTGAACATGGGGCTAGAATGACCGCAATGCATAAGGCAACAGATAATGCTTCTGAGTTGATAGGCGATCTAAAATTGGTATACAACAAGGCACGACAAGCATCCATTACCAATGAAATTTTAGAAATTGTTGGTGGGGCAGAAGCACTAAACAATTAAGAATTAGAGAAAATAATAAAAAGCCTCGAGTGAAAACTCGGGGCTTTTTTCGTTTGTAATCTAATGAAGTGCCGGTCGTATTTTACAAGCTTATCTTTATCTTTGATTGGGCCTGAATTTTGTTACCCAGCCACATGCTAAAAAAAATTGCTCCCTTCTTTCTTTTTTCAATCCTACTCTTGGCCCTAATTGGCCTTGCAAAATTGGCGCTACAATCAAATCTTTCAGACCAAGAGGGCATCATTAAGTTCGAAGAAGTTTTACTTGAAAAACAAAAGGCGATAAAGCTGAGGCTTGATGAGCTAGTCACTATAGACCGACAAGGAGCGCTAAGCGAACATGCAGAAGGCTTTTTTAATTTGAAAAAGTCGGATCAATTTAGCTTTTATATTTATCACAATGATGAACTCTTTTATTGGTCAGACAATGGAGTTGAAGTAGTAGACAAACAACTCAATCCTGGCCTAAACCGATTAGGAAATGGATACTATTGGCTCGAAGAATTAATAGTGGATCAATCAAAATATCTCGGTTTAATTCAATTGCGAGAAGAATATTGGCATGAAAATAAATACCTAAAAAATCGGTTCACAAGCGAGTTTAGAAATAGTGGGTTTTCTGGAATAAGCAGCAATCCGCTTGAAAATGCACAAAGCATAAAAATTGATAATAAGCAGGAATTTTACTTAATCCCCCAGAATCAAATCAATGTGTTTGGGGAAAACTCCACCCTAGCTTATGCGTTTTTCTTATTGCTTTTGTTGGCAACATATGGCCTAATTCCTTATTTGGTTTTCCAAAAAAGAAAATCTGCCTTGCTTCAGCTAGGTTTGATTGCTATCTTTTTCTTGATCTATTCATTCTTTTCCGATTCGGAAAATATCGATCATTCTTTTTTTCAAGAGCAAGGGATTTCCTTCTTTTCCTTTTTAACTACTCCTGCTCATTTGCTAATGCTTAGTTTGTCAGGATTTCTGCTTTTCCTAAGCCTTAAGAAATTTGAATATAGGAGTCCAATCAGCAAAAACTTAATTAGTTATTTCCAACTTTACTTTTCTTTCTTTTTAAGCTTGGGGTTAATCCAATTGATTGAAAAAGTAGTTCAACTTGGCAAAACTCCCTTGCATTTTCAAGACTTATTTTCCCTTAATTTAAATAGTTATGCCTATTGGTTTGCATTTGCTCTTTTGATGCTAACAGCAATTAACATCCTTGATAGTGGTGCAAAACAAGCACAAAAAAAGAAACCACTTGCTAAGGTTCTGATTACATTGGTTTATCTGATAATGGCATCTTATTTCTATTTTACATTTGGAAGTGATTTGTTAAGCCTTTGGTTGTTTCCAATTCTTCTACTTTATTTTTTCATTGAAAAATTCCAGATAAAAGCATGGAGTTTAATGCTTTTGCTTAGCTACCTGGCAGCAATTCAAGCAATGGATATTGAATCGGCTCTTCAGGAAAAAGAAGAGCGAGTGCGGGTTGAAAAGATAAAATTGCTTTCAGAAGAAAAGGATCTACTTACAGAACACTTGTTTAGTGAAATACAAGAAAACATCTATAAAGACAGCCTAAATTTTTCATTACTAAAAAGGCATGATCCCATCAATTCTGAAGAGTATAATGACTATTTGCTAGAAACCTATTTTGGAGATTATTTAAGTCGGTACGATACAAGAATAACTGTTTGTAGGCAAAATGATTCACTAATTATTGATGGGCAAGGTCAGCGGGTTGCTTGTGTAGATTATTTTTTTGAAAAGATAAAATATGAAGGAGATGTCATTAGTTCTACCAACTTATTTCAACTGCAAAATTTGGCAGGAAGAATAGATTACCTGGCACAATTAGAGTTTGATATTGATTCGCAGCTCGTTTCCGTTTTTGTTGAGATGAGTTCCAATTCCTTCAATCAAAATGAAGGTTATCCAGAACTACTTATAGCAGAAAATTCTCTTGAAGGTAGTATCGATTTAAACAACTATTCTTACGCTGTTTACAATAAGAAAAACCTTGTTTTTAGATCTGGATCATTTAATTATTCTACCTATCCTAGAATAGGAGAGTTGGATGAACAATCGCTTTACCGATACGAGTATTCTGGGTTCGATCATTTGGCTTATAAAAAGGATCGAGAGACAATAATTGTTTTAAGCAAAAAGCTATATGGCTTCTCAGATTTTTTAAGTGCCTTAACCTACCTTTTACTTTTTCTGACTGCTATTCAACTGCTCTTTAGTTTCATTAGTCCAAACTTGAGCTTTAGAATATTAATTGATTTACAAGACTTCTCTGCCAGATTTCAGCTGTTTTTAGTTGGATCCTTAATGACGGCCTTAATCCTATTTGGATTAGCAAGTGTGTATTATATTCAAAAGCAATATCAAGAGAAAAACTTCAAACAATTATCCGAGAAAATTAGATCAGTGAATATAGAATTGGAAGGGAAAATAGGAGGTCTTTCCACCATTGATTCTACTGATGTTGATTACGTGAGCAATTATTTAGTGAAGTTTTCAAATGTGTTTTATTCAGACATCAATTTGTATGATAAGACAGGAAAACTAATTGCCAGCTCTAGAAAAGAGATGTATGATAAGCAGTTAAAAAGCCAACAAATTCACCCCTTGGCCTTTAAGGGATTGGTAAACGATCAAAAGGCAGAGTGGATTCAAGAAGAACACATTGGTGCTTTAGGATTTATTTCTGCTTACATCCCATTTAGAAACATAGATAATAAAGTTATCGCTTATCTAAACTTGCCCTATTTTGCAAAGCAGGGAGAGCTAGAAAATGAAATCTCTAGCTTTATGGTGTCAACCATTACCATTTATTTAGGCATATTTATTTTGTCTCTTTTTCTAGCAGTTATTCTTATTAACCAATTGTCTCGACCTTTGGTCCTAATTCGAAAGCAAATAAGTAAAGTCCGCCTGGGCTCAGAAATTCATTTGATAAATTGGAAAGGAAAGGATGAAATAGGAACATTGGTACAAGAATACAACCGCATGCTTATTGAGTTGGCTGAAAGTGCAGAGCGATTGGCCCAATCTGAGCGTGAGGGAGCTTGGAGAGAAATGGCAAAACAAGTAGCTCACGAAATTAAAAACCCTCTCACACCAATGAAGTTGAGCATACAATATTTACAAAAAGCAAGTGAACAAGGTGCTGAAGACATAAAAGAAAGAATACTAAGCACTTCAGAAACACTAGTTGAGCAGATTGACAGTCTAAGCAATATTGCAAACGAATTTTCCAATTTTGCCAAGATGCCAGCCAAGAAATATCAAGAAATTGATTTGATTCCCTTAGTTCAATTGGCCATTGACTTATTTAAAAACACGGAGAACATTGTAATAAAGTTAGAAACGAAACTAGAGGAGGCATTTGTATATGCAGATAAAGACCAGATCCTTAGGATTCTTAATAATTTAACTAAAAATAGCATTCAAGCTAGAGATGATGATAAAGCATTAAAAATTCTGTTTACCCTTTCTGAGCATGAAGGGCAGTGGTGCCTGTTGATTGAAGACAATGGAATTGGTGTTCCAGTGGATATGAGAAACAACATATTTGAGCCCAATTTCACTACCAAATCTTCTGGAACAGGATTGGGATTAGCAATTAGTAAAAGCATAATGGAAGAAATGAATGGAAGCATTGCAATTCTTCCAAGTGAAAAGGGAGCAACATTTGAATTAATCTTTAAGAAATACCTAAAAACTTAGTCTGATAAAGATTAAATTTCAGCTAGTTTTAAATTCAATTACATTTGCCCAAAATCTAGATTATGTCAAATTTACTAAGCAATCAAGAAGGAAATATAGCATACATTACCATCAACCGTCCTGATAAATTGAACGCACTAAATAAAGCCACCATAAAGGAGCTTGGCGAAGAGATTAGAAGATGTGATCTTGAGAATAGTATCAAGGCCATCATTCTGACTGGTTCTGGAGAAAAGGCATTTGTTGCTGGAGCCGATATTTCTGAATTCTATCAATTCAATGAAGAAGAAGCTAAAAGCTTAGCAGCAGACGGACAAAATCAATTGTTTGACCTTGTTGAAAATACTGAAACTCCGGTCATTGCGGCGGTAAATGGTTTTGCCTTAGGTGGTGGTTTAGAATTGGCCATGTCTTGTCACATTAGAGTAGCATCTGAAAATGCAAAAATGGGCTTGCCAGAAGTTAGTCTAGGAGTTATTCCAGGCTATGGCGGAACCCAAAGATTGGCCCAACTTGCCGGTAAAGGAAAGGCCTTTGAAATGATAAGCACTGCTTCAATGATTGGTTCAGATGAGGCTCTAAAAATTGGATTGGTAAACCATGTCGTTCCTCAAGCCGAACTAATTGACACTTGCACAAAACTTGCACAAAAGATGTTAAAAAACTCGTCTGTTGCAATTGCTAGTGCAATACGAGCGATTAATGCGGGTTATGACAAAGGTCAAGATGGATTTCATACTGAGATAAATGAGTTTGCTAAATGTTTCAATAGTGAAGATTTTAAAGAAGGGACACAGGCTTTTTTAGAAAAGAGAAAAGCATCTTTTCCCGGAAAATAAATGAATGATAGTATTTAAAGCCATTATATGGCCGCATTAAAAAAATTGGCAGGACAAACTGCTATTTATGGCCTACCTAGTATTATTGGAAGGTTATTGAATTATTTACTAGTTCCTCTTCATACTGGTATTTTTCTTCCAGAGCGCTTTGGGGTAATTACCGAAATGTACTCTTATGTTGCCTTTCTTGTTGTCTTTTTAACTTATGGGATGGAAACCGCATATTTTAGGTTCCAATCCAAGAAGGAGAATAATGATATCAATGTGTTTAGCACAGTTTTTTGGTCACTAATTACAAGTACGAGTCTTTTTATTGTTGCCGTTTTCTTTTTAGCTGACGACATCGCTAGATGGATCAATTATCCAGAAAACAGCGAATACGTTATTTGGTTTGCCTTTATCGTAGGATTGGATGCTGTTTCTTCAATTGCCCTGGCAAAACTTAGAGTAGAAGGGAAAGCATTTCAATTTGCTGGGATCAATTTATTGAGCATTTTATGCAACATTGGACTAAACTTGTTTTGGATTGCATACTGCATACCAGCAGCAGAAAATGGGGAAACGAACTGGTTCATTGAGCATCTTTACTCCCCGCACATTGGCATCGGCTATGTCTTCTTAGCAAATTTAGTGGCAAGTTCAATCAAATTTATAGCATTAATTCCAAAGTTTGGGCCTTTGAAAGTGAAAATGGATTTTTCGCTCCTGAAACAAATGCTTTGGTATGCAAGTCCACTACTTTTAGCAAGTTTGGCAATTATTGTCAACGAAAGTGCAGACAAAATAATGCTGAAGTGGATGCTTTTAGAACAACACGGCCTTGATGGAGCCACTAAATACGTAGGCATCTATGGAGCCTGTTATAAACTTTCTATCATCATTACCTTATTTATTCAGGCATTCAGATATGCTGCTGAACCTTTCTTTTTTGCACAGGAACGCTCTCAAGACGCACAAATAACCTATGCAAAAATCATGAAGTACTTTGTGATTGTTTGTGGGTTCATTTTTTTAGGGGTAATGCTTTTTCTTGATGTATTAAAGTTTTTTATTCCAAACCAAGCCTATTGGGAAGGCTTGGTTGTTGTGCCAATTCTATTGTTCGCAAACATCTTCCTTGGCATTTTTTACAACCTATCCATTTGGTATAAGCTCAGCTCTAAAACTCGGTATGGAGCAATAATCGCTGGAATTGGAGCCCTAATTACCATCGTGCTAAACATTATTTTGATTCCCATTTATTCCTATTTAGGTTCGGCTTATGCAACCTTAATCTGTTATTTCACCATGGCCGTTTTATCTTATTGGATTGGAAAGAAACACTATCCAATCCCCTATTCTTTAGGAAGAATATTCATCTACTTGACGGTTCCTTTGGTGCTTTATCTATTAAGCGATACCATCTTTAACAATATTAACGACTGGCTAAAATATGGGCTCAACACCTTGATTTTAATCCTCTTTTTAGGCTTTGTTTATGTTTTAGAGAAACCCAAAAAAGGATTAACTTCGTAGGTCTTCAAAAAGGCCCTAATCGCATGAAAATAAAAGTAGTTAATCAATCTCACCATGAATTACCAGCATATGCTACACCAGCAGCTGCAGGTCTAGATTTAAGAGCAAACATTGATCAAGCAATTGACGTAGAACCACTCCAAAGAGTAATTGTACCCACCGGATTATTTTTAGAAATTCCTATAGGGTATGAAGCTCAAGTTAGGCCAAGAAGTGGATTGGCTTTTAAACATGGCATTACTGTCCTAAACTCTCCTGGGACAATAGACGCCGATTATCGAGGAGAGTTAAAGGTAATTCTCATTAACTTGTCTAAAGAGGCATTTACCATCCAAGACGGAGAGCGGATTGCTCAATTGGTGATTGCTTCTCATGAGCAAGCAGAATGGGAATCTACAAATGAACTATCTATAACAGAACGAGGTGCTGGC
>CBDCLY010000028.1:0-130076 GCA_965218715.1 Vicingaceae bacterium
ACACTTACAGAAGTTACGGTCATGTTCTGTAATTCTACATAGGTACCATCCCATTGCTCACCGGTAGGCAATAAATTTTGTCTACTTTGATCTTGGATATCTCCAGCACTGATGGTTGCGAAAGTTGGATTGGTATTCACAAACCCTACGATAGAAATGGCAGTGGAGTTAATTGGCGTCAATTGAATCAAGCCATTGAATTCAGCTATAACACAAGTAATGTCTAAAATATCACCTGCTAAGGCATTTTCTACTGCAGAGCTAGGTAAATTGTTTCCTCCGCTAGTGTAAACACCCATAATTGTAGCACCTTTAAAAGGACCTGGAGTACCGCCATTTGCTGTATCAACAATGGATAAAAATGGACGACTTCCACCTTGAACAGAACTAGAAGCTACCTCGCTTAAGTTTCCATCCATTACTACAATACCTCTTGTTCTTACAGTATCGCCAGCATAGGCCGAGGAGTCATTACAATTTTGTAAATCCATCTGGCTTACAAACTTAATCTGATTAATATCAACATAGGGGTAGCTTGATTGAGCTGAAACATAGCTCATCAATGCAATTCCTAATAAAGTAAATAATAGTTTTTTCATGTTTTCTGATTTTTGATGTTGCGGTTAATTTTAGTTTTTATTTAAGTATGGTGAATTTTCCTTGTTTAACTTCTCCTGATTCTAAATCTTCTACAGCAAAAATATAAATGCCTCTGCTGATGATTTGTGTGCTGCTAGACAATAAGTCCCATGAATGCTCTCCTCCTGAGAATTGATTTTTGTCTGTGTTTTCTGCTCCGAATGTATCGAACCAGCGAATGTCTTCCCCCTTGTAATTTTCATCATGGTAGATTTCATCAATTAAATCTCCTGCAGGAGTAAATACTCTGATGTAACATCTTTTTGGCAAATTGGCGAAAACCAGCTTTCTGCTCTGCTCTTGAAAATTGCTTTTTCCTTCCCAAGAAGCTCCAAAATAATAAGGGTTTGGGTAAGCAAATGGCTCGTAATAATCCATGTTTTCATTGGCCACTTTTCCTGGGAATACTCTAAAGTTGTTGGCCAATAAGGAAGATTCTAATGGCTCTAAATTTTGCTCTTCATTTCCTGTATCAAAAGAAGAAATGGCAACTGCATATTGCCAGCCATTCAATAAATTTTTAATGCTGTATTTGTAATGATAGGCAGTTGTATCATTGTCAAAGTATATTGGCTGAGGCAGCTTAATGCTGTCCATACCTACCTCATTGGCAAATCCATTATTGGCAATATCAAATTCATCAATGGGAATAATGTCCTTCAAGAGATTGGATACTCCCTGAACATCAAAACCCAATTTTGACAAATACACTCTGTATCCTTCAAAGTCCATTTCTTGAGAGATAGGGTCAATGGAAAACTCAGCATTATTCGACCAATAAATGTCTAACTCTCTATCCTTTGCTATCACCTTAGTCTTGGGAATGTCTGGCGGCGAAGGTAAAATGAATCGAGTGATTTCGCCATTACCATCTTTATCTTCATCAGCGTCTAGAATGCCATTAAAATTCAAATCCTCACCATTATAGGCCGTTTGCGCACGTTCTGCATTTTCTATCAATTGCGCTCGTTGCGCCAAAGTATTGTCTGTATGTGCGTTTCCATCGTCTAATTTTTCACCCAAAACAAAGGCATAGGCAATTTTAATGGTGTCTCCAAGATTGAAATCTCTAAATGGACCAACTGAAAGTAAATCTGCTCTATTCCCAGGTCCGTTCAATTGCTCTTGAAAGGTTCCACCACCACAGTTGGTGTTTACAGTCCAACAAGGATCATCTTCTAATCCTTTACTCAATTTATTGTAACGATCATTATCTACACCAGGCCCTTGAAAAATCCCGGTACCAGCGTCGTCAAAACTCCAAGCATTGTAATTGGGATAAAAAGTTGAATCTACCAAGGGATGATGGAAGCCAAACTTATCTTCTGCACCTAAAAATCGCTGGGCAATATAAGTATTGGTAAAACCTACATCACCGCTATGATCGTAACAATAGGCCATGACCAAACTGTCCATAAAACCGTTACCGCCTTTGTCGTAAAACGCTCTTCCACCCGAGCCAGGAGGTGTAACATTTACATTTCTCACTACAGTGTTGGCCCAAAGACCAAGAAATAGACTATCTAAATCATTTTGAGCCCCTTGATTACCAACATTGATTATTTCTAGATCAAGAAAAACTATAAAATCACTAAATGAGTAATTGAAATTGTAAGTCTTCATGTTCACCTGAAGGAACATTTGATCAATATGATTAGCGATGGGAATATTAGTGCCTGGTATTTGCCTGTTTTTATCGGAAAAGGTGGCCACATAATCTTGGTGAGAAACAGCTTCAGGGGTAAAAAATGGACTGTCTTTAAAACTTGATCGTTCGGTCAATTGTGATCCAATTTCTGCTGTAAATTCAAATTCCGGCTAGACCAGTTCGGTATCCTGAAGAAGCATCCACTGCAGAGGTAGAAACCAATCGCTTTCCATTTCGTTCTGCTCCTATCCATATTCCCGACTCAAATAAATGTTCTGAGCCAGAACCAGCTGGATATTCACACGACTCATTTCCAGAACCTTCTCTATACCCTCTAAATGCATTTCCTAATGTTCCAACATTAGTGACTGCAATACGAACATTTGATGAGGAGGTCACTTTTTCTTCAAATGAAGTAGTTTGACCATTAGTCAAATGACCAATTGCCAAAAAAAGAAAGAAAAAAATACGATACTTAACCGACATCTAATTTAGGTTTATCTCTACCCTTGTCTGCCGTTTATCAATTCTCTAGCGAAAGAGAATAGGTGCCTTGACTGCTTCCTATTTATTAGGACAAAAGTCCTAATTCAAATTACATTAACACTTCAATTCGTGTTAAAAAATGATTAACTTTTTTCTATACTGTTCCCCATTGGGTTTTAACCAATTTAAAACATAAGAACCACTTTTAAACGCTGCTACATTCCACTCAATAGAATGTTTGTTTTCTACCTTTTCATTCAGGATCAATCTCCCACTCAAATCCAACAACTGCATCTCACCCTCTACTCTTTCTCCTTTCGAAAAAGAAATCCTTAATCGATCCTTTACTGGGTTTTGAAAAAAGAATTGCTCTTGCTTGTATTCTGAAATCCCAGTATTTCCTGGAAGATTCAATTCCAAATCCATCAATATTGGCAAGTGGTCGCTCAGGTCGTACAATGCATTCGCAACAAAAAATGGAACACTAGAATTGGTAGGTGATTTAATGCTGCCATTGAATCGGTTTCCATCTTG
Source organism: Vicingaceae bacterium (assembly GCA_965218715.1). Lineage (GTDB taxonomy): Bacteria > Bacteroidota > Bacteroidia > Flavobacteriales_E > Vicingaceae > CBDCLY01. The sequence continues at coordinate 3,308 of CBDCLY010000028.1, forward strand.
CCCGAGTGCTTGATAAGTGCCACCAATGTATTTTACTTTATCACTGCCATTTAAAACCTCATCTGAGCACAATATAAAATCAAAGCGATCATCCATCCCTCCACCTGCCGCGCAACTGCCAGAGGTTCTTGTCGACTGAGTATGCACGTCTGCATAAGTACTTGAATTGTTCCAACTCCCAGATCGGTTAACAGGATCGTAGAAATTTATGCTTGGATCAGGATTGTGCGCAACTAAATCAATAAAAGCCGGCTCAGAAAAAGTATAAACGTTCAGGTCTCCCATGAAAAAGTAATTCCCAGAGGCATTAATGGTATCTAAATGTGCCATTACAGCTTCTGTTGCTTTTCCTCTTTCTGTTCTATTGGCTGATGAATTTCCTGCCTTCAGGTGAGCACCAATAAAATGAAAAAAGGTGGTATCGTTATGGACACTTAAAAAAGGGTCTTTAAAATATAAAGTATAAATGTCGATCAAACGAACCAAATTGCTATTGCTTAAGTCTTTGTTGATGGTTTCTTGTTGATGCAAGACCAATTTACTGGTATCATAATACAGCATGTTAGTGATGTCTTGAAATCCTTGATGCGTGTAATTCGCCATGGTGTAATGAGTTCTCCCATTCTGATTTAGGGAACTATTCATTAAAGTAAAGGCATTGAATCCATTTGGCGAAGCTCCTACCTCGGTGCAAACCAATACATCTGGTAAGGTATGATCGATAATGATTTCCAAGGCGTTTTCCTTGGTTTGTGGATTGTTGTTATTGTTGGTACACTGGTTGGTGGTATTCCTATAATTCAATACATTATAAGTCATTATTCTCAAGGTATCCTTGTTTTGGGCTTTCAAGAAAGAAGGACTAAATATTGATCCTATAAATAGCAAAATAATGCCCTTAAAAAATGTCTTTTGAAAATAATTCATGCTTCCGTTTCAAGAACAAAATTAAAGAGAAGCAATGGGAATAAATCATGAAATCTCTTTCGAAGAATAATTTTTATTAACTTTTGTTGATATTGTGCTCTCAAGTAATATCCATGCGGACTTTCGACATCAGTATTCCTTTCGAAAATGAAAACAATGATTTAGACATCAATGCATTGGCTTGTGAAAATTTGCATGTAAAAAGTAAGCAGATCAAATCGATCAAACTGATTAAACGATCTCTTGATGCTCGCAAAAAACAAATCAAGGTCAATTTAAGGTTTCGAGTTATTCTCGATGAAGATGAAAAAGAGATCAGCACCCCCATTTCATATCCTTCAGTAAAAAACAATACTCCTGTTCATATAATTGGAACTGGACCAGCCGGTTTGTTTTGCGCTTTAAGATGCATTCAAATGGGATTAAAACCCATCGTGTTTGAGAGAGGAAAGTCAGTGAAAGAAAGAAGGCGAGATTTGGCAAACCTTACCAAGAATCATGTGGTAAATGAAGACTCTAACTACTGTTTTGGGGAAGGCGGTGCAGGGACTTATTCAGACGGAAAATTGTACACTCGATCTAAAAAACGAGGAGATGTGGATGCTATCCTTGCTCAATTGATTCACTTTGGGGCGGATGAGCAAATAAAGGTAGAAGCTCACCCCCATATAGGCACGAACAAATTGCCCAAGATTATCGAAAACATAAGGGAGCAGATTATTGCCTCTGGAGGAGAAATCCATTTTGAGAAAAAACTCATTGACATCCAAATTAAAAATGAAAAGGTAAAAGGGATCATCATTAGCAAGGGCGAAGAAATTGCTATTGATAATCTAGTTTTAGCTACTGGTCATTCTGCTCGAGACATTTTCTACTTGTTAGAAAACCGCAATATAAAAATAGAAGCCAAGGCATTTGCTTTAGGTGTTCGAATAGAGCATCCGCAAGAGATCATCAATCGCATTCAATACCATGGCAATTTAAATGAATTACTCCCTCCTGCTGCCTACTCTTTAGTGAAACAGGTAGAAGGAAAAGGCGTGTATTCCTTTTGCATGTGTCCAGGTGGTGTAATTGCTCCCTGCGCCACTAGTCCAGGTGAAATTGTGAGCAATGGCTGGTCGCCGTCAAAGAGAAACAATCCTTTTGCCAATTCAGGTATTGTGGTACCAGTGGAAGAGGGAGATTGGAAAGCATTTTCTAAATCTGGGAATCTGTCCGCTTTGCAATTTCAGGCTTCCATTGAGAAAGCAGCCTTTGTTTCTTGCAATGAAAAAGGACAGGACAGCCAGTTTGCGCCAGCGCAACGACTCATTGATTTTGTAGAAAATAGAACCTCAAAGGATTTGCCCGGTTGTTCTTATTTTCCAGGAATTAAGTCGGTGAATCTAAATGAAATTTTGCCAAAATTCATTGGAATGCGCTTGAAAAAAGCCTTCCGAGAATTTGGTAAATCCATGCCAGGTTATTTAACAAATGATGCAATAATAGTAGGTGTAGAAAGTAGAACTTCATCACCGATTAGAATTCCTAGGAATAGAGATAATTTTCAACACATCGACATCAGCAATCTATTCCCTTGCGGCGAAGGAGCCGGTTATGCTGGTGGAATTGTATCTGCAGCCATCGATGGAGTGAAAGTAGCTGAAGCCATTAAAGCGGCAGTTGACGCCTAACTTCAGAAAGCAAAATGCCAGTCGCCATGGCCACGTTTAAAGATTCCACATTGGGATGATGCTCAATGCGGACCGACCTTAATTCCGAACCCCTCTTAAAAGATTGAATTCCATGCGATTCACTTCCTAAAACCAAGGCCAATGGAAATTCATAAGCTATACTTGCATGTGACTCCCCTTCTAAAAATGCAGCATGAATTTTAGTGGAAGGGCTTAGTCCTTGAATTAGTGAACTCAATTCTCCATAAACAATCGGCATCCTAAATATTGACCCCATGCTTGATTGAACCACTTTTGAATTATATGCATCCACAGTTTCTTTCGAAGCAAGAATTTGCTGAACCCCAAAAGCTTCAGCCGTTCTTAAAATAGTTCCCAAGTTTCCAGGGTCTTTTATGCCATCAAGGACTAATGTAAGTTGGGCATTTTCACTAACAGGGGTTATCTCTGGTATTTCACAAATGGCCAAACAACCAGGTGCTGTTTTCAATTGAGAGATGCTTCTCATTCCTGCAGCATTGATTAACTCAATTTCTTGATTAAAATCCCATCTATTTTCAAGCTCGGAACTAATGTAAATGTTAGTGACATTAACGGAAGACTTTAATGCCTCCCGAATCATTTTCTCCCCCTCAATTAAGAAACATCCATGTTCTATCCTTTGCTTTTTTTGGCTAAGTGAACGCAAGAATTGAACTGTCTTTTTACTTACCATGTTATATAGCTAATTTCGCATTGATGCATAAAGGGAATTTCTTCACCAATTTCAAAACTACGGTTTTAGGCTTGTTTCTAATTCTATTTGCTATGTCAAGTTGCAATTCAACTAAGCTATTGCAAGAAGATGAAGTCCTTTTGAAGAAAGTTGCCCTTAAATACGAAGGAAAAAAAGTTTTCCAAGAAGAATTAACTAGCCTTTCCAAGCAAAAAGGAAATCGTCGACTATTGGGTGTTTTTAAACTCTATTTAGGCATATACAACCTTTATAGCAATAGACCAGAAAGTAAGATCCGCCAGAATATTGGCGAGGAACCTGTTATTTTTGATTCTACCCTAGTCAAGTCCAGTATGGATTTGATGAAGCAACATCTAAATAACAGAGGCTATTACGATTCTGATTTGAGATCAGAGGTGCAAGTAAAACGCAAGAAGGCCAAATTAAAATATTTGGTTAAGGCCAACAAAGTGTATAGCATCTCTAATCATCAAATGGAAGTAGCTGATGAAGAAGTGAATGCATTATTGAATAACATCAAATACCGATCTACTTTAAAACCTGGATTGCCCTTCGATTTAGACCTAATGAATCAGGAGCGTTCAAGAATTGTCAAGACTTTAAAAAACCACGGCTATTACAATTTCAACAAACAATTTATAAGGTTTCATGCCGACACCAATCAATCGAAAAAAACAGCCGAATTAAAAACCCTCATTAGCAAAAAGAACATTCCAAGCGGAGATACTAGCATTTCAATAGGCCATTCCATTTACCACATCAATGAAGTAATCGTAAGAATTAACAATGAAGAAAACCTAAATGTTAGGCAAGACACTATACTATTGAACCAGATTAAGCTTTTAGGCGTTGATCAAAGCATCCTAAAACCTGAGGTACTTGTCAGGTCTATCTATTTGAAACCAGGTGATATTTACCGACAAAAATTACAAGATTTAAGCTATCAAAACTTAGCCTCATTGAGGATTTTTTCATTCGTTAGCATCACCTTCCAGGAGGACCCAAATGCAGAAAAAGGTTTGGTTTCCTATATCGACCTAAGCACCAAGAAGAGGAAGTCATTTACACTTCAATCTGAAGGGACGAATAATGGCGGAAACTTGGGATTAAATGGCACCATTAGTTTTCAAAACAGCAATACCTTTCGTGGGGCAGAGCAATTGAATTTAAAGTTAAGTGGTGGACTAGAAGTACAGCAATTACTTACCGATCCAGAGGCCAGTGAAGAAGCCATCATAGGTAGTTTTTTGCCTTTCAATACTTTTGAATTTGGTCCAGAATTGAGTTTAGAAATTCCACGGTTTTTATTGCCCATAAAGGCAGAAAAGTTTTCCCAAAAAAGTAATCCAAGAACCACATTTAATGCTTCTTACAACCTTCAGCAAAGGCCAGATTATAAAAGAAGTGTGAGCAAGGTTTACATCAATTATTCTTGGAATGAAACGGCAACTAAAACCCACATCATTCAGCCAATCGATTTGAGTTACATTAAACTAGACCCAAGTGCTGCATTTCAAGAGGTTTTAAGAAACATTCAAAATCCTTTTTTGAGAAATAGTTATACCGACAATTTTATTTTGGCAGCCAAATACAGTTTCATTCTCAACACTCAATTGGTCAACAAAGAGAAAAATCATTTCTACTTTAGAGCGAATGTTGAAACGGCTGGAAACGGACTTTCTCTATTTCAATCAAGTTTTAAGGAAGACAATGAAGGTTTTTCTCAAGTAGCGGGAATACGATATGCTCAATACATTCGAAGTGATATTGATTTCCGTTTTTACCAGAACTTTGAATTCAACAAATTGGTGTACCGTTTTTCTGGTGGGTTAGGAATCCCTTATGGAAACAGCAAAGCCCTTCCCTTTGAAAAAAGTTTTTATGCTGGCGGAGCCAATGGAATTCGAGCTTGGAGAGCTAGAGAGTTAGGACCAGGTAATTTACCTGAGTCTGCCTCATTAATAGTTGACCAGATTGGTAACATGTCGATATTGGCCAATGTAGAACTTCGCTTTAACATCACCAAGGTAATAGAAGGAGCAGCATTTGTTGATGCTGGAAACATTTGGAATTTAAACCAATCAGATTCTAGAGAAGACACTCAATTTGAGCTCAATTCACTTTGGAGAAGTACGGCAATTGGACCAGGCTTAGGGCTCAGATTAAACTTTACCTTTTTTATATTTAGGTTAGACATTGCTACACCAATAAAAGAGCCAGCAAGTCCTAATCCAGAACAGTTTAAGCCAAGATGGGAGCGCTCCAATTTAAATTTCGGAATTGGTTATCCCTTTTAATTGTTTCGCAACTGGTGAAATAGCATAAATTGTTTAGCTTTGTGCCTCAATTTTTTGAAGTAAAAACCAATGTCAATAAACGAACTAGAAGCCCTGATGGGCAACTCAGCCGATGATCTTTTGAATCATCAGTGTAAAACAATTTCTAAAGAATCTCTGCACCTTCCTGGACCGGATTTCATTGACCGAGTATTTAAAGACACGAATAGAAGTCCGCAGGTTTTAAGAAGCCTTCAAGCGCTTTATGGTTCTGGAAGATTAGCCAATACAGGCTACGTTTCCATTTTACCAGTTGATCAAGGAATAGAACATTCTGCAGGAGCTTCATTTGCTCCTAACCCGATCTACTTTGATCCAGAAAACATCATCAAACTAGCCATTGATGGAGGTTGTAATGCAGTAGCTTCTACCTTTGGTGTTTTGGCTTCTTGCTCAAGAAAATATGCACACAAGATTCCTTTTATTGTGAAATTGAATCACAATGAATTTTTGACTTATCCGAATACTTTTTCTCAAATTTCATTTGGTTCTGTTGAAGAAGCATGGAATTTAGGAGCTACAGCAGTTGGAGCAACCATTTATTTTGGTTCTGACGACAGCAACCGACAAATTGTTGAGATCGCTCAAGCTTTTGAAAGAGCTCATGAATTAGGAATGGCAACTATATTATGGTGCTATTTGAGAAACAGCGGCTTTAAGAAAGACGGTGTAGATTATCATACAGCAACAGACATTACGGCCCAGGCCAATCATTTAGGTGTAACTATCCAAGCAGACATCATCAAGCAGAAACTTCCAACGAATAATGGCGGCTATACTGCTATTGATTTTGGAAAAACTCATCCAAAAGTATACAGCGAATTAAGTTCAGACCATCCTATTGATCTTTGCCGTTATCAAGTAGCCAATTGCTACATGGGAAGAGCTGGATTGATTAATTCTGGTGGAGCATCAGCAGGGGAATCTGATTTAAGCGAAGCAGTAATTACTGCAGTTGTCAATAAAAGAGCCGGTGGTTCTGGGTTGATTTCTGGAAGAAAGGCTTTCCAAAAACCAGTTAAAGACGGAATCGAATTGTTGAATGCCGTTCAAGATGTTTACCTTGCAGACAGCATTAGCATTAGCTAAAATTAAATTCCATTATTATGGGTTGGTTTAAAAGAATAAAACACGGTATCCTCACTCCTACCAAAGAGAAGAAAGAAACTCCAGAAGGATTGTGGTACAAATGTCCTAGTTGCAACACCGTTGTTCCTCAAGAAGATCACAGCAACAATTTAAATGTTTGTTTAGAATGTGGTCACCATGAGCGCATTGGTTCAGAAAATTATTTTGGGATTCTGTTTGATGAAGGGAAATATTCTGAAATCAATAAACAATTGAGTTCAGCTGATCCTTTAGAATTTAAAGACACAAAGAAATATACGGACCGAGTAAAAGCAACTCAAGATAAAACCAAATTAAAAGATGCAGTTAGAACTGCTCATGGTACTATCGAAGGACAAAAATTAATGCTTGCGGCCATGGATTTTAATTTCATTGGCGGATCTATGGGTTCAGTAGTAGGAGAAAAAATAGCACGTGCAATAGATTATTCCATCAAAAATGAAATGCCTTTCATGATGATTTCTAAGTCTGGAGGAGCAAGAATGATGGAAGCTGCATTTTCATTAATGCAAATGGCAAAAACATCAGCTAAACTGGCACAATTAGCAGAAGCGAAACAACCCTATTTATCTTTCTTAACTGATCCTACTACTGGCGGAGTAACTGCTTCTTTCGCAATGTTAGGAGATTTAAACTTTGCAGAACCAGGTGCATTAATTGGCTTTGCTGGACCAAGAGTAGTGAAGGAAACCATAGGTAAAGACTTGCCTGAGGGATTTCAACGATCCGAGTTCTTATTGGAGCATGGTTTTTTAGATTTTATCGTAGAACGTAAGAACCTAAAAACCAAAGTAGCACAAGTATTAAGAATCTTAAAAAACAAAGAGGTAAATCAATAATTTTTTTTACATTTGCACCCTCAAAATATTTAGCAAGAAAAACATGACGCTTACAACAGAAAAAAAACAAGCAATTTTTGAAAAACACGGTTCGGGAAAAAACGATACAGGATCAACCGAAGGACAAATTGCACTTTTTACTGAAAGAATTAACCATTTAACAGGTCACTTAAAGGCAAATCAAAAAGACTTTAACACTGAGCGTTCGTTGGTTATCTTAGTAGGTAAAAGAAGAAAACTTCTAGATTACTTGAAAAACAAAGATATTTTAAAATACAGAGAGCTAATTAAAGAATTGGGAATCAGAAAATAATGATTCAAATTCAGTTTTAGTTTTACTAAAGAATTTCAATAAAGGGGGGACATTTGAAACAGTCCCCCCTTTCTATTTATATAAATTGTACACAATGTCACAAAACGCAATAACACAGACAATAACACTTCCCGATGGGCGGGAAATCAGCTTAGAAACAGGAAAGTTAGCTAAGCAAGCAGACGGATCAATCGTCTTAAAAATGGGTAACACCATGCTATTAGCTACAGTAGTAGCTGAACAATCAGCCGGCGAAGACGTCGACTTCCTACCTTTAATGGTAGACTACAGAGAGAAATTCTCTGCAATTGGAAGATTCCCAGGAGGATTCCTTAAAAGAGAAAACAGACCTTCAGATGGAGAAGTATTGGTTTCAAGATTAGTAGATAGAGCATTAAGACCTCTATTTCCATCAGATTTTCACGCAAGCACTATCGTTACCATCTCTCTCATTTCTGCAGAAGAGAATGTAGCAACAGATTCATTGGCTTGTTTAGCAGCATCTGCTGCCATTATGGTATCAGACATTCCTTTTCAAGAAGCAACTTCAGAAGTAAGAGTAGCAAGAATTGATGGAGCTTGGAGAATCAATCCAAATTTAGATGAATTGCCAAATGCAGACATCGATTTAATGATTGCAGGTACCATGGAAAGCGTGGTAATGGTTGAAGGTGAAATGTTAGAGGTTTCGGAAGCAGAAATGTTAGAAGGAATCAAAGAAGCTCACAAAGCCATCCAAGCACAATGTAAAATGCAAAATGATTTAGCAGCGCTAGTTGAAAAATCAAAAAACAAAAGAGAATACAATCACGAGAAGTCGGATGAAGATTTGAAAAAACAAATTCGCGACTTTTCTTACGATAGATGTTATGCCATTGCTAAAAAAGGAATGGCCGACAAGTATCAAAGAGGTGCTGATTTCAAAGCGGTAAAAGATGATTTCATTGCTACTTTAGATGAAGACTTTGTAAAAGCAAATGGTTTCTTATTGAAACAATACTTCGGAAAAGCTCAGAAAGAAGCAGTTAGAGATGTTGTTTTAAATGAAAAGATTCGTTTAGATGGAAGAAAGACAACTGAAATTAGACCCATCTGGAGTGAAATTGATTATTTACCAGGTTCTCACGGTTCAGCTGTATTTACTAGAGGAGAAACTCAATCATTGGTTTCTGTTACTCTAGGAAGTAAAATGGACGAGCAGAGAGTAGATAGAGCTTTAATTACTGATTCAGAAAAATTCATTCTTCACTACAACTTCCCATCTTTCTCAACAGGTGAAGCTAGACCAAATAGAGGTCCAGGTAGAAGAGAAATAGGACACGGTAACCTTGCTATGAGAGCATTGAAACCGATGATTCCAACAGGAACAGAAAACCCATACACGATCAGAGTTGTTTCTGATATCTTAGAATCTAACGGTTCTTCTTCTATGGCTTCTGTTTGTGGTGGTTCTCTTGCATTAATGGATGCTGGTGTTAAATTGAAGAAACCAGTTTCTGGTATCGCAATGGGATTGATCAGCGGAAATGATGGAAACTATGCCGTTCTTTCTGATATCTTAGGTGATGAAGATCATTTGGGCGACATGGATTTTAAAGTAACCGGAACCGAAGATGGAATTACTGCTTGTCAGATGGACATCAAAATTAGCGGATTATCTTTCCAAGTTTTAGAAGAAGCTTTAGCACAAGCCAGAGATGGTAGAATGCACATTCTTGGTGAAATGAATAAAACAATTGCCAAGCCTGCAGATAACTACAAACCAAATGCTCCTAGAATTATTCAGTTGAGTATTCCTAAGGAAATGATTGGTGCTGTAATTGGACCAGGTGGAAAAATTATTCAAGCCATCCAAGAAGAAACTGGAACAACGATCGTTCTTGAAGAAGTTGACAACATGGGAGTTATCGACATCGTTTCTACAGATCAAGAAGGTTCAGATGCAGCTGTTGCAAGAATTAAAGCAATTACTGCTGTTCCTGAAGTGGGTGAAACTTATACTGGTAAAGTAAAATCAATTGTTGCCTTTGGTGCTTTTGTAGAAATTTTACCTGGACAAGATGGCTTACTGCACATTTCTGAAATCGCTCACAAGCGATTAGAGAAAGTGGACGAAGAATTGAAAGAAGGTCAGGTTATCGATGTTAAATTGGTAGCAATCGACCCAAAAACTAGAAAATTCAAATTGTCTAGAAAAGCTTTACTTCCAAAACCAGAAGTACAAAACTAAACGTGTTTTCACAGATTTAAAGCCCTACTCTTCATTGAGTAGGGCTTTTTTTATTTATAATGATTCTAAATTATTTCTCACCTTAACAGCTTTTAACATTTCAAGCCCATTTCTGGTTATATTTATAAGGACTTATCTACCATAAAGTCAACAAATTACTTCTTACTAACCAATTTACTACCAGGGATGAGACAACTAAAAATTAGTAAAAGCATCACCAACCGCCAAACTGTATCTCTAGATCGATATCTGCAGGAAATAGGTCGTGTTGATTTGATAACCGCTGAAGAAGAGGTTGACTTAGCACGAAAAATAAAACAAGGTGATTCAAGAGCACTGGAAAAATTGACCAAAGCCAATCTAAGATTTGTTGTTTCTGTCTCTAAACAATATCAAAACCAAGGACTAAGTCTACCCGATTTAATCAATGAAGGAAATTTAGGATTAATTAAAGCCGCTCAACGTTTCGATGAAACCAGAGGCTTCAAATTCATCTCGTATGCCGTATGGTGGATTCGTCAATCCATATTGCAAGCTTTGGCAGAACAATCTAGAATTGTTCGTCTACCTCTAAATAAAATTGGCGCCATCAATAAGGTGAGAAAAACCTTCAACGAGTTGGAGCAGAAATTTGAAAGAGAACCGCTAGAGCATGAAATTGCTGACACTTTAGATCTTCCAGAAATGGACGTGAAAATTTCCATGAAAAACAGCAGAAGGCACGTTTCTATGGATGCTCCACTTTCAAGTGATGAAGACAGCAGCAACATGTATGAATTGTTGAGCAATGAAGACACTCCAAATCCTGATAAAGCATTGTTGCATGAATCATTAAGTACAGAAATAGAATCCATGCTCAAAAGCTTGCCAGCTAGAGAAGCAGAAGTCATTCGAATGTTTTTTGGCTTAAACGGCAAAGCAGCAAAAAGCCTAGAAGAAATTGGATTGTATTTCGATCTTACCAGAGAGCGAGTACGACAAATCAAAGAGAAAGCTGTACGTCGCTTGAAAATAAATTCCAAGTGTAAAGTGCTAAAAACTTATCTCGGCTAAAAACCAAAAGCAATAAAGCACTACTTTTGCCAAAAAAAATGGCCAACTTAATTGCACCTTCCATCCTAGCAGCAGATTTTGCAAACCTTCAAAGAGATTGTGAAATGATTAATCAAAGTGAAGCCGATTGGTTCCACATTGATGTAATGGATGGTGTTTTTGTTCCCAACATTTCTTTCGGCATACCGGTCATTTCCGCCATGAAAAAACATGGAAAGAAAACTTTTGATGTGCACCTCATGATTGTTGAGCCTGATCGTTACATCAAAGATTTTAAAGCCGCAGGTGCAGATGTTTTAACCGTTCATTATGAAGCTTGTCCGCATTTGCATAGAAGCATGCAAAACATCAAAGCAGAAGGAATGAAAGCTGGTGTTGCCTTAAACCCACACACTCCTGTTCATTTGTTAAAGGACTTGATTCAAGACATTGACCTTGTTTGCCTAATGGCTGTAAATCCCGGTTTTGGTGGACAATCATTCATTGAAAATACCATAGCAAAAACTGCTGAACTAAAAGCAATGATTGAAGCTAAAGGATGCAATACGCTAATTGAAATTGATGGTGGTGTTAGCGAGAAAAACGCTGCCGAATTGAAAAAGGCGGGCGCAGATGTATTGGTTGCAGGTAGTGCAGTATTTAAATCACAAAACCCATTGCAAACCATTGCCAATTTAAAAGCTTGCTAAATTCCCTTCACATAATTTTCTAAATATCCAAAGTGAGAACCTAGTTTCCCATCTTTTGTTATGCTTGCTCTAGTAATCACTTGATCCTCGTCTTCTCCTAATAAACAAGGAAGAATCTTATCAATCAATTCATCACCAAAGTCTTCAGAAGCATCTTTGGGTAATTCACAAGGCAGGTTATCTACAGCCATCACTGTGATAATGTTTTCATCAGCCTTGTCTGCTTCTTCGCAAGTCATGCGATTTACATGATAAATCGGCTCTGCAATTGTTGAAGGCCTAAGTGTTGAGGGTATTGCTGTTGCGATGTCGCAAGAAATGTCGGCAATGGTTCTAATCTTAAATGAATCTGATGCCATCTCTTCTTTTGTAAAAAGAATTGGGCCCCTAGCATCCCAAAAATGACATGGAATGTATATGTTCGATTTTTCTGCATAAGGGAAAAAATTAGATACAAATCGCTCTGGGTGATTGTAAACTTCCTTTCTCTCAAAAGAATTGCCATCTGGTTTTTTAAAATATTCGTTCACAGACAACTGAGTAAAAACTGGTTCAGTAAATGCTTGATTGAGATAGTCTGAGGGAGCCACTTGCTTCATGCCCATTTTGGTCAAAACCTCTATTGCTCCTTTGGCTACTCTGCCCAATCCTGTTAAGGCAATCTTAAAATCATTTGGCAACTTAATTTTTGGCAACTCCTCCTCCATCTCTTTTCTGTCGTTGCACAAATGAGCAGCTTTCAAATCATAGCTATTGCTTTGCTTACCGAAAGCCAAAAATCCATTGTAGGCACCAACTATACCAGCGTAACGCCCAAAGCCAACTAAACGACCTCCCTTGCTATTGGTGATCACTTCATAGTCGATTAATTGTATGTTTTTGCTCAACACCTCCAACAAGAGTTCTCGATTGTAAGATTGCTCCTTGATGGTATGAGAGAAGAAAAAGTATTTCTTGCCTGAAATCAAATCTTCTTTATTTACCTCTTTCACGCCAAACAAAACATCGCAATCACTTACATCATCAACAATAGAAATGCCCAAATTGGTATACGCATCATCTCTAAAGGCTCGAATAGGGCTTGACTCCACTACCAGTTCTATCTCTGGGTATTGGCGTTTGATTTTTAAACACTGACTTGGTGTAAAGGGAACTCTTTTATCTGGTGGAGTTTTCCCCTCTCGAATGATTCCAATTTTCATCTTAGAAAATATTTTAATGCCCTGCGAAATTAATAATTAATAGACAGCACCAACAAGAGTAAACTTGAGCAGACCAAGAGCAAAGAATAGATGAAACCCAAAAGAATCAGTTTCCATGTTGTTCTCCATAAAGATTGCTTAAAAACCACCTTCAATGCTTTAAAAAGATAATAGATGATATAAACACCTATCAATATCAAAAGCACCTGATTGGCGCCTATCCAAGACAATGATTCGAAGACATAAGAAATCAAGGTATAGATAATTCCAAAAAGGAATATGGAAGCGTGAAAATGCAAGGCAAAAAGAAAATGAGGCAGTATGGATCCATTTTTCTTTCCGAATAACAAGGCAGTACTCATGGCAAACAATGGAAGTAGCACAAAAAATAACTTGGGCAATCTAGAGGAAAAGAACCGCTCGAAAAAAGCGTCACTCAATACTTCAGCTCCAACATCATTTGCTGTGGTATTGCTCAGCAAACTCAATAACAAAAAGAAAATTATACTCAAGAAGATGAACATCCTCAAAGGTGGAATGTACCTTACTCTTCTTCCTGCCAGGTACTCATTACTCAAAAAGCCTGGCTCTGTTATCAATGGTTTGATGCTTCGAATGATCTTGGAATCAAAAGTGAAATAATCGGAGAGGAAATGGGAGAGAAAACTTTTAAGTGTTTCTTCATGATCAACTGCTTGTCCGCAAGCCGAACAGTATTCATCTTCCTCCCTCAAGGCATTTTCACAATTTAAACAGTTCGAATTCATGCTCAAGATAAATGTAAGGATATGCATTCAATTGGAATTTGAATCAGGCAATTATTAGTTTAATCTTCCTTTTCTTTGATAGAGATTTTTAATACCTTCAAAAAAAATTTAAGATGAGTGAGAATTTAGCCTTGTACGATGCCTTGGTAGCAGAAAATCCCAATTTCGAAAGAAAGGGAAAAACAATGCCCTACACTTCGGCGAATGGTTACATGTTTTCTCTGCTAAACAAAGAAGATCAATTTGGCATTCGTTTATCTAAAGAAGACCAAGAATTATTCTGCAAACAATACGATTCTGGCCCTTATTTCTCACATGGTGCTACCATGCGTGATTATGTGCATGTGCCAGACCAACTCTTGAGAAAGCCCAAAGAACTTGGACCCTTACTTCAAAAGAGCTTCGATTTTGTTATGAGCCTCCCTCCTAAATAAAGACCTATTTCCATGATTGATTTACGAATACCAGATTTCAAAAGTTATTTAAGCGAATACCAAGAAAGTGTTGATCATCCCGATGATTTTTGGGACAAGATTGGAAAGACTTTCACTTGGATGAAACCCTATGATCAAGTTTGTGAATGGAATTTTGCTGCGCCAAAAGTAGAATGGTTTCTTGGCGGGGAAGTCAACATTACTGAAAATGCGCTTGACAGACACCTGGGCACTCAGTCTGACAAAATCGCCTACCACTGGGAGCCCAATGATCCAAATGCTGAAACCCAAAGCTTTACTTATCAAGAATTGCACGATAGGGTTTGCCAATTGGCCAATGGATTAAGAGCGGCAGGAATAAAGAAAGGCGATCGCATAGTGCTTTACATGCCAATGATTCCTGAATTGGCCATTGCTTGTTTAGCCATCGCAAGAATTGGAGCCATACACAGTGTGGTTTTTGCTGGTTTTAGTGCCAAAGCTTTATCAGATCGAATTCAAGATGCACAAGCCAAAATGATCTTGACTTCAGATGGATTAAACCGGGGGAACAAACAGGTTGACTTGAAAACAATTGTTGATGATGCAGTAAAAAATTGCGATAGCATTGAGAAGGTAGTGGTATTCAATTGCCTTAATCAAGCCAATAGAATCATCAATAAAAGAGATGTAGCTTGGGAAACAATTACCGAAGGACAAGCAAAGACCTGTCCTCCTGAAAGGATGAATTCCGAAGACCCTTTATTCATACTATACACTAGCGGTTCAACGGGTAAACCCAAAGGTGTTGTTCACAGTCATGGTGGCTATATGGTTTATACCGCCTACTCTTTCCAAAATGTTTTTCAAGTAGGAAAAGACGATACCTATTGGTGCACAGCAGACATCGGCTGGATCACTGGTCACAGTTACATTGTATACGGGCCACTTTTATCTGGAGCTAGTTCAGTGATGTTTGAAGGAATTCCAAGCTTTCCAGATGCAGGACGATTTTGGCAAGTTTGCGAGAAGTATAAAGTCAACCAGTTTTATACCGCGCCCACTGCTATTCGAGCTTTGATGGCTCACGGTTTAGCACCTGTTCAAGCCCACGATTTAAGCAGTTTAAAGGTAATTGGAACTGTTGGCGAACCCATTAATGAAGAGGCTTGGTCTTGGTATTACAAAAACATTGGCCATGAGAATTGCCCCGTAGTAGATACCTGGTGGCAAACCGAGACGGGGGGCATCATGATTTCTGGCTTAGGCGATATTAGTCCAATGAAACCCTGTTTCGCAGGTTATCCCCTCCCAGGTATTCAAGCTGTTTTATTGGATCAAGATGGAAATGAAATTGAAGCAAATGAAACAGAAGGCTACTTATGCATCAAACATCCTTGGCCTTCAATAGTTCGCACCACTTATGGTGATCATGAGCGTTGTCGACAAACTTATTTCACTGCTTTCAAGGATCATTATTTTACAGGCGATGGAGCCAAGAGGGCCGACAATGGAATGTATCGAATCATTGGCCGTGTAGATGATGTAATCAATGTGAGCGGACATCGATTTGGAACCGCTGAGATAGAAGACGCCATTAATAGTCACCCAGCCATTATTGAATCTGCTGTAGTTGGTTTTCCTCATGAAATTAAAGGACAAGCCATTTATGCCTACGTCATTGCAGATGCTTCACACATCAATGATGAAGCAGCCATGAAGCTAGAGGTAGAAAACATGGTGATTGAGCACATTGGTAAAATTGCCAGACCAGATAAAATTCAATTGGTGACTGGCCTACCAAAAACTAGATCTGGAAAAATCATGAGAAGAATACTTCGAAAAATAGCAGAAGGAGAGTCTGATAAATTAGGAGACATTAGCACCTTACTAGACCCAAGCGTTGTTCAAGCGATCATCGAAGGTTCCAAATAAAAAGCTAGTCATCAATAAATCTCATCGCCTTTTCTTAAAAATCGATTGCCTTTTTAAAGGTCATCTTTTGCTACTCCCCTTTTTGTTACTAGTGTTGCAAGCATCTGGACAAGGTCTTGGACAAAATCCGAATGGACAAGAATGGCAAGAACTAAACACTGCAGCAGTCAAGTTGATTTTCCCAAAAGGGTTAGAGAAGCAAGCGCAAGAAATTGCCAAGATTTTAAAAGTTCAGGCCAAAGATGGAATTGCCATTGATGCAACAGAGCATGGTTTTCATATGATTTTGCACAACAGAAGCGTAGAACCGAATGGATTTGTTAGTTTAGGACCCTTTGTGAGTGAGATTTATGGGAGTCCGCCCGCTAATCCTCAAACAATTGGTTCATTGAATTGGATAAATGCATTGAGCATTCACGAATACAGACATGTGCAACAGAATTACTATTCTAGACAAGGCATAAGTAAGTTGGGGTATTATTTGGGTGGACAATGGACTTGGGCCTTTTTAAGGAGCATTGCTGTTCCCAATTGGTACATGGAGGGAGATGCAGTGCTAACAGAAACACGATTGAGTGAATCTGGTAGAGGAAGGACCGCTTCCTTCTTAGCGCCAATCAGAGCCATTAGCGCTATGGAGAAAGCCCCTACTTATGATCAAACAAGAAATGGTTCTTTCAAAAAATTCATCCCTAGTCATTATGTTTTTGGATACGCTTACCTCCAACATTTAAATGGCAATTTTGATGCTAGTTTTCAGAAGGAAATCTTCAAAGATGCTGTTCGATACAGGCGATTGTTTTATCCTTTTTCAAGGGCTTTAAAAAGGTACACCGGATTGAACAGCAAGAGCTTGCACAAGGCTACTTTGAAAGAAATCAAAGAAAGTTTGCCTAGCCTGGAAGATGATGAATCCTTATTAAAATTAGGCCTCAAAGAAGATTTAGCGCAGTTTCATTTTCCAAGAGTCTGGCGCGACAGTTTATTGTTGGCATTAAAACACAGCAATGATAAAACAACGGAAATCATTTCTTGGAATGGCATAGAAATCAAGAGCATTGCGCGACCAGGTTATGCCTTTGATCGCTATTTTCATGCTTCAAACAAGCTATTGACTTGGACTACAATCAATCTCGACATCAGGCGTCCACAGGAAAACTATTCCGACATCGTTTTGTATCAAATTGAAGAAAAGAAGCGAATAGTACTCAGCAAAAAAGGAAGGTATTTCTCTCCCATTATCAGCCAAGATGAGACGCAGGTATTTAGCATTGCCCAAGATCGATCTTTGAATTACTCAATAGTTTCCATAGCAATTGCCGACAAAAGCGTAAAGAACTTGCATCAATTTGAGACAGGAGTAGAAATATTTCGGATCAATGAGATGGCCAATAAGCAACTGGTTTACGTGAAGAAAAAGGACAACCAAATGGCCTTGTTTGCTTTGGATTTAAAAACAGGAGAGGAAAAGCAATTGATTGACTGGACCTATCATGTTTTGGATGCACCATACGAAGTCGAGAATAAAGTTTATTATTCCGCTTCATATAGAGGACTCGATGAAATTCATTGCTTGGATTTAGAGAGTTTAGAAAGCAAGAGATTGGGAGGAAGTCATTACGGAGCCTATTATCCCAATTTTGATGAGAAGAAGAAAGAACTTTATTTCTGCACCTACACTTCAGAAGGATTAAAATTAGCCAGTCTCAATGTTAATGATGATTTGAAGCAAGTCAAGAATGAAAATTTTGATCAAATCAAACCCCTTCCCCCAGTGTCAAGGCCCTTAGAATTAGAAAAGGATAGAGATCAGGAACTCGAAGCTCCAAAAGCATACAAAGGATTCTTAAAAGACTTGAAGCTGCACAGTTGGCCCATCACTGCTAGTCCGTCTACACAACGCATCGATTTAAAAATGCAGAACCTTTTGCAACATTATGAATTCAGTGCTGGTGCACTATACAATATCAATGAGTCTTCCTTTGGAAGCGTTTTCGGTGGCAGTTATGCAAAGTATTTTCCTGTTTTGGATGTTCAATTGTATGACTTAAACAGGAAGAGTCAATTGTTTTTTAATCGAAGGGCATTTACTCAAGAATACCGCGAGCAAGTGATACAGGCAGGTCTTCGTATCCCTCTGCAAGGATTAAGGGGCAATTATCGATGGGCCTTCACTCCTTCTGTCTATTATCAATACCACCAATTGAGGGAGAGAAAAATTGATCAATTTCAATTGAACAATCAAAATTTCCAGGTGCTGCAATTCAACTCACAAGTTTCTTATTTGCGTAGAAAAGCGGTGAAGCAAATTCTTCCTAAATGGGGGATCTATGCTGGAATAGAAATGAACCAGGCTTTAGGCAATACAAAAATTAACAAGCTCAGCACAGAAGCAGGAGTTTATTTTCCTGGACTGCTAAGGAATCATGGTTTTCATGTCAACGCGGCTTTTCAATTGGAAGAATTGAACAATGACTATCAATTTTCAGACTTCTTCAATTACCCAAGAGGATATTTGGCAGCCTATCATGATGAGTTTAGGGTATTGAGGCTGAATTATTCATTGCCTTTATTTTACCCCGACGTTGGGATCGCTGGCATTACCTATTTCAAACGCATTAGGGCCAATTTGTTCATTGACATTGGCGAGGGAGGTTTTAGCAATACAGTTGAACGACCTAGCTATCGATCTGTAGGAGCAGAATTGATCTTCGACAATCAATTGATGCGATTGGCACCCATTAGCATTGGTTTGAGGGCCAGTCACTTATTGGATAATGATCCAAGGGGCGATGGAGAGTCTTGGGCTCCGGGATTATTCCTTCGAGCAAATTTTTAGACAAAAAAAAAGGCCTACAATGTAGGCCTCTTTATATCTTCTGGTTGGATTATCTTAAAAGAACACCATCCGCCATGAAAGACCAGCTTGTTTCTGGCTCAGTAATGGCATCAATTGCTTCTTGTGTTTCACCACCATCTTCTGCATAATGCTTTAAGTCTTCTACAGAAGTAGTTTCTTTATAAGCCATTCCGCTAAAAACCACTTCTTTACCAGTAATGTCCATAGGAACGAAAAAGCCATAATCTTTAAAACGGATTCTCATACTAGCTTCTTCAGCCATGCTGACTTTCATCCAGCATCCTTTTTTCTGACAAACATCTTCTGCAATTGCAGCGATTTTTACTTCCATAGAATCAACTCCTTCAGTTGAGTTCATGAACTCTTCCATGCTAATTGCGCCTTCAGCGTCAATTAATTTACCAAAGTGAATACTATCCCCTTCTGCAGCCATTTCTTCGGCCATTGCCTCTTCTGCTGGAGCTTCAGTTTCTGTTACTTCCACTTCAATTACTTCTTCTGTTTTTGGCTCTGCTTGTCCGCAAGCTGCAAATGCAGCCAAACCAATAAATAATATACCTAGTTTTTTCATGCTTGAATTTTCAAAATTTTTCCAAAGTTAGTTAAAATTTGAAGGAGAGCGGTTTTAACAAGCATTGGTATGACAAACTGATAATAGGTTTTTCTTATCTTGTTTTAGATTAATACAATCTATTAATAAATAGACAATTAATTCTCCTTTATTACCAACCTAAAAACCAATACCCTATGAAACCCCTTCAAGTAATCGTAGTTCTAGTTTTAATAAGCATAGGAAGCAGCTGCCTTGCCCAAAAAAAGATCAACTGAGCATTTCAAGCTGAATCCATTTTTGTTTATAAGAATTTTGAATCGTTTGGCACTACTGCAAATATTTGGCAATATCACGAAGAATTAGCCTCTTTAAAAAATAAAAAAGAAGAAGTTAGTGCATCAGATTTAAAAATGATTAAGGAGATTGTTTCAAGAGCCAAGAGAATAAAACTATTGCAAATGAAATATGGAAACCCAGTTTCTTATTGGCTAGTTAAAAATGAGAATGAATATAGCAGATTTACCGCCTTTGCTAATTCAGAAGGAGCGGCAATTGATGATTTAGATTCCATGAGAAGATGGATAATTTCTGACCCTTCAGACCCCAAGAAATTTGATAAGCTATTGAATAAATATTGGAAATAAGAGCCGTTTTAAGGAAGATTCACCAACTATTTTAAGATCATTTCCTGACTAAATCTCTTCTTTTCTTTATTCAATAAAATTGAAACGATGTAAGTCCCTTTTGACAATGAACTCAGATTGCCCAATTCATTTTTCCCTGTTCTTACCATCAGCTTTTGGCTGAATACCTTTTTCCCGGTGATGGAATAAATGCTTAGATCAGCGTTTTGTTCAGGAAAATTCAAATTGATATCGATGTTTAAAGACTCAGTTCCATTGATTGGATTAGGGTAAATGGATAGGTCATCTGAATAATTCTTCAAGTCGCTTAGGGATAGCACAATGCCAGTATTGACAGAATCTATCCACTGAAAAGCTTCACTTAGTATGGCGTTTCTATTTGGAAAATCTATGGTGTGCCCTACTCCACTCATGAGTTTGCTATTTACGATAGCTCCTTTTGAAATGAGCGAATCTCTGACTGGAATAAACCGGATAGAAGGACTATCAAAACTTCCGTGAATGATGTAAAAAGGCTTACCCTGACTTTTCAATTGCAGCGCAACATTAACTTCTTGAGTACGATTAACGGCAGCACCAATGGGAATGAACCCACCAAAAACAGAATCATTGTTTAGACCATAAGTATAAGTTGCTTTCCCACCAACCGAAAAGCCCATGGCATAAATGAACGACTGATCGATATTGTACCAATTCTTAATAGAATCTAATAAAGAAGTAGAAAATGCAAAATCGATGGCATCATCTACTCTTCCGTTGGTTCCGCCATCTGGACAAAGCAAAATTAAACCATTGCTCTCTGCAAAATTGATTAGGGTATCTCTCCAAGCAATGGCATCCCAGCGAGAAGTATTGAATGGATGCATACCCAACATCATTTTATTGGGAATAGAGTTAATATACGATGAAGGAACATAAATGGAATACTTCTTTGCTGGGTTGCTTTGAAAAGAATAACTACTGTCGATGCTGATTTGAGCCACTAATTGATTAAAGGCAAGCAGAAAGGCAAGCAGTATAAAAATATTTTTCATGAAGATTGGAGTTTTGATAAATGTAGCTCTACCTTCTCTTTTAATAAGTCAAGTGCAATACAATTAGTGGATTATGGAAATGGGCTTGGCTTTGATGGCAGTTGAATATTAAGAATTAAACATTTAAAAATGGTTAGTAGAAATTCTTATCTTGGGTAATGGTAAAAATTTGAAAGGGATTTGAATAAGACGCAAACCATTTAAGAAATTGATAAATGTATTACTGGGTAAATCAAGGAAAGACATATAAGGAGGAAAAAGAAGGAGGATATTTATGGGCCCCTGTTCAGAATAAATCTGGGCAGTCAGTTTTTCATTGGGATAATATGACTGAACTAAAACCCAATGATATTGTCCTAAATTATCTCAAAGGTTATATCGTAGGATATTGCATAATAGAATCTAATTTTTTCATTAACCCACAGCCAAAGGAGTTTAATGTAGATGTCATATGGGAGGATGAAGGATACATGGTCGAAGCTAGGTATTTTCGCTTTAGTAAAGCTTTGGACATTAAAGCTATTTACGATTCTATAAAAGAATTTTTTCCAGTAAAATACTCACCAATAAACAGAACAGGAGACCCACCGAAAATAAAAGCAAATCAAGGTTATCTTTATAAATCAAACAAAAATATTGTAGAAACAATATTCAAGATTGCGAAGATATCCTATGAAGAAGATGATCTAATCTTAAACATTTTTAATGAGGCTACAAACGAATATTGTCCTCCTAACTCTACCTCAAGAAAGGGTTTAATTACGTCAAGAATTGGCCAAGGAGAATATCGACAAAAGGTATTAAGAAGATGGAATAATAAATGTGCAGTAAGCGGTCTAAATATTAAGGAAATTCTAATAGCTTCTCATATTGTACCATGGAGAGAATCTAACGATAAGGAAAGGTTAGATGTTGACAATGGCCTGTTGTTGTCTCCCATATATGATTCACTTTTTGATAGATATTTTATATCATTCGAAGACAATGGGAAAATTATTTTATCAGATTCCTTGAATGAGGATGATATCTCAAAGCTGGGCATTTCCGGTAAGGAACAAATTAAAAAGTTAACTGATGGCAACAGGAACTACTTAGTAAGACATCGTGAAAAGTTATTGAACTTATGATTAAGGTGGTTTGTGGAATAGTTTTTAGAAACAATAAGGTTTTTCTCTGCAGACGTAACCCAAAAAATCATTTAGGGGGCTATTGGGAGTTTCCTGGCGGAAAACTAGAATTAAATGAAGAGCCGAAAAAAGCTCTTTCCCGTGAACTTTTTGAAGAACTGTCCATGACAGTCACCTCAATCGAATACTTTGCCACCAACATTCATCATTACGACAATTTTACAATTGAGCTTATGGCATTCACATGCAACTTTTCTGAGTCAAATTTCAACTTTATTGCTCATGATAAATATGAATGGTTGTTTTTAGATCAGATTGAAAGTAAAAGAATTTCTCCAGCTGATATACCTATTTTAAATAGACTTTTGAATAACAAAAATTATTGAATCCTTAAATGAATAGAAATTAGCCCGTAATTTTTGAACCAACCAGACGCCTACTTAAGCCCTTATTCCCCTACACCAATCTCCTAGATCGCCACTGCATCAACATCTCTGCAAAGGTGAACAGCACAAACACAAACCCGATGGCAGCAATGGGTTGAGCACTTTCTTGAATCTGAGGAGTGTCTAAACCAACAAGTTGCACGGTATCTAAAATGGACAAAACGCTTTCTTGCAGTCCGAATACCATGGGGATTAAACAAAGGAGCAAGTAGCAAGAAATAAGCGTCCATAACATCGGTTTGGGAATTAATGGTTGGTACACCCACTTCTTTGCACTTTCCTCTTCTAGTTTTTGCATCACTTTGTCGCTAAAGTCGAAAGATGCTGCTCCCTTGCTTTGGCTATTTTCTAGTGCTTCTTTTATTTGTTTTGCGTCCATGGTTTAATTGTTTAACATGCTTTGTAATTCTTCATTGAGCAAGGCTTTTAATAGTCCATTCAACTGTTTCCTTATCCGCATCAACTTTACCTTAATGTTGGATGCAGTAAAACCAGTAATCTCTTCTATTTCTTTGATGCTCAGTTCTTCCAAGTAAAATAATGAAACCAAGTTGCGATCGATGGGCCTTAAATAGGAGATGGCTTCATTCAAATATTTGCTCTGATCTTCTTGGTTCAATTGCTCCAATGCAGAATCCTCTTCACTTTCTATGGAATTTAAATCCAATTTGGCCCTCAGCATCTTCTTTTCTCTCAAATGATTGATGGCAGTGAAATAGGCAATCTTATACAACCAGGTAGAGAACTTTGATTTGCCCTTGAACTGTTTAATGCTTTTAAAGGCTTTCACAAAAGTATCTTGTGCCACTTCTTCAGCATCCTGTTCATTGCTTAGCATTCTTAATACAAGCGAGTAGACCAAGTTTTTATGTTGGTCTACTAATTCAGAAAAGGGCTGCAGTTTCCCTTCCTGAACTTCTTTTATGAGTTGTTCGTTGTTCGACAAAATTTATGACTGGATCTCTTTATCCTTTGCTTTCGAATCTAAATAATAAAAGACCAGTAAGGCTAAGCCACCAAATAGAAATGCACATGTGATAGAAGCCGAATTCAACAAGTCTCCCATTCCTTTTCCGCTGATGTAGTTTCCAAGTACCAAGCCGATAGGAATGAAAATCAATAAAAGAGCAGTTCTCAAATCTCTTCGTTTATTGCCTTTTTTTTCGTTAGGGTTCATGCCCGCCTCTATCATGGCTAAATTTTTTCTGTTGTCTGAGGTCACCCCTAAATACACGATTCCAAAAATTAAGGCTATTCCAGCTAAAGGGATTAATAATGCAATGTTTTGTTCCATTTTGTTTCTTTTTTAATTAGTTCTCTTCATTAGTCACAAAAACAAGCAAGAAGGTTACAACAAATATCATTTTTTTTAAATTCTATTATTTTTTGATGGTGGAACAGCGTTTATCTGAACTGTTTGCAGCTTTTATTTATGAGTCTTATCCAAATTTTGAAGCTTTGAAAACAGGTATAGGATTTAATCTTTCAAATTTTTTTCTTCCTAGGTTCATTTCAATAGTCCTTTCAAAAATACCCTAACAAGCCTTCTCTCATCCATTGTTTGCTTATCTTGCAGCTTCGCTGTCCTAAACTCTTAAGAGTAGAAAATTGCAATATGAATTCTATGGAAAAACAATTCAATTTTATCAAATTATCCCTTGTGTCATTTTGCCTTTGCATTGGACTCCATGGATTTACTCAAAAAATACAATTCAAACAAGTTACCCCACTTCCTCCTGCACCTCAAATTACAGCAGATTTTGATAATGTCAAAAACTCTTCTATCGCCTTTGCAGATATTGATGGAGATAATGACTTGGATGTTCTCATCTCTGGCACTAATGAATCCACTGTTAAGGTTACAAAACTGTATCAAAATGATGGTTTTGGAAATTTCTTTCTAAAGTCTGGCAACTCTTTCGATGATGTTTATAATTCTTCAATAGCGTTTGCTGATATCGATGGTGACAATGACCAAGATGTATTTATCACTGGATGGCATACAACAAACAACAGAATCTCTAAATTGTATACTAATGATGGAAATGGGAATTTTTCAATTGTTACGGGCACTAACTTTGAAGAAGTTCAAAATGGTTCTATTGCATTTGCTGATGTAGATGGTGATAGTGATATGGATCTTCTAATAACAGGGAATAATCATACCAATGATGGAGTAACAAAACTATACCTCAATAATGGTTTGGGAAGTTTCACCCTTGCAATTGGGGTCCCATTTGACCATGTAGAAAATTCTTCCATTGCCTTTGCAGATGTAGATAATGATAATGACCAAGATGTGCTAATCACTGGTAGAAATACCTCCAATAAGCTGATTTCAAAATTGTATCTTAACAATGGGGCTGGCATTTTCACATTGGCCTCTCGAACTCCATTTATTGGTGTCGAAAGGTCTTCTATCGCTTTTGCAGACATTGATGGAGACAATGATCAGGATTTACTCATTACCGGAAGAGACTCCAGTTCTCAAAAACATTCCAAACTATACAGAAACATTGGAAGTGGAAATTTTACACTAGTATCGAACACCCCATTCACTGGTGTTTCAAACTCATCCGTTTCCTTTGCAGATGCCGATGGAGATAATGATTTAGATGTAGTCATAACTGGTCATGCTTCTTCTAGTCCGCTAGTCGGAAAACTGTACCTTAATAATGGACAAGGAAATTTCACCCTCAAATCTGGAACTCCTTTGCAGGGTGTATTCTCCTCTTCAATTGCATTTGCTGACATTGATGGTGATAATGACCAGGATTTATTCATTACTGGTGACCAAGGCAGTTCTTTGGGTAATGGCAGCACATTGTATCAAAATGATGGTAATGCAAATTTTAAAGCGCTCAGCAGTGTATTTCCAGGAGCATCTAACGCATCAGTTGCATTTGCCGATGTTGATGGTGATAATGATCAGGATATTTTCTTTAACAGAATTTACCAAAATGATGGTTTGGGGAATTATAGCCCCTCTGCCCTAAATCCATTTGATGCTGTTAATCACTCAAGTATCGCCTTCTCTGATATAGAGGGGGACGGTGATCAAGACATCCTCATTACAGGGTTAACCAGCAGTAATCAAAAGATTGCGAAGCTCTACAGAAACAATGGAACGGGCACCTTTACCCTAGTTTCAGGAACTCCATTTGATGGGGTTTACGCCTCCTCCATTGCCTTTGCCGATGTTGATGGGGATTCAGACCAAGATGTTTTAATAATTGGACGAAATGCCTCTTTTAACCTTTCATCCAAACTTTACTTAAACAATGGAAGTGGAAACTTTACTCTTAAACCTAATACTCCCTTTGACCTATTGGGTCATCCTTCAATTGCTTTTGCTGATGTAGATGGTGATAGCGATCAAGATGTTCTCCTTACTGGAGCTGTTCCTGGCAATCAAAAAATTGCAAAACTTTACCAAAATGATGGCCTAGGAAATTTTAGTCTTGTCGCCAATACTCCTTTTGACGGTGTTTATTTCTCATCTGTTGGCATTACTGATGTTGATGGAGACTCTGACCAGGACATTTTTATTTCTGGGTACAATCAATCAGGAGCTAACATAGCAAAGATGTACCTAAATAATGGAAGCGGAGTTTTTACATTAAAAGCAAACACTCCTTTTGACGGAGTGGCGGAAAGTTCAGTCGCATTTTCTGATGTTGATGGCGACAATGACCAAGACTTGCTCATTACTGGGAGAAATAATTTAAACGATAGAATTGCAAAGTTCTATCAGAATGATGGCCTCGGAAATTTTTCACTTGTAACAAATACTAATTTAAGCGGAGCAAGGCTTAGTGCCGTAGCCTTTGCAGATATAGACAACGACAACTTCCAAGACTTGTTTATTTCTGGTTCTAGCTATTCCTACCCCATTGCTAATTTGTACAAAAGTTCAACATGTCAAATTGATAGAGATACCAATTTCATTACCGTTTGTGATAGCCTTGTTTGGATTGATGGAATAAGTTATACTGCATCTACAAATAATGCTCAACACATCTTAAACAATGCTGCTGGCTGCGATTCTATCATCACTTTAGATTTAACCGTTTTACCTCAACTTAGTAGCACAAAAAATATTAGTGTTTGCCATGGTGGCAGTTTCCTTTTTAATGGTACTACCTATGATGCTAATCATCTTTCGGGCACTGAGGTGTTCAGTAATATTGGTCCATTTAACTGCGACTCATTGGTCTATGTAAACCTAAACATACTGCCACAACTTTCTAGCATTAGAAATGAAACGCTATGTTTTGGTGATAGCATAATAATTAATGGCACTAGCTATAATGCCAACAATTTAAGTGGAACTGAAACTTATAATAACATTGGACCATTAAATTGTGATTCAATAGTAAATGTGAGCCTGAATATTTTACCACAACTTTCTAGCTTAAGAAACGATACACTATGCTTTGGTGGTAGCATTGTAGTTAATGGCACCAGCTACAACACCAATAATTTATCTGGCACAGAAACCTTTAATAACATCGGATCTTTCAACTGTGATTCTACAGTAAGCGTTGCCATAACTGTTTTACCTAGGATTGATACCAGCATTTCAATCTCAGGAATTCACCTTACTGCAAATCAAAATGGAGCGCAATACCAATGGCTTGATTGCAATAATGGAAATTCAATTATTCCATCTGCAACCAATCAAAGTTTTAGCCCAATAGCCAATGGAAGTTATTCTGTAATTGTTAACCTTAATGGCTGCTCAGACACCTCAAATTGTTTCCCAGTTATTGGAGTTGGAATCATTAAGAACGACTTTAACAACAAGATGAAAATCTTCCCTAACCCAACGAACGGCAATTTCTCTGTTGATCTTGGGGAAATGTACAGTTCGATTTCAATCACAATTTCAGATCTCAATGGAAGGTTGATTCAAAACAAAACTTTTTCAAAACGTCAAGTTTTATCCTTGAAAATAGATCAACCTGCAGGCATTTATTTGTTAAACATTCAATCTGGAGGCAAAAAAGCACTCATTAGATTGCTTAAAGAATAGATGATAACATTGGGATTGGCTCCCTTAACCACCCAACACATTCCTTCTTTTAAAAACAATTGAAGCCTTATATTTACGGACCAACAAAAAAACAACATGAAATATTCCATCTCTCTTTTCCTTGGTCTAGCACTGTCTCTTGGCCTTAGTGCACAGAAAAAAACCGATAGCAAATCAGATAAAAAACAAGCCTCTTTAAGCGGCATGTCTTTTCGTGCCTTAGGTCCAGCCTTGGTTTCTGGTCGTGTCATTGATTTGGCGGTTAACCCTAATAATACTGATGAGTTTTATGTTGCAGCAGCCTCTGGTGGCGTTTGGAAAACAAAAAATCATGGAAATACCTTCAAACCCATCTTCGATAATTATGGCTCCTACTCTATCGGTTGTGTGAGCATCGATCCTAACAATGAACACATCGTTTGGGTGGGCACCGGAGAAAACAATAATCAAAGAAGTGTAGCCTATGGTGACGGTGTCTATAAAAGCATGGACGATGGAAAATCCTTCAAAAACATGGGCCTCAAGAATTCTGAGCACATCGGAAAAATTCTTGTCGAGCCAGGCAATTCCAATACGGTTTATGTTGCAGCTTATGGTCCACTTTGGAGCAAAGGGGGCGACCGTGGAATCTACAAAACAACTGATGGAGGAGAAAACTGGGAGCAAATTCTAAACGTTAGCGAACATACTGGTTTCTCCGACTTATGGATGGACCCTAGAGATTCTAAAACGCTTTATGCAGCAGCTCATCAAAGAAGAAGACATACTTGGACTTACCTCAGCGGCGGACCAGAATCTGGCATCTACAAATCCACTGATGCAGGGAAAAATTGGAGAAAAATAAACAAGGGCTTACCAGGTGGAGATAAAGGTAGAATTGCTTTAGCCATTGCTCCTAAAAAACCAGATGTGGTTTATGCCATGGTAGAAGGGTATGATAAAAAACATGGTGGTTTTTATAAATCGGAAAACAGAGGCGAAAGCTGGGAAAGACAATCAGATTATTATACCAGTGGAAACTATTATGTAGAATTGGTTCCAGATCCAAACGACCCAAACAAAGTTTTTTCGATGGATACTTGGTTGCACCATACTGAGAATGGCGGAAAAGCCTTCAAAAAGACTGGTGAAAAGAGCAAACATGTCGACAATCACGCAATGTGGATTGATCCTAAAAACCCTGATCATTGGTTGGTAGGTTGTGATGGTGGATTATATGAAACTTGGGATGGAGCTAGCAATTGGAAGTTTTTCCAAAACCTTAACCTCACCCAATTCTACCGTGTAGCCATCGATTATGATGAACCTTTTTACAATGTTTATGGTGGCACACAAGACAACAACACCCTTGGTGGTCCGTCTAGAACAACCAATGCACACGGCATCGGCAATTTCGATTGGTACATCACCCGCGGAGGTGATGGTTTTGAACCTCAGGTTGACCCCACTGATCCAAACGTGGTTTACAGTCAGGCCCAATACGGTTGGCTAGTGCGCTTCAACAAAGCAACAGGAGAAAGAGTAAACATCAAACCGATAGAACGCAAAGGCGAAGCTGCCTACCGTTGGAACTGGGATGCTCCATTGATCATAAGTCCGCACCAACACAAACGCCTCTACTTTGCGGCCAATAAAGTATTTAAAAGTGACGACAGAGGAAATACTTGGGAAGTAATTTCCGAAGATTTGAGTCGACAAATCGATAGAAATACCCTAAAAGTGATGGGCAAAACTTGGGGACCAGAAGCTGTGGCTTTGCACAAGAGTACTTCCATTTATGGAAACATTGTTTCTTTGAATGAATCTCCTGTTCAAGAGGGACTTTTATACGCTGGAACAGATGATGGTTTGATTCACATTACCGAAGACAATGGCAAAAACTGGAAAAAATATTCCTCCTTTCCTGGTGTTCCTGTGAATACCTATGTGATGGATATCCGGGCAGATGCAAAAGATGCCAATACTGTTTATGCGGTTTTCAATAATCACAAACAAGGCGACTTCAAGCCATATGTTTTCAAAAGCAGCAATAAGGGTGCATCTTGGGTAAGCATAGCTAGTGATTTACCAAAAAAGGGTGCGGTATATACTCTGCGCCAAGATCACATTGATCCTCAGTTGCTTTTTGCTGGAACAGAATATGGAGCATTCTATACTTCTGATGGTGGAAAGAAATGGATACAAATGAAAGGTGGTTTGCCTACTATCGCTATTCGCGACATGGAGATTCAAACGCGTGAAAACGACTTGGTATTGGCTTCTTTTGGAAGAGGGTTTTATGTGATGGACAATTATGCTCCACTCAGAAACATGGCCGATACTACTGGAAAAGATGCCCATATCTTGCCCATCAAAGATGCACTCATCTTTAACCAAACAAATCCAATGGGAACAAGAGGAAAATCTTCTCAGGGTGAAGCATTCTTTACTACCAAGAACCCTCCAATTGGCGCAGTGTTTACCTATTATTTAAGAAATGGCATTCAAACTTTAAAAGATCAACGAATAGCCAAAGAGAAAAAGTTGAAGAAAGACGGTAGCTCAATTACATATCCAAAAATTGAGGAGCTGAGAGAAGAAGATTTAGAACAGAAACCATTCCTTTTGTTTGAAATAAAAGATGCCGATGGCAATGTGGTAAGTAGGTATACTGGCAAGGGCAAAAAAGGAATCAATCAATCGGTTTGGAACTTCAGAATGGAGAGCACTTCTCCTGTGAGATTAAAAGAAAGAGATGCTGGTCGCTATGGTTCTCCAGATTGGGGTGCATTGGTTCTGCCTGGTGAATACAGTGTTTCCATTTTAAAAATGCATCAGGGGAAATTGAGTCCATTGGCTGGTCCAGAAAAGTTTATGGTAAAACGCTTACATGAAGAACAGATTTCTCCAATGGACAAAATGGCTTGGACCAATTTCATTAACGAATTGAATGCGGCCAGAAAAGACGCCAGAACAAGTTCAGGACAATTGGGTGAATTGAAAAAGCACATCAATTACATGTCGAAAGCAGTTTTACAAACGCCTGAGGCAGATGCGAAATGGTTGGAAGAAGTGGAAGTGTTGAAACGTGACGTGGCTGCCATTGAAATGAAGATGAATGGCGACAGAACAAGAAGCAAAAGAGAGATGGAAAGCTATCCTGGCATCAATGGTCGAATAGATAACATCGTTTACAATGTTTACAACCATACCGAAGCGCCAACCAGTTTTGAGAAGCAAAGTTTAGCGGCTGCCTTGGAAGAATTTGAATCGGCAAAAACGGCCATTTCTAATTTGAAAACCAAAACGATGGCCTTGTCGAAGAAGTTGAAAGATTCAGGTTCACCTTATTATCCTGAATAAGGAATAAGGTTTTCTCGAAATTATTTAGACAAAATCACAAACTCGGTACGTCTGTTTTTGGCTCTGCCTTCTGCAGTTTGATTGGAGGCAATTGGACTAGATTCTCCAAAACCCTTAAATGACAAACGACCAGGAGAAATGCCCTCTAGCACTAAGTAATTGTTCACCGCCTTTGCTCTATTGGCAGAAAGCTTTTGGTTGGAACTTGGATCACCTACATTATCTGTATGTCCGTGTATCGCAATTTTCAAACTGGGATTGTCTTCCAAAAACACGATGAATTCATTCAAAATGTTCACCACCTGATCATTTAGAGCATAGGAGTCGGTATCGAAATTGATGTTGTTGATTTGATAAGTCTCCCCCGTTTTAATGGGCTCAAATGCCATGGGTTCTGTGCGCATTGGTTTGCCAACGACGTCTTCCCCGCTATTGATGTACTGACTAGTAAAAGCGTATCCATTTTTCTTGGCCATCATCATTACATCTTCCCCTTCATCAGCCGCGATAACAGCTACGTACTCTCCATTCTCTTCATCCACTACCCCTTGTGTAACTTTATTAGTGGCCGTATTTTTTAATTCTATGCTCATTCCATCAGCGGCATCTGGATCTTTGCTGTCTATGCTTCCTTTGAGGAAGATGATTTCTTTTGGTTTGGCACTTTCTGGCAATTCAAAATAATAGATGTCCAATCCGGTGTTCTCCATGTTAGAAGAGAAATAACCATAATTTCCGTCGGTACTCACCATGAACCCAACCTCGTCTTCTTCGGTATTGATGGGAACCCCAATGTTTACAGGAGGATCAAAACTTCCGAAATCATTGATTTTTGCAAAGAAAATATCTTGCTTACCTACACCTGGATGTCCGTCTGAAGAGAAATACAAGGTATAACTATCGGAATGCATGAAAGGTGATTTCTCATTACCAGAAGTATTCACATTTGGACCAAGGTTGATGGGATTGCCCCAAGAGCCATCTGCTTGTCGTTCTGTTTTGTACAAATCCATTCCGCCATAATTATCTTCTCCCCTCGCACTTGCAAAATACAAGGTTTGATTATCTGCCGAAATGGAGGGTTGCCCTTCCCAAGTTAACCTTCCATTCACATTGTCACCTATGCTTTTCAATTTGGCCCAATGCCCTTCTTTGAATTCGGTAAAATAGATGTCGCCATTCGAAAACAAACGGCCATCTCTAGTAGTAGATCGATTCACTATGGTGATGAATAAAAGTCGATTGTCCACAGAGATACTTGATCCCCCTTGAAAACTCCCTTCATTAAAAGGGGTGGTCATTGGAATGCCTTCTGAATACTTCCCATTGTATTGCCTTCTACTTTGTATGAATAGCTCTCTCTCTTGCACACCAAAAGCCGATTTAGAATCTACCTCTGCCCTTCTTGTGAAGAACAAATATTGATTATCGGGAGAAAGCATGGGCAGATACTCATCAAACTCAGTAGAGGCTCCTTCCACCTTTTTAGGATCAAAAGGAACGGGTTTACTGAAAATGTTTTTATAGGCTTCAATCTGGCTTTGCAAGGCCTTGGCTTCTTCTAGCTTGCTGCCCTTTAATCCAGAGGCATTGTCTAAATACTCTTCCAACATGCTGGTGGATAAAGCAAACTTTTTATCAGCATAATGCGCTTGTGCCAAAAACCAACTGGCTTCAAAATTTCTGTAGGCCGGACAAGCATTGTGGGTTTTCTCATAATAAGAGATGGTGCGTTTTCTTATCTGCTGATCCCTTTGGTCTTTCTTGCCATTGATATAAGCAAGTGCAGATAATGCATCTACATAATTGGGGTCAATCTTGATTGCATTCACTAAATATTGATAAGCAGCAGAGCCTTTAAAATGCAATTGATGCGCTTTCTCGTATTCCTTTATTGCTTTTTTAGTTGATTTATCGCATCCCCAGTCTTCTTGGGCCATTCCCAAAATAGACATCAACATTAGCATTCCTAAAAGACCTATTCTCCAATCTCAACATGTGTAATTCAATCATTCTCAAATCCTACAGCACAACAAAACAAAGATTATTTAAATAAACCTTTCAATTTTTTCTTGGCCTCTTCTTCTAACTTTTTCTTGGCAGCTTCTTTCTGCTTTTTCAATTCCTCTTCCGCTTTTTTCTTCTGCTCATCAATTAATTTCTTGGCTTCAGCTTCTGCTTTTTTCTTTTGCTTTTCTATTTCTTCTCTTGCTTTAGCCTCTAGAATTTCTTTCTGCTTATCAATCTCTTCATTGATCTTTTCCTTGATGGCTTCAGTGGCTTTGCTTTTGTTCTGCTTAAAATCTGTGCCAATTTTTGGATTGCTTGCCGGACCGCTTAACCTTACATCAACATTGATGACATCAGAAAGTTTGACATCCACTCCCTTACCTGCCGCTTGGGCCAATAAGCCATCTACCGCCGCATTGGCTGTTCCACCAAATTCAGACCTTGGGATGGCGAAGCTGAATAGATAATCTATCGTTTGATCAAAAGAATTGCTACCTGCAATAGTCAAATCTGTATTTCCAATTTTAGTGGTAAAAGGCTCAACAAAAACTTTACCTTCAACGATGTTGAAAGAGATGTTTACGTCTTTTAATGACATTGGATTTAGCTTCTGATATTTGATGGCATCAGCCACCTTCTTTAAAGGTTTGTAATCCTTCACTTCAATGTTATTGGTCTTCATCTTTCCAGAGCCGTTCATGCTTTCATAGATAGGATCCATGTTATTGTCCATTGCTCCACTTATTTTTAAATCTGTAGAATACAATCCCTGGCAATTTTGAGCAATTGGCGCTAATTGTTTTACGCTGTTAAAGGTTTCTACCGTTTGTTTTACGTCAAATTCCTTTATGCCCATGGTAAAATCATAAGAGGGTTTCAGCGAATCGCTAGTCTCGTAAAATCCACTCATGTTCATGCTCCCTCCTAACAAATCCATACTGGTCTTTGTTAGGTCCATTTTTTCATCTTTTAAAGCAATGCCTCCGCTGATGTTATCAATTACGATGTTATCAAACACCAGTTTCTTAATGCTAGCATTACTAATGAAGTCGATGTTCTTAGGAAGCAGTACCACGCCCATTGGCTCTTCCACAGCAGTAGAATCCACCATTTCCTCTTCACTAGCAGAACTGTCGATTCCGGCCAGTTCATTGATGTCTAATAAATTGGACGAAATGTTTAAATCCCCTTTTAATACTTCATCATCTTTTAAGGCATAGCCTATGAAGTTTTCCAATCTGCCATTGGCTGCTAAATCACTTTTACCCAATTGCACTTGCAAATCTTCAAGGGAAACAAATTTGGGAGAAAAGTTTAAGGCGGCTTGTTTCAAATCAATTGGATAATCAAGAGAATCAGAATCAAAATGCATTCCGCTCACCTTTAATCCGCCTTCAGCAGTAAACGATTCATAGTCTTCTTTTTCTATGGTGGAATAGTTACCTGCAATTTTTAAATTACTTGTGATAATTCCTTCAAGCTCATCACCTTTCTCGAGAGGAACAACATCTTTAATTTTTGCCAAATCCAAGGTGCCATTCAATCCCGCTTTGATGTATGGATCAGAAATTGGGGTAGCCAAGTAAAAGTTTAAATCGAAAGGATTTCCACCCAACTCGATGTGAAATTCTGGTACGTCAACTATGGTATTATCTATAGCCCCATCTTTACTTTCTACCGATGCTTTGATGTTGATATTATCCACCGATTTAGGTAAATCTGGATAATGAAACATGGCATTGGCCACCATCATGTTGATGCCAAAAGCTGGATAAGTTGAATCGATGAAAGTTCCTTTTGCATAACCATCCAAGGCCAATTCTCCTTTGGTTTCTACTCCTTCTAAATCGCTAGCAAAAGCTGCTGGAATCAGAGATAGAATTTCTTTAAAATCTGTTCTTTTGGCGTGAAATTCTAAATCCATGTCGATGGGATCATTAGGCATGGCCAACCAACCATCTAGTCCAAGAGCCAATTGATTCACCATCACTTCATTTTCTTTAAACGTGAATTTAAAGGCATCAAGATCGGCTTCCATTTCAGCCTTTAAGCCAATGTTCACATTATTCATGTAATGAATGCCATCAAATGTTAAATCAAATTTTTCGATACCGCCATCCGCTTTAATGCTAGTGACGGTTTCAGTCAGATCACCTGAAAGTGACAAGTTAATTTCGTCCATAACTAAATGCACGGGCATGCTAACATCATCGTAAACCACCTTTGCATTTTCTATGATTAATTGTTGCAGGCTCAATTTAAAATCGCTTGCTCCCGCTTCCTCTTCTTCCACCACTTCTTCTTCCTCGCTTTCTTTGGCGATGTCCCAATTCGCTTTTCCATCGGCAAGGACTTTTGCATGAATGGTAGCATCTACTATACTGATGTTTTTTACTGCAATGGATTCACCATTAATAACCGACATCAAATCTACCGTTAGGGCAAGAGATTTTATGTCAGCCAAGGCCACACCTTCAAACTCATCTATTCCTCTAACCGAAACATCTTCTATTCCGAAATAGAAATTTGGAAAGTTTTTAACCAAGCTTAGGCTAAAGTCTCCAAATGCTACTTCAGCATTTAATGCTGCATTGGTTTCATCCTTTACCATTTGTACTAAGTCATCTTTAAACACCATGGGTATAATGAACAAGGCTGCTAGGATAAGGAATAGTAATGCGGCAATAATTTTAAAAAAAGTTTTCATACGTTTTTATTTTTCGATGGGATGAGGAAATAATTCATTTTCAGAATGGGCTACAACAGTGGCTACAGTGGCATCACCAGTAACATTAACAACAGTTCTACACATGTCTAATGGTCGATCTACGGCGAAAATTAAGCTAATTCCTTCTAAAGGAACACCAACAGCGCCCAATACGATGGCCAGCATGATGATGCCAGCTCCAGGCACAGCAGCTGAACCAATGGAGGCTAAAGTTGCGGTTAGTACTATGGTCAATTGTTCACTAAGTCCGAGGTCCATGCCGTAAACTTGAGCAATGAAGACTGCTGCAATGGCTTGATAGCAACTTGTTCCATCCATGTTAATCGTTGCTCCCAAGGGCAAAACGAAGGAAGCCACTTTGTTGGAAACGCCAATTTTTTCTTCACAACGTTCCATGGTGAGTGGCAATGTTGCAGCAGACGAACTAGTTGAAAAAGCAAGCAATTGAGCTGGTGCTATGCTTTCAAAAAATCGTTTTGGAGAATATCCAGTAAACAATTTCATGATTAAAGGGTAAACGACTCCTACCATGAAAAACAATCCCAAAAGGACAGTAAAAGAATAGACAGCAAGGCCTTTCAAAATTTCTGCTGCTGCACTAGGATCCTCGCCAGCCAACTCCACCATGATGTTTCCTAAAAGAGCAAATACGCCAATGGGAGCAAATAACATGATGATGTCTACCATTTTGAGGATGACTTCATTCGCACCATCAAAAAACTTTTTTATTCCTTCAATTTTGGCAGGATCAGGCGCCATGATTAATGCTATCCCGAACAAAATGGCGAAGAATATCACCTGCAACATATTTCTATTATTGCCCGCAGAAAGAAAGATGTTGCTCGGCACCATGTCGACTAAAAACTGCAAAGGACCAGCATTCTTTTGTGCCAATGCATTTTCTTCGGCAGACTGGGCTTTCGATTGGTTTTGGGTCACCATTTCTTTCCTAACTTCCTCTGAAAAAGATTTGCCTGGTTGAATGATGTTAACGGCCAATAAGCCCACTCCTACCGCCAAAACGGTGGTGACTAGATAAATGCCAATGGTTTTTCCTCCCATTGACGACAATTGTGAGATGTCTTTTAAACCAGAGATGCCATTGATTAGTGAAATGAGCACCAAAGGAACGGCAATCATTTTAAGCATGTTGATGAATATTTTTCCCCAAGGTGCAATCCAATCAGAGGTAAACTCCTGCCAACCAGAATTTGCGGCAATTAATCCATAAACAAGACCCAAAATAAGTCCAATAATTATCTGCCAATGCAGGGCAAGCTTTTTCATATCCTATCCAATTTATTCAACTTATTTCTTAATAAATGATCACATAAAACCAGGGCAGTCATGCCCTCTACAATTGGCACGGCGCGCGGCACTACACATGGATCATGCCGTCCTTTTCCTTCTACTATCACTTCTTCTCCTGCTTGGTTCAATGTCTTCTGCTCTTTCTTAATAGTCGCAACTGGCTTAAACGCCGTTCTAAAATAAATGGGCGCACCATTGCTTATTCCGCCTTGGATACCGCCAGAATGATTTTTAGCCGTTTTTACTTCTTCTCCTTCTTTTATCCATGGGTCGTTATGAACTGAACCTTGCATTTTTGCTCCTTCAAATCCACTTCCTATTTCAAAGCCTTTTACTGCATTGATGCTCATCATGGCTTTGGCTAAATCGGCATGAAGTTTATCAAAAACAGGTTCACCTAAACCAACAGGCACATTTTCAGCAATGCATTGGATTACTCCGCCTAAGCTATCGCCTTCGGACTGCATTTCTAATATTAGCTCTTCCATTTTTTGGGCCATTTCGGCATCCGGACAACGAACTGAGTTGTTTTCTATTGCGGTGAGATCAATGTTTTCAATATTGGTTTCTAAGCTCAAATGCCCCACTTGTTGCACATAAGCATGGATGGAAATTCCTTGATGTTTTAAGATGAGTTGTGCAACGGCTCCAGCTACCACACGAGAAGCTGTTTCTCTAGCCGATGACCTTCCACCTCCACGATAATCGCGAAAGCCGTATTTCTTTTCCCAAACAAAATCGGCATGAGAAGGACGATAAACTGATTTTAATTGCTCGTAGTCTTTGCTGCGATGATCTTCATTCTTCAATATGAAACCAATTGGAGTGCCCGTGCTTTTTCCTTCAAAAATTCCAGAAAGAAATTCTACGGTATCGCTTTCTTTTCTACTGGTGCTGATTTTAGACTGACCAGGTCTTCTGCGATCAAGTTGGCCTTGAATGAAATCGAAATCGAAATCAAGTCCGGCAGGACAACCTTCAATGACCCCACCGATTGCTAAACCATGCGATTCACCAAAACTTGTTAACTTAAAAAGAGTTCCAAACTGACTTCCTGCCATGAAAACAAAAATAACTTTTTTAAAGGGCTTTTTTCTCCATTTTTCCAAGGATAAGAATGCCATGGTGAATTTAATTAAAGGCTGAATCTTTTGTAAGTTTGAGAATAGAATTTTCCTTGTATATGATACTGACTAACATTCAATTTCTTTTTCAAACACAATCTCCAAAATCTGCCCTGAAAGGGAAGGCCATGCAAGAGGTTCCTTTCATTGAAAACGCTTGGCTCTCTTTAGAAAATGACCGAATAAAAGATTTCGGAAAAATGGAGGATTTAGAACTTGCCAATTTGAATGAAGAAATCGTTGATTTAAAAGGAAAGTCCATCTTGCCCAGCTATGTTGATTCCCACACACATTTAGTTTTTGCTACTAGCAGAGAGGAAGAATTTGAGATGAGGATTAAAGGCAGAAGCTATGAAGAGATTGCAGCAGCTGGAGGTGGAATATTGAATTCTGCTGATAAATTGGGAAAAATGGATGAGGCGAGTTTATTGGAACAAGCCAAGATTCGGTTGAAAGAATGCATTGGATTGGGCACTGGAGCTATAGAGATTAAAAGTGGATATGGTTTAAATACCAAGGCTGAATTGAAAATGCTGAGGGTAATTCAAGAATTAAAAAAATGGAGCCCAATTCCAATTAAGTCTTCTTTCCTTGGAGCTCATTTCTATCCAAGAGCTTATAAAGAAAACCATCAAGCCTATTTGAAAGAGATCATTGATGAGATGCTTCCTAAAATTGCCGAAGAAGGTTTAGCAGATTACATGGATGTATTTTGTGAAGCCGTGGCTTTTAGCGCAGAAGAAACAGATCAACTTTTATCAGCGGCAGCAAAGTTTGGCCTAAAAGCTAAGATCCATACCAACCAGTTCAACAGCATGGGTGGAATAGAAACGGCCATTAAACACAATGCGCTAAGTGTAGACCATTTGGAAGTGATGAACGATCAAGAAATAAAGAACCTTGCAGAATCAAATACCATTGCTACTCTACTTCCCTCTGCTCCCTTCTTTCTTTCCGACCCTTATCAGCCAGCTAGAAAAATCATAGATGCGAATATTCCGGTTGCTTTGGCTTCGGATTTCAATCCTGGATCTAGTCCCTCTTCTAACATGAATTTTGTACTGGCTTTGGCTTGTGTAAAATTAAACATGAGTCCGGAAGAGGCCATCAACGCTTGCACCATTAACGGAGCATTTGCATTGGAATTGGAGAATGATTTGGGAAGCATTGCCAAAGGGAAAAAAGCAAATTTCATTGTGACCAAAAAAATTAAATCACTGGCCTTTTTGCCTTATTCATTTGGCAACAATTTTATCGACAGGGTGTACATCAATGGAAAAGAATTTAAGGATGAAGTTTAAGTATTCCACACATCAGGATATTGAACAATTGGTTCAAAAAAGAGCTGGTGAAGAAAAGCTGGGTTCTTTTGTTCAAATTGGTGAAGATTTTGAAAAATCAGGGCTGCAGGAATCCACTGCCAAATTTGTTTTGCTGGGTGTTTCTGAAGACATCGGGCCAAGAGCAAATGAGGGAAGAGCTGGTGCAGATAGCGCTTGGAAGCACTTTTTACCGAAATTCTTAAACGTTCAAGAAACCGAACACTTAAGCGGAGGCAAAGTGTTGGTATTGGGCAACTTAACGACAGAAGAGGGAGCTGGAGAAAGTAGTGCTCAATTGAGAAAAAGCGTAAAAAACTTAGACGAAACTTTGGACCCTATTCTAAAAGGAATTTTTGAAGCTGGTAAAATTCCTGTTTTTAATTGGCGGTGGTCATAACAATGCATTTCCTTTAATAAAAGCGGCCTCTCAAACTTTCCAAAAAGCCATCAATGTGGTGAATAATGATCCGCATGCCGACTACAGATCTTTAGAAGGTAGGCATTCTGGAAATTCATTTTCATACGCCTTTTCAGAAGGCTTTTTATCCAACTACTTTTTGTTAGGATTCCATGAATCTTATAACTCAAAAAGCATGATGGAAAGTTTGAAAAATGATGGTCATTTTTCCATTAGTTATGAGGACATCTTCATAAGGGAAAAAACCTCCTACAAAAACGCAGTTCAAAAAATAAGTGACCAATTGGGAGAGGAATTAGTTGGAATAGAATTGGACATTGATGCCATAGAAAATGCGCCAAGTTCTGCGCAGACTCCATCAGGAATAAGTGTAAAAGAAGCTCGACAATACCTGCATCATTTTGCTAGCACTGCTAATGCAATTTATTTGCACCTTCCAGAAGCTGCTCCATCTCTAAACCCTGGCAATGAAGATCAGGTTGGAAAATTGCTAACTTACTTAGCAATGGATTTCATGAAGGCAAGGATTTAAAGATGATTTCACGGATAGAATGTGTTCCAAATTTTAGTGAAGGTAGAGATGCCTCAATTCTTGCAGCAATAGCAAGCGCCATCCAATCAATTGACCATGTTCAGCTTTTGCATCAAGATACTGGGGCTTCGGCCAATAGAACAGTATTTACTTTTGCTGGGGA
This sequence comes from Vicingaceae bacterium, assembly GCA_965218715.1. Classification (GTDB taxonomy): domain Bacteria; phylum Bacteroidota; class Bacteroidia; order Flavobacteriales_E; family Vicingaceae; genus CBDCLY01. The sequence continues at coordinate 44,201 of CBDCLY010000028.1, forward strand.
AGCAGACCAGGTATTTGAAGCAGCATATCAGGCCATTAAAGTGGCAGTAGAAAAAATCGACATGCGCTTGCATAAAGGAACACATCCAAGAATTGGGGCTTGTGATGTTTGCCCATTCATCCCTCTCGAGGGAATTTCATTGGATGAATTGAATGAAAAAGTTTTGGAATTCGGTAAAAGGATCCACGCTGATTTTCACATACCCATTTTCTTGTATGAACATTCTAGCACAAATCTGAAAAGAAAAAGACTAGCATCACATCGAATTGGCAATTATGAAAGTTTAGAAGCTAGGATCAATGAAGGAATACATTTGCCAGACATTGGAGCCAGCTTTAACCCAAAATTTGGAGGTATGGTTTTGGGGGCAAGAGCATTTCTGGTGGCCTATAACATCAACCTCAACACAAAAGATGCAAAAATTGCACATGAGATTGCTGTCCGTGTTAGAACTTTAGGAAGAGCGATAAAAGAAAACGGAAAAACCAGGTATCAGCCAGGTTTATTAAAGCATGTAAGGGCCATAGGTTGGTACATTCCTGAGTTTGGATGCGCACAAGTTTCCATCAATCTAGTGGATTTTGAAACGACTGGTCTATTTGAAGTTTTTGAAACCGTTAGCCGTTGTGCTAAGGAACTAGGCGTTTTAGTCACAGGATCAGAATTGATAGGTTTAATTCCATTGAAGGCCTTATTGCAAGCCGGACAAGCATTTAATACTAATGCTGAGGCAACTGAAAAGCAATTGCTAGAGTCTGCTATTAAAGGCTTAGGCTTAAATGACCTGGCCAATTTCTCTCCCGAAGAACGGGTATTGGAGTATTGTTTAGAAAAGAAGGTAGATGGGCAAGGATGATCAAAATAAGGAAGCGAAAAAGTGGTGGGAAAAATTATTTTATTTTTTCCCCATCCAACTGACAATAGTTCATGTCAAAAAGAACCAACAATTGATCCTATTCTGGGTCCTTTTGTTCCTTACCGTCACTCAACAATTTGGAACTAATTTTGGCTTACACCTCATTTTCCTCGAACCAGAATACCTAGGTGAAATAAGCTTTTGGAGCTATTTTATTCTTGGCTTTTGTTTGGGAGGATTTGTTATGGCTTTTAACATTGCCAGTTACATCATGAATGGTTTTCGCTTTCCATTCTTGGCCACTCTTTCTAAACCCTTTTTAAAATATTGCATCAATAATGCCTTCTTTCCTTTTCTATTTCTATTGGTTTATTTTATAGAAACCTTTCGCTTTTTAACTCAATTTGAGGAATTAGAAAAGACGCAAATTTTGATTTACCTCAGCGGCTTTTTAATAGGTTACCTCATTTTTGTTTGCTTCGCTACTTTGTACTTTTTGGCAACCAATAAAGATTTCGAAAAGCTCTTTGGGAAAGAGATCAGTAAAATCATAACGGCAGGAAACTTAGAAGATGAGCCTGCTCGCCTCCTACTCCACAGAAAGAAAAAGCACTGGTACAAGCAAAGAGTAAATCAAAAATCATGGCGAGTTGATAGTTACATCAGCGGAAAATTCAAACTCCGTTTTACGCGGGCTTTTGATCATTACAATTTCGAAATGCTATCTGCAGTATTCCGACAAAACCATGTCAATGCTTCATTCTTCGAGATTGCCTTAATTGTTTCCATTATTGTTTTGGGCATATTTAGGGACAATGAACTCTTTATAATTCCTGCAGCTGCCTCAATTATTTTATTGGTCAGCATGGTGTTGATGGCCGTTTCTGCTATTCGTTCCTGGTTGAGAGGTTGGACTGCCATTGTATTGCTTTTTGTGGTTTTAGGATTGAATTTTTTAACCAAGTTCGACGATTACTATTTCGAAAATCGATTATATGGATTGGACCATAGCGAAAAAGTAGTTTACAATCCTTCCGCTTGGAAACCTAGTCAGAAAGCCATTTATAAGGACCGCGCACAAACCATTAAGCGATTAGAAGCTTGGAAAAAGAAAAACATGGTCAATGCTAAGAATCTACCTGCAGCTGTTTTTCTTTGTTCTAGTGGAGGCGGTTCAAGATCGATGTTATGGTCATTTGTAGGTCATCAAGAATTGAATGCCCTAACAAAAGGGGAATTGATGGACCATAGCATCTTAAGCACAGGTTCTTCAGGAGGTTTGATTGGAGCGGCTTATTATCGTGAGTTGGTGCTAAGAGCGCAGGAAAACGATGGCTTACAACTGAATGATCTTAGCTACCGAGATGATCTTGCAGCCGATTTATTGAACCCCATCTTTTTTACCATTGCAGTGAACGATATGGTCATTCGCAGTCAGCGTTTTGTAGTAGATGGACAAAGTCACTGGAAAGACAGGGGCTTTGCCTTTGAAAAAACCTTAAATGATAATTGCAGAGGATTGTTGGATAAAAGACTAGGAGATTATACCTCCTCTGAGGATGAAGCAAAAATCCCGATGATGGTCTTTTCTCCTTCTGTGGTGAATGAAGGAAGACGGATGCTGATTGGGTCACAAGGTTTGAGTTATTTATGTAGGCCAAGAATTCAACAAAATAACCTACCAGAAAACATTGATTACATGCAGCTTTTTGGTGAAGAAAAAGCCAAGGCCACTAAGTTTTCTAGTTTACTAAGAGTAAGCGCTTCTGCCCCTTACATCATGCCAATTGTGAGTTTACCTACCAAGCCAAGCATGGAATTGTTTGATTCCGGCCTGAGGGATAATTATGGAATAAAAACAACGGTCAATTTCATTCATGAGTTCAAAGAATGGCTCAATGAAAACACCAGCGAAATTGTCATTCTTCAATTTAGAGATGGGATAAAACATTCTTCGAGTTCAAAGAAGCAAGAAAAACGTTCCATCATCAATGAGTTTTTATCTCCTGTGGGGTCTCTGTATGGCAATTTATTCCAAGCACAAGACTTTAATAATGATGAACTGCTTGACTTTGCCAAAGAGTGGTACCCGGGAAAATTGCACATCCTCAATTATCAATTGAATAAAAATGAAAACGAGAAAATCTCATTGAGTTGGCATCTAACCGCTAATGAGAAGAAACGTATTTATGAAAGCGTATTTTTGAAGGAGAATAAACTCATTGAAAAACAATTAACACTTCTACTGAATGAAACTCCCTAGCCTAATATCTATTGCTCTATTCTTCTTTTCTTGTCAGCAGCCTTGCCCTGAAACAAACAATGTAGATCTTGATGCCATGCAAGTTAAATTGGACGCAACAGAAGCACAATTGCTCAATGTGAGTGCTGAACTATCAAAATGCAAAGGACAGGTAGTGGATACCAGCAATGTGGTTGCAGAGTAGATCCTTTAACAGCTATTAGCATTTCCTTTTATTGTCTTTGCGTAGCATTGTAATGATGAAACGCATAAGCAGCATCTTCATTTTAATTTTCCTTATCTCTTGCAATCAAAAACCTGATTTCGAAGGCATTTGGATAGGCGCCGCTCAAGAAATGGATGATGAAGTCTACGTTCCAATGCAGCAAGTTATGATTGCGAGGGCAGACGGACAGTTCAATGCCTATCCTTTTAATGCGCCCGATTCCAATTGGAAAAGCTGGTCCTTTGAGCATCAATTATTAAAAATTGACACTAGCACTTACGTCAAAGAGCGATTTGATTTAAGCGAAGAGCAGTTCATTTACAAAATGGAATACAAATCCATTTTTCAGCGCTTAAACATTCCAAAACATCCAGTTGCAATCGATGAGGCTCAAATTATAAAAGGCAAAGTATGGGAGTCTGATTATGATCGAATTCGATTCAATTCTGATGGAACTTGCATCATCGAATCAAAAAAAGATAAAAGCATTGAACAAGCTTGTTATTCAATAGTATCCCAACATGGAACAACATTCATTATCAAAAAAGGAAATCAAATTGATTGCGAAAAACACCCACGATTTTTAGAACATTTGATCCTTGTTGATGATTATTCTTTCCAAATAGGACGCTGGCAGGACAAAAAATACCAGAGCATTCGCTATCAATTAGGCAAAGAAAAAATCTCCATTTCTGAGAAAAATTTTCAAACCTGTAATCCCTACCTCTACCGAAACAATCCAAGGCATCGCTATTATTACAAAGGCACTTTTTACAATGGAGGTTGGTACCGAGTAAAACAAGAATTGGAAAAGGCTTTACCTTCCAATTATCATTTTGAAAAAAGTGGACTGATGAAAGTAGAATTCATAGTGAATTGTCAAGGAAAGGCTGGCAGGTACTCGATTTTGCAATTGGACGAGAATTACATAAAACAAGAATTCAATCCTGATTTAGTTCAACAGGTTTATGAATTCACCAAATCTCTACAAGATTGGAAGCCAGGAAAGAACGAAAAAGAGGAAAGTATTGATACCTATCGATTCATAACGTATAAAATCCAAGATGGAAAAGTATCTGAAATATTCCCTTAGTGGTCTCCTTCTTTTATTAATTGCCTCTTGCATGGATGGTGAACCAATAACAAAGATTATAGAAATTCAATCTTTGGAGATGAAGAAGGCAAGGTATTATCAAGGAGCAAAATACCGACAGCAATTGTTTGATCAATTGATTGCTTTGGATTCTAATAATGCCGAATATTTTCAAGGCAAATCGATGGCGCACACAAAAATTGGAGATTATCACATTGCATTCCCATTGATGGAGAGAGCCTATCAACTGAATCCTAAAGAGATGGGTTATTATTATGGTTGGCTGCTGTTGTATTATTATCGAGATTATGAAAGGGCTTTAAAAAGATTGAATGAATACGATGACTTCACTCCGAATCAGCCAGATTTTGCCTGGGGAGAACATGTGAACTACCTAAAGGGCTTATGCCACAGGAGAATACACAATCATGAATTGGCAATAGAAGAATTTGACCGAGTGATTGAACTGGAAGGGGAACATGTAGATGTTAATGCTTATGTCTATAGAGGTTTAAGTCATTATTCCTTAGGTGAATTAGAATTGGCCGAGATGGATTTTCTTAAAGCCATTGAGAATTATTCTGAAAACTGCATGGCTTATGCCTATTTGGGTCAGAATTATATAGCATTGGGGAAAAAAGAGAAAGCAAAAGCAGCCTTTGTGAAAGCAAAGGAATTAATACAGAAAGGTTATCTGGCAAGCGAAGCCTATTACGAACCTTTTGATGGAGTTTCCATCTTTATGATTGATGATTTAATGGCAAAGGCAGATTTAGTCGAGTAGATTAGATTCTACCGCAAACCTTACCAAACCAGCAGAACTTCTTACTTGTAATTTAGCCAATAGGTTTTTTCTATGTGATTCTACGGTGTGGTGACTGATGATCAGCTTTTCTGCAATTTCATTGGTGCTTAAATCTTGTGCAATTAGTTTTAAAACCTCCAACTCTCTCTTGCTTAAATCGTCGGGACCCATTTGTTGCTTTAGCTTTTGTTGCTTCTGCATGCCTTCCATGATGCGCTGAGTTACAGTCGCCGAATAATAATTTTCTCCATTGTAAATGGCATTAATGGCCTTGCCTAATTCATCTTTTCCTGTGTTCTTTAACACATAACCATGTGCACCAGCCTTTAACATTTTTTCGATGTACCTTCCTTGGTCATGCATGCTCAAAACCAGCACTTTCACCTCTGGGAAATTTTTATTGAGGTAAACCATGGACTCCAATCCATTCATCTTTGGCATGTTGATGTCTAAAAGGATTACGTCTGCTTTTACTTTAGTCAAAGCATCTATTAAGTCCAAGCCATCGTTTGCCGACCCAGCCACTTCCATTCCGTCCAAGGTTTTTATTATGGCACTTAAACCTTCAATGAACATCTGATGATCGTCGACTAAAAAAACCTGTATCATGCTTCTAAGATAATGGAATTTCGATGAGAATATTGGTACCAGAACCAATTTTACTGTCTATGATCAAATTGGCTTTTATTTTATCTGCTCTGGTCTGAAGACTTCCTAATCCCATGCCACCTTTTAGGTTCACTTTAGATTTATCAAAACCGATACCGTCATCGCTTAAATTGATGTTAATTTCATCTGACAAACGATTGATTTGCAGGCTTAAATTTTCTGCTTGTGAATGTTTTAAGCTGTTGTTAATTCCTTCTTGTATCATGCGATAAATCTCCACTTCAGTTTGCAAAGGCAATCCTTTAAAATCTCCATAAGGAATGAATTCACAGGAAATTTTCCCACTCGATTGTATGCTACTGCAAAGGTTGTCTAAGGCAGCAATTAACCCGAAATTGGCCACCATTCCAGAACCTAGGTTATGCGAAATCCTTCTCACCTCAACACAGGCATCATCAATTAAATTTCCCGCCCTATCTGCTTGTTTCTTGCTTTCTTCTTGAGCCAAATCTATCTTCTCTTCCAAGGAAGAAAACAACAATTTGATGGTAGAAAGCATGCTCCCCAATCGATCGTGTAAATCTGTAGCTATGCGCAATCGCTCCTCTTCTTGTCCGGCCAACATCGCATCATAAGTTTTGATCTCTTGTTCATCTAGAAGACTTTCAATTTTCTGCTCGGCAATTTCTTTGTTCTTTTTCGCTAGTTTGTTTTTCTGACGCCAATAAATACTACTGGCTAAAATGATTAAGAGCAACAAAAGACTTCCCACAAGAAGTACGTTACGCTGCGCCGATTTGGTTTTGTTTTGAGCATCTAAAAGGACAATTTTTTGCTCTTTCTTTTCCGTCTCGTACTTCGTTTGCATGTCGGAAATACTTTTGACTTTTTCTATGCTTAATACAGAATCTTGCAATCGATTGGATTGCACTTGATTCTCATAGGCCAAGAGGTAATCTCCATTCATTACATATGCATCAGCAAGAAATTCATGACTCTTTGCCAACAACATTATATCTCCGATAACGTGCGACATGAACTTTGACTTATTCAAGAAAAAGATGGCACTATCTGGCATTCTTCTGTTGTTGTACATCGACCCAAGGTTGAAATAAGAATTGGCTTGTTCAGCATTCATCCCTAAATCTTTAAACAGTTGAATGGCATTGTTAAAAAGCAAGGTAGCCATTTGATAATGCTCTAAATGACTGTGTGCCAAAGCAAGGTTATTGTAGTTCAGAGCCAAGGCAACTTGATCTTGCTCCTTCAAATAGTACTCCTGGGCGTCTAAATAAAATCCAATTGCTTCTTCAAACCTTCTTGCTGCAAAAGCAGCCCTTCCTCTATTGCTATTGGCAGTTGCTTGTCCAGCTTGATAGTCTATTCTTTTAGCCAATTCCCCCGCCTCAACATACAATTCAAGTGCTTCTTCTGCTTCTTTATAACTTGCATTTAGATTGCCCAATTCCAATAATACGTCCACAAGATCGCTAGAATCTCCAGCAGCATCAATCATGCGTTTGGCATCATACAAGACGGCAAAGGCAGAATCTACATTGCCTGTTTCCTCAAAGGCGTAGGCCAAGATGTAACAAACACCAATTGCCCCACTAAGATCCCCTTCTTGAATTCGAATTGCTCTTGCTTCCTGGGCAAAATGAATGGCAGAATCATTTTTTCCTTGCAGGTTATTAATCGAAGCCAAGCGAACCAAGGCATATGCCTTGCCGAGCTTGTAATCAAATTGATTGGCTTCTGTTAATGCCTCTTCTGCTAAAGAGTAAGCAGAATCATTATCAATTCCTTCCAGTTCATAGGCGGCATACACTTTATCCATAAAGGCATTGCTGTCTAAATCTTGGGCAACAAGGCGAATTGAAAGGAAGAGAAAGGAAAGAAGGAAAAGGTTCAGTTGTTTCATTTAATTATACTTGGGTTGGTTCTGGATCTACATATTCTACTGCCGCAGACATGCCATTATCCATTACGATCTTATCAAATTGATCAGCGGTGCTAGCCATAAAATTGGAGGCGGCTACAAATGGACCCATATTTCCTCCTTCTAGCGGATCAAAAGCAATGGCTATGTTGGTCTCTTCACCAGTTTCTGCAATGGAAACTAGTAAAACTCTTGAATTCTCACCTGAGGTAATGGCCATCCCAATTACAAAGAAGTCGTTTTCATTAGTCGCGCTTACCACCACCAATGGTTTGATTTCTTCATAAGCATCTCCACTTCCATCGGAACCTTCAGCGGCTGAGGAGGGAGAATTTAGTTCTACCAATACCTTCTTTTTTTGATTGGCAGTTGAACCTGTTTTGGTTATTGGCTCTTCCCCTTCTGCTATAGCACCACTAATGCTAAAAGTATCTAAGCCTTCAAATCCTTCTGATGAAGAAAGCACAACATAAACCGGTGTCATGTAAGATTTTAAAGGAGCCGATTCATCTGGGTATCCGTTGGTATAGGAAAATTCAAAATTCAATGTTTTGCTTGCAGCGTCATAGATGCCGTATTCGATGACAAGGCCTTCGTGCTCTGGAAGGTCAATAATAGAGTAATAGTGATAAACCAAAGGCTCAGATTGGGGTCTTATGCGCAAGATTCCTACTTGATCTGATGTTCTGTTCTGTGTTGTTGACATGATGGTAGTATTTATAGTTTAATTGTAGATTCATTCCAAACCTACAACAATATTATTATTTGGTCGAATGTTGCGCTAAGTCTCTGCTAGTAGGCTCTTGATAAACTTTTACAATTTCTTCACCTCCCATAAGCACCAATCGTAGTCGATAAGATCCTATTCCTGTTTCATTTTCAACATCTTCGAATGCATAAGTGGCAAAAGAGTAGCTTGAACTTTTAGCCTTTTGAATGTTGATGATTTCAAAGTTTTGTCCATCAAATGAACGTTCTAAGATGAACGATGAAGTATTTACTTCTTGATTGATTTCCCATTGGATTATGCTTATTCCATCTTCCAAAGACAATTCTAAAGTAAATTCATTGGCTTTCAGCGGTCTGTTTTGAGCAGTTAAACTTGTTAAAGAAAAGATGATTAAGCTAAGTGTTGCAATTGTATTTTTCATGGTATTTATTTTTTGATTACACCACAAAGATGAGCCAGCGACAAGGACCACACAGCACTAAAAACAGTGAAACTGCCAATCACTGATTTCAGTGAGTGGCAGTTTAATGTTTGCTTTTTTACTACACCTTAATGACTGCAGATTCTTGATAATTTGGGTCATAGGTATTGTTGGCTTCAAAGTAAAAGGATCCATATTGCATCACAGTGCTAGGAATGGCATTGGTAGCCACAACGCTTCCTTCATGCTCCTGCCCTTCTGGCAATTGCGTGTAAGAAAGTTGAACGTGTTCTCCTCCACCAATGTTTGTTTCTGGCGCCATGTTCAAGAGTTTAGAATTGCTTCCTTGTGTGCGCACCGCTGCAATGACAAAATAATTGGTCGGAAAAGTTTCACTCTGAATTACTTGTAAACGCACATAATTTTCATTGAACGGTGGATTTCCATCCCCTTCAGTATTGTCTCCGCTTGGGGCATCCTGGGATTCTGGTTCTTCAAACAAGACTTTCTTTTTCTGATTTGCGGTAGATCCAGTTTTCGTAGTTGGTTCATTGCTAGAATCAATGATTCCACTGATGGAAACCGTGTTTAATCCTTGAAAAGATTCTGCTTCGCTGTTGATCATAAAAACAGGAGTAATATAGGATTTCAAGCCTGTTCCATCTGGGGGAACACCATCTGGATAGGTGAATTGAAAACTGAGTGTTTTCGTTGCTGCATCGTATTCACCATATTCAATGACAAGGTTTTCAGAACTTGGTAGGTCTACCACACAATAATAGTGATGCATGGCCTCAAATCCTTTGGCTGATAATCGAAGTATTCCAACAGCGCTTGTTGTTCTTACCGTTGGGGTGCTTTCCTCTAATGTTGACATAATTGTAGTTTTAAATTTAATTGCAGGCAATTTCAAACCTACAACATTTTGATTATTTATTTATATGTTTAACTAAATCTGAATTGTTTGGACTGTAGAGCGTAGATACTATTTCGTTACCATCCATTAAGACAAGATGGATTCTGTAAGTGGCATTTCCTTCAAATTGCTCTACGTCTTCAAATTGATATTGGGTGCTTCCTAAGGTGGAGCTACTGGCTTTTTGAATGTTGATGATTTCAAATTCTTGATGGTTCAAACTTCTTTCCAATACAAAGAAACTTGTATTGACTTCTTTAAAGGTTTCCCAAGAGACCAATGTAATTCCATCTTCAAATTCTTGACTGATATTCAAGTTAGTGCTAGGTGAATTTAGATTTTGAGCTTCAAGGGCATTTGAATTGAGAAAAAGAACTACCAATAGGATGCTTAAGTTTTTCATGATGTTGTTTTTTAAATATTGAACAGAACAAAGATGCTTGTGCTGTAATCCCAGTCCTTCACCAAAAACTGTGAAACATCTTATCCCTATTTTCAGGGAGTGGATAATTTTCTGAGCAAAATTCCATGAAAGCTGTTATTTTTGTTTCATGAAGCGTTTCCTGTTTTTTGGATTTTTTTTAATGAGCCTTGGCCTAATGGCTCAATCCAAAAAGGAAATAAAAGACAAGACTTCTATCAAGAAAATTCCTCCCAAGCAAGAGAAAAGGGTTGAATCAAGTGAAGATGAAGTATTAGACACCAATGAGTCGATAAAATATGTGGGATCTAAACTTTGGTTTCAATTGAGGAAGCGATTGCATTTAACCACAGAAGAGGAAGAAGTACAGGAGCAGAAGAAGAGAAAGAACAATGTAGTTTTCTCCATCGGTGGCATCAAAATCGAAAAATAAATTTTCCATCCTCAAACGAGGGCAAATCTGTAATTTTACCCAACCTGGGGCCGTCCGGTTTCGACAGCAAGTCGAAGAGTTGAGTAAGCAGGCCGAGTTTTCAGTATTGACTCGTTAATCTCAATGCTACACGCTTTTAATTGGCGACAACAATTACGCGCTTGCGGCTTAATACTCGATAGAGATTAATCCTAATCGTGTTACTAGGTAACACGACAAGCTATCGCTCAAGGGGTTCCACTCATTAATGCCTTGGTTTAGCGGTATCAAACTTTTGAGTTAGTTCGGAGGAAGTCTCGGCTTTCGGATGAAATTAAGAGACTAAGGTCGAGGTAGGTTGTGAATGGCCGGCCTCGATTCGAAAATTAAGTGTTTACTATGTCTGTAGAAAGCTTAATTGTTCCTTGTTTGGACGAGGGTTCGATTCCCTCCGGCTCCACAAAACGCTGAAAGCCCCGTCATTCGGGGCTTTCTCACTTTTATTAGGTACTGAATTTTGCTTAAAATTCATTCAATAACCTAGTATTAATTGGGAGTTCAGTGGAGTTCGAATCTCTCTCGCTTTTTTTTATATTGAATTATTATATCTCTTTGTATTCTCCATAAATTTGAATCAATGTATATCAATTACTTTTTTAAATGAACTCCCAACTCGAAAATAAACTCAACATCAAAAATATAAAGCCAACAAGTATGCGATTGTTGGTACTTAAGCAATTGGTGGAAAGTAAATCGGCTGTTAGTTTGAGTGAGTTAGAAAGCACTTTTGAAAAGGTTGACAAAGTAACCCTTTACAGAACCTTAAAAACATTTGAGCAAAAGAAGTTGATTCACAGTATTGACGATGGAAGTAGAGCCGTTAAATATGCTTTGTGTGAAGAGAATTGTGAATGTGAACCACAAGATCAGCACGTACATTTTCATTGCGAAAATTGCGAAGAAACCTTTTGCCTGACTAATACAGGTATTCCTGCATTAAACATTCCCTCCTCCTTTAAAGCCAAATCGGTAAACATGGTGTACAAAGGCATTTGTGCCAACTGCACTGATTAATTGCAATTGTGTTGCATTGCTTTAAGTGTAAACTTTGAAGTAAATAATACAACATGAATACACTTATTCCTAAAAGGCTTAAACCCTTTTTTAGCAAAGAACTCAAAGCCTATCAAGAAGAATTAGCAATTAATAATTTATCCAAAGCTTGGCAGCATTTAGAACGTGCTCATGTTATTGGACAGGCTTACCCTTATGAGCATTCATACATTCATTGGAAAATGTTGCTTTTCGGCATTCAAATAAAAAGCGGTAAAGAGATTTTGGGGCAAATCCCAAGATTGTTAGTTGGTGGTGTGAAATCATTTGTAGGAACTATTCCTGTTGGAAATACAGGTGGTGCAAACATTCCACCTTTAAAACCCTTGCCAATTGAAGAAGATATTCAAACGATCTTTGAAACATTAGAAATTAAAAGATAAAACGATGGGACACAATCATTCACATCAACATTCAGGAAATAACCTGAGAACCGCTTTTCTACTCAATTTAGCGTTTACCATTTTTGAGATTATCGGAGGATTTTATGTGAATAGCGTTGCTATTATTTCCGATGCTGTTCACGATTTAGGCGATAGTATTTCCTTAGGTATCTCTTGGTATTTAGACAAAAAATCTAAACAAAAAGGCAATCAAAAGTTTTCGTTTGGTTACAAAAGGTTTTCACTTTTAGGAGCATTAATCAATTCATTGGTGCTAATTGGTGGGTCTGTGTATGTAATTTTTGAAGCTATTAACCGATTGATTGAACCTGAATTTTCAGATGCAGATGGAATGATCGTTTTTGCCATCTTCGGTGTTGCGGTTAACGGTTATGCTGCGTGGAAACTAAGCGGTGGTAAAACGTTGAACGAAAAAGTAGTCTCTTGGCATTTGTTGGAAGATGTTTTGGGTTGGGCTGCGGTTCTTGTTGTCGCCATCATTCTAAAATTCAAACAAACACCTTATTTAGACCCTGCCCTTTCGTTGTTTATTGCCGCTTATATTTTGTACGGAGTAGTTAAACGACTAAAAGAAACTTTGGAAATATTCCTTCAAGGTGTACCCGATGACATGAGCATTGAAAAAGTTCAAACTGATTTATTGCAAATTGAAAACGTAGATTCAATTCATCATACACATGTTTGGTCTCAAGAAGGGGAACATCATGTTTTCAGCACCCATTTAAAGTTAAAGAACATCAATAGTTTAAATCAACTTTTGAAAATTAAGAATGATGTTAAGAAAACTCTGAAACCTTATCATTTCGATCATTGTACGGTAGAAACTGAATTAGATGAAGAAACATGTAGAATAAAAAATTGATAAAAAATAAGTTTAAAACTATATCTTTGTCGCCAATGAAAATTACTTCTATCCTTTTAGCCTTTTTGGTTACTATTTTAACCACTATGCCTTGTGATTCCGCTTGTGGAGAGCTGACAGAGGTGGAATCTCATTTTCATTCACAAGATGATCACAATGACCATTCAGGTGCAGACAACTGCTCCCCTTTTTGTGTTTGCAACTGCTGCCAAACCAACATTGTGTTGATGGAGTCGAACAATGATTTTAGTGATGACTTTTCAACTATAGAACACCTCAATAAAGCCAAAACGTTTATTTCTATATCGTCTTTTGGTTTGTGGCGACCTCCCGAAGCCTAATTGCCCTTTCTTTTCTCAAAATACCTGTGAATTAGAACCCTAATTCAAGGCATTATTAACTCTTATTTTCTAAGATGAAACAACTATTATATCTGTTTCTTCTTTTAGGCAATGTGGCAATGGCTCAAAACTCATTCAATGCCATCATAAAAGATGAAACAACAAAAGAACCCTTAATTGGTGCCACAGCAGTAATTAAAGGCACTACCATCGGTGCTACAGCCAACATTGATGGATTATTGACGATCAAAAATTTCCCTACAGGAGATCAAGTGATTGTCTTTTCATTCATTGGTTACGAAGCCGAGTCAAAAACAGTCAATGTAAACCGAAACGATACCATTATTGTATTTCTATCTTCAGGCGAAGAGCTTGAAGAGGTCGTAGTTTCTGCTACAAGAAGCAGCCGAACCATAAATGAAATTCCTACCCGAACAGAAGTAATTGCAGCCGAAGAATTAGGCGAAAAAGCCATTATGAATTCTACTAATATCGCCATGATATTAAGAGAAAGTACAGGCATACAAATTCAACAGACTTCTGCCAATTCAGCGAATCAAAGTTTAAGAATACAAGGATTGGATGGGCGTTACACACAACTATTAAGAGATGGATTTCCATTGTTTAGTGGGTTTTCAGGTGGTTTGAGTGTTATGCAAGTTCCTCCCCTAGATTTAAAACAAGTAGAAGTAATTAAAGGAAGTGCTTCTACGCTTTATGGTGGCGGTGCTATTGCAGGTTTGGTAAACCTTGTTACTAAAAGACCTGATGAAGATGAACCTGAACTTAGTTTGATGTTGAACCAAACTTCTGCTCTAGGAACTACCTTGAATGCCTTCGCTTCTAAGCGTAATGAAAAGCTAGGTTATACTTTTTATGCTTCGGCAAACCGACAAACAGCCTACGACCCTAACAATGATGATTTTTCTGATATTCCAGAAGTCAGAGGATTAAGCATTAACCCAAAGCTATTCTATTACATTGATGATAAAACCACATTATGGTTTGGAGTTAATGGAACATGGGAAGATCGATTGGGTGGAGACATTCATGTAATTGACAATAAAGCGGATAGTACACACACTTTTTCAGAGCAAAATCTATCCAATCGTTATTCTACTCAATTGCAGTTTGAGAAGAAGTTTGACGACAACAAGCAATTCACTTTTAAGAACAGTTTTAACTATTTCGACAGAAATATTGAGATACCAGACTTTGAGTTTCAAGGAAAGCAATTAGGAAGTTTTACCGAAGCATCTTATTCCCTTAACAGCGAGAAAATGGATTGGATTTTTGGAGCAAATTTGTTTACAGATAACTTCAACGAACCAAGTGCTGTAGATTCTTTTTCAAGAGATTATAACTTCACAACTGTTGGTGGATTTGTTCAGAATACTTGGAATGCAAGTGAGAAAATTTCAATTGAAACAGGTTTAAGAACAGACCATAATTTGGATTACGGAACTTTCGTATTGCCTAAAGTTTCATTGCTTTACAAAGCGAGTAGAAAGCTTTCAGGAAGAATTGGTGGTGGTTATGGTTACAAACTCCCAACTATTTTTACGGAAGATGCTGAAAGGCTTACTTTCAGAAACATTCAGCCAATTAATCAATCAACCACAGAAGTAGAAACATCCATCGGAGGAAACTTTGATGTGAATTATAAAACAGTAATTGCTGAGAAAGTTTCTTTTTCAATTAATCAATTGTTCTTTTACACTCAGCTTGACCAACCCATTGTATTGCAAAATAATGGTGTTACGAACTTATTCGTTAATGCAGATGGAACTATTGATAGCAGAGGATTTGAAACCAACATCAAGTTTGGGTATGAAGATTTCAAGCTGTTTCTACAATACGCTTTTATTGATGCACAGTTGAATTACAACAACATCAACAATCAAAAGCCATTAACTCCGAGACATAATGCAGGAGCGGTTTTAATGTATGAAGTAGAAGAGAAATGGCGGATTGGATATGAAGTGTATTATACAGGAGAACAATTGTTGAGCGATTACAGCAAAACTAGAGATTATTGGATGATGGGCTTTATGGTCATGAGAGAATTTGAGCGATTGAGCCTGTTTATCAACTTTGAGAACTTTACGGATTCAAGACAATCTCGTTATCAGGATATGGTGCTTCCTCCACATAGCGATCCAACCTTTACTGAAGTTTGGGCTCCAACAGATGGTTTTGTAGCGAATGGTGGGTTTATTTTAAAATTATAAATCACGTATAACTTGTTTTTTTATTTCATACACCTCTTTTAAATTCAGTAAGAAAGAGTTCGACATTAATCTCCTTGGCTCCACATTTAAGTTAAAATTCATGAAAATGAATCAAAAGCGAGCAAAAGCAAAAGCTCGCTTTTGTTTTTTGTGAGCATTGGTTCATCAATTCGTAGAATTGGAATTTTAACTGGCTAATTGATAGGAGGGCAAACCGCAAGGTATTCCCTCCGGCTCCACAGACTTGTTAAAAGCCCCGTCACACGGGGCTTTCCTGTTTATAAACGAAGAAGATAAGTGCTTAATAACTCTTCTATAACTCAATGATAACAAGAGCTTGTTTGGGGTTCGACAATTTCGTAGGGATTTATTATTCACAGTTCATAAAAATAATTTACACCCCAATTCAATCACTAAAATACATTTGGTTCTATAAATTTGATGTAGAGATAATATGGATATTTTACCATAATGTAACACACCCCCCATACGTTAGGCTTCATATCGAAAAAACGAAAACCAATGATTAAATTTTTCAGAAAAATACGACACCAAATGATTGGAATTGGTGAATCAACTAAATACATCAAGTACGCCATAGGATTTTAAGCTATTAGGATCGCTTGCAATAAACCTACTTCTTTAAAAGTAGGCTCTTAACTTAAAGTTAACAGTTTTATAATGTATTAATAAGTTAGGTTTAACACATTAATTGTTTTTCTAAAATAAATTTGTAAAAAGAAAAACAATGAAAAAGACACTACTTACAACAATAACAATTCTGTTCTTTTCTACATTTAATTTTGCGGGAAACCAGAAGACTGTTTCTATTAAAGGACATGTTACGGATAAACAAGGAAGCCCAATTGTTGGAGCAAAAATTGCAATAGAGGGTTCTGAATCTTCAGTATATACAGATTTTGATGGCTTTTTCATTTTCTCGGAAATACCAAAAGCTAGTCATGTTGTTAAAATTAGTATGATTTCCTATAAAGAAGAAACCTCTACTATTAATCTTCAAAATAATTCCTCAGACAAAACCCTCTCTATTGTTTTGGAAAACAAGTAATTATAAATAATTACCTTGATTTTAAAGAGCCCTCGTAATAGAGGGCTCTTTTATTTTACACCCCTCTATGTTACAGCAAGGTTAAATTTTTGTTTACCTTAGGTTAATAAATTATAGCGTCATGAAATATTTTACCTTTCTATTCATTCTATTCATTACTTCTATAGCTCTTATCGCTCAGGAGAAGATTACATTAGTTGATGGCCAATATGTTGATCAAAATAATGAGTTATACTCTGGGCGGCATACTACAATTCATGATAATAGCAATAAAGAAGCAGTATATATCCTCAAAGAAGGCAAACTTGATGGTGAGGCTAAGTTCTTTTATGCAGATGGATCTAAACAAGAAATTGGGTTTTATAAAAATGGAACTAAACATGGGGAGTGGACCAAATGGAATCAAGAAGGGAAAAAAATTGGAGAGGCCTTCTATTTTGAAGGAGAAAAAGATGGAACTTGGGTTATTTGGGATGACTCTGGAATGAAGAGATATGAACTTAATTATGAGAAAGGAGAAAAAACCGGAAACTGGAAAATGTGGGATGAGATGGGATCCCTAACTTCTGAAAAGCGCTATTAATAAAACAATTCAATTTAAGAAAGCCCTTTAGAAATTCTAAAGGGCTTTCTTATTTAAAATTTATAGCTGTATCCTATTGTTATTGTTTGTGCTGGTGAGTACCTAGAGTATACCTTATCACTGGAGCTATATGACTCAAGAATACTCTCCCTATCATCTCTCAATATATTTGTTATTCCTAAACTAATACTTGAATTTTCTTTTATTCCTATTGTTTTAGAAGCTTTAAAATTCAAACTGTGAAATCGGTTTTCAAAGACATTGGGAGTATTTGATATTCCCACCAATGCTAACCTTTTACCTTGTACATTGTAACTTAAATTACATTCCAGGCCCAAAGAATCGTTTTTATAGTTTACAAATACATTCACTACATAAGGAGATTGACCCTGTAGTGTTCTGAATTTATCAATCGTTTCTCCTGCTCTCTTATTTTGCACTCGCTCATCAAATTCTGAAATATCATCTGCAGTTCCTATTACACCATCAGAACCGGGGGTAATTATTTTTCTTCTGTCAATTTTTGATTGTACTCTTGTATAATTTGCCCCTACAGACCATTCGTCCCAATTTTCATTTAAAAATGATAGGTTTCTTCTCGCATCAATCTCAAAACCAAGAACCTCAGCCTCTTTAGAATTTCTAGGTGTAAACTGATCAGTGGCGGTTTGATCAAAAGCAACAATTTCTATAGGATTATTGAATTTCTTATAGAACCCACTTACAGAAATTAACTGCCCTCCAGGAAAAAACTTTTCTACTCTTAAATCTAAATTGTTAATCTCGGTTTGTTGAACATCAAGGTTTCCGATAAAAATCCTACCTGTTAATGCATCAATTATTTCTGCTCCAGACTTCTCTTTAAAAGAAGGTCTTGCTACAGTTTGAGAAAAGTTAAACCTTAAATTGGCTTCTTCCCCAAAATTATAAATCAACCTAGGTTGTTTATACTACCTTTTACACAAATAGAATTAAAATGTAATTATTTTTTCTTTTTTAGAACAGAACCATCCGCACCTTAATAAAACCAACAATATTGAGTAATTTCGAGATTGAAAAAAAACAAGACATTATGCTTTCAAATACTATAGAACAATTGCTACAAGACCAAGTTGAAAAAGAAGCCTCCTCTTCTCAGACTTATTTAGCAATGGCCGTATGGGCAGACATAAAAGGCTACAATGGAGCTGCCCAATTTCTATACGCTCACTCTGATGAAGAGAGAGAACACATGTTAAAATTAGTCAAGTTCATCAATGAAAGAGGGTCTCATGCAAGTGTACCCTCCTTGTCTGCACCACAAAAGGACTTCAATAGTTTAAAGGAAGTTTTTGAAAAAATCTTAGAACATGAAATCTTGGTAACGGCCTCCATCAACAACATCATTACAGCCTGTTTAAAGGAAAATGATCACACTACCAACAACTTTATGCAGTGGTACATTTCTGAACAAATGGAAGAAGAACAATTGGCTAGATCTATCATCGATAAATTAGAAATGATAGGAAGCGACACTTCAAGTCTTTACCTTTTTGATAGAGAGTTAGAATCAAGCGATCCTCATGCCAATTAATGAAATTGTCTTTTATTAAGCACATCCTTTCTTTTTTATTGTTCTTTGCTTGCCTCTTTTCCTCTTGTGAAAAAGAAGAGGACGAACCAATGGATCTGAACCTCACTAACAGCCCTCAAGATACAACTAGGACCATAGAACAACGATTCAACATCAGCAAACCTTATTTCTATACTGGACTTTTTAATGGCAGAAGAGTAACTTATGAAACGGATGGCAACAGTTTTCCAGAATTCTTTTCTCAGCATTGGAACAGTTCTCAAGGTGGATCTAGAGGAATAACCACGGGTTTTTTTAGTCTTTTAACCATTGACATTTACCATGAATATGGGCATTATGGAGTTCCTGATACTTCTAGCTTTTTTTACATTGGAAAATACTACACCAACAGCAATGGTTCAAACATTCCTAATGATACCTTGAGGTATACTTTACATTACGACAATCAGATTGAATCCTATCGTTCTGATCAAATGTTAAACCTACAAGCAAAATTTAAGGTTGTTCAATTCTTGCCTCATGTGAATAGAAGTTTTATCCAACGCGATATAAGAAAAAGATTCAGGGCTGAAATTGATAGTTTATGGCTACCTGGTCTTGATTCAATTTTAATCACTGACTTTGTCATTCAATCTCCTATTGAATAATCATTTATACTCTTGCTCCAAGCCTTTGAGCTGGTAAACCAGACAAGCCGCCAATCCTATCAAAAGAGCTACTCCTATCCACAAAATGGGAAAACCAAAATGATCTGCAATGCCTAAACCTAGGACTGGCGCTACCATGTGACAAAGACTAAAGGCCATTCCATACAAGGCCAAATACCTTCCCCTTAAATGCTCTGGAGCCCTATTCATTATTGCTGTTGTGGTATAAGGCAACACGAAAATTTCTCCGATAGTAAAAAACACTAAACAAAGTGCACTTATGCCTTGCCAGGTATCAAAATAAAGTAAACCATAAGCTATCCCTAATAAAATACAACCGAGAGAAATCAAGGGCATGTTCTTCTTCTTTTTGAACAATTCTATAATCGGCAATTCGAAAAGGACGATCAATAATCCATTCAAGGCCATTAAGGCCCCAATCCAATTTTCTTGGATGCTTAATTCTTGCTTAAAAAAGACCGGAACGGCATTAAAAAATTGCATAAAAACACAGGCAATGACAAACACAATCACCAAGAAATACAAGAATAAGCGGTCTTTGAAAACGTCTGCCATTCTCCCAACTTTTTCCTGCTCTTTACACTTGGCCCCTTCGCCAATGATTACTCTGTAAAAAACAATAAACATCAATATGGAAGCCAGAAAACAAGTGCTTGCATCTATCAAAAAGAGGGAGGAGTAACCCCAGTTAAATGCAATGAATCCGCCAGATGCTGGTCCGGCAGCAAAGCCGATATTTATGGCCAAACGAATTACTCCAACTGCTTTTGTTCTTTTTTCAGGCCCAGCTAAAATGGCTACTGCTGCCATGTTTGCTGGCCTGAACATGTCCATCACCATGCTCGTAAGCAACAATGCCATTCCGAATCCAAAAGGGGTTTTAAATTGTAGAAGAAATAAAAAAGCCAAGCCACTGCCCAATAGACTAAGTACTTGAAGTCGAAATGCTCCGAGTTTATCGGTCAGTAAGCCTCCTAAATAATTTCCCAAGAAGGAACCTATTCCAAAACAGAGCAATACAGTTCCAGTGGTGCTTAATGAAAAGCCAAGCTCCTGACTTAAATACAAGGAAAGAAAGGGTAAGACCATTGCCCCTGCTCTATTGATAAAGGTGACTATGGCCAAGTACCAAATCCTGGCATCCAATCAGAAAACTGTCTTTGTATAAACGTATGAGAAACATGTCCAGGAATTTGGACAGAAAATTAGGCTAATTCTTCTTTAAACTGCAATTCGAACAATTTTTACCGTCCGTTTTTGCTCAATAATACTTTCATGAGAGCCCTGCTCAATAATTTCACCAGCCTCCAAAACAATGAGCGATCTGCTTTGCGAATGGTGGAAAGTCGGTGTGCAATTACTATTGAAGTTCTTCCCTCCGTCAGCACATCTGTCGCCTTTTGTATCATCAATTCAGATTCTGTATCGATGGAAGAAGTGCTTCGTCCAAAATCAATATGCTTGGTTGATGCACATAGGCACGAATAAAGGCAATGAGTTGTCTTTGTCCGAGGGGACAGCATCCACCCCTTTCTTCACATCAAAATGATAGCCCCCAGGCAATGCTGCAATAAAATCATGAGCGCCAACTTGCTTAGCTGCATCAATGACTTGCTCTTCAGTAATGGCTGTATTGTGCAGGGTAATGTTGTTATAAATGCTATCGGAAAAAAGAAAAACATCCTGAAGCACCACCGCCATATTGGTTCTAAGATTATCCAAATCATAATCTCTAATGTTCACCTCATCAATGAAAATATTTCCTTTTTGATGTTCGTAGAACCTTCCCAATAAATTATTGGTTGAAGTCTTCCCAGAACCAGTTGCTCCAACAAAAGCGATGGTTTCTCCTGCATTGGCTTCAAAACTGATGTTATTCAAAACATAGTTATTATCCAAATAGGCAAAAGAAACCTGATCAAAACGAATGGCTCCATTTAGTTTCTCTCTTTTCAAACCTCCTTGATCCTCAATATTAGACTCTGTATCCAAAACTTTGAACACCCGCTCTGAACTTACCATACCCATTTGTAAAGTGTTGAAGCGGTCTGCTAACTGTCGAATGGGCCGGTACAACATGTAGATGTACAAGATAAAAAGCCACTAAATTTCCCAAACTGGTATAGCCTTTCAAGACTCCTTTGGTTCCCCACCAAACCAAAAGTCCGAGTGAGGAGGCCGACAACATTTCTACCACTGGAAAAAAGATGGAATAGGCCCAAACTGTTTGGATGTGTGCATTCCTGTGCAGTTTATTCATTTCTTTAAACTTGGCCAATTCTACCTCTTCGCGATTGAAGATTTGAATGATTTTCATCCCAGTTACTCTTTCTTGAACAAATGCATTCAATCTGGCCACTTGTGTTCTTACTTCTTGAAAAGCTTTTTTGATTACGCGTTTAAAAATGGCCGTTGCAAAAATCAATATTGGAATTGGAATTAGACTGATCAGGGTCAATCGCCAATCGGTGTAAAGCATCACCAAGATGACTGCTATCAATTTTAGGATATCTCCAAAAATGACCAATATGCCCTGTGAGAAAATGTTGGCAATGGTTTCAATGTCACTCACCGTTCTTGTGACCAAAGTTCCGATGGGAGTTCGATCGAAATAAGCCAGACGAAATGATAATACATGCTTGTACAATTGCAAGCGAATGTCTTTGATGATGGTTTGTCCCAACCAATTGGCCAAATAGGTTTGATAAAACTGTACGATGGCTTCCAAGATTAAAACAGCAATCAGGTAGACGACCATCATTGCTAGTCCTTGTCGGTCACCAGCTGCCACTTCCACATCTATGGCTTGCTGAACCAACCAAGGTCTCAATGGACCTAAAACCGCCAGAATAACAACAAGAAAACCAGTAAAGTAAAAAGTTTTGTTATAGGGTTTCACATAGTTGAGCACCCGTTTAAACAATGCTGTATCCCATGCTTTTCCACTAACTTCACTCATGGGGCAAATTTATTTAAATAAAGCCTTCGGAAGGGTAGCTCACCTCAACTAAAAAAAGACCATTTGCCGCAACTGATTGTCCGGCCGCCGAGCGATTTTTAGCAGCAATCAATTCTTTGATACTATCTACAGAACGTTTTCCTTCACCCACTTCTATCAACGTACCCACTATGGCTCTTACCATGTTTCTTAGAAAACGATTCGCCTTGATTTCGAAGCACCAATGTTGATCCACTTTTTTCCAAACCGCTTTTTCAACAGTGCAATCATTGGTATAGGTCTGTGTGTTGGATTTGCTGAAGCAGGAAAAGTCATAAGAACCTAGAAGCAACTCTGCAGCAGCATTCATCTGTTCAAAGTCCAACTGAAAAGGATGATAATAAACATACTGTCTATTGATGGCCATTGGGCGATCACTTAAATGATAATGATAAGTACGATGCGTGGCGTCAAAACGTGCGTGAAATTCAGGTTGTACTTTATCTATTCGGTGAATCTTTATGTCGGCAGGCAACATGGAATTCAAGCGCTTAATTTGTGTATCCGGACTTAAACTTTTGTCCAAATCGATATGAACAACCATTCCTTTAGCATGCACTCCTGTATCGGTTCTTCCGGCAGCAACAATTTCTATTGGAGATTGAAACGCCTGCTCTAACGTTTTGGTAAATGCCTCTTCAACAGTAGGCGCATTGGGTTGTTTTTGCCAACCGTGGTAGGCGCTTCCATCAAATTCAAGCTGAATAAAATAGCGTTGCATGCTTAAAATTGAAGGAAATTTTTGATTTGTTGATCCATTTGCTTTTTGCAAAGACTGTCGATGAGCTCCGCATTTTCCAATAGTCCATCTATTCGTGGAATGGCCAATTTCTTAGGCATCACATTTACATTGATGTAATTCAAAACATCAGCAAAATGATCCATTCCTCTAAGGTTGCCTGCATGACCTGCAGATATGCCTATCAAAGCTGCTTTTTTACCAGAAAACAATTTTGGAGCAATACCATCAATCAACAGTTTTAATACCCCTGGATAACTGCCATTGTATTCTGGAATAACGAATAAGAATTTATCGCATTTGGCTACTTTTTCTTCACCCAATTGATAAAAAGGCGAATTGTCTCCAGAGTAGATGGAGTTAAGATCTATCTTGCTTGGCAAGTGGTCTAGCGCTAAATACTGAACCTCCTCCCCCATTTCTTGAACAACTTGTTCACAATACTTAGAAAAAATTGCGGTTAGATTCTCTTCGCGGTTACTTGCAGACACGATACAAAGCATAGGCCTATTAACAAAATTTTGTTTAAAAATATTCGGCGAATCCATTTTCTCTAGGTAGCAATAATAGGTACTTTTAACAAAAGCGATTAGCCAAAACTTGCCGCAAAGAAACTCAATTAATTTTACTCTCTTCAGCATGGAAATCACATATTACGGTCATTCTTGTTTCGGCATAGAAACCAATGATGTGCACCTTCTTTTCGATCCTTTTATTCGACCGAATGAATTGGCAAAAAAAGTTGATTTCAAAAACATAAAAGCCGATTTTATTTTCATTAGCCATGCACATGAAGACCATGTTGCAGATGCTATGGATTTGGCCAAACTATGCAATGCTTGTATAGTTTCGAATTATGAGATCGTGATGCATTATGCATCCAAAGGCATAGAAAATGGGCATCCAATGAACCTTGGAGGTGCTTGGAATTTCGATTTTGGCAGTGTTCGATCTGTTCAAGCTGTTCACTCCTCTGGTTTTGCAGACGGAACTTATGGTGGAAATCCAGGCGGTTTTATCTTAGAATTGGAAGGCAAAAGCATTTATTATGCTGGTGACACCGCTTTGCATTATGACATGAAGATGATTGCTGAAAGGTGGAAACCAGATTTGGCTTTTTTACCCATTGGAGATAATTTCACCATGGGCATAGAGGATGCAAATATGGCCGCTTCTTACATCAATTGTGATCAAATAATAGGTATGCATTATGATACATTTCCCTATATCGTAATCGACCATCAAAAAGCAAAAGATACTTTTGCAGCATCTGGGAAGAATTTAACATTAATGGACATTGGTAGTACCAATAAATTTTAGAGATAATGGGTAAAATTATATCAGTTGCAAATCAAAAAGGTGGAGTTGGAAAAACAACAACTTCCATCAACTTAGCCGCTGCCTTGGGCGTTTTAGAACGTAAGGTATTGTTGGTAGATGCAGATCCGCAAGCAAATGCTACATCAGGAGTTGGAATCGATCCAAGAAATGTGAAGACCAGCATTTACGAATGCATCATCAACGACATTTCTCCTAGAGACATCATTTTGGAGACCAATTCTCCAAACCTTGACCTTCTTCCTGCACACATTGATTTAGTTGGTGCTGAAATTGAAATGATCAATTTGCCTGCAAGAGAGAAAATGATGCGCGTGGCTTTGAATAAAATTCGCGACGATTATGACTTCATCATTATCGATTGCTCCCCTTCTCTTGGTCTAATCACCTTAAATTCTCTTACCGCATCTGACTCTGTAATTGTACCTGTTCAATGTGAATATTTTGCACTTGAAGGTTTAGGGAAATTGCTCAATACCATTAAGATTGTGCAATCTAGATTAAATCCTGCTTTAAGTATCGAAGGTCTACTATTAACGATGTACGATATCCGTTTACGATTATCCAATCAGGTGGTTGAAGAAGTAAAAACGCATTTCCAACAAATGGTTTTTGATACTTTAATTCAAAGAAATACTCGATTGGGCGAAGCTCCTAGTCATGGCGAAACCATCATCATGCATGATGCTAGCTGCAAAGGAGCAATTAATTATCTTAATTTAGCTAGAGAGATTTTACAGAAGAATGAAATGACTCAAATTGCTGAGTCTGAAAAAACGATAGAGGTAGAAGAATGACAAAAAAACCTGCTTTAGGTAGAGGATTAAGTGCCCTTTTAGAAAACGACATTACAGATGTTACCAATAACAATGCTGAAGCAACTGGTGTTGATTCAGCAAAAACGCTGGGTTCCATATCTGAAGTTTCCATCGCTAGCATCGTTGCCAATCCCTTTCAGCCAAGAACAAAGTTTGAAGAAACTGCTCTCAATGAGTTGGCACAATCCATATTAGAATTGGGAATTATCCAACCGCTTACGGTTCGTAAAATGGGTTATGATCAATTCCAATTGATTTCTGGTGAACGAAGATTTAGAGCTTCCCAAATTGCCGGCTTAAGCAGTGTGCCTGTTTACATTCGAGTGGCAAATGACCAAAGCATGCTAGAAATGGCATTGGTAGAAAACATTCAAAGAAGCGAATTGGATGCCATCGAAATTGCTTTGTCCTACGAACGTCTAATTGAAGAATGCAAACTCAGTCAAGAAGAATTGAGCCAACGTGTTGGAAAAAAACGAAGTACGGTAAGTAATTATTTGCGTTTACTCAAGCTTCCTCCAGCCATACAAAATGCGATTCGAGCAAAAGACATCAGCATGGGTCATGCTAGAGCTTTGATCAATTTGTCGAGCGAATCTGAGCAGCTGGCAGCTTTAGAACAGGTGCTTTCAGAAAAACTTTCTGTAAGAAGAACCGAGGACTTGGCAAAAAGCAAAAAGGAAACAAATTCTCCTCATCCTTCTGCGATAATGCCATTGAGTTTAAATGACAAGAAATTGAAAGATGATTTAGCTTCATTTTTTAACACCAAAGTGAAACTGCAAAGAAAATCGATTGATGAAGGAAGAATAGTTATTCCATTCAAATCAGATGAAGAATTGGAGTACATCAAACAACTCCTCGATCTTTAAAGGATATGGCTCGTTTCATAGCCCTATTTAGCATCCTCTTATTGTTTCAGACTGCTGATTGTCAGTCGGACACCACTTTTGTTAAAGATAGCCTTCAAACACATTCTCCTGTTAAAGCCACCTTTATGTCGATGGCGGTTCCGGGGCTCGGACAAGCATACAACAGAAAATATTGGAAAATCCCTGTGGTTTATGTTCTCATTGGAACACCACTCTATTTTGCTTTAGATCAAAGGAATCAATTTGAAGGATTTAAGTCGGCCTACGCCAGCAGAGTTGATGATGACCCAACTACTGTAGATGACAAATACCAAAATGTTTATACCAACGATAATCTTTTGAACTTGATTGATTATCACAGAAAGAATCGTGATTTATTGTTTGTCCTAACAGGAGTAGCCTATGCCCTTAATGTCTTAGACGCTGCAGTAGATGCGCATCTATTTTACTTTGAGGTAAATGATGATTTATCAGGGCATCTTCGTCCCAATTTGCAATATTCTCCCTATTACAATGGCTTTGTTCCTTCTCTTCAATTGAGCCTTAGAATTGGTAAAAAAACCAATCATCATCAGTATTAAGGTCTCCACATAAAAAAAGTAAAACAAACATTTTGGAGTGTATCTTTGCCGCATGAAAATTGCCTTGATTGGATATGGAAAGATGGGGAAAGCAATAGAAAAGCTAGCCCAAGAAAGGGGTCATGAAGTGATCCTGCGCATCCAAAGAGCCAATCTTGAAGAGCTGAATGCCAGCAATCTTCAGAAGGTTGATGTGGCCATAGAATTTACCAATCCAGAAGCTGCAGTTCATAATATTCGAACTTGCATACAGTCCAAGACTCCAATAGTGATTGGCAGTACAGGATGGAACCATGAATTTGAAAACATCAAAGGCTTTTGCTTAGAAAACGATGGCAGCATGATTGCCGCAAGCAATTTTAGCATCGGCGTTAACCTCTTTTTTGAATTGAACAGGCAATTGGCAAAAATCATGAACCAACATCCTAGCTATCAGGCCAATATCGAAGAAATCCATCATACAGAAAAGAAAGATGCCCCCAGCGGAACAGCCATAAGTCTGGCAGAAGATTTAATGGACCAACATGATGGATACCAAAATTGGAGCCTTGCTGAGAAAAGTGATGGAAAAACCCTTGCAATTAATGCTTTAAGAGAAGCAGGTGTTCCGGGCACTCATGAAATAAAATATGCCAACGAAATTGACGAAATAAGCATTCGTCATGAAGCAAAAAACCGCAGCGGTTTTGCCTTAGGTGCAATTTTAGCTGCAGAATATTTACAAAATCATAAAGGAATCTTCACCATGCGTGATGTTCTAAAACTATAAATTATGCTCATTCCCATTATATTAATCATCAGCTATTTTTTACTCAGCCACATTGGCCTTTACTTGCTATTTCAAAAAGCAGGACTTGGCGGTTGGAAAGCACTGATTCCATTTTATAGCACCTATTTGGCAGTAGAATTAATACAAAAACCAAAATATTGGGTGGCTGTTTATTACATCCCTTTTGTAGGATTTATTGTTTGGGTAGGCATTGTTGTAGAGCTGTTAAAGCGCTTTGGAATAATCAGTTTTTGGGAGCATGCCTTAGGAGTTGTTGCCACACCAGTTTATCTAATTTATGTTGGTTTAAAAGAGGAATACAAGTATTTGGGTGAAGGGTTCATGAATACTTACAAAAAATCGAGAGCTCGTGAATGGGCTGATGCCATTGCATTTGCTGTGATATTAGCCACCCTAATTAGAGCAATTTACATTGAGGCCTTTACCATCCCAACTTCTTCCATGGAAAAATCACTCCTAGTGGGCGATTTCCTTTTTGTAAGCAAAGTGAATTATGGAAGTAGAATTCCGAACACTCCCATCTTCTTTCCTTTTGCGCATCATACCATGTGGTTTACAGAGGCAGTAAAATCCTATTCAGAATTGATACAATTGCCTTATACACGACTTCCAAAATTTCAAGACGTAAAAAGAAATGAAGCTGTGGTCTTTAACTTCCCGGCAGGTGATACGGTGATTGTGCAGCGACAAAATGAAACCTATTATCAAATTGTTAGAGATGAGGGTAGAAAAGCAGTTTACAATGCTTACGACATCACCACTAGACCTGTAGATAAAAGAGAAAATTACATCAAAAGATGTGTTGCGCTTCCTGGTGATAAGGTGCAGATCATCAATGCTGATTTGATGATTAACAATGAAGTGGCTTATCAATCTCAAGGCTTGCAATTCAGCTATTTAGTGAAATTGAGTGGAGGCCTGAACATGGAGCGTTTGCTTGAAAAGGAAATCACTGAAGTGTATCGAACAGGCATGGAGAATGTAGTTCAAATGAACCTTACTCAAGAAAGTTTAAAGTTCATTGAAGCCTTACCTCAAGTGGAAAGATTAGAAAAAGCCATCAAACCACTTGGCTTTTACAAAGAGGGAGATTATGCTAAAAACCCAATCTTCCCAAATACGGATACTACCGAATGGACAGAAGATAATTTTGGGCCAATTCAGATTCCATATAAAGGTCAAACGATAGACTTGAACCTTAAAAACTTGCCATTGTACGAAAGAATCATTCGTGATTATGAGCTGAATTCTTTGGAAGTAAAAGGAGATAAGATCTTCATCAATGGAGAAGAAAGCAGTTCCTATACCATACAAATGGATTACTATTGGATGATGGGTGATAACCGTCACAATTCGCAAGACAGTCGTTTTTGGGGATTTGTACCAGAAGACCATGTAGTTGGGAAAGCAGTTTTCATTTGGATGTCATTGGATCCGAACAAAAGTTTCCTTAAAAAGGTTAGATGGAATAGAATATTTTCATTGATACATAAAGATGGCGACGCCTATGGTGATCGCATTCCTCAAAATTAAAAGAGCCATGGCAGAACAAGTTGTTCCCTATAAAGAGAAAGCAGATTCTAAAAAAGAACAAGTTGCAGAGATGTTTGATAACATCGCGCATCGCTATGATTTCTTGAATCATTTCTTAAGCCTAGGAATTGATAAAAGCTGGAGAAGAAGAGCAATTCGGGAGTTAAAAAACGATCAAGTTAAAGTAATGCTCGATGTGGCTACAGGAACAGGTGATTTCGCTCTTGCCGCAATAAAGCTCAATCCAGAAAAGGTATACGGGATCGACATTAGTCGAGGCATGTTGGAAAAAGGCAAAGAAAAAATGAAAACCAAAGGGAAAGAGGCGCTCATCCATTTGGATTATGGAGATTCTGAAAACATTCCTTTTGAAGACGAAAAATTTGATGCGCTAACCGTTGCTTTCGGTGTTAGAAATTTTGAGAACCTCGAATTGGGACTAAAAGAAATGCAGCGTGTATTGAAAAAAGGCGGCAAAGCAATCATTCTAGAGTTTTCTAAACCTCAAGGTTTTCCTATTAAGCAAGTCTATAATTTCTATTTCAACCATCTACTTCCAAGTATAGGCAAATTGATTTCTAAGGACAGCAGGGCCTATACTTATTTGCCAGAATCTGTTCAGGCTTTTCCAGAGGGCAAAGAATTTGAAAGTATATTAGAAAAGCTAGGGTATAAGGTTCATAAAACAATTCCTCAGTTTTTTGGGATTGCGTCAATCTATGTTGCAGAAAAATAAATCAGGAAAGCTTACGTTTGCAATCGAAATTTATGAAACTCCTTTTTAGCCTTTTCCTCAGTTTAATATTGACCTTCGCTTTTGCTCAAGAACCAAAATCGAAAAACTTGCAACGCTTTGATGTAAAGAAAGTGCATTTTGGATTTTCATTGGGATTAAATTCTGGAAGCTTTGCACTGGATAGAAAACCATTTGATTCCTCCATAGATTCTTTGGCAAGCATCACTGTGGATAATCAGAGTGGCTTTAACTTGGGTATAGTTTCCGACATCCATTTGGGTAATTCATTCAACCTGCGCTTCTTACCTACCTTGGTATTTGCTCAAAGAAATGTTTCCTACCTTTTTCTCCCAAAAGATGATTTACCATACTTGGTAGAGCGACCAGTAGAATCAACTTACCTCGATTTTCCCGTATTGTTTAAATATCGTTCTGCGAGGTTAAATAATTTCGCAGCCTACTTCATAGGAGGGGCAAAATACTCCATCGATTTAGCCTCAAACCAAGACGTGAGCAATGACGACATTCCAGAGTCCATCATCAAGTTAAAAAAGAATACTCTTGCCGCTGAAGTTGGCATTGGCACTGATTTCTTTCTTCCCTTTTTCAAATTTGCTCTAGAATTAAAGATGTCTTATTCTTTGGATGATGCACTCATTCACGACAATACCGAATTGTCTGACCCCATCGACCGCATCGTTCCAAAAATGTTCTTTTTCACGCTATTGTTTGAGGGTTAATCCTCTATCAATAATTAGCTTTGTAAAAAAAACATGCGTTGCATTTTTCACGAGTCTACCGATCCCTTTTTTAACATCGCCACAGACGAATACATTTTCAAGCATTTTGAAGAAGATTGCTTCATGCTTTGGCGGAACGACAATGCCATAATTGTTGGGAAACATCAAAATACCTTGGCAGAAATCAATGTGGATTATGTGAAAGAAAAAAACATCAGCGTGGTGCGTAGACTTTCTGGTGGCGGAGCAGTTTATCATGATTTAGGCAACCTCAATTTTACTTTCACCCATTCTGGAAAAGGGGACGATATGGTTGATTTTCAGAAGTACACTCAACCCATAATTGAGGTTTTGAATGACTTGGATGTTCCGGCAAAATTTGAAGGTAGAAACGACATTACCATTTTGGGTAAAAAGTTTTCTGGAAATGCAGAACATGTCTTCAAGAACAAAGTGCTTCATCATGGCACCATACTTTATGCTTCTGAGATGAAAGATGTAAGCGGAGCATTAAAAATCAATCCTTTAAAATACAAAGACAGAGCTGTTAAGTCGATTCCAAAACGAGTGACCAATGTTAGCGAACACCTAAAAGTGGATTTAAGCCTTGAAGATTTCACTCAAAAAATAATGGATCATGTGCTTAAGACCAATCCTGATAGTTACTTGTATAAATTCACGGATGAGGATTTAGCAGCCATTCAAAAAATTAGGAATGAAAAATATGCCACTTGGGAATGGAATTACGGCCATTCGCCCAGCTATGATTTAAGAAATGGAGTTAGAACCAATGGTGGGACTTTGGAGATCAACCTCAATGTGAAAAAAGGGAAGATTACGGAAGCCAAGATTTACGGAGATTTCTTTAACACCAAAGACATCCAAGACATCGAGGAAGCATTAGTGGGAATTAGTCATGATGAAGCATCCATTAGAGAATGCCTAAAGAAAAGTGATTTTGAATCTTACTTCCACAAAATAAGTTTGGAAGACATTATCGCTGCCTTTTTCTAATAAGCCAAAAGCTCATCGATGGCCTTTTTAAGGTCATTCTCTGGCAAATAATTATCCTCTAAACTTTTGGTAAAAGGAATTGGGGTATCCAATGATCCTAAGCGTTTTACTGGTGCATCTAAGTATTCAAAACAATGCTCTGCAATTGAAGAGGCAATTTCACCGCCTAAACCACCAAAAAGATTGTCCTCATGCAAGACCAAAACCCTTCCGGTCTTTTTAACGGAAGCAAAAATGCTTTCGGTATCCAATGGACTTAGCGTAAGCAAGTCGACTAGGTCCATGTCGTAACCTTCTTGTTCTTGAATTTTCTTGGCCCAATGCACGCCCATTCCGTAGGTAATCACAGAGAACTTTTCACCAGAATTAAGTAATTCAGCCTTGCCAATTTCTTGAGTATAATAGCCATCTGGAACATCTTCATTAATGCTTCTGTAAAGTGCTTTATGCTCAAAAAACAGAATGGGATTGGGATCTTCGAAAGCCCTTAAGAGGAGGCCTTTTGCTTGGGCCGGACTAGAAGGATAAACCACCTTCAAACCAGGGATGTGCGTGAACCAAGCTTCATTGCTTTGAGAATGAAAAGGCCCAGCAGCTACACCAGCTCCTGTAGGCATGCGGATAACTACATCTGCATTTTGTCCCCAGCGCCAGTGTATTTTAGCGAGATTATTTACGATCTGATTAAAGCCTTCTGTCACAAAATCTGCAAACTGCATTTCCATCATGGCTTTATGTCCATTGATGGATAAGCCCAAAGAGGAACCAACAATGGCAGCTTCACACAAGGGAGTATTCCTAACCCGTTCAGCACCGTATTTTTCGATCAATCCTTCACTTGCTTTAAAAACACCACCATAAGCACCAATGTCTTGTCCCATTAGCACCAAGTTATCGTGCTTCTCCATGGCCAAATCAAGTGCATCGGCAACCGCATCAATTAAACGCTTGTTGGTTTTATTTTCTCCCGCAGGACTTATTTCAGTATCGAATGCAGCAAATAAATCTTGGTATTCGTCTGCAGTATCTGCAACAATATCAGCTTCATTAAAGGCGATGTCTAATCCTTGATTGATTTCTTCTTTTATTGCTTCTTTAAATTCCAATTCTTGGGCTTCAGTCAGCAAACCTATTTGCTTCAAGAAAAGTTCATAATTGACCACAGGATCTTTTACCGCCCAATGATCAAACAATTCTTGAGGAACATATTTGGTCCCAGATGCTTCTTCATGTCCGCGCATTCTAAAAGTCATGCACTCCAAAATAATTGGTCTTGGAAACTGTCGCATCGAAGTGGCCAGCTCATTCACCATTTGATGAACAGCCAATACATTGTTGCCATCCACTTGGTGAGCTTCCATGCCATATCCTATTCCTTTATCGATAAAATGAGCACATTTGAATTGCTCAGAAGAAGGTGTTGACAAGCCATATCCATTGTTTTCTATGATGAAAATTACTGGCAAATTCCAAACTGCGGCTACGTTCAATGATTCATGAAAATCACCCTGACTGGTTGCGCCATCTCCAGTAAATGCAAGCGTTACTTTGCCCTCTTTTTTTAGAAGATTGCCGAGTGCGATGCCATCAGCCACACCCAGTTGTGAACCAAGATGTGAGATCATTCCTACAATGTGGTCTTCTGATGAACCAAAATGGAAAGAACGATCTCTTCCTTTGGTATAGCCAGATTTTTTTCCCTGAAATTGTGCAAAAAGTTTTTGAAGCGGCAACTCGCGACAAGTAAACACCCCCAAATTTCTGTGCATTGGAAGAATGAACTCGTCTTTTTGCAATGCCATTGTTGCTCCAACAGAAATTGCCTCTTGTCCAATTCCGGAAAACCACTTAGAGATTTTTCCTTGTCGGAGTAAAATCAACATCTTCTCCTCAATCATTCTTGGCTTGAGCAAGCCCTTGTATAAGTTGATCAGTTCTTCATTACTCAACTGACCTCGAAAAAATTCCATAAATGAACTATTTGCTCTTCTTTCCTTTGCTTTTTGATGCTAGGATTTTGACTAATTTTGATTGCAAAGAAACGGAAATAAAGTAGATGAGCGCTCAAGAAATTGGACTTGGAATATTAATCGCATTGGCAGTATTTTATTTGGCAAGAAACATCAGAAATCAAGTAAAATCGCACAATTGCGACGATTGCTCATTGATGGACATGAAAAAAGAATCTGAATTGAAAAAGGAAAAAACTTAAGCCACAATTTCCTATTGCATTTAATATCTTTGGCAAACATGAAAGGCATTGCTCAATATTACCTCGCACTCTTTTCAAGATTGTCTATTGGCTTGGCATTCTTAAGCCTTTGCAGATTCCTCTTTTATTGGTTCAATTACAATTATTTTGGAGAATTGACCTGGAATTTGATCTATGGCGGTTTTCGCTTCGACTTGATTGCTTTAAGCATTTGCTCCCTCCCTTTTGTATTGTCTTATTTTCTTCCATTCCGCTTAAAAAAGTTAGAGAAGTTTTTGTTCATTCTCACCACTACCCTGCTCATCGCGCCAAATGTGTTGGATTTTGAATATTTCAAATTCACCTTCAAGAGAACGGGAATAGAATTGTTTACTGCAAAAGGATTGGCCCAAGATGTTTGGTCGGTGCTACCCCAATTCATCATCGATTATTGGTACTTGTTCATCCTTGCTTTTCTTCTGATATACTTATCAGGCTATCTCTATGAAAAGTGCCCCAAAAGGCCAGAGAAAAACCCAAAACTCCTTCCTTACCTTTTCTTAGTAATTACAAGTCTAGGGATCCTATTGATCGCTTCAAGAGGCGGGTTGCAATTGCGGCCTTTAAGTGTTTTAGATGCAAGCAGATATGCCGATGCGAAAAGCATACCTGTTGTTCTCAACACTCCGTTCACACTGATTAAATCTTCTTATAAAGAAGGGATAGAAGTCCCGAATTACTTAAATGAAGCAATTGCTAAAAAACTCTATCAGCCCATACAGCATTTCGACTTGGATAGCAATAAAAGCAAACCCAATGTAGTGCTCATCATAGTAGAAAGTCTCGGGCAAGAATACATGGGCAGCTATTCAGGCAAAACCAGCTACACTCCCTTTCTTGATTCTCTTTTGAAAGAAAGTCTTTGGTTTAAACACTCGTTTGCAAACGCCAAAAAATCAATAGAAGCATTGCCAGCCGTTTTAGCCGGCTTGCCAGCACTGATGAACACGCCTTATATTTCTAGTAAGTATGCCGGAAATAAACTTTCGGCTTTACCACAAACCTTAAAAGAGAATGGATATTCCACCCATTTCTTTCACGGAGGTGCGAATGGCACTATGGGTTTCAATGGTTTTGCTACCATGGCTGGAGTAGAACATTATTACGGATTAGATGAATACCCAAATGAGGAAGATTATGATGGTAATTGGGGCATCTATGACGAGCCCTATTTAAGCTATTTTAAAAATGAATTGGATACCAAGAAAGAACCATTCTTTGCTGGAATGTTTACCCTAAGTTCCCATCATCCTTTTAAAGTGCCCGAAGAACATTTAGATGAATTGAAAGAAGGCCCATTACCCATTCACAGAACCATTCGATATGCCGATTTGGCTTTAAGGAAGTTTTTCAATCAAGCAAAAACCAGTAATTGGTTCAACAATACCTTATTTGTGATCACGGCTGATCATACCTCTCAAATCGAGCATGCTAAATATGGCACTCAAATGGGAATTTATAAGGTTCCGCTTATGTTTTATTCTCCACAATTAATTCAAGCGAAAGCCAGTAAAAAATTGGTTCAGCAGGCCGACATCTTCCCCTCCATTATCGATTTTGTTGGAATAGAACAATCCATTTTGAGCTATGGCTATTCAGTTTTTGAGGAACATCCCAATCGCTTTGCAATAAATTTCATCAATGGCATTTATCAATATGCGCAAGGAGATTATTGCCTTCATTTTAATGGTGAAGAATCCATTGCTCTTTACAATTTTAAAAAGGACGTGTTCATGGCCAAGAACATCTTAGATTCTGAGGCTGCACAAGTGAAAGTGATGCAAATGCAATTGAAAGCGATAATTCAGGACTATAATGATCGCATGGTTAATAATCAATTGAGAAATGAATAATTCCAAGCAAATTCATTTCATCATCAATCCCATTTCTGGTGGGAAAAACAAAGACGATTTAGCCAATAAATTGAAGACCCATCTATCGCCAGAAATTCATTTTGAATGTCATTTTACTAAAGGTCATCTTGATGCAACCAAGCTTACAAAAGAAGCCGTAAAAAATGGAGCAGATGCCGTTATTGCTGTTGGTGGAGATGGATCGGTGAATGAAGTGGCATCAGGTTTAATTGACAGCAATGTGGCTTTAGGAATTTTACCATTTGGATCAGGCAATGGTTTTGCTCGGCATTTCGGCATTCCCATGAATACGGTACAAGCAATTAAAAAAATCAATGAATTTAAAACCCAACAAGTAGATGTGGCCTATGCCAATGAAGAGCCATTTTTTGCTCTAGCAGGAATCGGGTTTGATGCATCCGTTGGCAAAAGTTTCGATGAGCACAGTAAGCGGGGTTTTCTCACCTATACCGAAGTGGCTTTTCAAGAATACCGCAACTACCAACCATTTAACTTGGAGATGGAAGTGGACGGAGTGAAACAGTCGTATCAACCCTTTTTGATCAGCATCGCCAATACCAGTCAGTATGGGAACAACGCCTGGATTGCTCCAAAAGCAAAAGCCGATGACGGACTCTTAGAAGTTTGCATCTTGAACCCATTTCCTAACATTCGACTGCTAGAAGTGGTTTGGCAGCTCTTCAATAAAAAGATTACAGATTCTTCTTATTATGAATGCTTCTCAGGGAAGGAAATCAAGATCACTGGAATTCACGAATACCACATCGATGGAGAGCCAAAAAAATGCAAAGGAGTGCTTCTCATTAGAATTCAAAGTGATGCACTTAAGGTAATTATCTAAGACATTATACCGTTAATCACAAGCTTCTTGATTTAAATTCTCATAGCGATTAGATTTGAGTAAATGCAATTTTTCTTAGGGGGAAAAGTTCTACAATGAATCAAAATTTAAAAAAATGAGAAATTTCTTCATCTGGTGTGCTGGAAGCGACCAAGACATTTTAGCCCATTGTACCAAAGCAGAAAGAAACAAACACATTGGCTATGGAACATTGGTTTTAGTGCCCGCAATTTTAGCTTTGGTTTCCATGAGTTTTGCCCTTTCTACCATCAAAGAAATTTCCGATCAACCTATATTTTATCTCTTGGGCGGCTTAGTTTGGAGCTTAATCATTTTCTCATTCGATCGCTTTGTCGTTTCTACTCATAGAAGAAAGATGAGCAACCGAGAAGAACTCAATCAGCCTTCTTTTTACTTGCGATTTGCCTTTGCCTTTATTTTGGGAATCGTAATTTCTCATCCCTTGGTAATGCTTTATTTCGATGGAAGTGTTCAAGATCAATTGGCAAGAAATACCGAAACAGAAAAAGAAAGAATTGGTTTAGAATACGATCAAAAGATCATGGCCTTGTCGGAGCAAACTGCTATACTCGACAGCAGCATTTGGGCGAAAGAAGCGGCCAGAAATGAGCAAGCTCAAGTAGTGGCTTTAGAAATTGATGGGGAAATCATGAAAGCCAAAAAAGGCAATCAACTAACCACAGGTCTAAGAGGAAAAGGACCCTCAGCTGAACGAAAAATCAAACAATTGGATCAATTGCAAAAGGAATTGGACGATGAAAAGGCCTATCAAGCCAAATTGAGGGTAGAATACCAAGCACAAAGTGATCAATTGAGAGAAAGCAAGGAGAAAGCCTTGGCTGCCTTTAGTTTATCTAAGGATTATCTGCAAAGGGAAATGGCCTTGGAACAGTTGAAAGAAGAGCATAGCATAGTGGGCTTGACTCAGTTCCTATTGATCTCTTTGTTCATACTGGTTGATATCTTACCGGTAATCTTTAAAACATTTGCTCCCTTTGGAATGTACGATAGAATCCTAATGGACGATGGTATGGCCTTTAGAGAATTGGATCATGCAAGTAGAATAGCTTATGTTCAGAAAGCCTACGAAGGAGTTAGCGAGCTTTAGTAATTTAGTCAGATGCGAAAATTTATTCTTCTTGGTCTTCTTTCTTTCTTAGTCTTCGGAATTCAGTCGCAAAGCATAGAAAAGGCTCAACTTTTTCAAAACGAACTCGACAATGGCTATAAAGATTCTTTAAGAAGTCCATTGTTGCCCAAAGATCAAGTTGATTTTAATGGCCATCCCTTCTACCCGATTTCTGAAGAATACATTGTAGAAGCAGATTTTGTGCTTACGCCTGGAACAGAAGTATTTGAAATGCCTACCACTACTAAGAGAAAACCCAAATACCGAAAATATGCAGAAGCAAGGTTCATGTGGAAAGGAGAACAAAAAAGTTTGGCCCTTTTTCAAAGTCAGGATTTAAAATCTATACCAGAATTTGAGAAAAACCTGTTTCTGCCCTTTAACGATTTTAGCAATGGAAACGAAACCTATGGTGGAGGAAGGTTCATCGATATAGAAATTCCCGAGGGAGATAAAATCATTATCGACTTTAACCAAGCTTACAATCCACTTTGTGCATACAATCACCAGTATTCTTGTCCCATTCCACCAGACGAAAACAAATTGGATTTTGAGGTGAAAGCAGGAGTACAATACAATCAAGAAAAATACCATTAGATGAAAAAACTAGCATTTAGCCTTGGACTATTTGGTTCATTATTGATCAGCTACAGTCTTCAAGCACAAGTAAATGAGGATTACAAAAAAAACGTGGCCATTGCCGATAGTTTATACGATGTAAAGAATTACAGCGAATCGGTAATCCATTATACCAAGGCTTTTGAAAGCATAGAAGGAAAAGCATATCCTGCCGACCGCTACAATGCTGCTTGTACCTTTTCTTTGGCAGGCGATGTGGAAAAGGCCTATTATCATCTTTTTCGATTAGCCAATGATTCTAAATACGACAATTACAATCACATGATAGTAGATGGTGATTTAAAAAACTTGTATGATGACCAGCGTTGGGAGGAATTGAAAGAACTGGTGCTGGCCAATAAAAAAGAAAATGAAAAAGACTTAGATCAAGAATTAGTAGCCGTATTGGATGAAGTGTACATCAGCGATCAAGGAAGCAGGATGGGAATAAGAGACAGCATTGCCAAATACGGAAATGGAAGCGAAGAAATTAAAGCCGTTTGGAACAACATGCGAAAAGTTGATTCCATCAATACCATTATCGTCTCCAAAATAATAGACGAAAGAGGATGGTTGGGTCCAAAAGTGATTGGCAAGAAAGGAAGTTTAACCTTGTTTTTGGTCATCCAACATGCACCAATTGAGGTACAGGAAAAGTACATTCCCTTGTTAAGAGAAGCGGTGGAGAAGAAAGAAGCCAATGCTTCCAATTTGGCTCTGATGGAAGACAGAGTAGCGCTACGACAAGGAAAAAACCAAATCTATGGCAGTCAGATTGGTAGCATGCCAGGAGAAGATCAAAGCTATGTGTTGCCACTAATGGATCCAGACAATGTAGATGCCAGAAGAGCTTCAGTGGGTTTAGGTAGCTTAAGCGAATACACCAGAAGATTTGGAATTACCTGGGATTTGGAAGCCTATAAAAAAATGCTTCCTGAATTGGAAGCCAAGTACAAGAAAAATAAATAAGCTCGATAAAGGCTGATGGGTCAATAGCCAAATGAATAGAAATACTATATTAGTCGGGTGGAAGAAAAGAAAGTAGATCGAGCTCAATTTACTATTGAGGATTTAAAGGAGGCGAAAAGAAGAATAGACTTAATTGCCATTGCCAAAGACAAAGGCATCAACATTAAAAAGGTCTTAAGAAATCTCCGTTATGAAGAAGAATTAAGAATTCTTCAGGCCGACTTGGTAGACCTTCAGCATTACATTGCAAAAAATAAACTGAGGGTTGCCGTCTTGTTCGAAGGAAGAGATGCTGCAGGAAAAGGTGGAGCCATCAAACGCTTTACAGAACACCTCAATCCGCGATCCATGCGAGTAGTTGCTTTGTCTAAACCCACAGAAGTGGAAAAGGGTCAATGGTATTTTAGGCGCTACATAAAAGAATTGCCCAATCCAGGTGAGATAGTTTTTTTCGACCGTTCTTGGTACAACCGAGCAGTTGTTGAACCCGTTATGGGATTTTGCAAGAAAGGGGAATACAAAAAATTCATTCAACAAGTGCCAGGCTTTGAGCACATGCTTTATGAGGACGGGGTAATTCTAATCAAATTTTGGTTTTCCATTTCTAAAGAGGAACAGAAAAAACGTTTCGATTCTAGGATAAAAAACCCTTTAAAAGCTTGGAAATTTAGTCCGGTTGATGAGTTGGGACAAGAATTATGGGATCAAACGACGCATTATAAAGAGCAGATGTTTTCTAAGACTCATTCTACTTTTAGTCCCTGGATCATTGTTAAAACCAATGAAAAGAGAACGGCAAGGTTAGAAAGCATTCGTTATGTGCTTTCACAATTTGATTTTGTGGACTCAGAACAAGAGGAAACCAACAGCCTACCAGATCCCAACGTGATCATGCGCTATTTTAGAAACCTAGAACAAATAGACATTTAGATGGTCGATAAAGAATTTGATGTGGATCTCTTAAGTGCTGAAGACATGAGCTTGCTGAACAGTAAATTGGGCAAGCGACAGTTGATGTATTACAAAAAGACTAATGTGGAGAAGGCTTTGAGGATGACCAAATACGAATTGGAATTAAAGCATTTACAGGCCGAATTGATCCAAATGCAGAACTGGGTCATCAATGAAAAGAAGAAAGTGGTGGTTTTGTTTGAGGGAAGAGACTCGGCAGGAAAGGGTGGCGCCATCAGAAGAATAACTGCCCACATCAATCCTAGGCATTACCGAACAGTGGCTTTGCCCAAGCCAGATAGCACCGA
Source organism: Vicingaceae bacterium (assembly GCA_965218715.1). GTDB lineage: Bacteria > Bacteroidota > Bacteroidia > Flavobacteriales_E > Vicingaceae > CBDCLY01. The sequence goes on from CBDCLY010000028.1 coordinate 84,836, forward strand.
GCAGGGACAATGGTACTTTCAACGATATGTCAATCAATTACCAGCGCCGGGAGAAATTGTATTTTTTGATCGTTCGTGGTACAACCGAGCCGTTGTAGAGCCAGTAAACGGCTTTTGCACAGTAGAGCAGTATCAGGTATTTATGGGACAGGTAAACGAATTTGAGCGCATGCTGATGGAATCTGACACCACCTTGATCAAATTGTATTTTAGCATCAGCAAAAAAGAACAGGAAAGTAGATTTAAAGACATCAATTCGAATCGTTTGAAACGTTGGAAAATGACAGATGTTGATCGCAAGGCGCAAGATTTATGGGATGAATACACGACTTACAAAGAAGCCATGTTTAAAAACACCAATACGGAACTTTCACCTTGGACCATCATACCCTCTGACAGAAAGACCGATGCTAGGATAAATGCTTTGAAAGAGATTTTGAATCGAGTTCATGGAAGGGCCGAAAAAATTGAATTGTAATGCAAAGCAATACCTTAAAGAAACTTGCACTTGTCTGTGTACTGTGCTTCGCATTAATTAGTAGCATTGTCATTGTTATTGAATACTTTTTAAATTAAATCACATGAAAAAGAACATGTGAACCCTGGATCGAGTGATCCGACTAATAGTAGCAGCCGTTATTTCGGTTTTGTATTTTACCCAAACGATTAGTGGGACTTTTGGCATTATATTATTGGCGCTTGGTGCCGTCTTTATATTGACCAGCTTCATTAGTTTTTGCCCACTGTACGCTCCATTTGGCTTGAGCACGTGTAAAAAGGAGTAGTTTTTTTCTTAATGCACCCCTTCATGCCATTGCCACGGCCGACCAATTGTATGCCTTGGTAATGAAGAAAATTGCTGAATCACAACAACACCTCCCACCCTATAATACTCCCAATGTCTATGATTTATAATTATTGGTAGTGCAAAGGGTCTAGCAAAGAGAATTAAAATATTAAAACCCTTCTCGCTTTTTAAAAGCGTTTACAATAAATCATTAACTTGTTCACCAACCAAAGCCGAGGATCACAAATGCAACACAACAGATTTCTGGGTTTGGTTCTTGAATACGGTGTTTATCCCTAATTATTTGGAATAAACGCAATAGACATGAAAGTGGTATAAATACAATGTATATATCTCCAGATATATACATTGTATTTATACCTACGTTGGCAACCATTAACAGAAACAACCGAACAAGAAATAACGAATGGCAGAATTAATATTACCTGAAAGATTTAAGCACATTGAAAAAGTTGACAATTTTCTCGAAGGTTGGGAGAATGTGAAACTTGCAATACGACCAGAATATAGATTAGAAGCAAGTTTAGAAAAAACCCGAATAGCAATTGAATCGGGACTTAATGATGCTGCAATAAATTATGTTTGGAACTTGGCAATATTCGACATTCAAAAGAAAATTGTCGCATACGGAATCGAATACTTTTCTAGTGCAATCAATTGGGATGGAAAACCTTTACAAACAATTGAAGATTTACGAGAAGTAAAAGATTATCAACTAATTACAGGTGCTTTTGGATTAGGGATAATTCCTAATGAAGCACATTTTTTTCTTCAACAATGCAGAGAAATTAGAAATAACTTTAGTACTGCCCATTTTCCAATGGGAGAAATAGACAAATTTGAGACCTACAATTTTATTAAAAATTGTATCAAATATGTTTTGACTTTTGATATGCCTGCTCGTGGACTGCAAATAAAAGATTTGATTGAAAGCTTGACTTTAGAAAGATTGGAAAGTGTTGAAGAAATAAATGCAATTATTGAAAGTCAATCTGAAAAAATACACGGACCTATAATTCATAATTTGTTTGCCAATTTTATCAAACAAGATTGCGACCCAAACTTAAAATATAATATCCGTCAAATTGGACCAAATTTATGGGAATTGGTATCGGATGAAATAAGGAGTAATATAGCTTCAAAATTTTCATCATTAAGAGACATAAAAGGAAAAGATGCCGCAAGTGAAGCTTTAGAATTTCTTAAACTTGTAAATGGTGTTGAATATATCCCGGAATCATTCAAAGAAATAATATTTAAAAAGCATTCACAAGCCTTACTTGATGCACATTATGGTTGGGATAATTTTCATCACGAACCAGCTTACGCAAGAGATTTAGCAAGTTTAGGACAAAATGTTCCTTTATCTTCAATTTACACTTATGTTAAGGCAATTATGGTTTCATTTTTAGGAAATGGCTATGGTATTGCAAGAGGAGCTCAACAATATAATGTGCAAATGATTTCTGATTTATCGCAGACAGGAATAAGGACTTTATTCAAGCTATTGGAAAGTGATATTGATATATCAAGAAAACTTTCTAATTCATCTGCTGTAAACAGATTTTATGGGATTTTAGATTTGATAAAAGACAAAACTATGCTTCCAAAACAGAAAGAATTATTTGATTTTATTACTAACAATAAAGTTGTCAAAGTTAGAGGACATTTTGAATCTAACTATTGGAAACTTGCGAAAAAATAACGGTTGCCAACAATGGCTATAAGTAATTGCTTGTTCTCGCCTACTTCTGAAAATCCTCGCGGAATTTCAGTTTGGTGTGTACTTGCAAAGTTAAGTGCTAACCCACGCAACTACTCATAGCCGAGACCGTTAACGCCAATCCTCCCCTCACGCCAACCCTGATGTAGTTCAACGGGTCTACTAGCCAGCTACGCCACGCCACGAAGGTAAAACCACAAGAAACAAGCAAGTAAAGCTTCGCTTTGAATAACTGGCCTTAACAATAGCTATAAGTCATTTTTTTACTTTGCCGCCTCCTTCCTGCTTTCTTAGTTTCGCGCTTCGCGCCGAATTTTTTTTCTATTATGGAGTTAAGTGTTCTTCTAGCGTCGCTCGCTTTCTGCTAAACCTCATTTTATGTACTTTTAAGAAACTAAAAAAAACGCCTCATAGCTGAGACGTTAACGCCAATCCTCCCCTCACGCCAACCCTGATGTAGTTCAACGGATTATTTTTGCCATTTACGGCACGCCACGAAAGTAAAACCATAAGAAACAAGCAGGAAAGCTTCGCTTTGAATAACTGGCGTTAACAATAGCTATAAGTCATTTTTTTACTTAGCCGCCACCTTCCTGCTTCCCTAGTTTCGCGCTTCGCGCCGAATTTTTTTTCTATTATGGAGTTAAGTGTTCTACTAGCGTCGCTCGCTTCCTGCTAAAAGTCATTTTCAGTACTTTTAAGAAACTAAAAAAAACGGCCTCATAGCTGAGACGTTGTATGCAAGCTGAAAAGAAAAGCCAACCGCACATTGCACACATTTACAAATCGCTCAAGCCAGCACACATCCAAAATTTGTAAAAGAGTGCAATTACCCTCGCCCAATACGATTTAGAACAAGATTATTATATTTGTAGAAGACGTACTTAAAAATAAAAACACTTTTTTCTTGGTTATCTAATATTTGTTTGTACATTTGTACTCGTTGTACTTAATTATAAACAGTGTTTAGATTGAAAACAGAACTAAAACATATCGCCAACATCCAAACTGGAGTCTTTGCTAAGCCCGTAGCAAAAGGTGATATAGCGTATTTGCAACCAAAGTATTTTGATGAGCTGGGCAAGCTCACAACTAATTTGGAGCCTGACTTGAACTCTGTAGGCATCTCAGAAAAGCACATCTTAAAACAAGGAGACGTAATATTTGCTGCAAAGGGTTCAAAGAACTTTGCTGCTCGTTTTGACTTGGAAGATATGTCTGCAGCCGCTTCTACTTCCTTTTTTGTGATCAGAATCTTCGAAGAGAGCATTCTTCCAGAATACCTGACTTGGTATCTGAATCATCAAACCACGATGAAGTATTTAAAATCATTTGCTAGAGGAACTTCTATCGCTTCTATTTCTAAGGATGTCCTAAATGACCTTGAAATCATAGTACCTAGCCTTGAGAAGCAACACCTAATTTTTAAGATAGATGACCTGAGATCTGCAGAGAGACAAATCACAATGAGACTTCTCTCTCTGAAGCAAGCATTAAACCAACAACAACTTTATAACGCATTAACATAAATACCATGGATAAGAAAATAACACAAAAAGACATTAATAACGCAGTATGGAAAGCATGCGACACATTCCGTGGAAGTATTGACCCGAGTGTGTATAAAGATTATGTACTCACTATGCTTTTCATTAAGTACTTGAGTGATGTGCATGACGACAAGTATGAAGCATACTTAGAGAAATACAACGGGGACGCTGAACGTGCTTCACGTGCCATGCGTCATGAGCGTTTTGTGGTTCCAGAGCAAAGTCACTTCAGGTTTCTTTACGATAGTCGTAACGAATCCAATATTGGGGAACTCATCAATATTGCTTTAACGGATCTCGAAGAAGCGAACCGCGAGAAATTATATAGTGAAGATGGAGCTGGTATTTTCCAAAACATTGACTTTAACAACAGCAAGCTAGGTGAGCCAAAAGACAAAAACACGCGCCTGAAAAATTTGCTTCTAGATTTTAATTCTGAGAAGCTGGATTTGAGACCATCTCACTTAGATGGTAACGATATCATTGGTGGAGCATACGAATACTTAATCGCCAATTTTGCGAGTGATGCCGGTAAAAAAGCGGGAGAATTTTTCACGCCAGCAGAAGTATCTACTCTACTCGCGAAACTCACCAAGTCCAAACCAGGTTCACGAATTGCAGATGTCACTTGTGGTTCGGGTTCGCTACTTATAAAAGCAGGGCAAGAAGTAGGCTCTCCTAACTTCTCACTATACGGACAGGAAGCTAACGGAAGCACCTGGGCTTTAGCAGTAATGAACATGTTCTTGCATGGTTTCGATAATGCCACTATTCGCTGGGGAGACACCATAAGAAATCCCAAACTGAAGGAAGGAGACGAACTGATGAAGTTCGATACCGTAGTTGGAAATCCACCATTTTCATTGGATAAGTGGGGCAAGAGTGACGATAAAGAAGAAGATAAAGCAGCCGACAGCTTTGACCCTGAAACGGATCAATACAACCGTTTTTGGAGAGGTGTTCCACCTAAAAGTAAAGGCGACTGGGCTTTTATTACCCACATGATAGAGACTACTTATGAAGGCACGGGTAAAGTAGGCGTAGTAGTACCGCATGGCGTTTTGTTCAGAGGTGCAAGCGAAGGAAAGATTAGAAAAAAACTGATTGAAGAAAATCTGCTAGAGGCAGTAATTGGCCTGCCTGCCAATTTATTCTTTGGAACAGGCATACCCGCAGCCATATTGATTTTTAATAGAGGGAAGGCTGATAATACAGATGTTCTTTTTATAGACGCCAGCCAATGCTATGAGTCTGCTAAAAACCAAAACAGATTGCGTTTGGAAGCAGACATACTCCCTATTGTAGGAACCTATGAGCAGTTTAACCAAGGGCAACTGCAACCAGGGGTTATTAAAGAGAAATACAGTTATGTAGCCACCTATGATGAAATAGCAGAGAACGACTTTAACCTCAATATTCCTCGCTATGTGGACACGTTTGAGGAAGAAGCAGAAGTGGATATTGCTGCGGTGCAGACAGAAATTGAAGGTTTGGAGGTTGAATTGAAAACTGTACAGGCGGAGATTGAAAAGTACTTAACTCAATTGGTGGACTAATGGCTGAAAAGATTCAAAATGCAACGGCACGGAAAAAGAGAACTATTCCTGAGGACTGGAAATTAATTAAGCTTGGAAAGCTTGTTGATATTGTTAGTGGTTCAAGTCCATCTTTATTTGATTTACAAAGTGAGGGAATCTACCCGTACCTTAAAGTTGAAGATTTAAATAACTGTGAAAAATATCAAAAAACAAGCAGGCAATTTTCTAATCAGGAAAAAGGGTTAATTCCTGTTCATAGTATAATATTTCCAAAAAGAGGTGCTGCTATCTTAAATAATAAAGTGCGGGTAAACACCAAGATTGTTCAAATGGATAGTAATCTGATGGCTATTTATCCAAAAGAGAGCGTTCTATATTATGAATATCTGTATTATCAAATTACGCATCAAAAACTATATCGAATTGCGGATACTTCAACCATTCCACAAATAAATAACAAGCATATCACTCCGTATTTATTTAAGCTTCCTCCCCTCCCCGAACAGCACGCCATAGCCAAGGTCTTGGGCTCAATGGACCAAGCCATAAACGCCAACAACCAACTTATTGCCCAAAAAGAGCTGCGTAAAAAATGGCTCATGCAAAATTTGTTGACGGGCAAGAAAAGATTGAAGGGGTTTAATGGGGAGTGGCAAGAGTATCATCTAGGTGAAATGTTTGCAGAAAGAAACGAAAGGAACACTGATGAACTTCCACTTTTATCCATTGGTCAGAATGGCGTTTATCCGCAAGAAGATTCAATCAAAAAAGACACTTCCAACGCTGATAAATCGAAGTACAAAAAGATTTGTGTTGGTGATATTGGCTACAATACAATGCGAATGTGGCAAGGACGTAGCGCGCTTTCAGCCTTGGAAGGAATTGTAAGCCCTGCTTACACTATTCTGAAACCTAGAAAAACCGCTGACGCTTTGTTCTTTTCATACCTATTCAAAACACCTAAGCTAGTCAACCTTTTTTGGAGAAATTCTCAGGGTTTAGTTGGCGATACACTTAACTGCAAATACAAGGATTTCTCAATAGTAAAAGCCTTTCTTCCTTTAAAAGATGAGCAAACCGCCATTGCAAAGATCTTACAAACAGCAGATAAGGAGCTTGATCTACTTAAGGTAAAAACAGACAAGCTAAAAGAGCAGAAAAAAGGCATGATGCAGGTGTTGTTGATTGGGAAGAAACGGTTGAAAATTGATTAAATGAAATAGTATGGCAAAGCGTAAAGAAATACATGTAGTACCCAATAAAGACAAAGGCGGTTGGGATTCAAAAAAGAACAATGCAGAAAGGGCATCAAAACACTTTGATAAAAAGGAAGATGCCATGCAATGGAGTAAAGAAAAGGCTAAGAAAGATGGTGCTGAATTGATCCCCCATAAGCGAGATGGAAAAATACAGAACCCAAATAGCTACGGCAATGATCCAAATCCACCCAAAGACAAAAAGCACTAATTATGAATTACACGATTCCTAAGCTTCCATTTAAAGAAGATATTGAAACTAAAGCTGTGATGAAAAAAACGGCCTTGGCGAGAAGTGCTTTGGCTGAGATGAAGGGGGCTGCTTTGAGTATTCCCAATCAAAGCATTTTGATTAGCACGCTATCGCTACAAGAAGCAAAAGACAGTTCTGCTATCGAAAACATCATCACTACACATGATGAACTGTACCAAGCAGATTACTTAAAAAACCAGTTTAAGACCATCGCTTCCAAAGAAGTACATAAATATGCGGAAGCATTGCGCTGGGGCTTTCAAACGGTAAAGGAAAAAGGCTTTCTATCCAATAACCACCTTATTGAGATGCAAGCCACTATTGAAGAAAATGATGCTGGTTTTCGCAAAGTTCCAGGCACGGCATTAAAGAATGAGCAGACCGGAGAAGTGATTTACACACCTCCGCAAACACATGATGAAGTTCTTGGTCATATGGCCAATTTGGAGAGTTTCATGAATAATGACGAGCTAAGCGATTGGGATCCGTTGGTGAAAATGGCCATCATTCACCATCAATTAGAAAGCATCCACCCATTTTATGATGGAAACGGACGAACGGGTAGAATTATCAATATTCTGTATTTGGTTAAGGAAGGGATGCTGAATTTACCTATTCTCTATTTAAGTCGGTATATCAATCAAAACAAAGCTGACTACTACCGCTTACTTCAAAAAGTAAGAACCGAAAATGCTTGGGAAGAATGGGTGCTATACATTTTGGAAGGTGTGGAACAAACGTCCATGCAAACTATCAAGATTATTGAAGGAATAAAAGCGCTCATGCTGAAAAGCAAAAATAAGATTAGGGAGAGTACCAAGTTTTATAGTCAAGATTTGATCAATAACCTTTTTAAGCATCCTTACACAAAAATTGATTTTGTAATGAATGATTTGGATGTTAGCCGCCTTACTGCGACTAAATATCTTGATGAACTTGCACAATTAGGAATTGTGCATAAAGTTAAAATAGGTAGAGATAGTTATTACATCAATAAAGCTCTTTTTGAGCTATTATCAAATGTCAATCAAACAAAACATGTATAGAAAACAGCTATTCTCTATACATGTTTAATTAATATGTATAGATGTTATATTTTAAGTAGGGTCTCTACAAATAATAAAAAATTAGAAAAGAACTTGAAAATAGTAACCACAAGTAAAGGAAATAAGCAAAATCTACACATGAGAAACCCATCATGTATAGAAAACAATGCTTTTTGATACATGACAACAAAATTGATATGAATACACCTAGCTATAAAGAAGATCACATCAGTCAGATTCCAGCATTACAAATGCTGCAGAAATTGGGCTACCAATACCTTACGCCAGATGAAGCTTTGCAATTCAGAGGTGAAAAGACCACACAAGTGATACTTGAAGATGTATTGCGTAAGCAATTAAAGGAAATCAACTCCATTAAAATTGGTAGTAAAAGAGAAGAACGGTTCACTTCTGGCAATATAGAAATGGGCATTCGTGCATTGAAGGAATTACCAATGAACGAAGGCTACATAAATGCTTGTGAAACTGCCTATAATTTACTTACACTCGGAAAAGCACTAGAGCAAAGTATAGATGGTGACAAGAAAAGTCATACAATGCGTTATATAGACTGGGATAACATTGATAACAATGTCTTCCATGTTACGGAAGAATATAGCGTTATGCGTAGTACCAGCAAAGAACACTACCGCCCCGATTTGGTGTTGTTCGTAAACGGCATTCCAATTACTATCATAGAGTGCAAACGCCCTGATATGAAGGAGCCTCTAAAACAGGCCATCAGTCAGCATTTACGAAACCAACAAGAAGACGGGATTAGAGGTTTGTATGTTTATTCCCAATTGTCGTTGAGCATAGCCACGCAAGAAGCCTCTTATGCTACGAATGCCACCCCTGAAAAATTTTGGTCTAAATGGCAAGAAAAGTTCGATTCAGAAACCGAAGAAAAACAATACCATCAAAAATTATTAGAGCTGAAGAACCAGCCTTTAACAAAAGATGATAAGGATAAACTTTTCTCCGACCGATTTAGATATGTAAGAAACTATTTTGATGCACTTGAAAGTGAAGACATTCTACCAACGCTACAAGATGAGTACCTCTTTGGATTGTGCAGACCTAAGCGTTTGATGGATTTAATTTTCAACTTTATTTTATTCGATAATGGCACAAAAAAGATTGCACGCTATCAACAATATTTCGCCATTAAGAAATCGATAAAACGAATACATCATGTAGAAGGCGGAAGTAGACAAGGTGGTGTAATCTGGCATACGCAAGGAAGTGGAAAATCACTTACCATGGTGATGCTAGCTCAGGCCATTGCCATGGACAAAAGCATCCGCAATCCGAAAATTATATTGGTAACGGACAGAACGGACTTGGATAGACAAATTACAGGGACATTCAGAAAATGTGGGCGATTTGTAGAGAATGCATCAACAGGAAAAAGACTAGTTGATTTATTAGAAAGTAAAAGTGATGCAGTTGTAACCACTATCATCAACAAGTTTGTGGCTGCAATGAAAAAAATCAGTAAGCCACTGGATAGCCATGACATATTTGTGCTGGTAGATGAAGGTCACAGATCACAAAACGGGACTTTCAATATTGAAATGCAAAAGACCTTACCAAATGCATGTTTTATTGCTTTAACCGGAACTCCCCTATTCAAAAAGGACAAAAGCACAGCAGCCAAGTTTGGTGGAATCATTGATGCCTATACGGTGGATCAAGCTGTAAAAGACAAGGCAGTTGTACCTCTTTTATACGAAGGCCGTTTGGCAAAACAAACTGTAAATGCCAGTCCACTTGATACATTTTTCGAAATGGTTTCAGAACCATTGACCGAGTATCAAAAGGCTGATTTCAAGAAAAAATTTAGTCGTGCTGATCAATTGAACAGTGCTGAACAAAAGATATATGCGATTGCATGGAACATTAGTCTGCACTTTAGAGACAACTGGCAAGGCACTCCGTTCAAAGCTCAATTAGTGTGTGACAAAAAGGTGAATGCCATCCGTTACAAAGAGTTTCTGGACGAAATAGGAATTGTATCAAGTGAGGTGCTCATATCATCAATTGATGAACGAGAAGGTGAAGACAGTGCGTATGAGAAATCATCCGAAAAAGAGAATCGATTTTGGAAACGCATGATGGACGAACATGGGAACTCAAAGACCTATGAGAAAAACATCATCAGCCGATTCAAAAACCAGGAAGATCCAGAGATTATTATAGTTGTTGACAAGCTCTTGACAGGATTTGATGAACCTAAAAACACAGTACTCTACCTTACTAGGAACTTACAAAGCCATAAACTACTGCAAGCAATTGCAAGAGTAAATCGGATATATCCTGATAAAGAATTTGGCTATATCATTGACTATTATGGTGTAATAGAGAATTTGGATGATGCCCTACTGATGTACTCTTCTTTTGAAGATTTTGATGCGGATGATTTGGAAGGTACATTAACAAACATCAATGAGGAAATACAAAAGCTTCCCCAAAAACACTCCGAATTGTGGGACATCTTCAAAACGATCACAAATAAACGAGATGCAGAGGCCTACCAGTTATTGCTAAAAGATGAAGCGATACGCGTTGTATTCTATGATAAACTTGCCGCATTTGCCAAAGGATTAAAGCTGGCACTTTCATCAATGCAATTCCACAAGGAGGTGGACGATAAAACTATTGAACGCTACAAGGAAGATTTGGCAATGTTCATGAAGTTAAGAATGGCTGTAGTAGAGCGATACTCAGATGCAGTTGACTACAAACAATATGAAGGTCAAATTCAGAAGCTTATTGATACGCATATCACAACTGAAAAAGTTGAAGTCATAACAAAGCTTGTAAATATTTTTGACAAAGAGAAATTCCAACAAGAAGTCGAAAACACGACTGGGAAAGCTGCAAAAGCAGATAAAATTGCCAGCAGAACTGCAAAGCATATTTCTGAGAAGATGGATGAAGATCCAGCTTTCTATAAAAAGTTCTCTCAAATGCTATCAGAGACGATTGCCGAATATGAAGAAAAGAGAATCAATGAAGCTCAGTACTTGAGTAAAGTCCAAGAAATCATGGAAAATGTGCTGGCTCATACTGACAGTGATATCCCTGAGAGTTTACAGCAAAGAGAAGTAGCCAAAGCGTTTTATGGATTAACATTAGAATCACTTATTGATAAAGTGCAAGACGCTGTGGTAAGAAGAGAGATTGCAGTTCAATCAGCTTTGCATATTGACGACTTGATAAGAGCCTCTGTCTTGGATAAGGAAAAACCCATTATTGATTGGCAACAAAAAACGAATATTACGGGTAAGCTTCTTATTGAAATTGGAGACTACCTAATTGATGAAGTTCGAGACAAATACAACGTTTCATTAACCTTCGGGGAAATGGATCAAATTGCGAACAACTGTATTGAGGTTGCTAAACTCCGTTACAAATGATAATGGCATCTATTCAATTCGGCTCAAAACAAATTGACTATCAGATTGAATATTCTGACAGAAAGACGTTGGGTATTACCGTCACTCCTGATATGGATGTATTGGTTAAAGCACCAAATGATAGTACCATAACCAAAATTGAAGAAAAGCTAAAAAAGAAAGCACCTTGGATAATCAAGCAACAAAGTTTCTTCTTAGCCTATCACCCGAAAACAACTGAACGGAAATATATTTCGGGAGAAACGCATTTATATCTCGGTAGACAATACCTGCTCAAAGTAGAAGAAACTGAGAAGGAATCAGTAAAACTAAAAGGGAAGTTTATTGAAGTAAAAACTCGTGATAAGACCAGAGTAAAACAACTATTAAGTAATTGGTATTTGGAACATGCAAGATCAAAATTCAATTCAACTGCTATGCCTCTGATTGAAAAATTCAAGAAGTATAAAGTGGAACCTAGCTCAATTGTATTGCGAGAAATGCCAACACGCTGGGGTAGCTGCACGCCTAAAGGAAAAATAATCTTAAACCCAGAATTGATTAAAGCACCAAAAGGCTGTATTGAGTATGTGATCGTACATGAATTGTGTCATCTTATTCATCACGACCACACACAGAAGTTCATGGATTTACAAACTAAAGAAATGAAGGATTGGGAAAAATGGAAAACAAAACTGGAAAGGTTATTAGCATGAAAAAGCCAGCCCTATTTGCAAGCACATTGTCAAAGCCGCACTTGCCCACGCTACGACCAAAGCTTTGTCAAAGAGCTAGCAAAGCCCACCCGAACGGAGAACGAAAACAAAAATTAAAAAAGCCAGCATACAACAATGGCTATAGTGCATTGTCGCCCTACGGGACGCCAACGACACCATAGCCGGGACGTTAACGCCAATCCTCCCCTCACGCCAACCCTGATGTAGTTCAACGGATTATTTTTGCCATTTACGGCACGCCACGAAAGTAAAACCATAAGAAACAAGCAGGAAAGCTTCGCTTTGAATAACTGGCGTTAACAATAGCTATAAGTCATTTTTTTACTTAGCCGCCACCTTCCTGCTTCCCTAGTTTCGCGCTTCGCGCCGAATTTTTTTTCTATTATGGAGTTAAGTGTTCTACTAGCGTCGCTCGCTTTCTGCTAAACCTCATTTTATGTACTTTTAAGAAACTAAAAAAAACGCCTCATAGCTGAGACGTTAACGCCAATCCTCCCCTCACGCCAACCCTGATGTAGTTCAACGGATTATTTTTGCCATTTACGGCACGCCACGAAAGTAAAACCATAAGAAACAAGCAGGAAAGCTTCGCTTTGAATAACTGGCGTTAACAATAGCTATAAGTCATTTTTTTACTTAGCCGCCACCTTCCTGCTTCCCTAGTTTCGCGCTTCGCGCCGAATTTTTTTTCTATTATGGAGTTAAGTGTTCTACTAGCGTCGCTCGCTTCCTGCAAAAGTCATTTTCAGTACTTTTAAGAAACTAAAAAAAACGCCTCATAGCTGAGACGTTGTAAAGAATTCCTGAAGACTAAATTAATTTTCAAATATTAACGGTGGAAAAATTCAATTTCTTAAAACCAACTTTGATTTTCTGTGTTATCGGAATTTTTATTCCGGGTTTAACTGCAATTGGTTTAATTGGACTTCAAATATTATTTACCAAAATAGGATTAGAATGTCCTGATGCGTGGATTTTAATTTGGTCTACAACAATTACGGGCAGTTTAATTGTCCCGATTATTTTTTATAGATATATAAGAGTAATTACCAAACCGAAAGCTCAAAAATTAAAGAATCAAATTACATTTTTCAACCTGTTTCAGTACACTTTGATTCAAGCAGGATTATCTTCTTTATTTACTGATGGTGAAACTCTCTGTTATGGTTCAGGTGGACAAAATGGATTGGAATTAGTATTTACAGCTTGGCTTTCATTACCAATATTAATCAGTTTAAGTTTAATGTTCAATTTTATAAATTCTAAAAATATAGCAAGCAATTCTGATTAAAAATCTTACACATCTAAAAGATAATTAATCATTTCTGTTAACTTACTTCTACTCCACTTCCCTCATACGGTCTGACTAAGTACCTAAATCAAAATTTGCTTAATTAATGGACTTTATAGATTTCAACGGTTTAGATTTTGAACAAACAAAATCGCCAACTTTTGCTTTTCAAATTGGCATTTAGTTTCTGTGTAAATGGACTGATAATTTGACTCGAGTTTTTTCTTGTGAGTAGTTAACTGTGAGGAAAATAACTCTTTACAACAATGTATAAAATGCATTGGGCGTAAGCAGGTTACGAAAGTTCAGCTTTTATTTGAAAGTCCACAAAATCTGCTTGCGGATTTGTAGAAAATGAAAAAATTACTAAGCCGCCTCGCGGCTTTTGTTCTTTAGTTTAATTGAAAGTGTATCTTTATCTGACCGCCCAACAACATCTTATACGGGCGTTGTGCTTCATTAAATTATACAAATGAGAATATTTTTAGCAGTAATGGTGGTTGGGTTTATAATTGGTGCTTGTTCACAGTCATCGGAACCTGTGTCAGTAGAATCTGAAGAGATTTCAGAAGTAGCCATAGACAAGATTACCAAAGTGGAGGCCGACGAAAAAATCAATCGAATTGAATTAAAAGAAAACAACATAAATGGGGTTGACTTACCCCTCAATCGAGAGATGTCACTTGATCAACTCGTAGCAGCATTCAAAGGATACCAAGTAACAAAAGAAATTGGAATGCAAGACGGGCCTGATTTTCCTTTATATTCTGTCAAGTCTAATGATCAAGAGATTCTATTTTTCAAATTAAACGATGAAGATACTTTGAAGCTAGACCAGATAATAGTGAAGACAGATACCGTGCAAGATGAATATGGAATTCGTGTAGGAATGACCTATGCTGATGTCAGATCCCGTCGAGGGGAAGAATTCGAATTATTTGTCGGTGATCATTGGCATACCTATATGACTTACGAAAATAGTAATGTCTACTATGATGTAATTGCGAATATTGACGAGACGGATTCAGAAGTGATGGGAACGACACTCACTAAGGATCAGGTTTTAGCTGAAGGAAAAGTCAAGTATTTATATTGGTCTGATTTTAAGAAGTAAAAACGAAAGCACAACAATCTGTATGAAATCATGGCTGGGCTTGTGGTCAAGAGGCTGTGGCGCTTCGTGGAGACATCGTCAATCCTGCGGATTGACATGCAACTGGAAGAAAATAGCAAGTCCATCCGCAGCATTGTCTAAGTGAGAAGATGAAACTTTAGTAACTTTAAAAGGCCACAATTCATACAGTGGCGTTACAAGCAATCGCTGTTGGACTCTGAAAAAGTCTTTAGGGCTAATATAAACGTAAAAATGATCGAAAAACGAATAATTGTAGACGCCTGACACATGATAGGTCTCTTTTGTATTACTCAGGGCATAATAATCATATATGAATAAAGATTTAGACTTAATAATTGACAAAGCAAGTATCTATGTTACTGATACTACGGATTGTTTATTAATGCGCTCAAGGTTTAAAATATTGAACAAGTCAAATATGGGTGTCCTACTTTTCATAATTATTAGTTTATTGCTTTTGATCATATCCATCTTAAAAGGAAATGATTGGTATTCAATAATATTTGGGTCCTTAATTGGTGGACTAACATTTATATTTTCAATTTTTGCTCTTTTAAAACAAGTGACAGACTTTGTGAAAGTAACTAAAGAGAATATCAAATTCATGAGTAGCCTAAGATCTAAACGATTTCGCCTAAATTCTGAAATGAAAATAAAAGTGAAAGCAGAAACAGAGTATGTTAAACTAAAATCACACCCAAGTTCTGGTTCATACTTTCGCCATATAGAACTGTACTTAGTTCATAACAATTCAGAATTTAGAGTATTTAATTTTAAAGTTGATAACAAATATTCTAAAGAAGCTAATAAACTTGGTTCTGAGTTAGCATATTTAATCAAAAAACGAATAAATGCTTGTAACACTATTTAAAAATGCATTAAAACGCATTTTACACTTAACGTTAGCAAACATTAAGACAATATAAAATGAGAAAATATTTATTCTTTTTTTTGATATTTCTCCTTCCTAGTGGGGTAGCTTACACGCAAAATGACACCACAAAGCAAAGTCGATTTGATTTTGCTTCAACCACAATTGGAATTGGCTTAAATTATTCTCGTGGCGGAAATATTAGCTATATAGATGACAACAATCAAATACAGGATTTCGAATTAAAGAACCAATTCTATCCTATATTATATTTTGGGGGCTTACACTTTTGGAATTCAACAGAACTATATTTTGCTTTTCCTCTGGGACAATTAATTTCAAAAAAACCAAGGAACGAGTTAGAAGTGAAAAACAGCCTAAGCGGTGTTTTTGGTGTTAAGTATTATCCCTGGAAAATAAATAACAATAAATTTAGACCTTTTTTGGGAATGGAAGTTTCAGGATTAAACTATGAACACCAATCCAGCAATGATAACTATGATGGAGTTCTGAGGACTAAGATAGTTTTTCCAATTCTAAGTGGATTTTCTTGGAGAAAGAACAAATTGCTAATGGACTTTCAGGTTATGTACAATTACAATAATCAACTCGAATATTACATTTCGCAAAGTCAAGCTACAACAATAGAAACTCCTTCAATATATTATAATGCCACAGTGAAGCTTTTATTAGAGGGTACGAAAGGTAGTGAAAAGTATCATTACTCTGGAAAAGAAAAAAAAGACCATGAATTTTTGAAAGCCGAGAAATTGCTCAACTCTATTTATTTAGGAATCGGTCCGTCAACCTCATTTTTTTTTCAAAAAAGTGAATACAACTCTGAAGTTCGCCCCTTCCTACATTCTCCTTTAAACTCAAATGTATTTTTGGATTTTGGATTAGGGTATTTTTATGAACCGTTAAATGCATTTTCTGGTATTACCTATAGAAATATGAAATCGAGTTCAAAAGGCTATGGTTATGAGCAGAACTTATCAAGAAAATCTCTTGGGTTAGAGTTTAATAAGTTTCTATTTGATTATCAAGGCTTTGTTCCTTATTTAGGGTTAGGAATTAGCTACGAACAAATTACGTTCTTGGAAAACGAGCAAGGCTCAACACACATGATGGAAGAATCCAATTTGTGGAGACCTGTTTTTGTATTTGGATGGGATATTCTACCAACAAAGCTCGAGTACATAACACTTCGGACAAATTTAAGATACACACCTAATTTGAGTATTGATGTAAATGGTTATTCTGTGCCCAATAGTCAATTAGAATTTAATATTATTCAATTAATATTTTATCCTCAAAGATTTATGAATTTTAAAAAGCATAACCTTTAATTTTGACAAAAGTATCTATTAAATACGGTAACATAATTGCCTATATCATTTTAGTTTTGTTGTTGCGTTATCTTATTAGGTATAAGGTTCAAGTACACCAATTCAAACTTGCCTTTCTTCAAGATAACAATTACCTTTTTGCAGGTCTTAGCACCCTAATAGCAGGGAGTGTAGGGATTTTTCTACACAGAGGACTTTCCAACAAGATTACTATTCTCGGGAATACTGCCTTGAAGAATACATTGATTTTGTGCTTACCCATTATTGCTTTTTCAATAATTGGAATGGATAATCACTTTGGGGTGAACGAATCATTATTTGGATTTGCTTATGCTTTGATTAATACGATTTATGCATTTACAGAAGAATTTGGTTGGAGAAAGTATTTGCAAAATGCCTTGGAAGGACTAAATAGAAACGTAAAATATGTTTTTATTGGTGTGGTCTGGTGGATTTGACATTTTAGATTTGATACGCAGTTTGACTTATTCATTTTTCCACTCATTTGTCTTGGAGGTGGTTTTCTATTAGGAAAATTAGCAGATGATTGTAAATCAATTCTACCTGTGATTTCTATGCATACCTTAATTATCTTGACTACAAATTCAGGAAATTTTGGAAAGAATGAAATAATGGGAATTGGAATCGTGATATTGGGATGGATATTAATTGAACAAATATGGGAAAGGAGAAAAGCAAATAACAAAAGCTATGACGATAATGCTCCCTAATCGGTCGCACTACGCATAGCCCAGCCGTTATTCAATTAACTAAATCTAAAATATGAGAAAGCGATTTGCCTTATTATTCAAGCTACTGCCAATCTTTGAATGTATAAGTCAGAATGCAGCTATTGAGCAAATAGAATTTAACAATACCGCACAACAATATTAACACTGCATAAAAACAGAATATATTTACTTCTTAACAATTAGCTTTTCAGAAGTACCAATTTCGTTGGTATTCAACGATATTAAATACAATCCCGGGTCGAAATCATGATCGATTCTTAAATCTAAAACCTCCTCCTTCAATTCTAAATCTTCTAGGGTATTTGAATACACGGTTCTTCCTTGGAGATCCTTTATTTTAATACTTATGTGATTTGTGACTGAATTCGTTCTACCAATTCTAATATAAAAAGATTCCTTCGAAGGGTTAGGATGTATTGAAAATCGTTTTTCTTGATTTTTGAGATGGACTACAACTGGATCAAAATATTCACTTACACCATCAAAATCAGTTTGTTTCAATCGGTAATAGGAAACCCCTCTGTTTGGCTCACA
Source organism: Vicingaceae bacterium (assembly GCA_965218715.1). Classification (GTDB taxonomy): domain Bacteria; phylum Bacteroidota; class Bacteroidia; order Flavobacteriales_E; family Vicingaceae; genus CBDCLY01. The sequence continues at coordinate 103,080 of CBDCLY010000028.1, forward strand.
ATCAAACGTTTGATACCTTTTTATTGATGTAGAATTTCCTGCTCCATCCATTCTAACCACTTCTTCCCATATATCCCCATTTAAAGTCCGTTCAATTGTAAAATAATCATTATTTAATTCTGAAGAGGTTTCCCATTCCAATTGAACTTTTGTATTATTAAATTCTTGAGCATTAAATCGAAGTAAGGTAATTGGCAAAGGTGTTTGCACTAAGTCAATTGTTGCAATTGTAAAGCGTCTATTATCTGTTAAATCAGTGCCAGATACGGTTGCAAATTCATATATATTGGAGCCTAAAGAGGTTGCACCAGATATTACTCCTCCGCCTGCAACTTGTTTCATCATCAAAAATCTCCATCATTATCCGTATCAATAAGAAGTCTTAAATCACTAGAAGTAACAGCACCTAAGGAAGTCAAATCCCACCTCATGTCAACGTCTCCAACATTTATACTAGTTCCTGATGTATTTACCTCAGATACTCGCCAAACTCGCTCAAGTCTTGCTTCAACGCCTTCACTACTTGGAACATCTACTTCTTCTGTTGCTTCTAAGGCTCCATTATCATGTCCCCATATCATGAATTCATCATCTCCAAGGTCTGTAGCATTATGAATACAAAGAATGGCAGAGCCTTTACCAGCTGTCTTCATGTTTGAATCATCTATCCTTCCAATTCCTGCAACTTCAAAGTCGTAATTTCCATTTGCACCATCATCATTATCGTAAATATCATTTGCGTCTAATCCAATATTATATTTGGCCGACAAGTAATTATGTACAATTATTGATTCCGCGCCATTTAAATCTCTATCAAATACAATTATTTCTGAAACATCTCCTTCATAATAGGTAGATGTAGTCTGATTAGAACCAATACGTGCAAAAGTTGAAGTTGTGTTAATTGTTTTATTACTTCCAGCAAGATTTGACTCCGTTAGTTCTCCACCATTTTCGAGTAACTCTAACTGATTAGAAGTGGTGCTATTAAAGGGTAAAACAATTGTAACGATTCGTAAATTTGATGATGAAGTTAAAGATGTACCATATCTATGTCCATTTAAAGCTACACTAACCTCATCATCATCATTTGTAATACTAAATCGTTCTCCAGTAGAGTTAGTTCCATGAGCTAGGAGGTTCTGATTCGAACCTGAAGTTGAACCTTCTGCCACTAAAAAATAGGTGCGAGCAGTGCTTCCCTGTGGTAAACTACCTGGATTGGAAATATTCATATATTCATTGCTTGCACTCGAAAAATGAACAGCAGGAAAGCCATTGTGCTGAGATGTTTGATAATCTGGGGAGGCAACTGAAATAGCATCATTATTATAGCCACTTAGGTCATTCCAAGTTGAGACATCGTCACCATTCTCCGCAGGATCAGAAGATGCATTTTCAACATTGACTTCTGCTTTCAACCACAATTTTAATCTTGAATTTCCTTCCGATGTCCCTACTCCTCCGGGTCCATCACTACAATTTAGATCTACTGAATTTAATGTAAGCTCAAACCCTTCAGTCGCACTAGTTCCACTAATTGCATTATACAACCATGTGAAACTTGTAATGGTTGACATTGAAGCATTCCAATTTGTACCTGCACCTGTATTGTATTCATTCATTCATTACTGCAGTTGCATCTTCTACAATTGTCGAAGGTAATCCTCCTGTTATTGCCACTCCATCTACTGACATTCTTGCCCCCCCATTTGAAGAAGTTTCAGTTATTGTTATCGCACTTCCATCTGGATTGGAAACCGTTATCTCTTCTCCGTTTAATAAATTTTGATAACTCTCAAGGCTTATGTCTGCTGTGCCATTTAAAAAAGTGAGTGTAAAAGAAGCATTATCTGCATTCCTAATAAAAACTCTTGAAGCTGTGGTAGCATCTATTTCAGGGTCTCCTGAAACTGTATTAACAGTAATTACTGCGTTAAGCCCTGTATTTCCAAAATTCCAAAGTGTGTCGTCATCTACAAATGAATCTCCTAATGACAAACCTGTTTCATCTACCCAATTAATTTGAGAAAAAATTAATTTAGGTATGCTACAAATTATTATTATTATTATCAGTCTGGTTCCCATATTACCAAATTATACAAAATTTGATTCTAAAGTTTTTGAATAAAATGGTATGAGCTGCATTTTATTACAAAACTGTTAGCCTGATGTCTAAAAGTTTGACGTAAAATATGGCCTTGAAATATTAAAAAGTCCCTAGCTCCCGCGCGACTGCATCGCGTGGTCACCAAATTACAACCCAGCTCCGCAGGATTTCAAATGCTGTGCAATCCCTGCTAAAAACACTAGTTAAATCGACAAGATTAGTCAACTAGAGAATCACTCCAAAAAACCTACAAGACACAACAGATTTACTTTGAGTCGTCTTGTCAAGCTTAATCAGGAAACCCAAGCATAAAAAAAGCCCTGATTCCTCAGGGCTTTTTTTCTTGTGATGGTTTTTATCCTCCAAAATCATCAAAGGCTACGTTTTCTTCAGGTACTCCCCAATCGTCGCACATTTTTAAAACGGCTTGGTTCATCATCGGTGGTCCACAGAAATAGAATTCAATTTCTTCTGGCTCTTCGTGATTGGATAAGTAATTGTCGATGAGTGATTGGTGCACAAAACCCACAAAGCCGTCTCCCTCGCCTTCTAAACCGTCTTTGATTTTCCAATTGTCTTCTTCCAAGGGCTCAGACAATACCATATAAAATTTGAAATTTGGGAAATCTTTCTCCAAAGCTCTAAAGTGATCGATGTAGAACAATTCTCTTTTAGAACGGCCACCGTACCAGTAGGATACTTTGCGGCCAGACTTAATGGTTCTGAACAAATGGTACAGGTGAGAACGCATCGGCGCCATTCCAGCCCCACCGCCAATGTACAACATCTCGGCGTCGGAATCTTTGATGAAGAATTCTCCATAAGGACCAGAAACAGTTACCTTGTCTCCCTTCTTCTGATTGTAGATGTAAGAAGAAGCAATTCCCGGATTAACATTCATCCATCCGTTCTTATCTCTGTCCCAAGGTGGTGTTGCAATACGTACATTCAACATGATTCTTCTTCCTTCTGCAGGATAAGAAGCCATGGAATAGGCTCTTTCTACAAAATCATCGTTCTTCATCTGCAATGGCCATAAGTTGAACTTATCCCATTCTGCTTTAAACTTATCTGGCTCTCCTGGATGCTCCTCTGGATGCGCAGTGATGTCCATGTCTTTGTAGTTTACCACACACTTAGGAATTTCAATTTGAATGTATCCACCCGCTTTGTAATCCATATCTTCTGGCAATTCAACAATGAATTCTTTAATGAATGAGGCCACACTGTAGTTAGAAACCACTGTAGCTTCCCATTTCTTAATTCCAAACACTTCTTCTGGCACTTCAACTACCATGTCCTCTTTTACCTTCACTTGACAACCTAATCTCCAATTATCGGCAATCTCTTTTCTAGAGAAATAAGGCTTCTCTGTAGGTAGAATTTCTCCACCTCCACTAGTCACCTGACATTTACACATGGCACAAGTTCCACCGCCACCACAAGCAGATGGTAAAAAGATTTTTTCGTTGCTAAGTGTAGATAACAATGTGCTACCTGCAGAAACCTCAACGTTTTTTCTCCGTTAATGTCAATTGAACAGGACCTGAAGAAGTTAGTTTTGCTTTCGCCCACAATAACAAACTTACCAATAAAAGAACTACGATTAAGGCTACAACAATGGCTGAAAAAACTGTTACTGTATTTAATGCTAAAACCATCTTATTTCTTTAAATTATAATTCAATTCCCATAAAACTCATGAAAGCAATTCCCATCAAGCCTGTAATGATGAATGTAATTCCCAATCCTCTCAATGGAGCAGGTACATTTGAATACCTAATTTTTTCTCTAATGGCGGCAATGGCAACAATGGCCAAGAACCAACCTACTCCAGAACCTAATCCAAATACTGTGGCTTCTCCAATGTTGGCATATTGGCGCTCTTGCATGAACAATGAACCTCCTAAGATGGAACAGTTTACTGCAATTAATGGCAAGAAAATACCCAAAGCACCATACAAGGCAGGAGCAAATTTTTCAACGGCCATTTCTACCAATTGTACCATAGAAGCAATTACCGCAATAAACATGATGAAACTTAAGAAGCTTAAATCTACCTCAGCAAATTCTTCTCCCAACCATACCAATGCTCCTTCTTTCAGGACATAGTTTTCTAATAAATAGTTTACCGGCACAGTTACCACCAATACAAAGATTACTGCCTGCACCTAGCCCTACTCCTGTTTTTACTGTTTTAGAAACAGCCAAATAAGAACACATTCCTAAGAAATAGGCGAAAATCATGTTGTCGATAAAAATCGACTTGACGAAAATGTTAAAATATTCCATTTTCTTATGCTTTATTAGTCTTCAATTAGTTTAGTATTTTTTGATCGTTGAATCCAAATGATGATTCCAACCGTAATCAAAGCCATTGGAGGCAAAATCATCAATCCATTGTTGGTGTATCCAAAATCGTAAAAGGCATCTGGTATGATTTGGAATCCCCAAAATTTACCTGAACCAAAAAATTCTCTTACCACCGCAACTGCAATCAAAATCCAACCATAACCCGCTGCATTTCCAATGGCATCTAAAATGATGGCCATGCTTTATTTCCTAAAGCAAAGGCTTCTAATCTACCCATGATGATACAGTTGGTAATAATTAAACCAACAAATACTGAAAGTTGTTTACTTACATCGTATACAAATGCTTTAAGCACTTGGTCAACCAAGAATTACCAAAGCGGCAACAATTACCAATTGCACAATAATCCTTACTCTAGATGGAATTAAGTTCCTCATCCAAGAAACAATTAGATTGGCTCCGATCATTACTACCAATACCGACAATGCCATTACAACGGCTTGTTTTACTTGTACGGTAATGGCCAAGGCCGAACAAATTACCCAATACCTGAATGGTAATTGGATTGTCATCGTTCAATGGATCACTCAAAAGGCTCTTGTTCTTCTTAGAGAACAATGGCTCTTTTGGCTTCTTTTACTGCAACTTCTGCTGCTTCTGCTGTTTCACTCATTTCTTACGCTCGTTTAGTATGTTATAGTAGATGCTTTTTGTTGCCCTTTAAAATAAGGAACATAAACGTTTAAAGTTCTTTCTATCATTTCACCAACTCCTTTAGAAGTAATGGTTCCTCCAGAAATACCGTCTACTTCATGATCATTTCCGCTCACATCTGTTCCACCCTTTTACCACTTCTATGAAACAAATTATTCGCCAGCTCATTGAAAATGGTTTTACCAATAAATTTATCTTGAAAACTCTGCTCTGATTAATTTCTGCACCTAAACCTGGTGTTTCTGTTTTGTGATCGAAAGTTGAACCATAAACGTGTATTCATAGTCTCCATCAAAAGCAACGTATCCCCAAATTGGACCCCAAAGACCTTTTCCTGCTAATGGCACAATGTATTTTCTTTGTCCATTGTCTTCAAAAACAAACAAAGGAAAGTTTCTTTTGTCTGCATCTAAGGTTTTAAATTCTTTTACCACATCAATATCAAATGGCGTTTTGCTAGCATCTGATTGCAATTCGCCATTATTGTTCAGCATCAATTGCTCAACAATGTATTGGTCAAATTTCTCTTTTGCTTCTTCAGGAGTAGCTTCAATCTTTACAGAAGCCAATATGTTTTGCATTTTTTCTAAACGCACATTTTCCTTTTGCATTGGCTTTAAACTTTCTGCTGCAAAAGCTAAAGTAGCCGCAACTACAACCACTAAGATGGCAGAGAAAGTAAAGGTGTATGAATTCTTATTTACATCCATTTCTTTTATTTAAGCGGCTTAACTGCTAAGCTTCGTTTTAGTCTTCTTTTAACATTGGCTTCAATCACATAATGATCGATTAATGGCGCCATTACATTCATGAATAAGATTGCCAACATTACTCCTTCTGGGTATGCTGGATTAAATACACGAATCATAATGGCCAAGAAGCCAATTAGGAAGCCATAAATGTATTTTCCCATTGCCGTTTGTGCAGCCGTTACTGGATCTGTTGCCATGAATACAATTCCAAAAGCAAATCCACCAAACACCAATTGCTCATGAGCAGGCACCAACATAAATTCGTTGGCTCCCCAAAGGTTGAACAATAAACCCATTACATAACCTCCAAGAACACCAGATAACATAATTTTCCAACTTGCAATTCCTGTAATTAATAAGGATAGCAGCTCCAATTAAGATGGCCAAGGTTGATGTTTCACCAATAGAACCTGGAATGCATCCTAAGAAACCTGCCATGAAAGGTGTCGGCGTACTCTACACCTGCGGCATTGACAAAACCCGAAGATTTTTCAGTTGCTTGTGCCAACAAGGTTGCTCCTGTTGAACCGTCAGTGAATGCATTCTCAGCATCTGTTCCGGCGCCAATCCAAACTTTATCACCCGACATCCAAGTTGGGTAAGCAAAGAATAAGAAAGCTCTTGCTGTTAAGGCTACATTCACAATGTTCATTCCTGTTCCACCAAATACTTCCTTGCCAATTACTACGGCAAAAATGGTGGCTACGGCTACCATCCACAATGGAATTTCAACTGGTAAACAAAGGGGAATAAGCATTCCTGAAACTAGGAAACCTTCTTGGATCTGATGTTTATTAATGATGCAGAAGATAAATTCTACACCCAAACCAACTCCGTAGGAGACCACTACCAATGGCAATACTTTTAAAGCTCCATAAAGGAATTGCTCCATGAACGTTACCGTTTCACCTGTCGCCAAAAAATGCTGGTAACCTGTATTCCACATTCCAAAAAGCAAAGCAGGAACCATGGCCAAAACAACCATGATCATGGTTCTTTTCAAGTCAATTCCATCTCTAATGTGAGAGCCTCTATGTGTGGTATGCCCCGGTACAAATAAGAAAGTTGCCAAACCATCGTATACTGGATAGAGGTTCTCAAGCTTCCCACCTTTTTCGAAATTGGGCTTAATTTTTTCTAATAAATTGTGGATTGGATTCATCGTGATAATCTTTTTTCCTTTTAACTCATTTCGATTCGCAACATCTCAAGGCCGTTTCTGACGATGGTTTGCGATTCAATTTTTGATGTACAAATGGTTTCACATAAAGCAAAATCTTCAGGTGCTACCTCATAAATTCCAAGATTTTCCATCAATTCGATGTCTTCAATCATGATCGACTTCAATAATTGAACAGGGTAAATATCAAATGGAAATACTTTCTCATACTCTTCAGTCACAACAAATGGTCTTTCTTCACCATTCATGTCGGCCGTTAAGTTGTACTTTTCATTCGGCATCATCCAAGAAACCAAAGCTCTTGATAAACTAAACTGATCTGGATTTGGAGTAATCCAACCAAACATTCTTGGTTCTCCACCTTCTGGAATTGCTGTGACTTGGTAATCGTAAAAACCTAAATAACCATCTGCACTAACATGCGTTCCTGTCAATACGTTTCCACTGATCAAGCGCGTTTCGCCTTCTTTTAGATTTGGAGCCAATGCAGAAATCTTTGATCCAAGAATTGTTCTATAGTATTTTGGGTCGTTGACTTGTGCACCACATACAGCTACTACTCTACTGGCATCAAAATGACCTGTTTCAAAAAACTTTCCAATGCTCAATACATCTTGTGGTTTCAAAGTCCAAACTACTTCTCCTTTAGAGATAGGAGCCAAATGATGAATTTGTACACCCACGTTTCCTGCTGGGTGCGGACCAGATACTTGATTCAACTGAACGCCCTTAGCATTTAAAAAGGCTTCGTCTGCCTTAGCATCTGCATTCACATTCAAATGAACTTTTCCTTCTGTCAGTTTTGAAATCGCTTCCAATCCCAATTGAAATGCTTTTGCTTTTCCGTGCAAGACAAAATCATTGTCAGGAGCCAAAGGATGACTATCAAATGCAGAAACAAAGATTGCTTTTGGGCTGTCCTTTGGAGAAGCAACCACATCATAAGGTCTTTGTTTGATGAAAGGCCATAGACCTGCATTACACAAAGCCTCGGTAATTCCTTTTTTGTCTAAAGAAGATGGCTCAGCAACAGCAAATTTTTCATAAGCTATTTCTTTATCCGCCAAGATGACTACATCCAGTATTCTTCTTTTTTCGCCTCTATTGATGGCGACAACTTCTCCTGAAACTGGCGAAGAAAACTTGATTGATTCATCATTCTTATTGTAGAATAATGGAGTACCTGCTTTTACTTCATCTCCAACTTTTACTAAAAGTTTTGGCGACAAGCCAGCAAAATCAGTCGGTTTGATAGCAACTGTTTCAGAAACAAGTGCATCGGCTAAAATTTTCTCAGCCTCACCTACCAATTTGATGTCGGTACCTTTTTTTATTTTTAGGACTTTAGACATTATCTATAATCATTTGATTTTCGGCTGCAAAAATAATATTTATCTCACTTTGAGTGCATGTTTTGTTTTAGTTTTTTTAACAGCTTCCTAATATAGAATCCATATGAATAAGGCTTGGAAGTTTAGGCTTCAATTTCTCTTGCAATAAACCAGCTTGCCTGCTTATCTTCGCAAGATGAAGAACGTCTTGAAACCAGTAATCAATTGCCTTTTAATATTTCCATTGCTAAGCAGCATGGCTTGCTCCTCTTCTAAGTCGGTGAGCCAGGCCGATGCAGGCAATCAAGAGGAAGTCAGTTTTGTTGAGGAAGAAGAAGTTTATGAAGAAGACCTTTATCCTGAAGTGATTTTTGATGATCATGTTTATCAAGATAAAATCAAAACCGTTCAGCTTCATAAAAAGGATGAAGAATTAAGTTTTCCAGTGGTTTTCTTGGGCGATCAAAAACAATTGAGCCTCAGCTTTGATGATTTATCGAATGAATTTCAAACCTATTCTTACGAATTCATCCATTGCAATGCCAATTGGCAACCCTCGGTATTGAACCCTCAAGAATACTTATCGGGTTTCATGAACGGATTTATCGACGACTACAGTTATTCCTTCAATACCCTGATTAAGTTCATTCATTTTCGATTGGATTTTCCTAACAATGAAACGCGATTTAAACTTTCTGGCAACTACATTTTAAAAGTTTATGCCAATAGCGATCGAGAAGACTTGGTGCTCACGCGGCGTTTTTTAGTGGTGGACAAACGAATCAGCATAGAAACACACATTCACTTGGCTACCTTAGCTAGACATCGAGATTACAAACAAGAGCTTGATTTTAATTTACACTTGGATCAGTATCCAGTGGTGGATCCCTTCTTGGATTTGAAAGTGGTGCTCTTGCAGAACAGAAGATGGGACAATGCCATTACTTCTTTGAAACCCTTGTTTGTGCAAACCCCTAAATTGGTGTACAATTATGAAGAAGGCAATTTATTTGACGGCAACAATGAGTTCCGATTTTTTGATGCCAAAGACATCCGCTATTCTGCAATGAATGTGGATGGCATTCAGCTCATCGAAAAACAATACCATTTATTTGTTTTGGCCAATGAACCCCGATCGTTTAAGCGCTATTATTCTCAGCAAGACCTGAATGGGAACCGCTTGATTAAAAGAGACAACAGCAGCGATGTTAACCGAGAAGCCGATTACCTCGTAACGCATTTCAACTTAAAGAGAGAAACACCTGTCAACCAAGGAGACGTTTACGTTTATGGTGCTTTAACAGATTGGCAAATTAAGGAGGAGTTTAAAATGAAGTATGTTCCCATCAATAAAGAATACACCTTGAGCACTCCGCTAAAACAAGGTTATTACAATTACGCTTATGCCGTTTTACCCAAAGGAGGTAGCAAAGCCGATCTAAGCATCATTGAAGGCACACATTCTGAGACAGAAAACGATTATTACTTTTTGGTCTACCATAGGAAAAATGGTGAAGTCTACGACAGATTGGTAGGATATGAAAAGAAAAACTCTTTTCGAAGCATTGACTAATCCTAGTTTTTGCTAATATTGTTACATGTGGACACAGATAACCGATAATATCCTCATCAGTGTAGAGCCAGTTTATTTACCTCAACACAGCAAAGCTTCAGAACGAAAATTTATTTTTCAATACCAGATTAAAATTGAAAATCAAGGAACTGAGGCAGTCCAATTATTAAAGCGACATTGGTACATTTTTGATTCCTCTTCTGAACATCAAGAAGTAAAAGGAGAAGGTGTAATTGGAGAACAACCCATTATTCATCCAAATCAATTTCATGAATACCATTCTTTTTGTCAGTTGAGTTCCGACATGGGAATGATGTGGGGAACCTACCTCATGAAACGCATGCAAAGCGATGAGTTTTTTGAAGTGAAAATTCCTGAATTCCAGCTAATTGCGTCACATAAACTAAACTAAAATGGCAGGCAATAAAACCATAGCGACCAAAACCTCCGTTTTGGATTTTATCAATTCAGTTGAGCAAGAAGAAAAGAAACAAGATGCTTTATTTCTCCTCGATTTAATGAAAAAAGTTACTGGCGAAGAGGCAATAATGTGGGGAACAAGTTTGATTGGTTTTGGCAATTACCATTACAGGTATGAAAGTGGCAGAGAAGGCGACTTTTTCATTGTCGGGTTCTCTCCGAGAAAAACGGCAATGACACTATACATCATGCCAGGATTTAAGCGTTATGCAGACTTATTGGCGAAGCTTGGAAAGTACAAAACAGGAAAATCTTGCCTGTACATCAAGAGATTGAGCGAGGTTGATCTTTCCATCCTTGAAGAATTGATAAAAGACTCGGTCGATTACATGAATAAAAAATACAATAGCGCTTAGCTTAGTCTTATTGTTCTTTAACTTTGATCCTTTATAAAACCACATGTACCCAACTATTGCAGATGCCATTAAAGACCTTTTTGGCTTAAACCTTCCTCTACCCTTTCCAACCTTTGGATTTTTTGTTGCACTATCCTTTTTAATTGCTGCCTACTTATTCACCAAAGAATTAAAGCGGAAGGAAGCCTTGAATTACCTTAAGTCCAAGAAAATCAAGGTAAAAGTTGGAGAGAAAGCTAGCTTTTCAGATTTATTGAGCAATGCATTAATCGGTTTTGTTTTGGCTTATAAATTCATCGGAATGATTCTCAATTACGATGCAGTTGCTGATGATCCTCAAGCTTATATGCTTTCCACTCAAGGTCATTTAATGGCTGGAATCGTTGGGGCAGGCTTTTTTGCATTCATCCGTTACCGAGAGAAAGAGAAAGACCGTTTAGAGAAACCAGAGATACAAGAACAAACGCAGCATCCTTATGAGTTGGTAGGTAACATGACAATGATTGCTGCAATTGCAGGAATTTTAGGGGCGAAGGTTTTTCACAATTTAGAAAACCTCGAAGAATTCATGGCTGACCCTATCGATGCTTTGATCTCTTTTAGCGGATTGAGCATTTATGGTGGTTTAATCGTAGGTGGCTTATCTGTTTTACTCTATGCAAAAAAGCAAGGATTAAAATGGGTTCATGTTGCTGATGCTTGTGCACCTGGACTTATGGCTGCTTATGGCATGGGAAGAGTTGGTTGTCAGTTAGCCGGTGATGGAGATTGGGGAATGCCAAATGACAGTCCGCAACCAGAATTTTTAAGTTTTCTCCCTGAATGGACCTGGGCCTACAATTACCCGAACAATGTTTTGGGCATGGATTTAAGGGCCGATTTTCACAGAATGGGCCTAGAAAGCATTAGTGGAAATGCCTGGCCTACCCCTTTTTATGAAACCATCATGGCAGGAATCATTTTCATCATTCTATGGAATTTGAGAAAACGAATTGCCATTCCCGGAGTAATCTTTTCCATCTACTTAAGCCTCAATGGTATTGAGCGTTTTTTCATCGAAAAAATCCGAATCAACCCTGATTATCACTTTTTAGGAATTTCTGCAACACAAGCAGAACTGATTGCCATACTCCTCTTTGTTTCTGGTTTATTTGGCATTTGGTATTTCACAAAAAACAAATCAAAATACCTTCCGAATGAAGGATAATCCTTCCTTGGATTTAAAAACCCTTGCCGAAGCTGTTAGTGCTTTGGGCAAATCTGTTGGACAATTTCTTAAAGATGAATTGGGTAAAGTGGCATCAGGCGCCATTGAAACAAAATCATTGAATTCTTTAGTCTCTTATGTCGACAAACAGGCAGAAATCCGATTGGTGAAGGGTTTGAAAACCCTATTACCTGAGGCTGGTTTTTTGGTGGAAGAAGGAAGCGCGGCACATCAAAATGAAGCTTTTATCTGGATCGTGGATCCCTTGGATGGCACTACCAATTTCTTGCATCAAATTCCAGTATTCTCCATAAGTATTGCCTTACAATACAAAGGGGAAATCGTTTTGGGGATGGTTTATGAAGTGATGCGAGACGAATGCTTTTTGGCGCATCAAGATGGTGGAGCTTTTTTAAATGGGAAAACAATTCGAGTGAGTGAAGAAGCAAAATTTTCAAATGCATTAATCGCTACAGGTTTTCCCTATTATGATTTCGAAAGGTTGAACCCTTATTTCGAAATCTTAAAAGATTTTGCGCAAACTACGCGAGGAATCCGACGAATAGGTTCAGCTGCCGTTGACTTGGCCTACCTTGCTTGTGGAAGGTTCAATGCCTATTTCGAGTACAGTTTAAGCCCTTGGGATGTAGCCGCAGGTGCATTAATTGTAAAAGAAGCAGGAGGCTACGTTGCTGATTTTTCTAAAAAACAAAATTGGCTGCACGGAAAAGAAATTGTTGCAGTTGCACCTCCTTTAAAAGATGATCTATTCAAGATCTTAGACCGCCACGCGATAAAAAAAGCAATTTAAACCCTATTCTTTTTCCAATTGGATCTTGCGACAGGGCTTTCGCTTTTTACTTTTGATTCTGTCCTTGCTTGATTCTCAAAACAATGAACCGCCATTAATGCAGCAATCTCCTCGGCAGCTTCATCTTTGGTTTCAAGTAAGCTTGGCTCGAAATGATGTTTCACAAAATTGGTGTCAAAGTTTCCAGAGATCAAGGCCTCGTGTTCCAAAGCAAACTTGCAGAAACTTAGGGTAGTTTTTACACCAGAAATTTCATACTCCTCTATGGCTCTTATCATTCTTAGTCGTGCCTCTTCTCTATCTTTTCCATTACTCACCAATTTGGCAATCATTGGATCGTAATAAATGGGAATGCTCATGCCTTCTTCAAAACCATCGTCTACACGTATGCCCGGACCTTGTGGCCTTACATACGTTTTTAATGTTCCAATGTCTGGCAAGAAATTATTCGTTGGATCTTCGGCATACACCCTTACTTCAAAAGAATGACCCAAGATTTTTAGATCTTCTTGCTTAAAGCTTAAAGCTTCTCCTCTGGCAATTTTGATTTGCTCTTTAACCAAATCGAGTCCGGTGATTTGCTCAGTAACAGGATGTTCTACCTGCAATCGAGTATTCATTTCTAAGAAATAGTAGTTCAGGTTTTCGTCCAATAAGAACTCAACTGTTCCTGCTCCAACATAATCACAAGCTTTAGCCACTTGAACAGCAGATTCTCCCATTGCCTTTCTAAGCTCTGGACTGAGAACGGAAGAAGGAGCCTCCTCGATTACTTTTTGATGCCTTCTTTGAATGGAGCACTCTCTTTCGAAAAGGTAAACGGTATTGCCATGAGTATCTGCTAAAATCTGAATCTCGATGTGTCTTGGCGAACCAACAAATCGTTCGATGAAAACAGAACCATCGCCAAAGGAAGAGATGGCTTCAGATACCGCTCTATCCATTTGTTCTTTAAAATCTTCTACCCGTTCAACTACACGCATGCCTTTTCCACCGCCACCTGCGCTGGCCTTCACTAAAATAGGAAATCCAATTTCTTTAGCGATTGCTTCGGCAGCTGCAACATCGGTAACGGCTTCATCGGTTCCTGGTACTAAAGGAATTCCATAATCCTTAACAGCAGCTTTTGCCGCCAATTTGCTTCCCATTACTTCCATGGCTTCTGGTGAAGGCCCAATAAATGCAATACCTGCTTTCTTTGCAGCACGAGTGAAGGAGGCATTTTCTGATAAGAAACCATACCCTGGGTGAATGCCTTCAACATTTAAATCCTTGCATACTTGCAAGATCACATCACCTCTTAAATAAGATTCTGAAGAGGCTGCCGGACCAATGTTCACTGCTTCATCTGCATAGCGCACAAAAAGTGCTTCTCGATCTGCATCAGAATAAACTGCTACCGTTTGAATTCCCATCTCTTTTGCAGAGCGCATTATTCTCAATGCTATCTCCCCTCTATTGGCCACTAAAATTTTCTTCATCTTCCCAAATTTATTGGCTAAATTAAAGCTAACTTCGAAAATAAAAAATAGAAATCTTTAGATGCCCATGACTAAAGACCTCCCCCGCTTTATCCTTCCCCAAAAATTAGAAAACACACTCGAATTGCCAGCAAGTGAAGCTGCCCATTTGATTAAAGTCATGCGTTCTAAAATTGGTGATCAAATTGAAATTACCGATGGAAAAGGCCATTTGGTAATCGCTGAAATCAGTCAATTGGATAAACGATCTGCTGAGCTTAAAATTATTGAGGAAATTTCCAACCAGCCCAGTTCTTTTGGTGTTCATCTTGCCATTGCTGCAACCAAAAACACCAATAGATGGGAATGGGTCCTCGAGAAAACAACGGAGATTGGCATCGACAGAATCAGTCCCATTCTTTGCGATCATTCAGAGAGAAAACATTTAAAACAAGAGCGACAAGAACGCATCATTGAAAGTGCCGTGAAACAATCTAAAAAAACCATGATTCCACAATTGGATGAGATGCAAAGTTTTAATGAGCTGATGCAATCGGACTGGTCGGGTGAAAAATTCATCGCCCATTGCAATGATTCCTTTTCAAGGATTCCTTTAAAAGAAGCGCACCAAGCAAATCAACCGGCTTTGCTTTTGATTGGACCAGAAGGAGATTTTAGTCCGAGTGAGATTGAATTGGCTACAAAAAATGGCTTCATTTCCATAGAGATGGGAGAAAGCAGATTAAGAACAGAAACGGCTGCAATTATTGCTTGTCATACACTAAATTTGCTCAATGATTAGGTTGCTATTTTCCATCACTTTCATGCTGTCCTCTTTTTTAATGCTTGGACAAAACACACAGATTGCTTTGCTCAAATATAATGGCGGAGGAGATTGGTATGCCAACTTAGAAACATCTTTACCCAACCTTATCCGCTTCTGCAATCAGCAGATGAATACACAAATTGATTTGGAACAGGCAATAGTTGAACCAGGTAGTCCAGAGATTTTTGATTACCCAATGCTGCACATGACTGGACATGGAAATGTGGTCTTCAACCTAGAAGAAATAGAAAACCTAAGAAGCTATTTATTGGCTGGAGGATTTCTGCACATTGATGATAATTACGGGATGGATCAGTTCATTAGACGAGAAATTAAAAAGATTTTTCCCGAAGAAGATTTAGTTGAAATCCCCTACGATCATCCCATCTATCATCAGCAATTCGATTTTGAAGGTGGTCCGCCAAAAATACATGAACATGATGGCAAAGGCTCTGAAGGCCATGGCATTGTGAAAGATGGTCGTCTGGTTTTGTTCTATACCTATGAAGCCGACTTGGGCGATGGTTGGGAGGATCAAGAAATCCATTTGGATTCGGAATCCACTCGATTGAAGGCTTTTCGAATGGGTGCCAACATCATTTCTTTTGTTTTTTCTGAGGAATAATGAATGCTGAAATTCAAGAGTTTATCCTAGAGAATATCGCTGAGAACATCTCAGATATCAGCCTAAAAATTAGCAAACAAAAGGATTGGCCAAGAGAGTACATCCTCAACCAAATTAATGGTTGGCAAAAGGCCAAGAAGAAGTTTCCCTTTTTAAAAGATTTCCCCAATTTTCAATTCCCTGTTGCTAAATCTGTTTCTCAATCTTCATCTGAGGCTACCGCGGAGTTTAAGTCCAAATTAATAAAGGGCCAATCTAGCCTAGATTTAACTGGCGGAATGGGCATTGACTCCTACTTTTTTTCCAAAGAGTTTAAGCAGCATGCCTACAATGAATTGAATCCTGCTCTATATTCATTGACTAAAGAAAACTTTGAGGCCTTAGTAGCAACAAACATTACTTGTTCTCAAAAGACTGCGGAAGAATTGCTACTCAATTGGACAGAAAAAGTGGATTTGATTTACCTGGACCCAGACAGACGGCCTGGAAAAGGAAAAGCATTCTTACCAGAAGATTGTTTGCCCAATGTTTTAGAACTCTTGCCGAGAATATTTGAACTGGCTGATCATTGTCTGATTAAATTTTCTCCCATGCTGGATTTAAAGGAAGCGAAAAGATTGTTTCCAAACTGCCATACTATTCATGTGTTGGAATGGGAAAGTGAATGCAAAGAAGTTTTGTTAATGCTTGGCAAATCCGAAACTGAGGATTGTGAAATACACGCTATTGATCTAATGCATAAGAATTCATCTTTTTCATTTAATCAGGCGGAAGAAGATGCAATACAAATCCAACATGAATTAGCACTGCCCTACTTGTACGTTCCAAATGCTGCAGTATCAAAGAGTGCAGGATATAAATCTTTAGCCAAGCAATTCAATGTTTCGAAGGTAGCAGCCAACACTCACATCTACAGTTCTAAAGAACTAATATCCACTTTTCCTGGAAGGGCTTTCGAGCTAATAAAAGAAGTGAAAGGGAACGAAATCAAAAAAAGCACAATGCATGTGATAGCAAAAAATTATCCTTTAAATGCTCAGCAATTGCAGGCCAAATTCAAGTTAAAATCTAGCGGAGAAAATTTTCTATTGGCTTTTTCTGGGATAAAGAAGAAGCATTTATTTCACACTAGGCTGATCAACTAATTTAAGAAGTTCGTCAGTTAGACTTTTCCCAAAACTGGCCAAGGCCTTCACTTCTCTAATGGTAGAAACACGTTGACCTTTAAAAATGATTAAGCTTTTGCCATTTGATTCAATGTGGTAATAAGGATGGCTTTCGAAAAAGAGGATCAAATCATCACTAAAGAATTTGATGATGGCCTTTTCATCTTCACCTCTTAATAAAAAGCGATGCGAGAAATCTTCATGTCCATCAATGTTGATGTCTTGAAAACCAGCCATTCCAGCAATTCTATCCATCACCCCTTCTTTGTCGAGCCGAAATTTTGGCATTTCCCAAGGGGTCTCGATAAGCATTATGGTATGCTTATGATTCTCTCGAGCGATGAACTCTCCTTCAAAAAATTCAAGATCCATTAAGCGAAGAGGAATGTCATTGTATTTCCCTTTAAAAACATTGTAGGCATGGTCGATGGACTTTGTTCTAAAGAAGGGAAAATCTTTTAATGATGGAACTTCAAAAACGGAATTGGTTTTAAAGGACCAATCTATTTCTTTAGAAAACTCTTTTAGCAATAGTTGACGATTGGTTAAAATTCCGCCCTTTTTTAATGAAGGAAGTCAGACGGATTAACCTTCTGGCTGCAAAAGGATGATTGGAATGCGTATCGTGAATGTCCAATCCGACAACTTCTAAGGTTCCACCCTTTTTCTTAAAATCTTCATTAAAATGATGCACATGTTCCATCACAGAAGAATCAATAAAATTGGCTAAGGAATAATCTAGAATCAAATCTGTACCCGCTGGTACGGTATCCAATTGCGACTTAAGGCTAAGAAAATTGATGAAACTAGAATGGCCTCTAACACTTAAGACCATGCTTCCATCTGCCTCTTCAAACATCAAGGTATTGGGTCTGAAAGGTTGTTTAAAAAATTCCCAACGGTCTTCGGTGAGGTACAGCTGAATTAAATAGGTAGCTAAAATGCCGATACCAATTCCGATTACCAACCCAAAGATGAGGGTGGAGAAAAGGGTGACAAGAAAAATAATAAACTGATCCTTTCCAGCAAGAAACATTCTTTTAAAGTGACTTGGAGCAGCTAATTTATATCCTGTAAAAACTAATATGGCTGCCAATGCCGACAAGGGAATTTGGTTCAAATAAGTGCCGAAAAGGGCTAACATTAAGAAAACCAATAAAGCATGAAAAAAGTTAGATTTTCTGGATACTGCTCCATTGTTAACATTAACAGAGCTTCTAGCAATGACGATCACGACAGGCAAACCGCCTAGAAATCCTGAAAGAATTGAGGCCAATCCTATTGCCTTGAGGTCTTTATTGGCATTGGATCGTCTCTTTTGTGGATCCAATCGATCTACTGCTTTTATGCTTAACAAGGATTCTATGCTGGCAATGAGTGTTATCCCAATGACCGCAATTACAAAATTGCCAGTGTTCCACTTCGAAAAATTAGGAAAGGCAATGCCATCCAATAAATTCTCAGGAACCTGAATAAGGTCTTTGGCTTCAATTGGAAAAGAAGCAGATGTGAAGAATTGGAAATAATAATAAAAGGCGATGCTTCCAACCACTATCCACATTGGTGCAGGAATCGCATGAAAGGAACGAAAAGGAATTTTAGGATACAGCACCATTAGCGCTAAACTCAAAACCCCAATGATCCCAACCCAAGGGATGAAATTTCCTTGAAACAAAGCCAATATGGATTCTGGTGTTCTGATCAATGACATGAGGCTATTGGCTTCCTGTAATCCTGGATTGCCTAGCATTACATGAATTTGTTTGGCAATAATGATGAGGCCAATTGCAGACAACATTCCCTGAATGCTAGAGGATGGAAAGAAGTCAGCCAGGTTTCCTAAACGAAGAAAACCCAACAAAATCATTAATCCACCAGAAACCACAATTGCACCCAAGGTAAAATAATAGCCTTGAAGCAAATCACCTTCTCCTAAAGAAAGTACTGCGCTCAATATTACCACCACCAAACCATTGCCTGGACCACTGATGGTAACATGTGAACCTCCAATTATAGCCACTATGACTCCACCGATAACACTTGCCACAATTCCCGCCATAGGAGGCACTCCTGAAGCAATGGCCAATCCCAAACCCAGTGGGAGGGCAATGAGTGAAACAACAAAACCAGAAATGAGGTCTTGCGCCCACGACTTACTAGATTCAGGCATTGACTGTGGGTTTATGAATTAATAAATCACAAGGAAGATCTGATAAAATGTATTCCAAATCATGAGGGAAAAATCGATCGAGAAAACCCAATTTTTTATCTGGCCCGTTCATGACCAATAAATCTGCCTTTTTCACTGCCGCATAATGGCCGATGGAATATCCCAGCTTTCCAAAAACACAGGTTGAATGAACCCGCAATTGCTGAATTTCTGGTAATTGTTTTAATAAACTATTGATTCTTTGATCTTCTATGCTGCTTAGTCTTTCTTTTTCTTCAAGTACTTTTTGCAAGCTAATATCATCTTCTACCTTGGTTTTTATTTTGGCTTTGGCTACTTCCTCTACCACCATTAATTGTTTGGTTTCAAATGCATCTGCAAAATGAAAGGCCATCTCCATTGAACTAAATGTTGTGGGATGATCTAATCCATTTACTACAATGGTGTTTAGATTACTTTCTCCCAATTCAGGATTGGTAACCAACAAAAGAGAACAAGGCGGGTTTCTAGATATTTTTCTCGCAACCGAGCCCATGTAGTACCTGAACATGTTTTCATGTTGCATGGCTCCTAGAATTAGCAAATCTACTTGCTCATCTTTACAAACCTCACACAATACATCAACCGGATTGCCTTCTTTCCAAATGATTTTTACTTCATCACGATTGATTCCAACTTTAGTCAATAATGACTCCAATTGTTTTTCTAGTCGAGGATTGTTTTCTCCAGCATGAATAAGTAAAAGTTCGCCTTTTAGCTTAGTACAAATTCTCAAGGCTTCAAACAATAGGTTTTCAGCTCTTGGAGAAAAGGCGAGGGCACTTGCAATTTTTAGTGTGGTAGAATCTTTAATGAGGTAGGGAGCTTAATTATTGAGCTAAAGGTAATAAAACAATAATTCTTTTTTAGTCCCATTTGATACTTTCCCAATAGGATCCTTTATGCTTTTGTTTTAATCGATAAGCAATCATGATTTTGTATTGCGTGTTCTTCATGTTTACGGAAGCGCCCTGAAAACTTTTCCCAAATTTACTAAGGGCTTGGCCCATTCTGCCAGAGGCTCTAAATGGCCCAACTTGAATTCCGATACCTGCCTCATAACCATAGGAAAGTCGGTTGAAATGCGAACGTGCAGTCCTTAATCCGTGCAATTGATCAACTCTAAAACCAGAATAAAACAGATAAGTCAATTGTGGACCCACCATGAATCTAAGTCGCCCTATTCCCAACATGTATTTTGCACTATAATCTCCTCTATACATGAGGTAATTAATGTTTTGAAAGGACTTCTTACCATTGATCAAGGTTTTTGTGGCTGATAAATTAGCGCCACACCTGCAGAAGCTTCCTTCGTATAAAATAATGGATTTAAGGTTCAAGCCAGGTTTTGGCTGAGCTTTTGGAGGCCCAACTTGATAATACATTCCTATTGAATAACCTCCACCGACTCTACCCTGTCGGATGAAATAAGAATTATTTAGCGTATTGGTTTCTGGCACCAATCGGTTTACATTATAGCCGCCATTAATTCCAAATTCATACAATTGTGCATGCACTGAATTGGGTAAAAAGTAAGCCAAAGCAAATAATGTCAAACCAAGAAGTCCAAAGCTGATTTTTCTCATTGAATAGGATAATCTATCGGTGATGGATATTTAAACTCAAAATTAAGTTTATCAAGGCAGTTGCTCAAGATTTTCTTTCCAGAACTTGTATCGCTTTGATCAAAATCCAATTCACCCAAATTTTGACTTTTAGCAATTGAATTGTAATACTCAGATTTAAGCACATGATTAGGGGAAACAAGATGAACGATTTTGGGCATTTGCGTCAAGTTAAGAAGAAAGACCATTGCGGCAGAAATATCATCCAGGTAACACAAACTAAGGGGATGATTTTTCCCTTTAATCTGCTTTCGCTTAGCCAGGCTTTTCACAGGATGCCTTTCGGGGCCAATGATTCCACCCAGTCGAAGAACATTAAAATTCGTTTGGAAACGGTTAATCACTGCTTCCTCTAATTCTGCCAATAATTTAGACCTTTCGCTTGTTGGAATAATTTTATCATTCTCATCAAACTCTCCAATTTGATTTCCAAAAACCCCGGTTGAACTTAAGAAGACAAATCGTATTCCTGGTTTGAGCCTTTTAATGAAATGAATGAATTCCTTAAATCGTTTTAGGTAATCAAAACCAGTTTGTGTAGGTGGGATGGTATAGATGATTGCATCCAATGATTTGATGAGTTCAACATCGATGTTCAGTTCAAAGTCATTTTCTAGATGAAATGAAAATTCAAAGTTTTCAGGATTGTTAAGACTTCGTGACCAAGAATAGACATGAAATTTTTCAGAAATCAGCCTTTTTTTCAATGCTTTACCAACATAACCAAGTCCTATAATTCCAATGTGCTTCATCCGATTATTTCCCCTAATTTTAGACGCCAATTTAGGAAGAAATTATGGCCTTTGATTTTCATAAAGACAAGCTGACTTATATCCAATATCAGGAGGAAAATGCGCTTCGATTTGTTATTCCTTTTATTGAAGAGAAAATTGCAGTAGAGCCTGGCATTCATGTTATGGAAATTGGTTGTGCAGAAGGTGGAGTATTAAAAGCATTTATTTCTAAAGGTTGCATTGGCACTGGAGTAGAACTTCAGGAAGGCCGTTATGAACGTGCTAAAGAATTACTTAAAGAACCTTTAGAGAAGGGGAATGCCTTTTTAGTAAACAAAGACATCTATGAAGTGGATATCGATACTGAAATGCCTCACCGTTTTGACCTCATTGTTTTAAAAGATGTAATTGAACACATCTATGATCAAGATAAGATAATGGGCAAATTCAAAGACTTTCTTAAACCTGGAGGTTGTATTTTCTTTGGATTCCCTCCTTGGCAAATGCCGTTTGGTGGTCATCAACAAATCGCCAAGAATAAATGGGCAAGTAAACTGCCCTATTATCATCTTCTCCCAAGGCCTTTATATAGAATGATCTTGAAAGCTTTTGGTGAATCTGAAAAAACGATAGAAGAGTTGATGGAGATTAAAGATACTGGAATCAGTATCGAACGATTTGAGCGTTTGGTGAAAAAGCATGACTACCAAGTATTGAATAGGAAATATTACCTCATCAATCCGATTTACGAATACAAATTCAACTGGAGAGTAAAAGAGCAGTCGACTTGGTTAAGTAAACTGCCCTTTATTAGAAATTATTTCACCACTTGCATGTATTACCTCATTCAGAAGTAATTATTGATTTCTCTCTCTTTTTATTTTTTCCATCTCTTTTTCAATGGCTGAATGGTTGTTCTGGTAAGCACCACGATAATGTGAGAATAAGCCAAAACCCCAACCTACTGTTGGAAAAATTGGCCAAAAGCCATCGTAATGACCGTACATTCCACGAGTAAAAAACCAAACGCCCCAAATCAATAGATTGATGACTACATAGGTTTTTGCATGTTGTTTGAACTGAACTCTCCCTTCAGCTTCTTCATATAATTTTTGATTATTCTCTGTACTATTTTCCATTTTATTGTTTGTTTAAAATTCATTTCGAAAAAAGGATACCATTGTCCATTCATGCCAAAGTCACCCTTCTCATTCCACTTGCCATCAGCTATCGTGATGGTGTATCTTACTTCTCCTTGTGGAGTTGGTATGGTCCAGATGATTTTTTCACCTTCATGAACGGCTTCGTATTTACCGCTTCTACCATCGCCTAGAAAGGAAGTAAAGAAATAATCTCCCTCTTCATTTGGATGAATGATAGCTAAGGCATCATGAACAATTCGCCCATCACTTAATCCTTTTCCTTGAATTTGAATAATGGTGCCATCCAATCCGTATTGAATGCTTTCCGCTTGTTCGAAATTTTGTTTTTCACGAGTTTTAGAATCCATGATCCATCCCTCTCCTTTCCATTCTCCAATCATAAAGTCGAGTTTTTCAATTTTAGATTTCACCTCCTGATTGTAATAACTTTCTTCCTGCGAAAAAAGCATTGAACTTGCTATTATCAATAGACTTAATGCCTGTTGTTTTCATAATTATTTGTTAATGTAAGTTTTTAAATGATTGACATATGTTTCAAAGGCTTTCTTTCCTTTAGCATTTATTTTACAAGTAGTTAATGGCCGCTTCCCTTTAAAACTTTTGGTGATTTTGATGTATCCAGCCTTTTCTAGCTTGTCCAATTGCACACTTAAATTGCCAGCCGTGGCGCTCGTCTTCTCCTTAATGAATGTGAAGTCAGCCTCCTCTACGGCCATTAATAATGAAACGATCGCTAATCTCAATTGGGAATGCAATAAGGGATCTAAGTCTTTAAACATTTTCCTTTTTTAAGCTAGCTAACAAATGCCCTGGAATGATGTATGATAGTAAAATGGCCACCATGAATAAGATCAATTGATCTGGAAATGAAACATGAAATGCAATTAAGGCACATACCCAAGCTGAAATGCCTCCTATTTGAAGAGGAATGAATTGCATAATTCTTCCGCTAGCAAAAGTTCCTAAGCCATAAAGCGCTAAAACTATAGGGTAAGCCGCCTCCGGACCAATTTCTTTCATGCCAATTAGCGTGATGAGCAAAACCATGAAAATGGAAAACCACATGTTTGACATTGCCGTTTCTAAATACGTCTTGTGTGTTTTTGTTTTCCCTCTACGATAACTTATGATTCCACTAATGATGCCTCCTAGGCTCATTAATATTGGCCAAGCAATAAAATGGTGTTTGTATTCCACAACCACCAACAAATAATAATTACTAATGGCTGCAATCATCACTAGCCACCCCCATAATAAAATAGAAGATGCTTCCCTCCTTGATGTTTCCTTTTGTAGATTGTATCATCTCTTCGATGATCTGAATTTGATCTGATGCTGATTTCATGATTGTAAATTTGTCACAAATATAAATTAGTTTATGATATAAACCAAATATTCATAAAAAAAGACTCAAGGGAGTCTTTTTTTAATTTAGTTCAATACCTCTGCAACTAGGTCTGCAGCTTCTTGTAATAAGATTGCTGAATGTACTTTTAATCCTGAATCATCAATGATTTTTTTCGCTTCTTCGGCATTAGTTCCTTGCAAACGAACAATAATTGGAACTGGAATGTCACCAATATTTTGATAGGCATCAACAACGCCTTGTGCAACACGATCACATCGAACGATGCCTCCAAAGATGTTGACTAAGATGGCTTGTACATTTTCGTCTTTCAAAATAATTCTAAATGCTTTTTCTACTCTTTCTGCATTAGCGGTACCACCAACATCTAAGAAATTAGCAGGGTTTCCTCCACTTAATTTAATAATGTCCATAGTGGCCATGGCCAATCCTGCACCATTCACCATGCATCCAACGTTACCATCAAGATTTACAAAATTCAATCCTGCTTCGCCTGCTTCAACCTCTGTTGCATCTTCTTCACGAGTATCTCTCATGGCTGCTAAGTCTTTGTGACGGAATAAAGCATTTTCGTCTAATGAAACTTTAGAATCTACAGCAATGATTTTATTATCGGAAGTTTTCAAGACTGGGTTGATCTCAAACAAACTAGAATCTGTTTGTTCATATGCTTTGTACAAAGCGAAAACAAATTTTGTCATCTCCTTAAAAGCATTCCCAGATAGGCCTAAGTTAAATGCAACTTTTCTTGCTTGAAAACCTTGCAATCCAACTGAAGGATCAATTTCTTCATGAAAAATTAGGTGTGGAGTTTCTTCTGCTACGGCTTCAATGTCCATTCCACCTTCTGTAGAATACATGATCATGTTTTTTCCTGTAGAACGATTTAACAGTACACTCATGTAATACTCTTCCGTATCACTTTCTCCTGGATAATATACGTCTTGTGCTACCAATACCGAGTGAACAGTTTTTCCTTCGGCAGAAGTTTGGGGGAGTAACCAATTGCATTCCCAAAATCTCTCCAGCAATTCTTTCTACCTCTTCAATGCTCTTCGCCAACTTAACACCACCGCCTTTTCCGCGACCTCCTGCATGAATTTGCGCCTTAATGACCCACCAATCTGTTCCAGTTTGGGCATTGAGCTCTTTTGCTGCTTCTACAGCTTCCGCTGGACTTGAAGCTACTTTACCTTCTTGGATGGCTACACCAAATCCTTTTAGGGTTTCTTTTTGCTTGATATTCGTGAATGTTCATCTACCTAATTTTTAGGCTTCAAAAATAGCTATTTGCCTTTAATCTTTTAGCAATTCCATCAGGAATCTAACGGATTAATTTTTCTAAATTCGTAAAAACTAATTGGCATGCTACGGGCTGAAAATTTGCATAAAAAATTTAAGAACCTTCCCATCCTTAAGGGTGTGAATCTAAGTGTTGAACCTGGGAGAGATTGTCTCCATTGTAGGAAGCTCAGGAGCTGGGAAAACAACTCTTTTACAAATTCTTGGAACGCTCCTTAAGGCTGATCAAGGCAAACTGCATTATGGCAATAATGAGATCAGTTCGATGAAGGAAAAACAGCTTGCTGCTTTTAGAAACCAAAACATTGGTTTTGTGTTTCAGTTTCATCATTTACTTCCAGAATTTACGGCGCAAGAAAATGTTGCAATACCCGGACTAATAGCTGGAATGAGCAAATCTAAAGCCATGGAAAGAGCAAGTGATTTACTCAATCAATTGGAACTAAGAGATCGACTATTGCACAAACCAAAAAGCCATGTCGGGAGGCGAACAACAGCGCGTTGCCACTGCAAGAGCCTTGATGAATGAACCTGAAATTATTTTTGCGGATGAGCCTTCTGGAAATTTGGATTCGAAAAATGCAGAAAACCTTCATCAATTGTTTTTTCAATTGCGAGATGAATTCAAACAGAGCTTCATCATAGTTACGCACAATCCAGAGCTTTCAAAACAGTGTGACCGTCAGTATGAGATGAAGGATGGTTTGCTTTTAAACACCACATAAAAAAAACCGCCTAAGCGGTTTTAAAAAGTAAATCTATAAGCCGGGTTCTGTTCCTTTCGGTTTCTATCATTTATCTAAGCAGTCTACCCTCCGGAAAAGCGAGCAACTTTATCTCCGGTTTATTTGACTTTTCAGCCCAAGAGGTTTACCTAGCCTTCCTTGTTACCTTAGAAGCGGTGAGCTCTTACCTCACCATTTCACCCTTACCAAAAAATGGCGGTTTATTTCTGTGGCCCTGTCTGTTACCTTACGGCACCCCTACTTTCATAGGGCATGGTGCTCTGTGCTGCCCGGACTTTCCTCCATATAAAATACAGCGATAGAACGATTTACTGCGCAAAGGTAGTACTATTCAGCCTTTCCCAAACCATGAATAATGATTTCTGTAGCCCCTTGTCCGTGTAATTGATAGGAAGCATCTAAATATTCTATTTCTGGATATTGAGCATTCAATAAATCATGGATTGCGGAACGTAAAATCCCACGTCCGACTCCATGTATTAATATTAAATTTCTATACCTAGCCCTTTTTGCTTTATAAATGACTTCACGTACACAGGATAATTGAAAGCTCAGCACCTCATGATTGCTTCGAAAAGAATGGTCTGGAAATAAATATTCCATGTGTAAATCCACTAGTGGTTTTTTTCCTTTCAGATTGATGTTCACTCCCCTTGAAGGAATTATATCACTTGGTTTATCTTCTTCCATAGAAAATGATTTTCCTTGGTATTCTATCCTTCCGGCATCTCCAATCTTTATCAATTGTTGCATGGCAAAGGGGTAATCAAAACCATCCTGACAATTCACCCAAAACTGATTGCCCTGAATCTTAGTCACCCTGCCCTCTAATGCTTCATCTATAACTTTTACTTGGTCGCCTATTTCAAGCTTCATCAAACTAATTTTTTACAAAATAAAGCCTAAATTAATCGGATGATAGAAAATCCCTGGAAAATAAATTCCAAAG
>CBDCLY010000029.1:0-66260 GCA_965218715.1 Vicingaceae bacterium
ACTTAGATCCCAACGAATATCCAATCTACCCACATTAACATTGGAAGAATTTGTGGTATTTCTTTCACTTACTCTCCAAACTCTGTCGAACCGAGCCGTTACAGTCCCAGGGACATCTGAAGTCTCAGATGCGGCTAAATCACCATTGTCATGCCCCCAAAAAAGAAATTCATTATTTCCTAAATTGGATGGATTAAGCACTCTAACAATGCCAGTACCTCTTGAATCATCATGAAGGTTAGAAGCATCAACTCGACCAATTCCTGCCACATCATGATCATAATTTCCGTTTCCTACATTGTCTTCATCATAGATGTCGTTTGCGCCCAAGGTGAGGTTGTATTTTGCCGACATATAATTGGCAATTATTATTTGTTCAGCAGTATTTAAAACCTCTGAAAACTTATATACTTCAGCAATGCTACCATCTAGACCTGTTCCGCCTCCACTTCCGTGGCCGGCCTATCCAAGTATTACTGGTTCTATTTTCTATGGTATGAGTAAAACTATCAGTATTGGTATTGTCTTCATAAAATTGAAGTCTATTTGCACCAGTATTGGCAAATGTTTTAGAATGGTAGGCCCAGGTGCTCGTAGCAGTTGTGGTGCTTGTATGATTTGAGCCACCAACAAAATCGGTATATACATCAGTTCCAGAAACTCCCATTGTATTTCTTCCACCATGTTGAATGACAACATTTAAACCTGGGTCAGAATTGTAACTAAGCACCATTTCCAAAACTCATATTCTCATTAGAGTTACCATTATAAGTAGTTTCTAATTCATCATTTAGATTAAACAGGAATGAGGGCATGTTATTTGCTGCAGCGGTTGTAGAGGTGAAGCTTGGTCGTTCGCCACCAGCTGCCGTTAAAGTTCTTCCATTTCCAGATTGATCTGTAACTGAACCAACTAAATCACCATTTGAAAAAGATTCTCCTTGCGCCATATACCAAAACTCAAGGCTTGAAGTACCGTCATCTGATCCGACACCACCTGGCCCTGTTTGGGCATAACCAAGTGAGCAGAAACTTAATGCAATTATTGAATGTAATAAGCTTTTCATCTCGTTTGCTTATGGATTTTTTATAGAACTATATCTTTTTTCTCAATTCTACCAAATTAACTTACGGAAATAAGGTTTCAAGGTTTCAAAATCAAGCACTTAAGGCAATGTGCTATACCATTAGAATTTTGGGAGAAAAACAAAAAGTCCAATAATACTCGCTAAAATCGCACTCAAAAGCACAGCAGCAGCGCCCAGATCTTTGGCTTTTTTTATGAATTGGTTTTTTTTCGGAGAAACAAAATCCGAAAGGTTCTCAATTGCAGAATTAAGAATCTCACCGATGAATACTATTCCTATTGAAAATAGAATAAACATCCATTCTATCTTGTCTAGCTTAAGATAAAGGCTTAATGAAATAACCATTAGGGCTGCTACAAGGTGAATTCTGGCATTGTGTTCCTCTTTAAGGAGGATTTTAAAGCCATTTATTGCATGCTTAAAACTTTTGATTCGTTTAGTTAAAGAAAATTCTTGTTTATCCATTTTTATTCAGCTTATCAATTTCAATAATTACATTAACTGATTTTCTATGAAATAGTATATGAGCCTTAATTTATCTAAAGTTTACATTCAATTTTGTATTCTTGTATTCATTCGGGCTTAGCCCCAAACCCAACAGAATTATGATCAAACAAGCAGCAATAAGCATAATCTTTTGCCTATCAATTGGACTACATGCTCAAAACAATCCAATATCAGATACCACCCTGAAAGGCTTACACTTTAGAAGTTTAGGCCCAGCTTTTATGTCAGGGAGAATTGCCGATATCGCAATTCATCCTGAAAATGATAATGTTTGGTATGTTGCGGCTGGCTCAGGTGGAGTTTGGAAAACAAAAAATAGTGGAATAACGTGGGACCCAATTTTTGATCATCAAAAAGTGTACGGCATTGGATGTGTTAGCATAGATCCTAATCAAACTTCTACCATTTGGGTAGGTACAGGAGAAAACGTTGGAGGAAGGCATTTAAGCTTTGGAGACGGCATTTATAAAAGCGAAGACGGCGGTAAATCATGGAAAAACATGGGTTTAACAAAATCTGAACACATATCCGAGATCATTGTCCACCCAGAGAATTCAAATGTTGTTTATGTAGCTGTTCAAGGCCCATTATGGAATAGTGGGGGAGAGCGAGGATTTTATTATTCTGAAGATGGCGGCGTGACTTGGAACAAAAGTTTAGGAGATGATAAATGGACCGGAGTTACAGATTTGGCCATCGATCCCAATGATCCTAATGTGATTTATGCTGCTACTTGGGACAGACATCGAACTGTTGCTGCCTATATGGGTGGCGGACCTGGTTCTGGTCTTCATAAAAGTATCGATGGTGGGAAAACTTGGAAACAACTTAAAGCGGGTTTACCAAGCGGAAACTTGGGCAAAATTGGGTTGACAATAAGTCCGCAGAAATCCAATGTTTTATATGCTGCTATAGAGTTGGATAGACGAAAAGGTGGTGTTTATAGAAGTGAAGATTATGGAGTCTCTTGGAAAAGGAAGTCCTCTGCTGTTTCAGGAGGTACGGGACCTCTCATTATTACCAAGAGTTGTACGCTTCACCGCATCAATTTGATCGAGTTTATCTGATGGATGTTAGGGTACAAGTAAGTGAAAATGGAGGAAAAACATTCGCTAGAATGCCTGAAAAACACAAGCACAGTGATAATCATGCCATGGCCTTCAGGCCAAATGACCCTAACTATTTATTGGTCGGTAGCGATGGTGGCCTTTATGAATCTTTCGATTTAGGAATAAATTGGCGCATGATGTCGAATCTACCCTTGACTCAATATTATAAACTTGCTGTAGATGATGCTAAACCCTTTTATAACATTTTATGGAGGAACCCAAGATAATAATACTCAAGGAGGGCCTTCTCGGACGGACAATTTGCATGGAATAATGAATTCAGATTGGAGGGTGGTCTTGTTTGGAGATGGTCATCAGCCTGCTACAGAACCTGGAAACCCAAACATCTTATATGCAGAATGGCAGCAAGGCAATTTAACAAGAGTAGATATGTCTACAGGTGAGATTGTTTATATACAACCTCAACCCAATGAAAATGATCCTGTAGAGCGATTCAATTGGGATGCACCTATTTTAGTTAGTCCGCACGATGCTAAGACTTTGTATTTTGCTTCCCAGCGGGTTTGGAAATCGGAAAATCGAGGAGATACATGGAAAGCCATTTCTAATGATCTGACTAAAGATCTTGAACGAATAGAATTGCCAATAATGGGCAAGAAGCAAAGTTGGGACAATGCCTGGGACATCTATGCGATGTCTAATTACAGTACCATTACTTCAATTTCTGAATCTCCTGTTAAAAAAGGGTTAATCTATATTGGTACTGACGATGGTTTGATTCAAATAAGTGAAAACGATGGCGAAGTCTGGCGAAAGATTTCAGTTAAAAACATAGGAGCACCTTCTACAGCATTCGTAAATGATATAAAAGCAGATTTATTCAATGAAAATGTAGTTTACATTTCTTTAGATAACCACAAATACGGTGATTTTAAGCCCTACTTTTTTAGGAGCAATGACAAAGGAAAAACGTGGACTAAAATGGTAAACAATTTGCCAGAAAAGACTTTAGTCTGGCGAATGGTTCAAGACCATGTGAAAAAGGATCTTCTATTTCTAGCAACCGAATTTGGCATTTATGCTTCGTTTAATGGAGCAAAAAAATGGCATCAATTAAAGGGAGGATTGCCAACAATTTCTTTCCGGGATTTAGCCATTCAAAAAAGAGAAAATGATTTGGTGGCTGCTTCTTTTGGTCGAGGGTTTTATGTATTGGATGATTATGCCCCATTACGCGAAGTAAATGAAGACAACATGAATGAAGAAGCTCATCTATTTCCTATCAAAGATGCATGGTGGTACATTCCACGACCAATATTAGGATTTAGTAAAAAGGGCTCTCAGGGTGCTGATCATTTTGTTGCACCAAATCCTGAATTTGGAGCCATCATCACTTACCACTTAAAAAATAAATTTCAATCCTTAGCATCGATTAGAAAAGAAGAAGAAAAATTAAAGAAGGACCAGGGAATTGAATTTCCAGGCTGGGAAACCTTAAGGAAGGAAAATCAGCAACAAAAACCACAAGTGTATTTAGTCATAAAAGATGCTGAAGGAGAAACCATTCGTAGAATTAAAGCTTCGGGCAATAAAGGAATCAACAGAGTGGCTTGGGACTTAAGGTATCCTTTTTCTGATGGCATCCGAAGTACAAAGCTTCCAAAAAATAGAGATGAAGCCCCTAAAGGATTAATGGCTGCTCCTGGAAAGTATTCTGCTACCCTCATTAAGGTTATGGATGGTAAAAGTACGATGATGGTCTTCTCCGCAAGAATTTGAGGTAAAACCATTAAGAAAAGGAAGTTTAGAAGGCAGTAGCCCTAAAATTACAGCCTCATTCTGGAGAGAATTGGAGGATTTAAATCAACAGGTAAGTGCATTAAATATTGTTTTAAAAGAAAACCAGGAAAAAGTAAAAATGATGGCGATAGCCTTGGATAGGAGTCAGGTTGAGCCTGGAGAACTCGACCATAAAATTCATGAATTGGATATTAAATTGAAAACCATGAAAATGCAATTGAGTGGCGACCCAATAAGGGCTGCAGTTGGTGAAAAATCAAAACCAACAATTGGTAGACGAATTTCAGTTGCTGCTATGGGTACACGGAACAGTACCTATGGACCAAGCCAAAGCCATAGAAAGAGTTTGGCAATTGCTGAGAAGCAAATTAAACTGCTAAAGTTGGAATTAAAACAAGTTATTGAAGTTGATATTCCTGCACTATTAGTAGAGATGAAAGTGGCTAAAGCACCTTTTGTAAAAGGGTCTAAGCTAGACTAAAAACTAGCAGCAAAGATACTTTAGCCAATGGATTTACTCTTTTTCGCTTAAAATTTTAACCTGCTCAGCCCAGGCAGCAATGATCTCATTTTGTTTAGAATAATCTTCTGTGAAAGGGCCACCAACTATTTTCATAGTAGTTGAATTGGTTTCCTGATCAGTAGTTAAGAGAATTTTTTCAGTGTAATGAGAAGAATCGAAATCATTTTGTATGTAATAGTTTCCATACAAGAAACCTCCATAAGCACCACGTAATTTTCCGGAATGAGGATAATGATAATTTACATTTGTCTCTTCTCTCCATTCATAATCAAGCTCCCTTATTCAGATCAAATATTGGCTGTAAGGCATACAATTGGGCAACATTAGTAAGAATGTTCCAAACCTCTTCCTGAGTTGCATCAATTTCAATTTCATTTCTAACAAATTTAGAAGCAGAATTTAGGTCAACTTCATCATTGTTTATCAAGGTCACATCACTTAAGCGAGCACTTCCATTTCCTCCGTTTAAAAATCGATATCCAACGATAGAGTCATTGTCGATATTAAGCGCTTGGATGATGATAATTATGTCTTCTCTATTTGTATTTTCATTATAAATGCTCGCCAACTGAGGCATTTGAATGTTTAAAGGTTTCGCATTTGGGTACTTTTCTTGGTCAACAAAAATCAAAGCGCTTTCGTTTTGGGTGTCTTCTTTAGTAGCCATTCTACCATTCACCACTGGAACATCTTGCCATTTATTAATGTCTGTTGCTGGGAAACCGTATAGATTATCTGGACAATACCAGCCACCATATCGATGCGGTTCAGCTTGCGCTGTTTCTTCATTCGTTTTACTTTCTTTTTGCTCAATTGTTTCCTCCTCATTTTTGGCTTGTGAACAAGCCATGAAAGCACTAAGGCAAATAAGGCCAAGGGTATTGAATATTCTTTTTTTCATAGATCTATTTTTTATGATTGGAATAAAAGTAGAATTGTGAATTTAATCCCTGTATAAAACTGTGTAAAAGAATTGTAAATTAAGGTTAATCAATTCTTCTAGAGCAATTTAGCAATTGTAACTAGCTCGATTAATTTTTATATTCCTTAGAATTGGTCTTAAAAAGTAGGTAGGGAATTCCTAAAGTTAAAGCAATACCAAGTGAGTAAAATTGTAATTCTTGAACATCTAAATAGATTGATATAGGGTAGGTCAGCAAGATGAGAATTGCCATTCCAAACATCACATTTCTAAATACTAGTGCTATTTTCTCAATTTTATACTTGGCTTTTTCTTTATCTGACATGGTGTTGTATCCAGCTATTAGAAAAAACATTTTTCTATAGTAGATTAAGTATCCAAGAAGAATGAAAAGAGCAGCTGTTGCTATTGTCATAACACTATTTTAGAATCATTTGCCAAGAGATGCCATATTGGTCTTCACACCAGCCGTATTTTTTGCCAAATCCGTAATCACCTGTATCGTAATGATCTAGAGGAACCATCACTTGTCCGCCATTGGATGATAATTTTTGAAATAAATGTTGAATCTCATCTTCAGAATTGCATTCGAGGAATAAAGATACAGCAGGACTAAAACCCCAAGCATGATTGTAATTGCTCTCTGAAACCATATAACTTATTCCATTAAGGCTAAATTCTCCGTATTTAATGAGTTCAGGTGTTCCTCCAGCTTCTCCCTTCTCATATCTGATAATTTTTAAGATTTCTGAATTTGGAAAAGTCGAGGTGTAAAATTCAATGGCCTCATCGGCTTTTCCACATTGATCTCCAACAAAAGTAAGGAAGGTTGAAATTTTCGTCATTTGTCTATTGTGTTCAAATTTTAAAACTTTTATTTAACTAAAATATAATCTTCAAACCAAATGGCAATACTCTCTATTCCCTTAGTATGCCCTATGATTTCGTAGCCTTCATTCAAGTACTTTTTCAATTCTTTATGAATCTTCTTTTGATTGCTTGTCGACTTAATTAAATAGTCTTTAAAGTGCTTTTCCAATTCTATTGTTCTGTAGCTGCCATCGTTTTCGGTAATGTGAATAACAGGGGTAAATCCACCTGTATAACCCATTCTTGATTCTATGACCCGTATAATGACTAGATTTTTGTCATTTTCTTCTTGAGCATTCAACGAAATAAATAGTCCGAGTAGGAGTAGGGTTAAAGTAATTCTTATCATGATTTAATTTGAGCTTAATAATTTACAATTTAAAACAATTGATCCATTCATTTCATAATCCAACAAATAAGCACCCCAATTCAAATTTGAACTTATTTTTTTCATAAGGAAAACAATAAAAGCAATCTAAATTTTTGGGCAAGCGTTGATTACTAATCATGAACTAGAAATCTGAATGCTCAAATTGTACAAAGGTTTAATCAATCCTTAGCTTTGGTTTTTTTAAACCTTTCCCATTTATCATTCGCGGCTTTTCTTCTTCTTCTTTCTTCAAAAACTTTACTAATAGCAGCTATTACTGCTATGAATGCAATTAATACTAAAATGTTAAACATCATATTAGGCTAAGGTTATTTTACCTTGTTTTCCTTATCTTTTTTGGCGTCTTTTAACATCTCAACCCCAAGTAAACCTGATTGAATCTCTGCTTGCAGATTACCAACTGTGCTAGGGGAGTAGGGCATAAAGATTGTACTCACGTTTCCGTCTGATAAGCGACCAATGGTATCGTAGTGTTGGGTCATGAATAACATGTTCATCACTTGTTGTCCAGTTACTCCCTTATCCATGGCCCCTTTCACTTCTTCAACAGAATGTTTTAATCCATTGGCAATTGCAATTCGTTGATTGGCGATACCCTTCTCCTTGCAATTTCTTGCTTTCAGCTTCAGCTTCAGCAGCAGCAACCACTTTGATCTTTTCAGCTTCGGCATATTCTCTAGCTGCTTCTTTCATTCTTTTGGCCGCATTAATTTCATTCATTGAATGCTTTACTTTGGCATCTGGGTCGATGTCTGTTACCAAGGCTTTAACAATCTCATAACCGAAAGCGCTGATGGTCTCTGAAAGCTCTTCTTTGACTGCTACTGCAATTTTATCTTTTTCACTAAAAACATCGTCCAAGATTAATTTTGGTACTTCAGAACGAATGGAATCAAAAACATAAGATTGAATTTGCTGAGATGGATTATCAAATTGATAATAGGCTTTTTGTATGCCATCTAGGTCTCCAGATACAAAGTACTGCACAGAAACCACTAGTCTTACAAACACATCATCTTTGGTTTTTGTCTCTACTTCTACAGGCAATTCCATTAATCTTAAGTTGACTGTTCCTGCCTTTTTATCGATGAAGGGAATTTTGAATTGTAATCCAGGATTTGCTACCCTTAGAAATTTCCCAAGACGTTCTATAATTACTGATGTTTTTTGTTTGACTGTAAACACAGAGCCAAACAAAAAGAGCAGAACTCCTGCAGTGAGTAGCATTTTAATTAAATATGTTTCTTCCATTTCTCTATTTGATTATTTTAAGGTGCTAGGCATTAGTCGTTAATCAAAAAAAATATTGATTCATCTCTTGCCATTCTAAGTCCCCCTAAATTAAGCAAATGAGGATGAATAACAAGCAAAGAAATAAGCTATAGGAATGAACTTAGAGAAATTGACTAGTTGAGAGAATAGAAACGTAATACTGTCATATTACTTAGAATATTGTGACAATAGATTTCTTAGCTCCAAGGTGAAACTCCTTCTAGTATGGTCCAAAATTCATTGATTAGGTATTCATTACTAAAGTTTTGATTCATAGGAGTTTGGTCGCTTATTGTGCCTATGGATTTTCCTTCAGGGGCTCCTAGTAAATCTCCATTTTCTCCAATCTTTCCTTCCAAACAATCGGCGTACTTTCTGGCTCCTTCTTTTGGATTTTGTGATTTTCCAATTAGGCTCAACATCTCAAAAAATAAGCTCATAAATATCCTTTTCACTAGAGGAAGTTTGATTAAGCCAGCAGACCCAGAAGTTAGACCTGGTGAAAACCAAATAACACTCATGTTATCTTTTTCAAGTTTAGAAATTCTTGCTGTCCATAAAGCGCCGCACAATTTTGAAACACCAATGGCATTCATTGGATTATATTTTGGATTCTTTTTAAGAAAAATATAATCACTTAATTCTTTCGCAGAATTAAATTCAGGTTTTTCTATCATGCCTTTTAAGCCTCTTGCACCTTCACCTCCAGCCATAAGAACTCTAGCTCCTTTTGCTATAAGATTGTACTTTCTCAACTGCAATAGTGTAAGATGACTACCTATCATGTTTTGGAAGATTGTTGCTTCTATTTTTTTGCCATTCCAATTGATTGCTTGGTAATCATCAGTGAAAATTGCAAATCCTGCAGCAAGAAATATAACGTCAAACGAAACATCAAATGGAAGGGTTTGAACGGCCATCTCTATAGAAGTTGGGTTAGTCATGTCAAATCCTCCGACTACCGAAATATTTCGTTTTATAGCTTGTGGATTTTCTTCAACAATTTCTTGTAGGGCCTTTATTCCTTTCTGTTTTGTTCTACAAGCCATCACTATGTCGTTGGCACCATCTTTTATGAGATGTTTTATGGTCTCCTTTGCCATGGAACCATTGGCTCCTACAATTAGTATTTTTTTATTTCTAATGCTTTTTTCCATGATTTCAAGATTAGAAACCCATTTTGCCAGTACTTGCAAAAAAGGTTTTGACTTTAGCGTTAAATGAAATGATTAGTGAGATTATGGCAACCAAAATACCTAGAAAGGCACCAGCTGGAATGGCAATAAGTATGTTGACCGCAAAAATTATTCGAAATGGAATTAGTTTTCTATTTAGGATTGTCAAAACCAAAAGGATGAAACTTAAGATGTAGGCAAAGCCTGTATAGACCATTAAAATTGGATCTAATCCATCTATTGAAATGTTTTTTGTAGTAAAAACATAATAAAACACGAAGGGTAAAAACATCATTAATGCATTGAGAATGAATATGATTCTCAATTGAATTGGCTTTTTCACTTTTCTCTGATTAGCTGTCATAATTTTATGGATTTTGAGTTTGTATTTTGTCTGATTTTTCCCAAAGTCTAAATGAGATTACAATGAAAACAAACATGCCAAAGGATAACAATATCCCATTGACAGATGATTCAAGCATTCCATCAAACATTATGCTGATTACTCTACCCAATGTCCAGGCTAAGGCAATCATCCCTGTGGTATTTAACAATTCCTTCCTATTCATAAAAATGGCGTAAAAAGCAAACCCTGCGGTCATCAACATGGTGCCACCAATGAGGCCACGAATGCTGCTAAAACCAAATGTGTTTTCTATGGATAAACCCGCCGACTGTGCGGCCATTTCAGGTTTTAATAAAAAGAATATTCCTGTTATTGTCATGACTAATGCTACTAGACCAGCTAGAATTTTTGCGATAATTTTCATGGGTATTGTTTTTAGATATTTGATTTAAAATTTTTTGTAAATGCCAAACGCAAAGGTTCCATTGAACCCTACATATTTAAATTTGATAGGTATTAATGGCATGGAAAAACTTAGTCCAAGACCATTGTCTTTTTCATATGCCAGTTTTCCGCTTATTGCAATAAAACTTTGATCATTAGGGTATAAACCCGTTTGGGCTAAGTTTTCATTAAAATAGGAGCCATTTTCTAGGGAATGACGGGCGTCCATTGTTAAGCCAACAGTGATTCTTTCTTTGATTTGCCAGCCATGTTCTATCCTAATTTTAACTACATCGCTAAAGTCATTTGAGTATTTGTGAATGCCGACTTCTAAAAACCCATATTGCTTTTCTGTGCTTCGACCAACATGTGCTGTAATTCCAATTGAATTGGCGTCGTAACCAGTTGCCAGCCCTTGTTCTAATTTTTTACTAATTGGATTGAAGCTATAATTAATTGATGCTGCGATCTTAACTTTTCTATCCAAGATGCCATATTTTAGAGAAAGCTCAGGATTGCTTAATCCAAACAATTCTCCTTTAGGTAAAATATTTAGTGGTTCTGCTTCTTTAGTGATGTCTCCTGTGCTTACATATTTAAAGGGAAGGTTGGCAATAATGTCAATTTTGTCCGTTATTCCAAATTCAGAATAAAGGATGTAATCAGAATTGAACACTTTTCTATTGGTGTGTTGTTTATCATTAATGAGGTTTCCCATTAACAATGATTTGTATTGGTAGGCGGGAAGTATTCCCTGGAATTGAATGAACCCTTTATTCTTTTTCTGAGTCCATGGT
Organism: Vicingaceae bacterium; assembly: GCA_965218715.1. Taxonomy (GTDB): domain Bacteria; phylum Bacteroidota; class Bacteroidia; order Flavobacteriales_E; family Vicingaceae; genus CBDCLY01. The sequence continues at coordinate 11,206 of CBDCLY010000029.1, forward strand.
CCGCCAGCAAAAGAGCTAAGGCTAATGCTAATAGTTAATATCGTTGATAGAATTTTTCTTTTCATGATTATTGTATTAATTATATAACGACCGTTCGTCATATTTTTTTGATAAATTTTTTTAAACTAATATTTTGTTCATTATTAAATCTTTGCAATCTGTTAAGGGTTTGCTATTGCCGGTAGTTTTCATTCTCAACATTGCACCATGCCAGGTGTTTAGGATAAATGCTGCAAGTTGATTAGAATTAGCGTCTTTTGGTAGATCTCCTTTTTCTTTGGCTTCTGTTAAACATAGAGCCATCACTTGTTCGCACCTGTCAAATTCTTGATCTAATAGCGTTCTAAACTTTTCATTTGTGTCTGATAACTCAATAGAAAAATTTCCCATAATGCAACCCAGTTTAAAATTCAATTCTTCGGTATAGACTTTTATCAGCCTGGTAAAAAAATTATCCATTCTGTGGATAGGAGGAATGTTTTTATCGAGAAAAGTTTTTTCATACATTTCAATTCCATTGTCGCAATACATTTTGACTAACTCTAGGCCAAACTCTTCCTTATTGGTGAAATGGTTATAAAAAGAACCTTTAGGAATTGAAACACTATCGGTAATTTCTTTTATGCCTGTTGCATTGTAGCCATTGACAAACATTAGTTTTAGGCCTGCATTTAGAATGTCTTCTCTATGAATTTTTCTTTTCACTCCGCAAACATAATGACCGTTCGTCATATATGCAAATATATTTTAATCTTTCTGTTCTTGTTAAAGATTACTCTTGGCTATAAGTATACCAAACCACATCTTCTCCATTGGGTTCATAGGGTGCAAATTTGTCGAATGTCATCCCTATTTTTTCCATTACTCGGATGGATGCCTTATTCTCCTTCATTGCAATGGCAATGATCTTCTTCAATTTCAAAACCTCGAAACCATGTTTTAGTATGGCCTGAGATGCTTCTGTAGCTATCCCTAAACCCCAATACTTTGGAAAGAATCGATAACCCAAATCGATTTCGTCAAATTCAGGTAAATAGGCGAGGCCGGCCCAACCAACAAACTGCATTTCTTCTTTTATAAAAGTTGCCCATCTGCCATATCCATATTTGCTGTAGTTTTTAATTCTACTTTCAATGGCTTCTTCTATTTCTTCTATGGATTGAACCAGTTTTTCACCAGTAAATTCTTGAACAGCCTGATTAGAATGTAGCTTAAAGAGTTCTACTTTGTCGTTTAAACAAATTTCCCTTAAGATCAAGCGTTTGGTTTCAATGATGGTTTTCATTTCTCAAGGTAGCCTTCAATTAATAGATATAATTCCTGCTCAGCACCAACTATGTCCCAAATCATCATCCTCAATACTTCCTTTTTCTTTTGGTCAGTCTTTTCAAAGTTTTGAAAAATGAAATCCATTTGTCGTTCAGTTCTTATGATCAAGTTTTCTTTTCTTTCTTGAATATCAGCCAATGCAGAAAGTTTTTCATATTCTACCAACTCAATTTTTGTATTGGCAATGGCTTTCCAAGAATTGGTTTTTATTATTGGAATGTTAATGCCATTTCCTTTCATCATGATATCATACAAGGAAACATTTTCATCGTTTAAGTAAAAACTTATAGTGTCCGCAGAAGCCATTTGCATCGGAATGGTTTCTTTAATGTCTAGATTACTTTCTTCTAACTCTTTTTCTATCGTTGAGAAAATTTGATCTAAATAGTTGTTGTTGTTTCTGTCTTCATTCCAATTATTGATAAACAAGGCTATCAAAATCCCGATGATAACGGGAATTACTTCCATGATAATTCTTATAATTTGTTTCATCATTAATCCTTTTTTCGCTTTCTAATTCAATTTTTCTAAGATATACTTTAATGCTGCATTCTCGCCATTTTTGTACTGTTTAAAGCTAGGGATAACTTCATGATGAGGAATTACTCCACTTCCATATGGAAGTTTTTCTTTCACATTCATTACAAACTGCAAGGCAGGAATTTCAATTTCTATTTTAGAATTAGGCAATTCTAATTCCTGACTATATCCGCTTGTATTTCCTAGATACCCACCACCGGTTTCCTGGCCTACAAATGTGGCTAATTCATTGCTGTACATCATGTTACTAAATTCACTGCTTCCAGAATAGGTCACTGGACTAATGATAACATAAGTTTTACCATTGAACTTATTTTCAGGTTCTTTTTTATAGGCCATTAAGCCTTTTCCTATTGATTCTCGTCTTTCTAAAGAACCGTCTGCCATTTTTTTATTGATTAATACCCGTTCTAAAAAACCAAAAGCTTTTAGTTTAATTGGTTCATCAACTCCATTGTCAAGAACAGCTTTCTGGGTTTTCACTCTAACCTTGTGGTACTTCGGATAGTTGTTTCCAAAATAGGAGTAGAGTAGACCCTCGTTACCTTCTGAGCCCCCACTGTTTTTACTTACATCAACGATAAGCTTTTTAATGTCATTTTCTTGAATGGACTTAAAACTGTTTTTTAGAAAGACTTTCAATTTCTTTTCTGCCGTAAATTTTCTGATATCGTCATTATCAAATGTATGGATGCCCATATAAGCCGAAGAATCACTCAATATTTTGTATTCTAAAAGCTCTTTATTTTTTGAACTCTTTGTCTTTTTGTTTTTTGCACTTAGGTTTTCCCGAATGGACTTCAATTTTAATGCTTCAATAACCATTGGTTGATTCTTTTCTTTGAATTTTATTTTATATTGATCGAATTGCCCGTAATAAAAGAAGTAATGTAAGGAAAAGTTGAAACCATTTAAATCACTGTATTTTACAGGTTTAATAAAGCCATCTGAGGCGAAGAGATTTCCAATGTTGTTTACAATGCTTTTTGGATTTTTTCCATTAATTGACTCTATAACTTTTCCTTCTATTTCAAAGTCTTTAAAACTGGATCCGTTTTTAAGGCAATAGAGTTCTTCGCCTAAGAAAACGATGGTCATTGGAAATAATTTTAGTTCAGTATTTAATTTTTCTTTAATGATTTCGGGCCGACTAATATTCGTGTGATCTTCTCGTGTTAGTGCAACTAATGGTGCGATGAGTTTATGAAATTCAAGGACGTTTAAATCTCGGTTGATTTTTTCTCTAACCGATTGAAAAGCCATGTCTACACTGTCTTTTGGAGTATACCAATACATTCCAGAATGGAATTTGTCTAAACCTTGGTAGAGTAGATCTAAATCGTTCAATAATTTCTCCTTTTCTATTTTAGGAAAATCACCAAAATTTTGGGCGTTAGAGGTAGTAAGGAGAGCTAAATAAATTAGGGAGAAAACTATTATTCTTTTCATTGGTGATCTTCTTTTGCAATATTGATTTGGGTCAATGCCTTAATAAGACACAAGTTTTTAAATCTAAACAATTAATTCAGATAGTGCCTATGAACATGTTTAGAGATCATTCAAGCAACATAATGAGATTCACCTTTGTCTAGATAAAAAGGATAATTCAATATTTAATAAAACAACAGACCATGTTAAAGACTACAAAATACATTGGGTTTTCTTTTCTAATCCTTTTAACGCATCAAGCCTTCTGTCAACAATTTAACAATAGACTACCATCCCAAGGCGGAATGCAAATAGCTATTTCTATAGAAAAGGCAAACAATGATTTTTTAGTTTTCGGAACAGCAATTGGTTCTTTCTCAAATCAGAACATGGGCCTACTTAATTTTAAAATTGATTCCTCTGGCCAAGTATTATCTAGAAAAGCAATTTTAAGCTCTATAGTAAGTAGACCTTTAACCTCACCAATGGCAACAGATCCAACCTTTGATGGAGGTTTTATTGCCGGAGGGGCATACAAAACTTCAAGATTCGACTCTGAAGGATATTTGATAAAATACAAGGTGAATGGAGATACTCTTTGGACAAGGAGGTTTGATCCAATAGGTGGCGAACACATTGAATTTTTTCAAGCCAGACAAACATCTGATAATGGTTTTGTGGCCATAGGGACTATTACTGATCCAAATAGGACCTCAACCAATGTGGATGGTTATTTACTAAAAACTGATTCTAGCGGGAATGGAATATTTGCTAAAACCTTCTCTACAGGGCTTCATAACTTTTATTACAGGAATATCTTAGAAACCAATGATCATGGATTCATAGTAAGCGGCTCAAAAGGGGCGTATACAGCTCCCAATCACATCAATTATCAGCCAACGGTGGTTAAATTGGATTCTTTTGGGAATGTCATATGGACCTATACTAAAGCCTCGCCATTTAATGACCCTTTTGCAAATGCGATTCAAACCATGGATGGTAATTATCTTTTTTCATCTGGAAATTATCGAATTATTGGTTCGGATACATTAATGAAACCTAGTCTTGTTAAGTTAAGCCCAACTGGTGCTCTAATTTGGACAAAGGAATTTGGAAATTTATCAAAAGAAACCGTCTTGTTAGGTCTAAAGGAACTCCCAGATAGTAGTATAATTATGAGTGGGTATAATCAATCTATGGCACAAGCTCAATATAAAAGAAATGGGATATTGATTTATGCCAAACCCAATGGTGATGAAATCTTTTCTACATTATATCAGTATTATCCCAATAACAATACTGAAGCTAGTGCTCTTTACGACGTAATTTCTATTGGTAAAGAAGGTTTCATTGCGGTGGGATCGGTCAATGCTTCAACACTTCCATCTACACATCAGAGTGCTTGGTTTATTCGTGTTGACACCCTGGGCTGTATTTCCAATTCTTGTGCTGTGAGTTTAGATGAAATTAAAAATGATGAATTTGAGCTAGACCTATATCCAAATCCTAGCAATGGAAAATTATTCGTTAAATCGAGAAGGAAGGTAGATCAAATAAATGTGTTTAGCACTAACGGGCAGCTAATAGAAAGTCATTCAGGGCATTTAAGTCAGCTTGATTTGCCTACAATTTCTGGAATGTACTTGTTAGAGTTAAAACTAGAAAACGGCCAAATAGAAAGAAGGAAAATTCTAAGGAGATGATTCTTCTTAAATGGAGAATTTTTCAAAAAGAAGAGTTTTGATGAATAATGGAAGAGGAGTGAAAAAAAAGGCACAGCTTTAACAAGCTGTGCCTTTAAAATTATAAAAAAGAAAAATTAGCAAGATTGGCCACCATGTCGCGGACTGCATTTATAAATCGATTTAAAGATTTAACTGGTGAGACTCCATTTATTTACATTACCCAATGGAGGTTGGTAAAGGCAAAAGAGCTTCTTGAAGATAGCGATTTACCGGTTGGTCAAATTTCAGATAGGGTGGGTTACCAATCAGAGGCCGCATTTAATAGAGTTTTTAAGAGGCAAAACTCTTTAACACCATTAAAATTTAGGCAGAGGCCTAGCCTTTAGAAAAAATTTTTGATCACTTTGCTGCCTCTTTATTTTGGTCTCTAATGCTAATGATCATGGCAAGAATCAATAAAATATTAGCAATCAATCCATAGTATGGGCTTTCATTTAGGTTTTCAAAATCCCAACTTGATACGTCCAGGAGTAACAAAATTATTCCAGCGATTAATATGATATATGTTCCTGTCTTTTTGGTCATTCTGTTTTATTCTATTTCAAATTCAATTGCCAAGATACCCCAAATTGATCCTCTAAGAATCCAAATTTTTGGCTAAAACCATAGTTGGCTATTGGCATCATTACCATACCACCTTCAGATAGTTTATTGAATAATGTTTCAAGTTCAGCTTCATTTTTACAATCCAAATAATTGGATACAGCGGGTGTAAATCCCCATTCATGAACAGCTGGACTGTTGCTACACATGAATAGATTTCCGTTCAAACTAAAGGTAGCATGCATAATTGTTCCTTCTTTACCTGGTGCTTCTTTGCCCCATCTTTTAACCTCAATAATTTCGGAGTTTTCAAATAGATTAACATAAAAGTTCATTGCTTCTTCCGCATTGTTTTCTTGGAATGTTAAGAAGGTGGCAATTTGTTCTTTTGACTCAATTGAAGGATTCTCTATTTCATTCTTTAGGCTGTCGAGTTCATTTTGTAAGTCAATTAATTCTATATTTTGCCCATCCGAATTGGGATTTGAGCAACCGTAAGTGATTAAAGCAAGCAGTAGTAGTATATGTATTGTTTTTTTCATGTATAGTGATTTAATGATTGTCCCTTCTAATATACCATTCATCGAATAGACCAAGAATAATTAATTACCACATTTTTTCAAATGAGTCTTTCTCTATTTGCTTATTGTTCACTACCCAGATAGAATCTTTGTTGTTTTTCAATTGCAAGGTATCTGAGCTTCCAAAAATTTTGGATAACAATGAAATAGGGAAGAGGAATACATAGAATATTAGTGACAATAAAATATTGGGAACGATAAAACTCAAAACTTTTGCCAATTTCATCCAAAGAAAATCGACCATTTTAGCCAATTTATCAGAAACTAGTCCTACTAGACCTATGAAAATGGAAGCATACAAGAAACCATTGAGCTTAGTTAACAAGAATACGATAGCAAATCCAACAGATATGGTCAATACTGTTTTACTTGGGTTGTTATTTTTGGCATTCATAGTTCTAAAATAAAGTGTAAATAAAAGGTGCAATTGCACTACTGCCACCAAATACAATTAATAGTCCTAATAATAAAAGGATAATAATGATTGGAGCTAACCAGAACTTTTTTCGCTCTTTAAGAAAAAGCCATAAATCTTTTAAAAATTCCATATTTAAATAATTATTTTTTGTTTAATCAATTCATTTCCAATGAATTCGGCTATTTCTGCATAACCTAATTCATTTGGGTGCCCGTCAAACCTATAATAGAATTTGTCTTTAGGAGACAAATTAATAAAATGATTTGTCAATTCTATATAAGGCAAATCGTTTTGCTCTGCAAGGCTACGATAAATTGAATCAATGTGATTGTTTTTTAAATAGTAATCATTGAAAACATCGTTGGGTGTCCTTAGGACTATATGCCCTGAAAAGAAAGCCATTGGCATAGAGGCAAAAACCAGTTCTGCATCATTATTATCACACAAAGTTTTCATATTTGCCAAGTCTTGATTCATCAAGTCCATTGCAAATTTTGTGGCTTCGTGATAAGGGTTATTAAATACTATATTTCTGTATGTGAACGAGGTGTAATACTGCATCAATGCTGGATTAAGGTTGCCTGTCTCAAACATATTTCTAACACTATCCGACAATAAATTGTATTGTTTTTTTTGTAGATAATCGTATTTATTCAACTTATCTTTTACCGATTCTGCTTTGCCTTTTTTTAAGTCGATTGATTTTTCTGGCTTGGCTAGTTTTTTAAGAACATTGCCAATTGAGTAGGCTCCAAGATTTTTAAAGCCATTTTTCAATCTATCTTTAATGGAAGATTTTTCAGCAAGGCCTTCCTTTTTAGAGTTTTTGTAATTTTCATAAAGTTGGGCTAAATCATCCAACTGTAAAATTCCTACGATTACCACATCTGGTTTTAACAGTGGAACTACCTTTTTCATGTGTTCTAAATACTTTGTACTGTATTCGCCACCTTTACCACAATTGATTACTTCAACATTGTTCATGTCATTTTCTTCAAAAAAGTCTTGCATCTTTTTAGGCCAACTGTTCTCAACATTTACACCAGCACCCATGGTCCAGGAATCTCCAAAACATAATATTCTAAATTTGTCCCCCTTATCAATGTTGACCTCTTGGTCTCGTAATCCGATGCTATTCGTTATTATCTTATAATCAAACTCAATTGTTTTATTGGTAACTGTATAATTGGATGGAAAGATTTTACCTTGTTCTGTTTTATCTTCTAAAGCTGCATCTGCACTGTCTTTTAAGCTAAAGTTAAGGCAAACAATTATTCCTAAAAAAATTCCGAAAAATGAAGCACTTAATGCTAAATCTTTGAGCCTTTTTTTTGCTTTATCCTTGCGAAGCCTCCACACAATGAATGCCCCAGCAATAAAGATAACAGCGTTTAAGGCCCAGTACCATTTTGATAAAACTATTGGTGTATCGGCATAAAGAATGTAAAATGATAAGGGGTTCCAGAAGAACAATGCCAGGACAATAAAGAAAATATAAATTTTATTTTCTGTTTTCATATTAATCCATTTTAAATTTTACCCTCCATTTCTCTCTGTTTTCCCAATCAATCTGATCAGTTTTACAGTACACATAATCATTGATTACTAGGTAATCCATCTCTGTGCTCATGAAGCATCGGTAGGCATCATATGGGGTACAGACAATTGGTTCTCCTCGTACATTAAAACTTGTATTGACTACTAACCCGAAGTTAGTCTGTTCTTTAAACTCATTGATTAAGCCCCAATACCTAGCATTGGTTTCTTTATGTACAGTTTGAACTCTAGCTGAAAAGTCAAGATGAGTAATCGATTGCACATCACTTCTTTCATGATATAAACGTTCCCAAAGTGGAAGGTCAAAATAATTCTCTGGTAATTTTTTTCGTCTATCCTCATTGATAGGGGCAACCAACAACATGTATGGAGAATCTGTTTTTAAATCAAAAAACGACTGATTTTCCTCAGCAAGAACTGATGGAGCAAAGGGCCTAAAACCTTCACGATACTTTATTTTAAGGTTCAGTTTTTTCTGCATTTCTGGATTTCTAGCATCTCCTAGAATACTTCTATTCCCTAATGCTCTTGGACCAAATTCCATTCTTCCTTGAAACCAACCCACAACATTTCCTTCAGCTATTTTTGATGCAATGTGTTTTGTCAAATCTCCAAAGTCATTGTATTTATGATAAACTGCTTTAACCTTTCGGCTCATTAGTTCTATCTCTTTGTCTGAATAATCAGGTCCAAGATAGGTGCCATGCATTTTATCGTTTTTTCCATCGAAGGTGCGCGGTGAACCAAAATACATGTAGTTTGCAACCATGGCCGCTCCTAGTGCTCCTCCAGCGTCACCTGCTGCTGGTTGAATGTATATGTTCTCAAAAATATTTTCTTTTAACAATTTGCCATTGGCCACACAATTTAGCGCTACACCACCAGCAAGGCAAAGGTTATTAGAATTGGTAATCTGCTTGGCATGTTTAGCCATTTTAATGACTATTTCTTCAGTAACGATTTGAATGGCCATGGCAAGATTACAATGATGTTGTTCAATATCAACTTCAGGTTTCCTCAATGGGAAAGAAAATAACTTGGCCCACTTATCCTCATGAATCATTCTTAATCCTGTGGCATAATTGTAATATTTTTGATCTAACCAGATAGAACCATCATCCTTTATGTTGACAAGGTTTTGTTTGATGATATTGACATACTCTTTGGTTTGTTCAGAATTGGGATTTCCATAAGGAGCAAGTCCCATTAATTTATATTCACCTGAGTTTACAGTGAATCCTAGAAAATAGGTAAATGCACTGTATAGCAGACCAACAGAATGTGGAAAATTTAATTCCGTTTTCATTTCAATGTTGTTACCGCTACCAAGTCCAATTGTAGTTGTATTCCATTCTCCAACACCATCTATGGTTAGTATTGCCGATTCTTCAAATGGTGAAGCAAAAAAGGCGCTTGCAGCATGAGATAGGTGATGATCGGGAAAAAGCAATTTAACTTTCTTTTTATCGTAATGTTCAACCTCTTTTAAACCATCATAGATCAGTTTTTTAAGGAACATTTTTTCATTTAGCCAAACTGGGATGGCCTTTAAAAACGAAAGAAGGCCTTTAGGTGCAAATGCATAATAGGTTTCTAAAAGTCGCTCAAATTTCAATAGCGGTTTATCATAGAAAATAATAGCATCTAATTCGTCAATTGCTAACCCGGCTTCCTCTAAACAATATTTAACTGAGTTTACTGGGAAATCTGGGGTATGTTTCATTCTTGTGAAACGTTCCTCTTGTGCTGCAGCAACTACTTTTTCTCCAATGGTTAAGGCTGCGGCAGAATCGTGGTAAAACGCTGATATTCCTAAAACTTTCTTCATTTTTTTCCTGTTTCTTATTCTAGATTAATCTTGCCAAACTTGCTGGAAGTATGCTTAATGATGAATAAAATGAGGTAAAAAAAATTAAGTTTTAGAATTCATTCTAAACAGACCATTCCTTTATTTTCTATTATTCCAACATCAAAAAGCCAACTCTTTTAGTGAAAAATCCAATAAGGAAGGCCCACTAATCCAGAAGCCGAAAATTAACAATTATTCAGATTATTTTAGGCATTTAAAAAAGCAGGAGGAATTTAGTGCTGATGGTTGATTAAGATCAGTGGAAACGAAAAGAAGTGTAGGGTTTATGTGATGTTTTTGCCCGTTTTTCTAGACACAAGGTAATTAGGTGTTTTTTGTGATTTTGGCTTCAGTTTTTAAACTGCTTTTAAGCGAAGATCCGTTGAACCTTTCTTTGGGCTTAAATTGGGCTTTAACGTTTTGTGTATGTGGCGTGTGCCACAATTGTTGTTAGAAGTTCGAAGATAGTGAAAAAGCGAAAAGCACTGACAGTTCTCCGTCCAAATATGACTTCCTTACTCATCTTTAGGGATTATGGCAGCCGACCGAGCTATGAAAAGCAGACCTTAACCGCTTTTGAACGGCTTAATTAAACAACTGATTTTAGGTGCAGCAAGAGCACATGCCATATACATGTTGTTGGGAACTGTTTTATTTTAATTTTTCATCTAAATGATAAATACCAAAGCTTATTCTTCTATTTAAATGAAATGCTCCCTTCTTTTCCTCGTCAGATCCCAAATTATTTATTTCATCCAAACTAATAAGTGGTTGGTTTGCTCCCATGTTTTGGGTCTTGATTTGCGCTTTTGGGACACCAATCTCAAGTAGATAATCCTTTACTACTGAAATTCTTTTGTCTGCCATTAGAGAATCTTCCTGATGGTCGGTATGACCATATATATGAAGTGCAATTTCTGGGTTTTGAATAATAACATATCCCAAAGAATCTAGGATAGACTCGTCTGATTCAGAGAGTATGTTTTCATTTTTCTTGTAATTGATTTCAAAGCGCTGATACATAGTCATTGATGGACAATGAGTATATCTATTTAATTCAATTAAAACGACAAATTCATCATCAGCTATTTCATTCGGTATTTGAAGATTAATTCTTTTAACTAAATGACATTTTGCAGATGCCTTTAATTTATAGCTTTCACCTTTTATTAATTTAACAACAATTGGCAAAGAGTCTTCTTTTGTTCTACTTATTTCGATGTTGTTAGCGCTATTGAATATTTTAAGGCTGGCGTTTGTCAATGCATTCTTTTTCCATTCATTTTTAATCTCAAATCTCACATTAATTAACTCATCTTGAGAATAGCAATTAATATAGTTAAGTGTGAAAAGAAGTATCGATATTATATATTTCATTATTAATTGTTCTCAACGACCCGGCTATGACACGTTGTGTCCTGCCGTAACGAAATTAAATTTAAAACAATGAAGTGGAGGCAGGGCATTATGTGTTATAGCTTATGTTGTGTGGAGTTTTTTATTTTTTTTTCTTCTTTTCTAAAACGTAGTTTGAACTAAACATTCCATTTTCAATATTCTCGGTCAAGCCCTTGAAAAATCTACGATTATGGATTTTATGCTCGTATAAGATCCCGTCATCTAGATGGTGAATCGGAGCGCTAAAGAGTCAATGAATTGAAGTTCAAAACTTGACATTGTCAATTTTTTCTGGGAACTTCATCCCAGACTTTGTTAAACGTCATTCGTTTTGAAAGCAAGTCATTCCACGGAATCTCCGTCTAAAGTCTGAAAGTTCAATGCCCTTTTTATGGTCTTGAACTATTGACCTTTATCGCCCCTTTACCGATTCATTTCAAGGCTACCGAAAAGCTCTGTTTATTTCAAATTCCATACAACGGGTTCGTGTAGGATTTGTGCGACTTAGAATCCGAAGGATTTTCAGTTGTAGCAAATCAGTTGTTTCAATGTATAATTTTTAATTGAAGTTCATGTGTTAGCATGAATTATAAATGTTGTTGTATGCTGGTTTATTTGGGTTGTTTGCTTAAAATATAACAAATTCCCGAAAGTTCTTTTTCAAGAAGCTGAATATTTTGCTTGGCAAATTATTTAAATCCGATTTTTGTTCAAGACAAATTGAGATATGTCCATTTGATGTTGATTTTACTAGCTGATAAAAATTCCCATATCTAATAATTAAATGATTTAATCCTCCGCAGTCAATATTTCCGCGCTGACTAGCTAAAGTTAACAATGTTGGATTTACCAATAACTCCTCAAACTTATCAGTATCTCCAGATGAGCTATCCGATGTTACTTCTTTTTGCTTAAAGACAAGATTTCCGTCAGAATATAGTGCTACATATCGGATGTCGGTAAATTCTTCAAATAGTGCATTTATTATATCTTCTTTATTCATTTCTTTTAACTTGCATACAACGTCTCAGCTATGAGGCGTTTTTTTTAGTTTCTTAAAAGTACATAAAATGAGGTTTAGCAGAAAGCGAGCGACGCTAGAAGAACACTTAACTCCATAATAGAAAAAAAATTCGGCGCGAAGCGCGAAACTAAGAAAGCAGGAAGGAGGCGGCAAAGTAAAAAAATGACTTATAGCTATTGTTAAGGCCAGTTATTCAAAGCGAAGCTTTACTTGCTTGTTTCTTGTGGTTTTACCTTCGTGGCGTGGCGTAGCTGGCTAGTAGACCCGTTGAACTACATCAGGGTTGGCGTGAGGGGAGGATTGGCGTTAACGTCTCAGCTATGAGGCCGTTTTTTTTAGTTTCTTAAAAGTACATAAAATGAGGTTTAGCAGAAAGCGAGCGACGCTAGAAGAACACTTAACTCCATAATAGAAAAAAAATTCGGCGCGAAGCGCGAAACTAGGGAAGCAGGAAGGTGACGGCTAAGTAAAAAAATGACTTATAGCTATTGTTAACGCCAGTTATTCAAAGCGAAGCTTTATCTGTTTATTTCTTTTGGTTTTACCTTCGTGGCGTGGGTTAGCTGGCTAGTAGACCCGTTGAACTACATCAGGGTTGGCGTGAGGGGAGGATTGGCGTTAACGCCCATGTAAGATTAGTTGGGCATTTGATAAAGATACTATTAGCTATTTACTAAATAGCAAAATCGCCTTGCGATTTTTTAATTTTATCCCGATTAGGAAATTGTTAAGGCGATTTTGTGGACTTTACAGATAATAGCAAATGATGCGTAACCTACTTACGCCCAATGAATTTTACATTTTGTTATGGGCAGTCTTTGTTCTCTAGTCTTGTACTCAATCTATTAACCTCGAGTTTTGTAATAGTCAGTCCGATAAACAATTAGAGCCAAACAAGCTACTAATTTGAAAAGCTAAAGAATACGATTTTGTCTGCTCAAAATCTAAATTAAAAATATAGGTTTGGAGTAGAAGTATAATTTGAAATCAAGTCACTAATAGTCTAACAGGGTTATTTTTTTAAAATTTGCCAGTCTTTAATGACAAAATAATCCAAAATTACGGGCTGTAACTCTAGAGATACTTTTAAGTCTTTAGTTTCTGATTTGTAATATTTTAAATATAAGTTGTAATTTAAATCTAAACGTTCAGGTTCTTTATTAAAAGTAAAATAGATATGTGCTTGAGTATATCGTGATTTATCGTTAATATCAGTTATTGGGCAATCTATAAAAATAGAATTATCACCGGAAGTGTTATTTAAGGTTAATGAAGTCCAAATGATGTTTGAGATTAATCCAAAGGTTAAAAATGAGAATAAGAATCCTTGGATAAGATATATTATTGATAATCCAAATTTGTCAATTAATGATTTCGCTTCATTTAGTTTTTGTTTCAGAAAGCTCAATTTTAGAAAGGAAATAATTGCAATCCCAATTATTGTAGGTATTAAGAAAAAATATATAAAATAACCTGACTTTCCGCCTATTGTTTCCGTGCTATAAACATTTCTGATTAGAAAGTTAATGATCACAAGAATCACCAGAAGGTAAACTGTTTTATTTTCAGTTTTTTTCAATTCTTCTTGATCAATATGTTTCTTTTTTTTCTTCTTTTTTTTTCCCAATTTGGTTTCTAAAATAAAAATGAATATTAGTTTGTTAGGTATTGCTCATAACGTCTCAGCTATGAGGCGTTTTTTTTAGTTTCTTAAAAGTACATAAAATGAGGTTTAGCAGAAAGCAAGCGACGCTAGAGGAACACTTAACTCCATAATAGAAAAAAAAATCGGCGCGAAGCGCGAAACTAGGGAAGCAGGAAGGTGGCGGCTAAGTAAAAAAATGACTTATAGCTATTGTTAACGCCAGTTATTCAAAGCGAAGCTTTATCTGTTTATTTCTTGTGGTTTTACCTTCGTGGCGTGGTGTAGCTGGCTAGTAGACCCGTTGAACTACATAAGGGTTGGTGTGAGGGGAGGATTGGCGTTAACGTCTCAGCTATGAGGCGTTTTTTTTAGTTTCTTAAAAGTACATAAAATGAGGTTTAGCAGGAAGCGAGCGACGCTAGAAGAACACTTAACTCCATAATAGAAAAAAAAATCGGCGCGAAGCGCGAAACTAGGGAAGCAGGAAGATGGCGGCTAAGGAAAAAAATGACTTATAGCTATTGTTAACGCCAGTTATTCAAAGCGAAGCTTTATCTGTTTATTTCTTTTGGTTTTACCTTCGTGGCGTGGCGTAGCTGGCTAGTAGGCCCGTTGAACTACATCAGGGTTGGCGTGAGGGGAGGATTGGCGTTAACGCCCGTATAAGATTAGTTAGGCGATAAGTAAAGATAATGTTTGCGGTTTACTAATTAGCAAAAACTGCGAAGCAGTTTTGTAATTTATCAATCATTACGAAATCTGCGAGCAGATTTTGTGGAATTAAAAAAGAGAGTAGAAGTATCGTAACCTGCTGACGCCTAATTAATTTTATACTATGTTACCTGCTGTGTTTTATTTTAATTGCGATAACACATTAATAAGTTCTTTTACAGAATTAGTATCTTGATGTTCTAACTCACTATCCTCAATTGATTCAATCAAACCCTTTGTATGAAATGAGTCATTAATTGGGTTTTTAATTTTGGATATAATAAAGTCTTTTTGTTCTTTTTGAATAGTATTAAAACTTAAAGTCCAAGCAAATTTTGCAGGATTATTAATTAATGACTTCCATAAATATTCATTTACCATCTGTGAGTATTCTGCATTATTAGAGCAATATGGATTGGTAGATTTAAATAAAGTGAATATGTCCTTTTCGTTAAGAGTCCTTACTTTTAATAACGAGTCAATCCAAATTAGTGTATTTAGATCACACTTTCGAGATTCGTCATAATTGTAAAGTCTAAGAGAGTCAGAGTCTTTTTCATATTCAAAAACCTTTTCATTTTTGTCAATATATAATTTAGAACTAGAAACAAATCTATTTTCATAATCTCTGCCAAAGTCAATTACAGCAAATTTTGTTTGCTGTCTCTCTTCTTTTAATTGGCGGTATTTAAGATTATCATAAAATTTTCCTGTATTAATTAGATGCCATTTAGCCGTTGAGTCAATAAAATCAGGCTTTAGATGAAAAGTTAAGGAGTCAGACTCAACTTTTTCAATAACCGTATCCGTCTTAGATTCACCGCAACTAGCAATTAGAATTATCAGAAATAAAAGTGTGTTTATTCTCATTTTTATCATTGCAGGTAACGTTTAGTATATGGCAAGTAGGGCAGTAGAAAGCGAAGAACTTTCAAGTTTGCACTGAGCCAAAACGTTGTATTTTGTTTTTATCTTATTCATTTTAAAAGCCAAATCTACGATTTGGCGGTGTTTGTAAATAGCACTGAACTTTCGTAAAACACCAAACGCCCTATTTGCTATATACCGTGTTAGCAGCTTTTTTTATTTTCGAAATTTAACAGGCACTGTATATTTAACTTCAACCTTTTCACCTTTCTGCATTCCGGGAATCCAACTGGGCATTTCCTCAATATATTTTATAACTAAGTCGTTTAATTCTTCACTTTGACTTTGAAGGATTTCGGGTCTAACAGCTTGACCTAATGTATCGACGAAAAAACTTACATAAACAGTGCCTTCAGCTTTTACCTTTTTAGAACGATTATAAAAATATAAAAACACTTTATTATTTGAATCATCTAAATCTTTAGCATTATCAAATAATGGCATTTCTTCGTCAGTTAGTATTTCAGGTAATTGTTTTTTTTCGTCATTTATTGTCTCTTGAGCATTGACTATTAAAGGAGTGATAATAATGATAAGTATCAAGTAAAATAATTTTTTCATCTATTCTGGTTTTGTTTGTTGCTTTTATTTTTTTTCCAATTTACCACTTATTGGAATAGAGTAGGTTTCTCCACTTACCGCATACACTTGATAAAATCCTTCCCAATGAATAGTCCCTTTTTTGTCGGTTAAAAACTCTATTTCAGAATATAGCCCCTTTTCATTGATTTTAGTCTTTATTTCTTTGTTAGGACTGTTGGCAAAAGCGGCTTTAATTTCTATGTGATTAATCTTATTTGAAATACTATCCAATAGTCCGAATGTTAGATACTCTTTGTTATTTGAGCAAAAATGCAAGACTTGTAAATCACTTAGAGTTGCAGGTCCTAAGTCTACTGCTATCAACTTTTCTAAAATCAATTTTTTATACCTTAAAAAGGTAAGGTTTCTCATTTTTTGATTTAATGAGTCTGACCAATTTCTAATATTTTTCATTGGAAAAACTCTGCTGAAAACTCCTTGTTTTAGTTTTAAAAGTGGTTTAGCAGTTAGGCTATCTATTTTTTCGATTGAATAATCCTGTCTGTTTACTTCAGTTTGGACAGCTTTGAGCTGAGACTCTAAAGTATTAAGATTTAAGTATCGTGAACTATCATAATATTTGTCAATTGAATTCAGTTGTTGAAATTCAACCTCTAACAGATAAATGTCTTGTGTAATAAACTCAATTTCAGAATTGATATATTGCGAAATGTGTTGTGCTTCTTCATTGGATTTGTCGCCGCAACTAGCAATTAACATAAATAGGACAATCGAATAAATAAACTTCATTTTTATGATTTAAAGTATTGTTAGGGAATTGCTGCTAACGTCTCAGCTATGAGGCGTTTTTTTTAGTTTCTTAAAAGTACTGAAAATGACTTTTGCAGGAAGCGAGCGACGCTAGTAGAACACTTAACTCCATAATAGAAAAAAAATTCGGCGCGAAGCGCGAAACTAAGAAAGCAGGAAGGAGGCGGCTAAGGAAAAAAATGACTTATAGTTATTGTTAACGCCAGTTATTCAAAGCGAAGCTTTATCTGTTTATTTCTTGTGGTTTTACCTTCGTGGCGTGGCGTAGCTGGCTAGTAGACCCGTTGAACTACATAAGGGGTGGTGTGATGGGAGGATTGGCGTTAACGGTTAGTATATGGCAAGTAGGGCAGTAGAAAGCGATAAACTTTCAAGTTTGCACTGAGCCAAAGCGTTGTATTTTGTTTTTATCTTATTCATTTTAAAAGCCAAATCAACGATTTGGCGGTGTTTGTAAATAGTACTAAACTTTCGTAAGCAACCAAACGCCCTATTTGCCATATACAGTGTTGTGAGTAGTTTTTTATTCAAAGCATACAATTTTTAATTCTGAATAATCAGTTACTTCCATTACTTTTCCTGATTCAGCATTTATGGCTATTACTTTTCCAATCCAACCATTTTTCTTTGTCTGTTTCGTTTCAGACTTTAAAATCCAAGTCCAAATGTTTTTTTCAAGATGATACTCTAAGTCTAAATTCGATATGTTTAAGAGCGGCTCCATTTCTCCATTTGATAAATTAGGTGTACTTCTTTCCCAACCTGATTCTTTGCATGATTTTTTAAACTCTGGATTTTTCATTGCAATTGAAATGGCGGAACAATAGTCAATTATATTGTTTGCATTACTATTTGTTTCTATATCAGGAAATTCATGTCTTGTTTTTAACTGTCCTTCTGAATTGTAAGTCAAGGTAAACCTGTCATAAAAAACAGAATCTATTCGAAGTTTATATCTAAGGGAATATTTAAGATCATTACATCCCTTAGAGCCTGGAGCAATAGTTACTGAATAAAGTTCTAAGTTTTTAAATAGTCCTTTCCCTGCTCTTCTCTCTATTTTAGTGAATACTTCGTCAATAATGACTTTGTCCTTTTTCGGAATATCATTAAAATTTACGGACTTGGAATACAATTTATATCCTTTACATTGTTGAACAGGAACAGACCAAACTGAAAAGTTATAACTATGTCTTTGTTGTCCACAATAAAAATCTAAACTAGACTGACCAAGTAAATTTAGCGGAAGTAGAAAACTGAGATAGATAATAGTCTTAAACATAATTTATTTTATCATAATTACTCACAACGTTTAGTATATGGCAAGTAGGGCAGTAGAAAGCGATAAACTTTCGGGTTTGCACTGAGCCAAAGCGTTGTATTTTGTTTTTAATTTATTCATTCTTAAAAGCCAAATCAACGATTTGGCGGTATTTGTAAATAGCACCGAACTTTCAATAAACCACCAAACGCCCTATTTGCTATATACAGTGTTAGCTGTTGGCTTTTTTCCACCTATCAACTCTCTCGAATATTCTATTTCCTAACTCAATTCCTTCTTCACCTACAAAATCATCCCAAGCCGTGGTTGGTGCAAACCATATCCAAAATTTGGTCAAGTCGGTTTGATTTCCATTTTCTATATCATCTATTGCATCAATTAATGACTCGTGGAATTCTTGAGCTGATAAAAATTCGCCTGAATAACCTCCTTCATATTTGGAAAGAATTTTTTCAGCTTTGTGCAAGTCGTCTAACAATTCAAAAAACTCCCATTTTTTCCAATAATTTACTTTGGAAAGTTTATCCGGTCTACTGTTGTTGAAAAGTCTACTTATAAAGCTCATAATTTCTTTTTTCCCAATAATCAGATAGTTGAAGTCTTGTTTTTATAATTAATTCAATAATTTTTTGAAGTGACTCTTCAGAGAATTGAGCATATTCTTGTTCCATTCCTTTTTTCGAAATTCTCAAATTAACATAAGTATAACCATCATCATCAGTATTTTCCCAGTCAGCGTGAACAACTAAATTTCTTAATCGCCCGCTTTCTTTTAAATCAGGTATTAATTTGTCATATCCCGTAATTTCCACTTGACAACCTGAATGGAAATCATCACTAAACCTTTTGAATAAGTCAACTTTAGTAGAATAATTCATTTTATGAAGCACTATCAATCCTGTTGAGTCGCTTCTGTCGGTAAATATTTCACAGATAATACTATCTAATGATTTTTCTAGACCATTGAAATACATCACTATCAACCCGATTAAAGGCAAAGAAGTATCTAAATATTCTTCAGCCTTTTCTTCATCATCAATTTCGTGATAAAGATGTTGTTCGAATATTTTCTTCTTTTGTTTCATTTCGTGCTTACAGCTAACGTCTCAGCTATGAGGCCGTTTTTTTTAGTTTCTTAAAAGTACATAAAATGAGGTTTAGCAGAAAGCGAGCGACGCTAGAAGAACACTTAACTCCATAATAGAAAAAAAATTCGGCGCGAAGCGCGAAACTAGGGAAGCAGGAAGGTGACGGCTAAGTAAAAAAATGACTTATAGCTATTGTTAACGCCAGTTATTCAAAGCGAAGCTTTATCTGTTTATTTCTTTTGGTTTTACCTTCGTGGCGTGGCGTAGCTGGCTAGTAGACCCGTTGAACTACATCAGGGTTGGCGTGAGGGGAGGATTGGCGTTAACGACCCGGCTATGGTTAGTGTGGGATTGAAATGCGATAGTTTTCAATTCCGCACGTAGCTAAATCTTTGTATTTTGTTTTTAACTTAATTTCCTTTTAAAAGCTAAATCAAAGATTTAGCGGTGTTAATTTATTGCTCTGAACTTCCAATTTACTACCAAAACCCACATTAACTATAGCCCTTGTTGTGCATTCGTATTTTACTTTTTTAGAATTTCCAAGAAAATTTCAGCCTTTAGTTTAATTTCTTTAATCATTTCAGGGTTTTTATCACTTTCCCTTAATGTCCAGTATTTATTTAAATTCCATTTCATTTCTCGGTTTTCTCCTGTTCCTAGTTGAGTGATAAATCCCCAAAACCATAAGTCATCCCAAACTTCAATGTCCTTCCCATTATAGTATTTTTTAATCTCTCTATTCACTTTGTTGAAAGTCCAGTTAGTATTGTCTAGTTGTTTGAAAATAGCAATAATCACAGCATCTACAGGTAAATAAAATGAGTCTTCATTTTTTAATTCTGTTGGGGCATCTGTCCATATTTTTAAACCTTTTGGGTATTCCTTGTTGTGTAGATGATAAATTGTTTTGGTAAAAAGAGCAGATGTCTTTTCTCCCCAACCATTTTGACTTTTCATACCATTGTAAAGACCATAGTAATTATCTTGATAATCTCTGTTTGAATTTATTACAGTTAAAAACCCTTTGAAAGAGCTTATTGATTCTTCATTTTCATAGATTTTTCTATAAAATTCAGCAAGATTGTCAATTTTCGGCTGGCTTTGTGTATTTGCAATGTGATAGAGTAAAGAAATTATTTTTTCAAACTGCTTTTCTTGAGATGAAAGAACAGAATTATAAAATCTAGTTTGTAATTCTTTATTGTATATTCTATTACTTTTTAAAAAGTCAAATATTTCTTTAAGTGTTTTGTCCATTTAATATTCCTTATTCCATTTGGGTAAATTGCCATTAATATCAAAAAAGGTTTGAATTAAATTTCCCTCTACTGAAACAGGAATATCATTATGATTCCTATCAAATGTTTCATACCAATAAATATCTAAAGCATCAATTTTTTCAGATATTACTTTTTGCTTCCAACTTTTCTTTCTTGGCTCATCAAATTGTTTACCATTCACTAATCTGTCAAATATTCCTCCTTTTCTAATCTTGGCAGTTCCGTCTTGTTTTATTTTCCCAGAAGAGCCAATATAAATAAGTTCAATTTTTCCATTTTTTAGAGCATAAACAATATAAACTCCAATTCCATTTTTCGGAGCATTACATACATCATTTAATTCATCTTTTTC
The DNA here is from genome assembly GCA_965218715.1 of Vicingaceae bacterium. Classification (GTDB taxonomy): domain Bacteria; phylum Bacteroidota; class Bacteroidia; order Flavobacteriales_E; family Vicingaceae; genus CBDCLY01. The sequence goes on from CBDCLY010000029.1 coordinate 32,259, forward strand.
TTCAAAAAAGAAATGTCCGTTGGATTTATATTTTTCTAATTGTTCAAACATTTCGGTTAATTTCAGCTATGATGCACAACGTTCCGGCTAAAAAGCGTTGCTGTCCCGCAGGGCAGCTATGATTTTTTAGCCATTGTTAGCCTCTTTATTTTTTATTACTTTTTTTATTGAATTTGGAGGAACATACATCCATTCATTGTTTTTATCTCCAATTATGTATTTATGCTCAAACTTCTTATCAATTGTCCTCTTATCATCTTTGTCATAATAAAACGTTGAGGGATCAGCCTTCTCAAACACCTTGTCATGCTTGTAAACTTTGTTCTTGTCAATGGCAAAATAGAAGAATTCAGGACCGTCAATTACTTTAAATGTTTTTCCGTCTGCTCCTTTTATCAATTCCCCTCGGAAGTAAACATTTTCACCATCAGTAGCATATTCCTTTCCTAAGTATCTAAATGTTTCAGGGTTGGCAGTCTCTACAATGATTTTTGCATAATAACATACTCCGCAATCTTCAAAGTCAACGCATAAAACTTGAAGAGGGTAGTAGACATGATTTTTATCTTTGGCATACATTGTTCCTGCCAATACTTTAAAAGATTCAAAATCAAGCCCTTTTAATGGCTCAATATTACAAGCTATTTCGCCTCCAAATATTGAATCTCCAATTCTCGTATAACCATCAACTCGTTCTTTGTCATTTTAGAGTTTCCCATTTACTGCTATCAGCATTGAATTGCTCAGTTTTTTCAACAATACCTGATGGTTCAAAGTATTTATTTTGTCCATTGCAATTCACAAATAAGACTAAAAGGAATAATATGATATATGTCTGTTTAATCATTTTTTATATTGAGGCTAACGTTTAGTATATGAAGCGTAGCATCCCGAAGGGTGCTATGCATTATATACATTGTTAGCAGTAGTTATTAATTCTATTTTTCAATATAAGAGATTATACCGCAAGGAATAATCATGCAACTTACCGGAGTTTGATTACCCACATAATTTAAATCAACTTTAAGTCCTAGTGTTGTAGGTTCAGCCTTCATGTATTTATTTCTCCGACTCTCACAGAAGGAAATTGTGTCGCTGTAGTTTTTGAACCAAACTCATCCGCACACCGCAATCTCCGGAAACCGAGGGTAACATTCCAATCGTTATAACGCATTTACTGCCTGGCTCCAAGGGTTTTATCTAGGATGGAAGGGATATCTAACGTATCTACCTGTCTAGCTAAAAACATACGTAATTCATCACTCACCCTGTCTGGAAATGTTATTGTATCTGGTGTCAGTTCTCGTGGCAATAAGAATAACTTAAACTTGCCCTTGGCAAAAGGAGCAGGCAGTTGGAATTCATCTGATAACACTATTCGAAGGTGGATTGAGACTGTAGTATCATTTGTGAGTATGAATGTATTATATCCATAACCACTATTAAGTCCCGGTATATTCAGGTCTCTCGAAGGTATTCCTTGTCTTCCACTGTGTTGAATCTTTAGCACATCATGAGACACTAATTGTGCACATGAACAGGCATGTAACATGACTAATAATCCAATAAGAATTCTAATTATCATTTCTTCTAAATACTGCTAACGTCTCAGCTATGAGGCGGTTTTTTTTTAGTTTCTTAAAAGTACATAAAATGAGGTTTAGCAGAAAGCGAGCGACGCTAGAAGAACACTTAACTCCATAATAGAAAAAAAATTCGGCGCGAAGCGCGAAACTAAGAAAGCAGGAAGGAGGCGGCAAAGTAAAAAAATGACTTATAGCTATTGTTAAGGCCAGTTATTCAAAGCGAAGCTTTACTTGCTTGTTTCTTGTGGTTTTACCTTCGTGGCGTGGCGTAGCTGGCTAGTAGACCCGTTGAACTACATCAGGGTTGGCGTGAGGGGAGGATTGGCGTTAACGTTTAGTATATGGCAAGTAGGGCAGTAGAAAGCGATAAACTTTCAAGTTTGCACTGAGCCAAAACGTTGTATTTTGTTTTTAATTTATTCATTTTAAAAGCCAAATCAACGATTTGGCGGCGTTTTGTAAATAGTACCGAACTTTCTTAAACCATTGAATGCCCTATTTGCTATATACCGTGTTACAGGCAGTTTTTTTTAATATTTCTCATACGAATATCTAAATATTTCAGGTACTCCATTAAACTCTTTAATTACGAGTTTTATTCTTCCTAATTTATCGTATTGATAGCCGTATTTTATCTTTTGGTTACGGGTTAAATCAATTTTGGTTTGAATTGTTAATTGACCTTTTGAATCATATTTTAGGATTTTAGTATTTGTTATATTTCCATTTTTATCTAACAATACCATTTTTAACAAATTGTCATTTTTATCTAAACTATCTATTCGAAATAGTCGTTCTTCATCGGATGTATAGTGTTCTAATTCATTACCATTTCTAATTTCGTCTAAATATCTTTTTTCACTCCTTTTAGTTCCATTTTTGTCAAATTGGACTTTTGTGACATACTTTTTATTGTCTAAATATTCATAACGATATTGGACATAAATATGGTCATATTGAAATCTTGTTTCAAGTAGCCATTGCGATTTTTTGTTTTTAACATAAACGCTTTTAGATATAACAATTCCTGTTGTGTCATACTCTGAGTAGGTTCTAATGTTTTCTTCCTTCAAGAATGTTTCTTTTCTAAAAAGTAGGCTATCCTCAATTTTAAACATTAATTGAGCTCCATTTATATAGCGATAGTAATAACCATAGCTTGAAGTGTCTTTTCTTGAGTAATACTTGGTTTCAATTAATCTATCTTGGTCATCCCATTTATAAGTAGTTTTTTTAATAACGTTATTTTCCATCCCAACTGTTGTAATGAAATTTCCATTTTTATCAAATTCCATTGAAGAAGATAGAATACTATCACGATAGAAATGAACTTTTTTTAACCCTTTTTCTTTAGCATACACTGTTGTTGATTTGCCAATAATTAGCATATTAAAGATCCGCTCTGGCTCATGTTGGATTTGTCTTTGACCAAATGCGATTTGGGAAATGAAAAGTGATAATATTAATATTTTGTTCATTCCATTATTTGAATTGACTGTAACGTATGTATAAATACATTGAATATATCTGGAGATATATACATTGTATTTAATTGCCTTCTAAATTAAGAGAATCCAAAGGACTATCAAAAGAGCCAAGATGCTTACTAGACACCTGTGCATAAATTGTAGTGGTTTTGGGGTCACTATGACCCAATAACACCTGCAGAGTCCTTAAATCCATCCCTGCTTCAAGCATATGAGTGGCGTAGCTATGACGAAACATATGTGTTGAAACGTTCTGAATAATTCCAGCTCTTTTAGCGGCACGTTTAATAAGTAAGGACAGGCTTACAGGACTATACATTCCTCCTTGCTGACCTTCAAATAAATAAGAAGTTGGCCGATACTCTTTGAAATACTTTCTTAAATAATGCAATGCTGTTTTACTCAAAGTGGCCATGCGGTCTTTGTTATTTTTTGCATTTCTAATGTGAATCATCATGCGTTTACTATTAATGTCTTTTGGCATTAGGTTCAATACTTCACTGCGCCTCAATCCTCCACCATACATGATACACACCATTGCTTTGTGCTTGATGTTTTGGATGTTATTAATGATTAAAGCGATTTCTTCTTTCGATAATACCTTTGGTAATTTTTTGGCCTTAATGGGGCGTTCAATGTGATAATATTGTTGGGGCATGCCCAAAACAACTTCATAATAAAACTTAATGGCATTGATTGCTAAATTCACAGTGCTGCGTGAAAGCCCTTGCTGATTTAAGACTAGCAAGTATTGGCGTATTTCTACCTCAGTTATTTCATTCAATTCAAGACTAGGGTAGTGGTTGATAAATTTTTCAAATGCATTGATGTAAATTTTAGCCGTATTCATAGAATAATTTCGAATTTCGAGTTTGTCATACATTTCAATTGGACAAAATCGAAATCCTTTATGATTTTTTCGTTTTCTATACCACGATAAATCACAATTCTCACTTTGTTTGCCTTTTCCGTGATGAAAGAATTGTTGTCCATTGATCCACGCAACTCCTCGAAACGTTTCAAAGAGTTTTTGAATGTTCTCTTTATTATTAGGTAAAAGATGAATTTCTGCTTCCTTATCTCTGAAAATGCCTTCGATGGATCGGATGAGTGTATTGAGTACTTTATTGGGTTTAAAATCTACCCCAATGTGTTTTTGGCCATGGTGCATTAAATGACGCAGGTGAATTTGATACATATGATTGCTTTGGTAAAACAAGCATAGTGAAAAAAATCTATAATAAAATGGACAAAAAACAGAAAAGCCGCTCCAAATTGGAACGGCTTATATCTGTAGCGAGAGGCGGGATTCCCGCCCGACTGAATGGCTTCAGCCGTTCGGGCGGGGAACCAGCCGACCTAATCGGTTACATTTGTCTTAATCCATCTTCTACCTGCAGCAGTCTTAAAATATCGCTCACGATCTAAAGCAGCTGCTCTAGTATCAAAAGCCTCTGAATAAATTATTTCCCAAGGAATTCCATGTTTGGTGGATTTGTGTTTTACCCGCATTGTGACTCTTTAACCTTTCCTGTAAATCAGAGGTTTGCCCTTTATAGAGTTTACCGTTCTTGTTGCTTCTTAAAATATAGGTGTAGTACATGATCATTGGTTTTGGTTTATTTAAAACAGAAAAGCCGCTCCAAATTGGAACGGCTTATATCTGTAGCGAGAGGCGGGATTCCCGCCCGACTGAATGGCTTCAGCCGTTCGGGCGGGGAACCAGCCGACCTATTCGATTACATTTGTCTTAATCCATCTTCTACCTGCAGCAGTCTTAAAATATCGCTCACGATCTAAAGCAGCTGCTCTAGTATCAAAAGCCTCTGAATAAATTATTTCCCAAGGAATTCCATGTTTGGTGGATTGTGTTTTACCCGCATTGTGACTCTTTAACCTTTCCTGTAAATCAGAGGTTTGCCCTTTATAGAGTTTACCGTTCTTGTTGCTTCTTAAAATATAGGTGTAGTACATGATCATTGGTTTTGGTTTATTTAAAACAGAAAAGCCGCTCCAAATTGGAACGGCTTATATCTGTAGCGAGAGGCGGGATTGAACCGCCGACCTCCGGGTTATGAATCCGACGCTCTAACCACCTGAGCTACCTCGCCAAAGGTGCCCTAAGAAAAGGGCTAGGTTAGAAGGTCTACTTCACAGCTTTAACAATAGCAGCAAATGCTGCAGCATCATTCATGGCTAAGTCAGCCAATACCTTACGGTTCAATTGGATGTCTTTCTTAACAATTAATCCCATGAATTGAGAGTAGGATAAACCATGTTCTCTTGCTCCAGCATTGATACGCTGAATCCATAAGGCTCTGAAGTTTCTCTTTTTTAATTTTCTGCCAGTGTATGCATATACACCTGCTTTATCTACCGCATTTTTTGCTACGGTATGTACATTTTTTCTTCTTCCGAAGTATCCTTTCGTTTGCTTGAGGACCTTCTTTCTTCTCGCTTTTGCAGCGACACTGTTTACTGATCTAGGCATTTCTTTTTTCGTTTTTTAAATAGTCGCGGTATTGCTACACTTTTAGGGCGAATATTCGGGTTATTTGATAATTGACGATAACCTGGTGGTCTCTACTTCATGCACAATTGCAACTTGATATTTGACTCGTCTGCTTTGCTAACCAAAGTAGATTGTGTCAAATTTCGCTTTTGCTTTGTTGTTTTCTTAGTCAAAATGTGACTTTTGAAAGCGTGCTTTCTTTTGATCTTACCAGATCCAGTTAGCTTGAATCGCTTCTTAGCACTGGATGTAGTTTTCATTTTAGGCATTCTGCTGTTTTTAACTATTATTAATTGATTTATTTACTTTCCTTTCTTTGGAGCAATCATCATGATCATTCGCTTTCCTTCCATCTTTGGCATCGATTCTACCGTGGCCACTTCTTCTAATGATTGTGCTAACTTCAATAACAAAATTTGTCCTTTGTCTTTAAACAAAATTGATCTTCCCTTAAAAAATACATAGGCTTTCACCTTAGCACCCTCTGCAATGAACTTCTCTGCATGTTTCAACTTGAATTCGAAATCATGGTCGTCTGTGTTTGGGCCGAATCGAATTTCTTTTACAACCACTTTCTGGGCCTTCGATTTTATCTCTTTTTGACGTTTTTTCTGCTCGTATAAGAACTTCTTATAATCGATGATCTTACATACTGGCGGGTCAGCATTAGGCGAAATCTCAACTAAATCTAATTGTTGATCCTCAGCCATTTGTCTTGCCTGTGCAATGGAGTATACTCCTTGTTCAATACCAGTGCCTACTACGCGAACTTCTTGTGCATCAATCTTATGATTGACTTTGTGAAGGTCTTCTTTACGTACAAATCTTTTCGGGCGTTGATGTCTAGCTATTTTTCTGTCCTCCTGATTATTTTACTCTAATTTATTTTTACTTCTTTTTGAAAAAATGCTATAAATTCTTCCGTTTTCATGCTGCCTAAATCACCTTCTCCGTGTTTTCTGACTGCAACTTCATCATTTTCTAACTCTTTTTCACCGATAATCAACATGAATGGAACCTTAGATACTTCTGCGTCTCGTATCTTTTTTCCAACTTTTTCATTCCTGTCGTCAACGAATCCGCGAATATCGGAATTATTTAGCAGTTTTAAGATGTCGCGGCAACTTTCATTGTATTTTTCGCTCAAAGGCAAAATTGCTAGCTGAGTCGGACTCAACCAAAGGGGGAAATTTCCTCCACAATGTTCGATCAAAACGGCTACAAATCTTTCCAATGATCCAAAAGGAGCTCGGTGAATCATAACTGGTCGATGACGTTGATCATCACTGCCAATGTATTCCAATTCAAAACGTTCTGGCAAATTGTAATCCACTTGTATGGTTCCCAATTGCCATTTTCTGCCAAGAGCATCTTTTACCATAAAATCTAGTTTAGGGCCATAAAATGCCGCTTCACCATATTCTATTACCGTGCTTAATTCTTTTTCAGCTGAAGCTTCAATTATTGCTTGCTCTGCTTTCTCCCCAATTTTCATCAGAACCAATGTATTTAGTTCGATCTTCTTTGTCTCTCAATGAAATTTGAGCTGTAAATTCTTTAAAATCCAATGCTTTAAAAACATACAAGACCAAATCTATTACTTTTTTGAATTCGTCTTTTACTTGCTCTGGACTACAAAACAAATGGGCATCATCTTGAGTAAAACCCCTTACTCTTGTTAATCCATGCAACTCTCCACTTTGTTCATAACGATACACTGTTCCAAATTCTGCAAAGCGAACAGGCAAATCTCGGTAGGAGCGCGGTTGCGATTTGTAAATTTCACAATGATGCGGACAATTCATTGGCTTCAACAAAAATTCCTCGTCTTCGCTTGGAGTTTTAATCGGTTGGAAAGAATCTTCTCCATATTTTTCATAATGACCAGAGGTCACATATAGACTTTTAGAACCAATGTGTGGCGTGATTACTGGCTCATATCCAGCCTCCAATTGTGCTTTACGCATGAAATTCTCTAAACGCTCTCTTAATAGTGCACCTTTTGGCAACCACAACGGAAGTCCTTGGCCAACTTTCTGACTAAAAGTAAACAGTCCCAATTCCTTGCCTAATTTTCTATGATCTCTCTTTTTAGCTTCTTCTAAAAGGTGAAGGTATTCGGTAAGCTCTTTTTGCTTCATGAAGCTAACTCCATAAATTCTTGTGAGTTGCTTGTTCTTCTCATCTCCACGCCAATATGCGCCCGCAACGTTTAAGAGTTTTATGGCTTTAATGAAACCAGTGTGAGGAATGTGTGGTCCTCTGCATAAATCAGTGAAATTTCCTTGGGTATAAAAGGTGATGCTGCCATCCTCTAATCCGTCTAATAAATCCAGCTTGTATTCATCATCTTTATCTTTAAAATAGGAGAGGGCATCTGCTTTTGAGATCTCCTTTCTTTCGAAGCTGTTTTTCTGTCTAGCCAATTCCAGCATCTTTTGCTCTACCTTAGGAAGATCTTCTGAAGAAATTACTGTTTCTCCAGCATCAACATCGTAATAAAACCCATTTTCTATGGGTGGTCCAATGCCTAATTTGATTCCTGGGTATAGTTCTTCTAAAGCTTCAGCCATCAGGTGGGCAGAGGAATGCCAAAATGTGTTTTTTCCTTCATCGTCGTTCCAAGTTAACAATTGAAGACTTGCGTCTTGTTCAATAGGGCGGAAGGCATCTTGCACTTCGCCATTGACCTTTGCCGATAAGACATTTCTAGCCAATCCTTCGCTAATGTCTTTGGCAATGTCTAAAGCCGTTACGCCAGCTGGATGCTGCTTTACGGTGCCGTCTGGAAGAGTAATGTTAATCATGAAAGAAATTTTTGCAAAAATAGTAGGATGGATGGGATATCAAACAAAAAAGGGCAGCAAATGCTACCCTTTTTAAAAATTATTTAAAAGAGCTTATCCGCCAATTACTTGGGTTCGTAAAGCTTCAATATCTGTTTTCAATTGTGTTAATTCTTCTTCTGTCAATCGCATGTGATCAATATCTACTTCATCCATGTCTAAAGCTTTAACACTCTCGAACTCATTGAATTCTGCCTGAATCTTAGTTAGACCTTCAACCATAAAAGCTAAATCTAAACTTTCATCATCTTGCGCTCTTAAGGCCAAGATCAAATTATCTAGAATGCCCATTTGCTCAATTAAACGAGCAGAAATGTGCTCATTGGCAGTAGAACTATTTGCTCCCAAATGCATTCCTTCTAACCATGCTCCAGAAAAGAAAACGGCCTCTTTAGATTGGTCAGCATTTTCTTCTAAATACTGATCTGTTCTTCTTTTTACAGTAGTTAAGATGTATAAGATCGTATCTTGGTTGTCAATGTTGCGCTCAAAGCTTTCTATCAATTCGCTTCCACCAAATATGCCTGGCATGCCAATTTCGTCTGAAAGTGTTTTTACAGCATTTAAATAATCAATTGACATTTGTTGTTGATCATTTAAAACTGCATAGGCTAAATCTGCAGAATAAACTCCAAAGTTTAAAAACTTAGCCGTTTTAGTAACATAGTTCGATTGATTTTCTACTGGGTTGATCAATTCGCTTTCAAATTCTAAACCAGCATTACTGAATATGGCTGCAATTTGAATAGGAGAGGGAAGCATAAACGACATGTCTTCATCGTCCATAGATTCGCTTTCGATGTCTTCTACAGCAACTTCTTCAGTAGTTTCTTCAGAGTCATCAGTTTTTGGTGCTTCTGCACAAGCCCAGATTCCGGCCATTAAAAAGGCGCTAAGTACTGGTACTATTAATTGATTCTTTTTCATAAATCCCTAGGATTAATTTGAGTTTATTCTTCTGTAATTTCTTCTTCAGTTTCCTCTTTTGCTTTCACAAAAGTCAATTGGTATCCCAATACAAATACTAAACAAGCGGTTTTCTTTTCACCTTTTGCTGTTGGAATAAGATAATTGACATACATCTTCTTTGATTTCTTTGGCTCAAATGAAACCAATGTTTCAGAATTACCATCGGTAGTGAATAGAGCAGTTCTTCCTGAATGGGTTTTGTCTTTGTCGTAAACCTCAACAATAACATCTTTTGGCAAATTGGCCTTGTTAAAAACCATGCGGTACTTTTCTCCCTTAAATAAAGGAACAGCAATTTCTTTTCGCTGAACTCTATAATCGTAAGCAATGGTGCTCACTTTAGAAGAGGAGTAATAAAATGGATCCAATTTAGCAATACCTTCCTTCTTTAAGGCCTTAGAATCACAGGTGTTTTCTCCAGATGGAACAAATGCACTTGCCACTACAAAGATTGCAAGAAGTACGGGTAGAATAATTAACTTTTTCATACGATTAAGCAGATTTGGGCGCTAAGATAATAAATAGTTTAATTGAATAGGAAATACAAGGGCTCGAATTAAAATTATTCTTTAGCCTTTTGCATTTGATTCATTTTTTTGGATTTACTTTCCTTAAACAATTGGAATTTACTTGGAGTAAATTGGGCTGGCCAATGATTGTTGCTTCGATCAACATCGGCCGTTTCAAGATTTGGATCCAGATTGATGCTTTCTACTTCTTTATTAAAAAAGAAAACTTTATTTACTTGCTTGTCATTTCTTCTCCAAATTTCTGCCGGAATGTATTGATGCTCTACACTTCCGTCCTTAAATTTAAAATCTAGAATGATTGGCATCACCAAATCTCCAACTGCTTCAAAACTCAATTCATAGATAAATGAGTTGCTGGCTAGTAGAACTCTTTCCTCTTCATCTAAATCCTTGAAGTATTTCTCATATTGTTTATTATCGTAATTGATCACTTCAAATGGATCGTAATTGTTATAATAATCTTTTGTTAAAGGATCTTTCTCAACTACGGATTGTGCTCTTTGGGCTTCATTTCTAACATCGCCCATTAATTTAGGTTTTGCTTGATCTGCTTTTCTAGCAATTGCTTTCTCTTTACTAGGATTCCTAGAGTCGATTCGAAATGCTTTCACTTCTTTTATGCCCAAGTCTACATGTGCAGTGCTAAAGAACCATCCTCTCCAGAACCAGTCCAAGTCTGTTCCTGAGGCATCTTCCATCAATCTGAAAAAATCGGCAGGAGTTGGATGTTTGAATTTCCAAGTTTGAGCATATTGCTTAAAGGCAAAATCAAACAGTTCTCTGCCCATTATGGTTTCTCTTAAAATGTTTAAAGCCGTAGCTGGTTTTCCGTATGCATTATTGCCAAACTGATGGATCGATTCAGAATTGGTCATGATGGGAGAGATGTTGGACTTGTCGCCTTTCATGTAATCGACAATTTTATGCGCTGGTCCTCTTCTAGAAGGATAATCTACGTCCCATTCCATTTCAGCTAAATACTGACAAAAAGTATTTAAACCTTCATCCATCCAAGTCCACTGACGTTCATCTGAATTTACAATCATTGGAAAGAAATTATGCCCAACCTCATGAATAATTACAGAGATTACTCCATGTTTTAACCTTGCTGTATAGGTGCCATCTTCTTCTGGTCGCCCATAATTGAAACAAATCATCGGATATTCCATGCCAATGCTTGCAGCATTTACAGAAATTGCTACAGGATAAGGGTAATCAAAAGTGGTGTTGGAGTAACTTCTCAGAGTGAGTGCTACCGCTTTAGTTGAATACTGCTCCCACAAAGGATTCCCTTCTTTTGGGTAATAAGACATTGCCATTACTGTGCGATCTCCAAATTGAACACCAATTGCATCCCAAATGAACTTTCTAGAACTGGCAAAACCAAAGTCGCGCACATTCTCTGCATGGTAAACCCATGTTTTGTTGGATTTGCTTTTTCCTTTTTCAATTTTAGCAGCCTCTTTAGCAGTAGTAATAAAAACAGGTTGATCCGCTTCGCTAGCTTCTTCTAATCGTTCTATTTGATCTTCGCTTAATACTTCTTTAGGGTTTTGTAAAACACCTGTGGATGCAATGGTATGGTCAGATGGTGCAGTTATGCTCACCTTGTAATCTCCAAATGGCAAGGTAAATTCACCTCTTCCTAAGAATTGTTTGTTTTGCCATCCTTCAACATCATTGTAGACAGCCATTCTTGGAAAAAACTGTGCTATGGTGTACAAGTAATTGTCCTCATCTTCGAAATATTCATAACCAGAACGACCGCCAATTTCCATACGGTTGTTGATGTTGTACCACCATTTGATATTGAAAGAAACATTTTCTCCACTCGCTAAAGGCTGATCCAAATCTATTCGCATCATGGTCTTATTAATCGTGTAGTTCATGCTGGCACCATTAGCATCTGTTACAGACTCTAACTTAAATCCACCATCAAAATCATTCAGCATCTTTTTAAAGGCCTTGAACGATAAACTATCACCGATGCTTGAGGTCGCCACCTTTTTGGTGTCAGAATCTTTTGCTCTCATGTTTTGATCCAATTGCACCCATAAATAAGGAAGTGCATCGGGCGAATTGTTGTGATAAGTGATGGTTTCTTCTCCACTTATTCTTTGTTTTTCATCGTCCAAAACAATGTTCATCGAATAATCTGCTTTCTGCTGATAATATTGATGTCCAGGTGTTCCAGAAGCGGTTCTGTATACATTAGGCGTAGGAAGGTCCTGTTTTAACTGCCTGAATTTGTTGGTATTGATTGGCGTTTGTGCCATCAAACTACCAAACATTATGAAGCTAAAAAGGAAAAGTAATTTTTTCATAGAGATTTATTAAGCGTGCAAATATAGCGACTAAAAAAGCACTTCTTTAAGGTCTTTGTGAAGTGTGGCGCTCTTGGTTGATTCTTTTATGGTGTAATTGATGTGATTGCTCTGTTCCTTAAAGGTTTCTAGAAAGAAGTCACAATAAATTCTTAGTTCATCTGGAGCAGAAACTGGCTCTGATTCTATGTAAACCCATAAATAGTCTTGATCAGTTTCCATCCCTATCCAGCTCAGATTTACATCATCCTTATCAAACAATTTAATGTGGCTAAGGCAATAGCTTTTGATTTGTACTTCAGCAGAAGCATCTTGTTTCTCCGTTCCTAAAAAGATAGATTTTCCATTAATTTCCTCAATGATGTGTTCCATGTCATCAAGAAAAAACTTCACCACCAACTCAAATCTTTTGCTATCAGCATTGTAATGAATTTCACTTACACTCATGTAGAACTTATGAGCAGAGGCATTGCTAAAAAGCAGCAAGCTAAAACAAGCAAAGAAGAGCGGTTTCAATAATTTCATTCTAGTTGCAAACTTGCTCTTTTATTTTTTGAATTAAAAGCTCATTTTTTTTAAACACCAAAAAGATTTAAAAGGTCGTGATCCTGAATCATCGCTGCCGTAGTATTTTCTTAATTTCGTCGGCAAAATATACATCAATGAAGAGATTTCTTTCAATTTTATTAATAAGCCTAGGTTTTAATGCTCAATCTCAATCTACTTATTGGCAACAAGAAGTGGCTTATGAAATGGAGATTAAAATGGATGTTGAAAAACATCAATATGTTGGAAAACAAAAATTGACTTATACCAATCACTCACCAGATACACTCGGTACCGTTTTTTACCATTTATACTTCAATGCGTTTCAACCTGGTAGCATGATGGATGTTCGATCTAGAAGTATTGCTGACCCCGATCCTAGAGTAGGAGACCGCATTTCAAAATTAAGTGAAGAAGAAATTGGCTTTCAAAAAATAAACGCTTTAAAACAGGATGGAAAAAACTTAAAATATCGTGTTGAGGGAACCATTTTAGAAGTTGATTTGGCTTCTTCAATATTGCCCGGACAATCAGTTGTTTTTGAAATGGACTTTGAAGCACAAGTGCCTTTGCAAATTAGAAGGTCTGGCAGAGATAACAAAGAAGGAATCGATTTTTCTATGACACAATGGTATCCTAAGATTGCAGAATATGATTATCAAGGCTGGCATTCTAATCCTTATATCGGAAGAGAATTTCATGGTGTTTGGGGTTCTTTTGATGTAAAAATCACCATGCCAAGTCATTATACTTTAGGTGCAACAGGATACTTGCAAAACAACAATGAGATTGGGAAAGGATACGAAGATCAAGGAGCGCCAGAGTCAGTAGCTACAGGTGATTTGACCTGGCATTTTAATGCACCCAAAGTGCACGATTTTGCTTGGGTAGCTGATCCAGATTTCACACATAGAAGCTTAAAAATGGACAATGGAACAGTTCTGCACTTTTTGTATCAAGCAGATTCTAATACGGTTCATTGGGATAGTTTGCCAAAATATGCCAACAGAGTGTTTGAGGAAATGAATAAAAGCTTTGGAGAATATCCCTATCAGCAATACACTGTTGCTCAAGGTGGTGATGGAGGAATGGAATACCCGATGTTAACTTTAATTACAGGAAAGAGATCAAAAGGAAGTTTAATTGGGGTAACGGCACACGAGGCTATCCATTCTTGGTATCAGCATTTATTAGCTACAAATGAATCTCAATATCCATGGATGGACGAGGGCTTTACTTCTTATGCAGAAGATGTAGTGCTTCAGCGCATACTGCCAAAGTTTAAGCCATTTGCAGGAAGCTATCGTTCCTACAATCGCTTAGTGAATAGTGGTAAAATTGAACCTTTAACTACACATGCAGATCATTACCATACCAATTGGGCATATGGAACGGCATCTTATTCAATGGGATTAATATTTCTAAGGCAATTAGAAGGGGTAGTAGGAGAGGCCACTGTACATCAAAGCCTTAAACGCTATTTTAATGAGTGGGCCTATAAACACCCAACACCAAACGATTTTATCAGAATAGTGGAAAAAGAATCTGGAATGGAATTGGATTGGTATTTAGAACAATGGATAGAAACAAGCAATACGATCGACTATGGCATTTCTTGGATGAAAGAAGTGAAGGGTGAAAGCATTGTTCAGATTGATCGAATAGGAAAAGCAATAATGCCTTTAGATGTTAAGGTGATTTACAAGAACGGAAATGAAAAATGGTTTCACATTCCATTGAGAATAATGAGAGGCGCTAAAGAAAAAGAAGCCTTCATGAAAAATTTAGAAATCAGAAATGATTGGCCTTGGGTATATACCTCCTATGAGTTAAAATTGGAAGGAAAAATTGCAGAAATTGAAAGCATAGAAATTGATCCATTGAAAAAAATGGCCGATATTGATCGTGTAAACAATACCTATCCCTTTGATTCAAGTAAAACAGTGAAAGTAATTGATTAGCAACATTTTGTGTAATATGAAATTTTACAAAACAATTTTAATTTTTGGATGCATTGGACTTCTTTTAAACGCTTGCAAACAAGAAGCAGAAGAACCTGATCCGCTTCCAATTGGAGTAGTTGATAAAGGGAATATCTTTCCGAATAAAGTGAGGTTTTTTTATGCTGATTCAGCCAATGTTGCGGATTCTACTTCCTCCATTTATTTTGATCCCAATAACATGGGAGGAGGAGTGTCAGTGGTAGACACCATTCGCTTTAAAAGGGATAAGGTGTATCAAAGTGAGCTCCACTTTATCGAAAACAATATCGATAGATCAGCAGAAATTCGAGCGCTAGGTACGAAGTATTTCATTTGCTATCGAGATTTTAATTTTTTTAAATTATCAGTGAAAGATTTAGAACTAGACAATAACCAACAAACCCTTGGCCTTACTGCAAAGTGGAGAGTAGCGGATACTACAGAAATAGGTAAAATACGATTGACCCTAAATTATCTTCATTTGTCAAAAACAGCATCCTGTGAACAAGGAAGTAGAATAGTAGATATTAATTTTCCTTTTAAGATTGAATAAAAAGCCCTTATCTTTAACAGCTTTAGAAAATAGAACATGAAGAAGAATAAAATTATTTCCATCAGCTTAGTAATTTGTTTTTTAATTAGCCTTGCTGCCTTTAGCTCCTGTGGAGGGAAAAACAAAGGCTACTCTAAAGTCAAGTCTGGCTCAGGTATGGGAAATAAATCCCACAAGAATAGAAATGTTTGGGGCAAATAACTAGTGCACGATTAACTTTTCCTGTAAAATTACAGCCCCTGATTTTGATTTCCCTTTTATGAGGTAAACACCTGGAGCCATTTCATTGGGTAGCTGCATTGAATTAGTTTGAACACTTTCTAAAAGTAATTTTCCACTGATGTCGAATATACTGATATCAAGAAGTTGTTCCGCCTCAAAATTTAATCGATCTCCTGCTAGTATTGGATTAGGGTATAAAGAATACTTTCGATTCTCCTTTGTTTCACTGATTCCGGTATTTGAATTTAGCACACAAAATGAATTGTTTTTTATCGCGCTTGTGAAATTGGCTTCATAAACAAGTGTATCACCCATATTATCTGTGATTAATGCATAGCCATTGCCAAAACTTCCATTGAAACCATCTCCATAAGAATCCATTAACACAAAATTGAAGCAAGTATCATATAGGCACAGAGACTCTGTGTATACAGCTCCACCACTAATTTGTGCATATCCACCTCCAGAGGCTATTTCAATGCCTGAAACTTGTTGATTGATCAGCCATGAGGTTTCATCTCCATAATCATCTGTTTTTAGCTTTAGAGTGGCATAAATGGGTTGAATGTTTGCAAAAGCACTAGTGCTAAAACTATTGTTATTGATATCATCATCTGAAGCAATCCCATTAACACTTGCAATATTGAACTGTACCGCATTATTTCCACTTTGGGCCAATAGATTAGGAATAGGGATCCCTATGGATTGTGATTTAGCAAGACTTCCAGACCAGTTGAAATTGTTTGATGCTCCAGAACCCACAGAATAAGATATCTGCATAGTTGTGATTAAAGCATTTCCATTGTTTTTTACAATCAAAGTTGGATTCAATAGGCTATCATTGCATAAAAAGCTAGGAATGCCGCTAACTTGAACAAATCCAGCATCTCGGTTTAAGGAACTGGTTTTGGTATCTAAGCCATCCAGAACTACTGTTCCAGTATTGTCTGGATCCAACCAAGCTTTCAATTGTGCACTAGCTGAAGTATTCTGATTCCAAGAAACAGAAAACTTGCCGTAATAATCCTCAGCAGAATTACCACAGGCAGCATTACCGCCATGCAATTGACCAACTACTCGCTGCAATTGATTGAACAAGGGAGAGCCAGAAGAACCGCCTTCAGTGGTTCCTCTTTCCCAGTTCTCAACTTTCCAATGCGTGGTTCCACTTGCATAATAACCACTTGTTACCGTATTGTCATCATCAACGCAAATCTTCATTACATCACCTGAAGGATGATGAATTCCAGTAGATAGAGTAGAGGCCACATTTCTTGCATCCCATCCTGCATAAAAGACCTCATACGAAGCAGGTGGCTTTGTACTCAATTGCATCAAGTGAAAATCGGAAGATGACATGGTAGATCTATTGAGACAGCCACTTATTGATCTGCTTAAGTTTCCATCGCTATTGGGCGCGCAATTCGGACTTTCATAATTGAATATGAAAATTGAATTGGTCTGCAAACCACAATGATTGGCGCTTAGAACATATGGAACAGAATCTTGTCGTACATTGTTTAACAATGATCCGGAGCACCACCTCGTATTGTTACTTCTTAAAATCAATACAATAGAGCGCTTTATGTCTTGCCAATTGTCGCCTTCAACGCAATTAATATTTATGTTACAAGAACCAGAACTTCCAAAGGTTTTTGCTGCTTTCGCTCTAATGCTTCGGTAACCATATACGATTCCTTCAATTTTTATTTCTATTTCTTCTTTTTCACTTGTTTTGCAATGCAGTTCTAATGCAATTGCATTACCTTGGATAGGTCGAATTGCAAACTCTTTGTTTTCTTTATTGTTGGCAGAAGTAATAGCGCCCAAAACATCTGAATAATCAGCATTGTATACAAACAACCTAGCAGATTCACTCAAATGAAATCTGGAAAAATTTAGATTAAGAGATTTTGCAGATTTTCCCTTAATCCGGTAAATCCATTTGCTATTCCCTTGACCGTCTTCTACCCATTTTCCTGCTTTGCTAAAGTCGATGTCTACTTTTTGCTCTACACCAAACCTCCAAGGAATGTCTTTTATTTCATCTTCAACCCGATCTTGGGCTTTAAGTTTTGCCTTGTTGGGGACTTGTAAACTAAGGTCTGCAGCTACTGATTTATCAGGCTGTAATTGATAAAATGATGGTGGCATCTCATCGGTCACCACTTGGGCATCCAATTGCATTGTCACTGCAAAACAAATAAGGATACTAAGGAGTTTAATTTTCTTCATAATTTCGAATGTGTCGTAAATTTAGGCATCTATAAACAGTTTCATGCTAAATAAAATAAAGAATAACATCATTTATATTGGGGCCAATCAACGTCCTAGTCTATTAGACGTTTATCTACCTAAAAAAGATGGCCCAAACCCTATTGTTATTTTTATGCATGGCTTTAAAGGTTTCAAAGATTGGGGGCACTTTAACTTAATTCCAGAGCATTTCACCAGTCAAGGTTTTGCATTTCTAAAATTCAATACAAGTCATAATGGTGGAACAATTAATAACCCTATTGATTTTCCTGATGTTGCAGCTTTCTCTCAGAATACTTATTCCAATGAAATTCAAGACCTAGATGCTATCCTTAACTTTTTAGAGGAAAAAATGGCTGATTTTTCAGAATCGATTGACCTCAATCAAATTTACCTTATTGGGCATAGTAGAGGTGGAGCCATTTGTACACTTAAGGCCTCTAGTGATAATAGAATTGCTAAACTAGTGTCTTGGGCAGCTGTGGATGACTTGCCATCTCGACTACCAAATGAAAATGCACTTAAACATTGGAAGAAAACAGGAGTTCACTTCATAAAAAATGCTAGAACTGAACAAGAAATGCCAATGAACTATCATTTTGTATCTGATTTGCTTACAAACAAGCAACAATTAGATGTTGAGAATGCATGCAAAGAGATGAAGATCCCTCATTTGATCATACATGGAACGAATGACGAAGCGGTAGGCCATGTAGCGGCCGAGAACATTTTTAAATGGAACCCAAATGCTGAATTGTTTTTAATAGAAGGTGCCGGACATACTTTTGGAGGAAGGCATCCATATTCTTCAAATGAATTGCCTAAACAAACCTCAATGATCCTCACAAAGACCATTGATTTTCTTAAGGCTTAAACTCCATTCTTGGTTTTGGGACCGCATCCAAACTTTCAAATTGATTCTCCTGATACTTAAATTGAGCTGCAATAGCAATCATTGCTGCATTGTCGGTACAATACTCAAAAGGGGGGATGTAGGTGTTCCAATCCTGCTTATTTTTCAACGCTTCTCTTAGTCCTGAATTCGCGGAAACTCCACCTGCAATGGCCACTTCCTTAATTCCTGTATCTTCCACCGATTTTTCCAATTGATAAAACAATGCTTTGATAATCGTGTATTGGATAGAAGCACAAAGGTCATTTAAGTTCTCCTCTATGAAATTCGGGTTTTCCGATACTGCTTTTTGAAGAAAATACAAGACACTGGTCTTGAACCCACTAAAGCTGTAGCTGTAATTCTTTAAACGACTGATGGGAAATTGAAAAGCCTTGGGGTTTCCATCTTTGGCATGTTTATCTATCAATGGTCCGCCTGGATATTCAAAGCCAAGCATTTTAGCAGTTTTGTCAAATGCTTCTCCTGCTGCATCATCACTAGTTTGCCCAATAATTTCCATGTCTAAAGCAGTTTTAACCTTCACCAACTGTGTATGCCCACCACTTACAGTTAAACAAATGAATGGGAAGTCTGGTGAGGATCCTTCATTCTTGATGAAATGGGCTAAGATATGGGCATGCATGTGGTTGACTGCAATCAAGGGTTTCGACAAGCTCATTGCTAATCCTTTCGCAAAAGAGTGGCCTACCAATAATGACCCTAGTAGACCGGGTCCTTTTGTAACGGCTATTGCATCAAGGTCTTTTAATTCTTTATTTGCTTTTTTTAATGCCGTTTGAACAACTGGCACTATATTTTGTTGATGGGCCCGTGAAGCCAATTCAGGTACAACTCCGCCATATTCTGCGTGGATCTGCTGGTTGGCTATTAAATTGGATAATATAACATTGCCTTGAATAACTGCTGCTGATGTATCATCACAAGAGGATTCGATGGCCAAAATGCAAGCTGTACTTTTCAATGGATAAATTTGCTGAAATTTGAATCTTATTAAGTTCAAAAGTATTAAAAAAGCCCCTAAAATACTGCTCTATATTGTTTCAGGATTATTGATTCTGTTCCTTATTCTTGGTCTGCTTCTCCAGACTTCATGGATGCAACTTAAATTGGGTCAATATGGTGCTAGCTATTTATCAAAACGCCTAAACACAAGCGTCTCCATTCAAGGGCTCGAATTGCATTTCTTTCATGGTGCATCTATAGATGGCTTGTTAATTCTCGATCAAGAAAAGGATACTTTACTCTACGCTCAAAAGCTTAGCCTTGGTGGTTTTAGTTATAATAAAATCAATCAGGAATTCATTCTTGAGAATGCGTATCTTGCAAGCACTAGATTGAAGCTGCATAAAGATTCACTCGGTTTATCCAATTTTCAATTCATTTTTGACGAGTTCAGCAACAAGGAAAAATCCAAGGCATTTAAACTTAAGTTCAATAACATCAAGGTGCAAGAGTCCGATTGGTCTTACCATGATGATCGCAAGCACCTTCAACCTGGATTTGTCAATTATGTTCATGTTCATTTAAAACAACTGGGTTTGCAACTTAATTCTTTGAATTATGAAAAAGATAGCCTTCAAATTGATTTAGATGCAATAAGCTTTAATGAAACTCAAGGCTTTCAATTGAATGATTTGAAAAGTAGGTTTACGATGGCCGCTGATAAAATGCTTTTTAAAGACTTGTCCATTCAAACTCCCTTGAGCCATTTTGAAGGAGAGTTTAACATGAAATATGACTCAATCGCTGACTTTAAACAATTTTATGAGGCTGTTAAAATGGAGGCCGAATTTAACAATGCAATGATTAATGTAAGTGACCTTAGTTATTTTATTCCTGTTTTAAGAGGAACAAATAATTCAATACAGTTGAATGGTAGAGCTAGCGGTTATACAGATAATTTGAAACTAAAAGACTTGGATCTAATTGTGGATAATGAGACTAAACTTAAAGGAGAAATACGATTGAGAGGCTTGCCAGATGTAAAAGAAACTTACATCTTCTTAAATCTTGAAAATTTTGAAACAAGTGCTATAGCATTAAGAAATCTTCCATTTCCACCCTTCGACAAGCACCATCACTTGTCCATTCCTTCTCATTTTGATGAATTGGGAATTATCCAATATCAAGGCGAATTCACAGGCTATTACAATGATTTTGTTTCCTATGGAGAAATTCTAACTGATTTAGGTAAGATTCAAATGGATCTAAATTTAAGCGAGAATGACTTAGGAAATATTCAATACACTGGGGAAGTTTCTAGCTCTGCTTTTGAATTGGGTAGGTTTCTAAGCGTGGATGATATTGGTTTGATTGCCATGAACCTTCAAATAGAAGGTCAAGGTATAGAGAGAGAGAACATCAAGGCAAAGGCAAAGGGAAGAATCGACCAATTTGAGTTTCGCAAGTATTCTTATCAAGGAATAGTCATTAATGGTGGTTTTAGTGATCAAGTATTTGGTGGGGAATTAAGCGTAAACGATGAAAATCTAAAGTTTGATTTTGAAGGCTTGATTGATGCCAGTAAGAAGCTTCCCATTTCTGATTTTAACTTAGATTTAAAATGGGCTTATTTGAATAAATTAAACTTGCTTTCAGACAGAGATAGCCTAGCCAAATTGAGTTTTGATGCCAATTTTAACCTACTTGGAAGCAAACTAGATAACATTGAAGGAATAGCAGAGGTTAAAAAACTCGATTACGAAGAGAATGAAGTTAATCATCACGTAGAGTCAATAGAACTAAAAGCTGAGAAGAAAACGAATGAGAAAAAGTTGAGCCTTAAATCCAGTATACTCAGTGCTGAAATTTCTGGAAAATACAACATTGAAGACCTGCCAGAAATTGTAAGGTCCTACTTTAAGTTGTTTGTCCCAAAAAACGAAGAAATTAGCTTAAGAGACCAGAATTTTAATTTCAGCGCCGTAATTCACAATGCGGATCCATTTACTGAAGTATTTATTCCTGAGCTTCAAATTGCTAAAGAAACCATGTTGTTTGGTAATTTGAAGACGAGTGATAAGCAATTGAGCATGAATTGTACAGGTCGATTTCTAAGCTATAAAGGAATTGATTTAGGCTTCTACAATGCGGCAGTAATAGGTGATGCTGATACAGTGGATGCTAGTCTTAAAAGTCAAGAACTAAGCATTCCGAAACTTGGGAGTTTTGAAAACCTTCGTCTTTTGAGTCAAATTTATGGTGGCAAAATTGAGCTTGAAAACTATTGGGACAAATTGAACGACAGGGAAGATCAAGGTCAGTTGAAACTCAACATGGACATAGTTTCCAATACTGAGGTGAAGGGCTCTTTTTATGAATCTGAGTTTGAGTTGGAAGATACCTTGTGGACAATAAAAGACTCTTCTCAATTTGTCATCAATAAAAACAAAATTGAAATCCCAAAGGTATTGTTGAGCAATGGAACACAATTTCTAAAAGCAAATGGAACCTTTTCTGAATTTGAAGAAGATACACTTCACTTGAGTTTAAAAGGAATTGACCTTGCCTATGTTTCTCAATTGTTTCCGAATGGCAAACCTCATTTAGAGGGTTTCGTAAGTGGAGAAGCGCATTTGGCTAACATTAATGAACACAAAACATTTACTTCAGATTTATACATTGAAAATTTGGCAATGAATGCCATTAATATTGGTGCTGCACAATTAATAAGCACTTGGAAGGACAAAGACAAGTCCTTGAATTTACTGGCAAGTTTAGGGGCGAAAAATAAACCTTTGCTAGGCTTAAGTGGAAAGGTTTTTCCATTAAGAGAAAAGGAGAACCTTAGCCTCCAATTGCAATTGAACGAATTGCCTCTAAATTTGGCCGATTCCTTTTTAGTGGGATTTATCAGTGATTTAGAGGGAAGTGTTTCTGGCAATGTAAAAATTGAAGGGAAAATTGAGGAACCATTTTTGAATGGTGAATTGGAATTAGCCAATACACAGTTTAGAATAGACTACCTAAATACCAGTTACAGGGTAGATAAGAAAATCATTATTCAACCTGATTATTTTGGTTTTAATCGAATTTCAATTAGCGATGAAAATGGCCAAAAAGCCATTGGTACTGGAACCATAATGCATGATAATTTCTCCAATTTCAATTATGATGTTGGTTTAGAGTTCAATAATTTTTTGGCATTCAACACCACCTCAAAAGACAATGCATTGTACTATGGAAAAGGATTGGCTAGTGGAACAGGAAACATTTCTGGCTACGATAATGAATTAATAATTGAACTAGATGTTAGTTCAGATGCTGGCACATCTGTAAGCATTCCTCTAAGCGATGGATTGTCGGTTGCCAATTCCAATTATTTAATATTTACCAATAGTACAGATACTAGTGATGCTAAAGAAGCAGACATAGACTTAAGCGGTATTAGCCTTGACATAGATTTAGACATTCGGCCTGAAGCAAAAGTTCAAATCATTTTTGACGAACAAATTGGTGATATTATCAAGGGAAGTGGACAAGGTAAATTAAAGCTTGAGATCAACCGACAAGGTGATTTTAACATATTTGGACAATATGAAGTCTTGAACGGTGATTATTTGTTCACGCTTCAAAACGTAATCAATAAGAAATTTAAAATTGCTAGTGGAAGTACAATATCTTGGGATGGTGACCCCTATGAGGCAAGAATCGATATCAATGCAATTTATGATCTAAGAGCCTCTCTGTATGATTTAATGCCAGAAGATACTACCTCTAATTTAAGAAGAAGGGTTCCTGTTGAACTAGAATTGCAAATGACCAATCAATTGTTAAGCCCAGAAATTGACTTTGATATCCGCTTGCCTTCAGCAGATGAAACAGTAAAGCGCAGACTAGAAAGCATCCTGTATTTGAATAGCGAAGATGTAAACCGACAAGAACTGAATCAACAAGTATTTGGTTTGCTGGTCTTGAACCGTTTCTTAAGACCTACTTCAGGAGTGACTACCATCGAAAGTTATGATAGAGGAACGCCCGGAATCAATAATGGCTATGAGTTTATTTCCAATCAGTTGAGTTCTTGGCTGTCGAAAATTAGCGACCAATTTGATATTGGAGTTAACTACCGACCCGGAGATGAAATCACTAATGATGAACTTGATTTGTCCTTAAGCACGGAAGTTTTTAATGAAAGGTTAATTCTTGATGGAAATCTCGGATATTCAAGCAATGCTAGTCAGAACAATCAAAATGCTAGCAATTTTGTTGGTGAATTTTCAGCAGAATATAAATTGAGTAAAGACGGTAGATTTCGCCTTAAAGGATTCAATCGCTCTACCAATAACAACCTGCTGCAAAACTTAAGCCCCTATACTCAAGGGGTTGGACTATTTTACAGAGAAGAGTTTGATACGTTTAATGAATTGTGGAGAAAATATTTTCATTCTAGCAGCTTAAATAGCGATGCTAAATAAACTCAGCATAATTATTCCTTGCCTGAATGAAGAAGCTCAGTTGCCTGAACTGCTTTCTCAGTTAAAAGCCTTAGGTGAAGAATTAGAAATTATTATAAGTGATGGAGGAAGCACCGACAATAGCCATTTGATTGCTCAGCAATTTGGGGTAGAGTGGATCAGCGGAGAAAAAGGCAGGAGCAGGCAATTAAACAAAGGGGCCAAGCACTCCAATAGAGACTTCCTATTTTTCATGCATGCAGATGCATTGCCCTCCAAAGATTTTAAAAGAAACAGTATAGAACTACTTCAGAAGGGGATAGAACTGGCAAATTTTCAATTGAAACTTAGTGGAAATCATGCCCTATATCCAATTCTTTCCTTTTTTACTAAGTCCAGTAGCTTACCTTTTCAATATGGAGATCAAGGCCTTTGGCTTAGCAAAAGACTTTTCAAGCAGGTGAACGGCTTTGATGAAAGTGTTCTAGTAGCAGAAGACAATGAAATATTAAGGCGTTTGGTAAAACAATGTCCTTTACACAAGGTAAATGATCACCTATTGGTTTCTGATCGATCTTATCAAAAATATGGTGCAGTCTGGTTGCAGTGGCTTTACATTAAATTGTACTTTAAGTTTCGGATGGGAATTTCACAAAGTAAAATCCTAAGTTATTATGAAAGGGAAATAAAAGCTAGGAGCGAAAAAGATTTAACAACCTAAATGCTCTTAAACTGCCAACTACGCTAAGCAGGGAAATGGCCATGGCAATAAATAATCCTAAAAATCCTTCTAACCTGAATCCTAATAAATTGGGAAGATAAAAACCCAAAAGGAAAATAAAACTCCCTAGTCCAGCCGTTAGCAATCTACGAGGTCCTTCGCCAACATTTTTAGGCGTATTGTACCATTGTAGCTGAAAAAATACCGCCAAATTTATTCCCATCAAACTGCCAACTTGTTCAATTGGAATTGATCCAATAAAGGGAATCAAAATCAATGGAAATGCAAGAAAACTTAAACTTTTATAGGTATGTGTTCTTAGCACTAAGAAACGTGAGTCTTTTATCCATCTCAATAATAATAGGCAGACAATTACACCCAATAAGCAGCCGGCCAATACATCTCCTAAAAAGTGATAACCTAAATACATGCGAGAAAACATGGTTAATACAATAATTGAAATGCCTAAAGCTCTGTAAATGGGACGATTGAATAATAGTATTATGCTTAACCACAAAGCAGTCTGTGTAGAGCTGTGCCCAGAAGGAAAACCAAACCTGAACAGCTCGTCATTCCTGTTAACTTTTAATATCGACTCCGGAATGCATTCAAAAAAGCCAATGGCCTGACTTTCTTCATTAACAATATGAGCATCTGGAGCGATCACTTGGTGTTTAACTGTAGTGCTAATGTCTCCAGGCCGAGGATAATTTATTTCTTGCTTCAATACATTGGTAAATAGTGCGGTCCAAGCCAAAACATTTAGCACCATGATTCCTCTTTTGAAATCAAATCCGAAAAGCATTCCCAATACAAATGTGAGTAGAATTGGGATCATGGCCAGGTTGGAGACAAAACGCATGAAAACCACTAAGGCACTGGAATCAATGCTTTGTAAGATTTCTATTAGATGTATACTAAACATGTTTAAGTCAAAAAGTAATCGCTAATAACAAAGATAGCGAAGATTAAACTTGCTATTCCATTGGTAGTGAAAAATGCCAAGTTTACTTTACTCAAATCATCTGCTTTTACGATTAAATGTTGGTAAATCAATAAGCTTGCAAAAAGGAGCAAACCACTTAGAAATAGAAAATTCCCTTCAGCATGCAAATAGGCCATGGAAAGAAAAACAAGGCAAAACAGATGAAAAAGTTTAGCAAGTTTTAAGGCATTGCTTTTTCCAATTAAAACAGGGATGGAATGCAAATTCATTTTAGCATCAAATTCTTGGTCTTGTAACGAATAAATCATATCGAAACCAGCTACCCAAAATAAAACTGCCAATGAAAAATAGAGGGGAAGCCAAGCAAATTGTCCGTTTACTGCCAAATATGCACCAATTGGAGCCAAGGATAAACCTAGGCCAAGAATAAGATGGCACAATGCGGTAAATCGTTTGGTGTAACTATAGCCCAAGATTACAATAAGCGCTATAGGAGAAAGCCAAAAGCAAATGGAATTGATAAAAAAGCAAGTAATGATAAATGCAATGCAATTGAAAATTACAAATGCTAAAGCAGAATTGGCTTTAATGCTTCCATTAGGAATTTCTCTAACCTTCGCCGTTCTTTCATTTGCTGCATCAATATCACGATCGATGTAGCGGTTAAATGCCATGGCCGCACTTCTAGCAAAGACCATACATAAAATCACCTTTACAAGGAGCAGCCAATCAATTTGTTCTGTTGAAAACCGAATGGCAGTAAAGTATCCTATCAGAGCAAAAGGAAGGGCAAATAGAGTATGGCTAAACTTTACTAAGGAAAAGAAATTTTTTACGCTTGAACTGGTCATAAAAAAAGCACCTCCTAAGAGGTGCTTCAATTTTTATAGATGAATAACTTCGTCGTAAGCTTCTGCTGTGGCTTCCATAACCGCCTCACTCATGGTTGGGTGAGGGTGGACCGTCTTCAGAATTTCATGACCAGTAGTTTCTAATTTTCTAGCAGCAACAATTTCAGCAATCATTTCCGTTACATTGGCTCCTATCATATGTGCACCAAGTAATTCTCCATATTTTGCATCGTAAATCACTTTCACAAATCCATCTTTATGACCTGCAGCACTTGCTTTTCCTGAGGCAGAAAATGGAAATTTTCCAACCTTCAATTCAAATCCAGCTTCCTTAGCAGCTTTCTCAGTGTATCCTACTGAAGCAATTTCAGGAGAGCAATAAGTACAACCAGGGATGTTATTGTAATCTAATCCTTGTGGATTTTCACCAGCAATCTTCTCAACACAAATAATTCCTTCTGCAGATGCTACATGTGCCAATGCTTGTCCGGGCACACAATCGCCAATAGCAAAATATCCTGGAACATTGGTCGCGTAAAACTCATCCACCATGATCTTCCCTTTATCTGTAGCAATGCCAACTTCTTCAAGACCAATGCCTTCAATGTTAGCAACCACACCAACAGCAGAAAGAACAACATCACATTCGATGGTTTCTTCTCCTTTCTTCGTCTTTACATGAACTTTGCAACCAGCACCAGAAGTATCCACCTTAGTCACCTCAGAATTGGTCATGATTTTAATTCCACTTTTCTTGAAGCTTCTTCCCAATTGTTTTGAAACATCTTCATCTTCAACTGGAACAACATTCGACATGAATTCAACGATGTGAACTTCAACTCCCATGCTATTGTAGAAGTACGCAAACTCAACCCCAATGGCTCCAGAGCCAACAACTACCATTTTCTTAGGCATTTTTTTCAAGGTCATTGCTTCTCTATAACCAATGATCTTTATGCCATCTTGTGGAAGATTAGGTAACACTCTAGATCTTCCTCCTGTGGCTACAATGATGTTTTTTGCACTGTATTCTTTAGAACCTTTATCGTCGGTCACATTCACTTTCTTACCTGGCATCAATTTGCCAGTTCCCATGATGACATCAATCTTGTTCTTCTTCATTAAGAATTGAACACCTTTGCTCATTCCTTCTGCAACGCCTCGACTTCTAGCGATCACATTGTCGAAATTGACCTTACTGTCTTTTACTTCTATGCCATAATCTTCGGCATGTTGAATGTATTCGAATACATTGGCACTTTTTAATAATGCTTTGGTAGGAATACAACCCCAGTTAAGGCAAACGCCACCTAAAGATTCTTTTTCAATTACTGCAGTTTTTAATCCCAATTGTGCAGATCGTATTGCTGCAACATAACCTCCAGGTCCAGTACCTAAAACAATTACATCATAATTCATTATATCGTGGTTTTTTAAATTTCAATAATATGCAGGCGAAGTTAGTAAAAAGCCTAGAAGCACGGAAATTCAAATGAAGGCAAAATCACTAAAATTTTAGCTAAAATAAATCGATAAAGAAAATCACACAATCAATAAAAGAAATACCTTTGCAAACTGAATCGATTGTATGAAAATCGGTTCTTTTTATTTTATTGTAAATCAATCATTTAAATAGAGAATTAATGACAAAAAGTGAGTCATTGTTAGCAAGACGAAAAGCCGTTGTTGCAAATGGAGTTGGAGTGTTCAATACGGCCACAGTTGCCAGTGCAAATGGAGCAATAATTACTGATGTTGATGGAAAGGAATGGATCGATTTTGCCGGTGGTATTGGAGTAGTGAATGCGGGACATAATCCTGCACCAGTTGTAGATGCCATTATCGAGCAAAGCAAGAAATTCATTCATACTAGCTTTAATGTGGTGACTTATGAGCCTTACATAGCATTGTGTGAAACATTAACTAGTTTATTTCCACATGGAGAAAAAACCAAGGCAATGCTGGTAAGTACAGGTGCAGAGGCAGTGGAAAATGCGATAAAGATTGCAAGGCAGGCAACAGGCCGACAAGGAATTCTTTGTTTTTCTGGGGCTTTTCATGGAAGAACAATGATGGCCATGACCCTAACCTCTAAAGTAGATTACAAAAGTAATTGTGGACCATTTGCTCCAGAGGTGTATCGAATAGAATTCCCTGATTTCTATAAAAATGGGCAAGGAATGACTGAAGCCGATTTTGTGGAACAAGAAATTAGAAATCTGAAAGAAGCCTTTAGAAAATATGTTGCCCCTCAGCATTTGGCAGCCATCATTATGGAAATTGTTCAAGGTGAAGGAGGATTTAAAGTGGCACCTGCAGCTTATTTAAAAGAGTTAAGAAACTTATGCACAGAACATGGCATCATGTTAATTTTTGATGAGGTGCAGTCGGGATTTGCCAGAACTGGAGAATGGTCGGCTTATCAGCATTTTGATGTTCAACCAGACATTTCTACATGGGCCAAATCAATGGGCTCAGGCATGCCAATTTCCTGTGTTTTAGGAAGGGCAGATGTTATGGATGCAGCAGCACCAGGGACAATTGGCGGAACCTATATCGGAAATCCAGTTTCATGTGCAGCAGCATTGGCTACCATTAAATACATGAAAGAAATTGATTTAAATGCTAAAGCAAGGCAGGTAGGAGAACAAACAAGATCAAGGTTCCTTAAAATGCAAAGCAAACATTCTTGCATTGGTGATGTAAGAGGATTAGGAGCAATGCTGGCCATGGAATTTGTTAAAAACAATGACCCCTATCAGCCAGATGGTGAAACTTGTCAGACCCTTATTAAAGCATGCAGCGCTAGAGGATTAATATTGATTAGTGCAGGTGTGCATAAAAATGTATTGAGAGTGCTTTCTCCTCTTGTTATTAGTGATGAGGTCTTGAATAAAGGCCTAGATATTATTGAAGAAGAATTAAATCGTTTAAAAGCTTAATTATGAAACCATTTTCAATTGCGGGTATCCAAATGCCTGTTTCAGCAGCGCACAGCAACATTCCTTTGATGAAGCATAAAATTGAAGTGATGACTTCAGTTTACCCTTGGGTGCAAATGATTGTCTTAAGTGAATTGTGTGCACATGGCCCATTGACTCATCATGCTCAAGAGTTTCCCAATGGAGATGAGAAGGTATTTCAGGATTTAGCAAAAAAACACAAGGTTTGGATCATTCCTGGAACAATGTTTCAAAAAAAGGAAGGAAAAATATTCAACACGGCAACAGTAATAAATCCACAAGGTGAAATTGTTGGGAGGTATGATAAAATGTTTCCTTTCTACCCTTACGAAGTAGGCGTAGAAGGAGGGAGATGAATTTCTAATATTTCGATGTACCCGAAGTAGGAAGGTTTGGAATTTCTATTTGCTATGACATGTGGTTTCCAGAAACATCAAGAACATTAGCAGTTAATGGCGTTGAAGTAATTATTCACCCAACATTAACAGGAACCATAGATCGAGATATTGAATTGTCCTTGGTGCAATCTACAGCTGCTACCAATCAATGTTACATATTTGACATTAATGGTTTAGGAGATGGTGGAACAGGCAGGTCAATTGTGTGCGGCCCAGATGGTAGAGTGCTTGTATCAAGCAAGTACAGGCCCAGAATTAATTCCAATTGAAGTGGATTTGGATCGAGTGAAAAGAAGTAGAGAAGAAGGATTATTGCGCCTTGGACAACCTTTAAAGAGTTTTAGAGATAGAAGAATAAAGTTTGATATTTACGGTAAAGGGAAAACCTATCCCTATTTAAATAAACTAGGAACGCTTAACGAAACCCACAAAATTAAAGGAAATTCAAGAAGCAATGCAACAAGGTGACCCTACAAAACCAGAAGACGGAATTAATTAGGATTAATTTGTATCTTGATGCATAAAATTTTTGTGTAATTTAATAGAGGGATATGAGCTCAGATAATCTACCAAAAAGAACAATACAAGGCTAAAGAATTATTTTAATATCGCTCAATATCAGGAGCGATACTTGGAACAACCTAAAATTAGTCGCTAGTCATTTCAAACAAGAATCAATTGGAAAAATTAGAAAAAGAAGACTTTAAAACTAAGATCAAAGAGTCTTTTGGAACCCTTAAACTTAATTGAGACAATATTTTGCTTATCCCGGAATTAGAATTCGTTGAACGAAATTGAACACATGTACGATACTGGCGAGTATGGAATCTTTACCCATACGGTTTCAGAAGTAGTTCGATCACTAGTCTCTGAATCTTATAGAACCAATAGAAAATCCACTGAGAACAGAAGAGAAGCCGACGGAAAATGCTCAAAGAAGATGAGCATTCAAAGTGTTCAAAGAGATCAGCATTACTTTGAGGTCATTTTTGTGGATGACTTAGATTCAGAAGACGAATCCATACTGCTTGAAAAATTTGAAGCAATTCGCTCAGACAAGGAAAGCTTGACCTATAAAGTAATCATGCTCTCGAGCCTAGAAGATGCTTTAATCGCTTTATTATTTAATCCAAACATCCAGGCTTGCGTAATTCGATCAGGAATCAAGTATAGCTCACAAATGGATTTAACTTGTATCCATCCATTTATTGCTGGTTTAAATCGAATTAAAAGTCAAGTGAAAAAACGAGAGATGGACCTTGGGGCATAGTCTGGGAGAGGTAATTAATATTCTTAGACCAGAACTGGATCTATTCTACATTGCTGACATTGCCGTGTAGCAGATTTAGACCCTAAAACTTTAAACTGTTTCAATCGGATTTTTTACCGTACAGAAGACCTTCAAGAGATTCACTTGAGTATTCTTCAATGCCATTAAAGAGCGCTATGAAACACCTTTCTTTTCGGCCTTAATGGATTACAGTCAGAAAACCAACAGGAGTATTTCATGCCATGCCGATATCTAGGGGGAATTCTATTTTTCGGTCTACAATGGCTTGCAGGATTTTGGAGAGTTTTATGGACGTAATATCTTTTTTGGCAGAGACTTCGGCTACCACTGGTGGCTTAGACTCCTTACTTGCAACCAACAGGTCCACTTAAAAAAGGCTCAGGAGCTTGCCTCAGCAAAGCCTACGGTTCTCAGCATACTTTTTTTGCAACTAATGGAACCTCAACAGCCAATAAAATAGTACTTACAAGCGCATTGGTAGAACCCAGATGACTTAATATTAATAGATAGAGACTGCCATAAGTCACACCACTATGGTTTAGTGTCTATCAGGGGCTTTACCGGTTTATCTGGATTCTTATCCGGTACCAGAATTTTCAGCATGTATGGAGCTGTCCCCTTAGAAGAAATTAAAGAAAAGTTGATATGCTTTGAAAGAAGCGGGAATCGGCTGGATAGAGTAAAAATGTTACTGCTCACCAATTGCACCTTCGATGGAATTGTTTACAATGTAAAAAAGGTAATGGAAGAGGTGCTGGCGATTAAACCCGATATGATTTTTCTTTGGGATGAAGCTTGGTTTGCTTTTGCTGGATTTACCCCAATTTATAAGCAAAGGACTGGCATGTACACGGCTGCCTATCTTTCCAAAAAATACAAAAGCGATGCTTACAAGAAAAAATACAAGGAAAATCAAAAGTTAGATTCACCAGAATTAATGGTTGATCCAGACCAAGTAAAGATTCGTGTTTATACCACCCAATCTACCCATAAGACACTTTCATCATTAAGACAAGGGTCTATGATTCACATTTATGACGAGGCCTTTAAGCGAAAAGCTGAAGATTCCTTTCATGAAGCTTATAAAACACATACTTCTACTTCTCCCAATTACCAGATTTTGGCCTCTTTGGATGCTGGTAGACGGCAAGTAATGTTTGAAGGCTATGAAATGGTGGAAAAAGCCATAGAGATGGCGATGGTGCTCAGGTCAAAGATCATGAGCAACTCAAGGTTGAAGAAATACTTTGATGTGCTTACCGTAAAAAACAACATTCCTAAGGACTACAGGAAATCAGGCATTACAGAATATTATAACCAAGAAAGCGGTTGGGTTAGGATGGAAAAAGCTTGGGAAGAGGACGAATTTGTTTTGGACCCTACTAAAATCAACTTGTTTATTGGAAAAACCGGTGTTGATGGAGATACTTTTAAAAACAAGTACCTCATGGATCAATTTGCAATTCAGGTGAATAAAACCTCTAGGAATACCGTGTTGTTCATGACGAATATTGGAACTACCAGAAGTTCTGTTGCTTATCTGATAAGTGTGCTTTTAAAAATAGCTGATCAATTGGATGAGCAAAAGGAAGCCATGAGCAATGCACAATTGAAGCTAATGGAGAAAAATGTGCATTCACTAACCATGGAAACTCCTCCATTGCCCGACTTTAGCCGTTTCCATTCAAATTTTCAAGCGGTAGCAGAGGTTCCAGGAGGAAAAATAAGAGAAGCCTATTTTATGGCTTATGATGAAAATAAATGTGAATATCTCAGGAGGAATGAATGCAAATCAGTTTTGGATAGCGGAAGAGAAGTAGTTTCTGCGTCTTTTGTAATTCCATATCCACCAGGATTTCCAATATTAGTGCCCGGACAAGTCATGAGCATGGATATACTCGAATTTTTCATCAATTTAGACGTGACCGAAATTCATGGATACAGAGATGAGTTGGGGTTCAGAGTATTTACAGATGATGCATTGAAATCAATGCAATAAGATAATAACAGAAAAATTAATCAAATGGCAAAACAAGTAAAAGCAAAACAAGAAAAGGTTTTAAAGGGATTACCTGAAATTAGAAGGTTCTTTTTCAGAAATGAAAAACCTGTTTATTTTATTTCTGCTACCAACTTTAACCTTTTAGGTGCAGATGAATGGGTTAGAAATTTCAAATTCATTTGTTATATCGAATGTTTCGATGGAATGCATCCCAATGTATTTTCCCCAAGTGAAGAACTTCCACATGAAGAATTCACCAGCATTGAAGACATCAATAATTACCTTTTAGAGCATAAGGAAGTTGTTGAATACATTAGAAGCAGAGGTAAAGGCGGAAAAGCCATGTTCTTGATGTTTGATGAAAGAACTGAGGCTCTTGCTAAAAAGAATAAGCTAGAAGTTTGCTTCCCTCCAGCCAAGATGAG
Source organism: Vicingaceae bacterium (assembly GCA_965218715.1). Taxonomy (GTDB): domain Bacteria; phylum Bacteroidota; class Bacteroidia; order Flavobacteriales_E; family Vicingaceae; genus CBDCLY01. The sequence continues at coordinate 65,981 of CBDCLY010000029.1, forward strand.
AACTTTCATGGACAATAAAGTAAACACCAATAGAATTGCCGAAAAGGCAGGTGTTCCATGTGTTCCTTATGTCCTAAACAAGGTTAATAATTACAAGCACTTGAACGAGGTTTCAGGCCATTTAGGAAACGACCTAGTGATTCAATTGCCTTTCGGTGATTCTGGTCATACCACTTTTTTCATTAAAAGCGAAGAAGATTACAACAAACACGCTGAGGAGATTGAGGGAGAAAAGGAAGTTAAAGTGATGAAACGCATAAATTGTCGCGGTGCAGCAATT
>CBDCLY010000030.1:0-20105 GCA_965218715.1 Vicingaceae bacterium
CCATTAAATAATGATTATTGAGTAATGTTTTTTTTTCCTTTTCTAAAATGTCTAATCTCATTTTGATGTATGATTCATCCATCGTTTCGGCGGAATCATTCCAAATATTTAAGGCTTTAATACTGCTAGAAAGCTTTTGCTGATTATTTTGAAGTAATTCTAGTCTTTTGATATCTGCATCAATATTGCTGATTTTCAGGTTTAAATTGCTTTTATTAAGCTGCTTTTGATACTCAATTTCTACCGAAAGCACCTTATTTTCAGATTTTAAATTCTCTAACGTTTTGGTCTTGCTTTCCACATCTAACAATAGGTCTTGTCTTTCCACCTTGAGTAATGAATCTCCTGTTTTCACACGCTGACCGGGGATGACATAAATCTCCTTTACCATAACCGCCTTATGAAAACTTATGGCTTTTTTTTCTGGCACCACTTGTGCCATTATAGATGAACCCGGGCTATACACTCCCCATGATGCATAAATTAGCACACAGCTTAAAACTATCCAAAATGTTATAAAGAGATACTTTTTCATGGGTTTACAGCCTTGTTAGGTTATCACTTCTTTCCAATTGAATACTTTCAAAACCGGCATGTGTATTTAATTCTTGCATAAATTCCTCTCTCGAATAGTTCGCCTTTAATGAAACAAATAGATTATATCGGTTACCTCTATTCCTGTTTCCAATAGAAAGTACTCTATAACTCGTACATCTGGAAATTAAAAATTCATTCATTTCAGTTTCTGGTATTTCTTGAAGTAACAAAAGAGAGAGGTTAAATTCTTGATCTAGAGCCTTTTTAACCATACGGTGAATAATGAAGCAAAAGTGCAACAATGCATAAAACCAAGGTGCCTGCAATGGCAATTGAATAACCGTAAACTCCAAGGGCTATGCCTATGGATAAGGCCCCCAAAAATGAAAAATAATGTTTCTTGGGTTTTCAATTCTCATCCGAAAACGAACGATAGCTATTGCTCCCATTATTCCAAAACCTGCCGCAACATTTATCGCCAACAGCCATAATTACCATACAAGTAACGATGGAAACTCAGCACCATGGCTTGTATAAAATTTCTCGATAAATTTCCTTGATTGGTAAAATGATAGACGAACCCAATCAAACTACTTAAAACAAAAGATAGTAAAATAGAAAATAAGGCTACCTCAAAAGATGGAAACTCATAGTAATCTCCCTCAGGAAGAAAGTCGAACATGAATGATTAATTTATAATAAAAACCTCATCTTTTCACGAATAAAGAGGTATTAGTTATTAGACGATTAAAATTTAATTTACCCTTGCTTAGTTTTAAATTAACTACAGTTATTTTTTCTCCCTTCAATGTTGAGGTGGTAAATCTCGTCGCTTTCTTTTATTGAATAGTTCAGCTAATTGTTTGGTTAATTCTTCAAAATCATCCAACTGTTCTTCTGTACAAATACTTTTGATAGCTAAAAAGTGTTCGAAATGAGCTGTTTCAACTTCAGTCTGTATGGTGCCGATTCTTTGATACAAGCCGTCTTGAATATTGGGATTATCTTCCGTAAGTTGGCTTAATATTCCATGCTTGATATTAATCATTCGCTCATCTAATTCATTTATTTTTTGTTGGTGCTGGTCAATCAGATTTTCATATTCGGCAACTTGCTTCTCATCAAAATTCAATTTTTTAATAATCAGGTCCTTTGGCCCTCTATGACCTCCATGTTCAGGACGTTTGTTGTCATTCAATAACCTATTGAATAAAAGTAGATTGACTACAATAAGGCCAACTATAACTATTCTATGAAAAAGGATTTTATTCATAATAGATGGTATTATTATTTTCGGGGATAATCTCAGTAAACTTAGCTGTATTTTCAATATTGGTTTGAATCAAAAATACCTCTAAGCTCAAAACACAAATGAATGCAGCAGCTACGGTTCTAACCCGCGATAGAGATATTTTATCCACTTTATTATTCTGAATTTTGCACATGATTTTACCGTACAATTCAGACGAAGGTTTTTCTTGTTTGAAATTAGCTGAAGAAGCCAATACAATTTCCGCCCATATTTCTGCTTTATTTATTTCATTCATATTTTGTTAGACGTTTTTTTTTTATTATCTCCCTCTCAGGATAATAATGAATTAATGATTTTTTTAAATTTTCTTTCGCTCGTTTTACTAATGACTCTACTGCTTTTCGACTGATTTCCATAATCTCAGCTACTTCATTTTGAGCTCTGCCATCTAACTGAGTCAGTACAAAAGCTACCTTTTGTTTTTCTGTAAGTTGATCAATCAGACTGTATAACAAAATCATTTCCTCCTTTTGCTCTTGTTGAATACCTGGGTGCATTGGTTCTAATAATTCAGCTCTTGGTTCGATTTCATCTTTTTTGTAAATAGCGGTAAAAAACCCAAATCGCTTTTGTGCTTTCTTCTTTCTCAAAAAGTCTAAACTTTTGTTCACAGCAATGCGATACATCCACGTATTCACAGCTGAGTAAAATTGAAAGTCAGCAGATTTGTCAAATACAATAACAAACACATCTTGTAAAATCTCCTCAGCATCTTCAGTCACTTTCACAAATCCCAATATGACGTTGAAAATATTGGTAGAATGTTTTTCATATAAAGGTTTAAGGGCATTTTCATTGCCTTTTTGTAATTCCTTAATATGGTAATAGTCTTCCAATAGTAAATTTAAATCATCTGAATTTATAGGCAAAAGCAAGCATTAAATATTGTTTCAATACTGCTGTATGAATTTCTATGGTGCATAGTTAAATCTAAATAAAGGAATAATAAAGAAACTACTTAAAGTCAATAAAAAGTAAAGTTACTACTGCTTTATTTTGAATTTAGCTTTACTCTAAAGCTAAGAAGTTAATGCAATCTCTGTGTACTTACCGAACCAATGTTTTAATCAAGCATTAAAGTAAAAAATTAACAGCGGATGAAAACAGCAAAAAAGAAATTAACGGTTGAAAATAAAATCGTTAAGACAATCACCTTATTCCTCGCGATCCCCAATTAAAGGTAGTTTCAGGGCAATAAAAAGCGAGAGAAACGGATATTATTCCAATTTCTCTCGCTAAGTCGGGATGAGTGGATTCGAACCACCGCTCTCGCGCCCCCCAGACGCGCACTTTAACCGGACTAAGCTACATCCCGATGCTTCGACAAAAATAGTGCTATCTATTCTTTTGTGGGAATTTTAGTTCCTATTTTTAATATTATCTTCAAGGTAACGCTTTGCGCCTTTCTTTTTAATCTTTCTTTCTAAAATTAAAGCTTCTGATCTTGTGGATTGATGAAAGATGGCTACCATTTTCCATGGCCCTTTATTTTTAGTGCTTTTAACCCGCCCAGGTATCTCTATCTAAACTTCTGTATTGTATCGCTTCCGCTAAATGCTGGTTTCCGATTGATTCAGAGGCATCTAAATCTGCAATGGTTCTTGCCACTTTTAATATTCTATCGTAGGCTCTTGCAGACAATCCCAATTTATCCATTGCAGTTTTTAACATAGTATGACCTTCCTTTTCCAATTGGCAAACCTTTCTAAGCTCTTTTGACCCCATTTGTGAATTGGCATGTAGATGGGGTTTTTCAAGAAATCTCTTTTGCTGTTGGTTTCTGGCAGCTTGAACTCTCTCTAAAATTTTTGAACTTTTTTCAGCCTTTTCCTTGGTACTCAATTCATTGAAATTTACAGGGGTAACCTCAACATGTAAATCAATTCGATCCAACAAAGGGCCTGAAATTTTATTCAAATACTTTTGAACTATTCCCGGCGCACAATAACACTCCTTTTCTGGATGATTGTAATATCCGCATGGGCAAGGGTTCATTGAGGCGACCAGCATGAAAGATGCAGGGTAATCTACCGTAAACCTTGCTCTTGCAATGCTTACTCTCCTTTCTTCCATTGGTTGTCTCATTACCTCCAGAACAGTTCTTTTAAATTCTGGAAGTTCATCCAAAAATAATACTCCATGATGCGCCAAAGAAATTTCTCCTGGTTGGGGAAAGCCTCCTCCCCCAACTAAAGCCACATCACTAATGGTATGGTGTGGCGATCTAAATGGTCGCCTAGTTAACAAGCCATGCTCTGCCATAATTTTTCCTGCAACAGAATGAATCTTTGTTGCTTCTAGTGCTTCATTTAAGCTCAAGGGAGGAAGGATGCCTGGAAGACGCTTGGCCAACATTGTTTTGCCAGCTCCTGGTGGTCCAATTAGAATTAGATTGTGCCCTCCTGCCGCGGCAATCTCCAAAGCCCTTTTTATATTTTCTTGTCCTTTAACATCTTCAAAGTCCAATTCATCCCCTTGAACTTTATGCCTGAACTCTTCAGCCAAATCGAGCTTTAGAGCTTTCCGATCCTTCGGGTTTTTAAAAAAATGAAGGAAATCAGCTAAACTTTCTAAGCCATAAACTTCCAATCCTTCAACAATTGCAGCTTCTTTGGCATTATGAGCCGGCAATAGAAAACCCTTAAATCCTTCCTTTTTTGCTTGTACGGCAATGGGTAAGGCACCCTTCATGGGCTGCAAACTTCCATCTAAACCTAATTCTCCCATGATAAGATACTTGTATATATCTGGTGCCTCAATTTGGCCTGAGGCAGATAGTATGCCTGCTGCTATGGTAAGGTCGTAGGCAGAACCTTCCTTCCGGATGTCTGCTGGTGCCATATTGATGACTACCTTTTTGCCTGGAATTTTATATTGGTATTGCCTTAATGCGGAGTCAATTCTTTGCTGACTTTCCTTTACTGCGTTGTCTGGAAGTCCAACTAGATAGAAATTTATTCCTTGATCGATATTTACCTCTACGGTAATGGTAATAGCATCTACGCCCTGTAAGGCGCTGCCATAGGTTTTTACTAACATGCTTGGTTTGGTTTGGTTAACTTAGCAACAAGATAATAATTTTGACTTAATGAAGAGTTTCTTGTTTTCAATTCTCCTATCTGTTATTTCAACATTTTGCATTGGACAGCAAGTTCATATGTTTAGAACAATTTATTACCCGGCTGAGCCATATGGAGGAGAATCTGGATTAAAAGAGTTCTTCCAGCAGGAATTTATTTATCCACAGGAAGAGTTAAAAAACGAGGTAAAAGCTGATGTTTACATTACCTATAAAATAAGCAGCAAATCTGAATTACTTTATAAGGAAATAGCTAGTTCTGGCCATCCGAGCCTAGACAAAGAGGCCGAACGAATTTTCGACAATATTGTTTGGGTAAAAGATGCTGATCGATCAGACTATGATTTAGGTTTCGAAAAAATCAAAATCTCATTTCATCCAAAAAAGTTTGAAAAGTTAGTAAAAAGGAGAGGCTACCACACTTTACCTAATGTAGAAGACCCTTTTGCCTATAGTCCCAATGTTTATTCTTTAAATGAAGTTGAAGAAAAACCAGTTTTTATAGCAGAACAAGACATCAACACCCTAATTAGAAAGAACTTTAAATATCCTAATGTAGCCATTCAGCAAAATGTATCAGGTAGAGTTGTATTGGAATTTGTTATTGAGCCCTATGGAAGAGCAAGCAACATTCATATTAAAAAACCTGTAGCTGGTGGATGCAATGAAGAAACCATCCGTTTGGTAAAGCTGATGCGATGGGAGCCTGCAAAAATTGGTGGAAGCGCTGTAAGAAGTTTATCAACTTATGAACTGAACTTTATCAATCCAGGTGGATCAATTCATTAGGAGAACATTTTATCCTCCACATACTGAATTAATGAATGAATAACTTTGATGTGAACCTCTTGTGCACGGTCGGCATATTTTGAATGTGGCGCCCTTATTTCAATATCGCAAAGTCCTGCCATTTTTCCGCCATCTTTTCCTGTAAGTCCAATTACTTTAATTCCTTTTTTCTGACATGTTTTAATGGCTTCTACGATGTTTTGAGAATTTCCAGAACTAGAAATCGCTAACAATACATCTCCCTCCTTACCAACTGCCTCGATGTATCTTGAAAAAACAAAATCATAGCCATAGTCGTTTCCAACACATGAAATGTGAGATGAATCAGAAATTGATATTGCAGGTAGACCAGGACGATCATCTCTAAACCTACCAGTTAATTCTTCAGCAAAATGCATAGCATCGCACATAGAACCACCATTTCCACATGACATCACCTTGGATTCATTTTTAAAAGCATCCACTAGAAGATTAGCCGCATCTTCCATATTTTTTAGCTGATTTTCATCATTGATGAGTAGCTCTAAAATGTCTTTCGCTTCAAGAAGATTTTGTTTGAATATTGACGATGCCATAAATCAGGGTTTGAACAAAAATAAAGAAAGGCATGAAAGGGATGTTTCTAGAATGTATATTTTAGCAAAAAAAACATGAGACATTTCCTCAATCTTGCATTAATCATTGCTTTTTCGAGTCTAACAGCCCAAAGCACAACAACTTGCTACCAAAAGTATGCGAAGGTATTTGAAGTTAGAGGTGCAAATGAAGTTCCCGATGGAACATATGAAGAGGTTATCGTTACCATAAGAAAGGGCTCTTTTGCCGATTGTTTGATAGGAAAAGTTAAAGTGAAAAACGGAATCATCGATCGCAATTCCATTGCCTTGAGTTTTGTTGATGGCACTTTTGAGCCCATGCATAGATCTTACAAAAACAATGAGCCTGTCACCATTTTAAATGGCATGTCTAAAACCATGTTAACTGACGATGAAGAGCTCATCAACATTTTGTTCGTCAATGCCATCAAACCAAAGAAGAAAGCCTTTAAAAAAGCTCCTGAGCCATCTTTCGATCTTTAATTATCTTTCAGTATTACTTGAAATTGAACAGAAGTAAAATCAGAGTATTCTTTTAATTCTTTGGCAATAAATTGATCCCATTCTTCCTGTTTCTTTTTGAGAATGGAATGATTGGTTTCTTTATCATACCTCATTTGCACCTCTTCCTTTTTTGAGTTAAACCCATTTACCATTTTCTCAAAATCTTTCTGCTGTTGCTTTTGCTTACTAGAATATTCAAACTCACTTAGCGCCTTCCGCAGTTTCCGAGCATACAATTCATTGAGGTCGAAATGCTTTTGCTCATGCTTGAGTAGGTATGCATTCTTCTTGTCTTTCGTCCAAGATTGCTTGGGAATAAATATCGCTTCTACCGAAAAGAAGATGTTGCTTCCATCCGATTGAAATCCTGTATTAATTCCAAGAGCAGAATTGGCTTCGTATGAGCTTCCTCGTGGTGCCTTTCCTTTAAAATCTTTCCATTCTAACTGCTGATTGGGGGACCAAAGAATTGGAGAAGAACCAGAATATAATGACGCGTTAGTGAAAAAAAAACAAAGGACAAGGCCAAAAAATATAACTTGATAATTTTGCTTGTTTTTCACTTAAAAAAAATTAAATATCTACTGATTTTCTGATAGTTCTAAATTGGCATTTAAACCACATTCCAAAAATTTTGCATATTCTTCAACATCTGGAGTGTATCCAACTGGATTGCCAAGTAATTTCCCGCTTGGGCTCAGCATAACGTAATATGGCTGTGAATTGTTGTTGAATACTTGGGTTTGAAAAGTAGCCCACTTGTTTCCAATTGTTTTGATCTTTTTCTTTTTAATTTCTCCATTGACCTCATATTCGAAAACACCTTGTTTTTCTTCTGGTAGTTTCACTTTATCATCCACATAAAGAGAAACCAATACAAAGTCATTGGCTAACTTTTCTTTGATGGACTCAACTGTCCAAACAGATTCTTCCATTTTTCTACAATTTACACAAGCCCATCCAGTAAAATCAATCAATACTGGCTTGCCCACTTTTTGTGCCTCAGCCATGGCTTCTTCAAAGTCCATAAAGGGCGCATGGAAAGTTTCTTTCTCATACCAGCCGTAGAATGTTGGAGGTGGGAATCCACTTAAAGCATTGTGGTTCCAAGGAGGGTTTTTTAGAACGCCAGGTGCAATGTAAATGGTAAACGCAATGACCAAAGAGATGAACCCTATTTTGAATGGACTAAATTTGGTGTTAGGAGAATCGTGAGGGAATTTTATTATTCCTAACAGGTATAAGCTTAATCCAACTCCAATAATGGTCCAGATTAAGAAGAAGGTTTCTCTTTTGATTAAGCCCCATTGTTCTACTAAATCTGCGTTCGATAGGAATTTTAAAGCCAATGCCAATTCTACAAAACCCAAGACCACTTTTACAGAATTTAACCAGCCACCAGACTTAGGTAATTTATTTAACATGCTCGGGAATGCAGCAAAAACTGCAAAGGGCAAACCCAAAGCGACCCCAAAACCACTCATTGCGGCAGTGATAGGCCAGGGCCCATTTTTTAGTGCATTTCCTAGCACAGTTCCAAGGATAGGCCCAGTACATGAAAATGAAACCAAGGCCAAGGTTAAAGCCATAAAAAAGATTCCCAGTATTCCTCCTGTTTGAGAAGCTGAATCGGCTTTGTTGGCAATTGAACTAGGTAAAGTAATTTCGAAATAACCAAAGAATGATATTGCAAAAACTAGAAAAACTAGAAAGAAAATGATGTTTAGCCAAACGCTTGTTGCTACCTCATTCAATACTTCTGGATCAGTATTGAAGTGAAATGGCACACTAAGGAGAGCATAGATTATGAAGATAAAAAAGCCATATAATGCTGCTTTTCCAAGTCCCTTTCCTCCTCCATCACCTTTGGTAAAAAAGCTCACTGTTAATGGAATCATTGGAAACACGCATGGAGTTAATAAGGCGATTAATCCCCCTAAAAAGCCAAACAAAAAGACCATCCAAACATTGCTAATTTCTTTCCTTTCTCCACAATCACCTTCCGGATTTTCTAAATCTACTAGAGGTAGATTTGGAATAACATTATCAAGATCCAGAGTGGCTACTTGATCAGATTTCTCTAGTACATTTATTCCTTTTAAAGTCTTTAGGTCGAACTCCACTTCTATCAGCTCAGGAGGAAGACACATTACATCATTGCAGACCATGAATTCGAACTCAACATTAAGGCTTGCTTCAGTTGATTTAACCTTCTGAACAAAGCTAGCAGACTTCGAGTAGTAGTTAAGATCCATTTCAAAATTTGGATCATAGTCGGTAATTAATTCTCCTAGTTCTTCTACCTTACCTATTAATTCTTGTTTTTCTTCATTAAAATAAAAAGCAGTGGCTACTGGACCATCATCACTAGGTAATTCTTGAGAATACAAATGCCAACCCTCTCCAATTGAGGCATTAAAAATCAATTCATAATTTTTATCTCCTAGATCTTTTACTTGATAATTCCATGTAATTGCAGGTACTTCTTCTGAATCAACTTCTTTAGCCTCATGAGAAGTTTTTTCTACTTGAGGATCAACTTTGCTTGAAACCTTGAAGTTTAAATCGACATAATCTGGCGGCAAACACTTTTCTGCATCACAAACCATAAAGTACACCTCTGCCGTTAATTCAAAGTCGGATTCAGAGTTTGGTTTAATCCTTTGCTTAAAGATGACCTCCTTTTCAAAATAATTCAGATCCATGTCAAAGTTGGGATCAAATTCAGTTTTTGCCTTTGGCTCAACAACACCATCGATTAGCATATAATTCTCGCTATCGGGGAAGGTAAACTCAGTTGCAACAGGACCATCTTCGTTTGGGAGTACTTGTGAATACAAATGCCACTCCTCCTCTATTTCTGCTTTTATAACAAGGTTTATTTCTCCATTATCAAGGTATTCTACCTCAGTAGACCACTCTACTGGATTGAATATTTGACCAGATAATAAAAGAGGAAAGAATAGCCCTAAAAGAGCAAGAGTAGAGACAATTTTGCGCATGCTTTCTGATTTGAATCCACCAAAAATAAGATTAATTAAAATTAATTTTTGTTAAGAAATTGATCTGATCTCCTCGTTCAATCCTAAAGAAAAATATCTTTTTAATCCGAACACCAAAATGTAGAGAATTGGAGTATCTATGGCGGCAATAAGTACTTTAAAAAGAAAGCCATTAATCAGCAGTAATGAAAAGCGCTCCCATTCAATAGCCCCGAAGAAGCAAAGCAAGCCTAGAACACATGCTGTATCTACAAATTGTGAACTCATGGTAGAAGCATTATTCCTTAACCAAAGGTACTTACCACCAGTGTAATTTTTCCAAAAATGGTAAATTCTAATGTCTACAAGCTGAGCCAATAAATAAGCCAACATGGATGCACTAACAGCCAAACCTGTAAGCCCAAACACGCTTGAAAAAGTTTCATTATTAACTGGCGACCAAGAGGTTGCAGGAACAACAGACGCAATACTAACGATTAGCAAAACAAATAATATGGCCATAAGGCCAGCATAAACAACTTGATTGGCCTTTTTCTTCCCATAGAGTTCAGAAATTAGATCAGTAATTAAAAAGGTAATGGGATAAGGTAATATTCCGACAGACAATTCAAAGGTATATCCAAAGAAATTCCAATAGAAGAATTTTTGAAACATCAGATTCCCTGCCGCCAAACTAGCGATAAATAATCCGGTCAAGATTAAATACAGTAGACTAGCATGCTCTTTCTTTTCCTTACTCAGCTTTACCATGATATTCTTAACATGTTTGTGTCACTGGGCTTTAATTTATACCGCTCGTCTATTTGATGTCCTAATATTGCGATTATTTGATCCTTAGAACACATGATCATAACTTCTTGTTTTTTTGACAAGGGCACCTTCTTATCGATTAAGTAATCAGACACTTTTTTTGATCCATTTAAGCCCAATGGTTTAAATCGATCCCCTGCTCTCCATCGCCTTATCTGTATAGGAAAAGTTAGTTTATCTAAGGAAAGGTAATGTTGGTTCATCTTGAACTCAATTGGCTTCTCAACAGGTTCTTGAGTAAAATTAAACTCCTTGAATTTACATTCAAGCAATTCTGATAGCTCGAACGAATAATCAATCTTTTCATCTGCCTCGTTTATTTTTTCACAAAAAACGCCCTTTCTATCAAGGTTTAAGACATACTCACTAAGGTAAAATCGCTTCCCAACAGATTGACTAACAACTGCTTGGGCAAATCTTTCAAATTGTTCAGCTTGTAGTCCTATTTGAAAAAGGAATAGTTTAAGGTTGACTTGATCTAGATCTTCCTTGTTTAAAATTGAGTAGGGAATAAAACCCGCTTTAAAGTATGCGTTCAAAAGCTCAAGTAAAGGTTTAGATTTTTTATTCAAAGAATCGGCTTGTTGAGATAAGAGCATCATGTTTTTCTTCATGATGGTTACAAATTGTTGGTTTCTTTCCTTCCAGGGTTTTATTAGCTCATGCCTGATCCAATTTCTTTGATAGTCTTTATTTTGATTGGATCGATCTGTTCTGAATTCAACTTTGTTTTTCGCGGCATATGCTAAAATTTCCTCTTTAGAGATGTTCTTGAGCGGGCGCAATAAGTCCGTTGTTGATTTTATTCCTAAAAGTCCATTGATCCCGGTTCCACGATCTAAGTTTAAAAAGAAGGTTTCTATCTGATCATCGAGGTGATGGGCGGTTAAAAGAGGTCCTAAATTGCCATTTAATCTCAAAGAATCAAAAAAATCATAGCGTATTTCCCTAGCCGCCATTTGAGTAGAAACCTGGTTTTTTGAAGCATATTCTTTAGCATTTTTTTCTAGCAAATGAAATTGAATGCCAAAACGATCTGCCGAATTCTTCACCAAGTGTTGATCTGCTTCACTTTCTTCTTCTCTGAGCTTAAAGTTAACATGCGCAACTTCATGTTGGATTTTCAATCTACGGATAAGGTCCCACAACACCATAGAGTCAACTCCGCCACTAACCGCCAATAAAAACGGTTTTTCGGCTGTTTCAAAGCGATCTAACTCTTGTTGTATTCTTTCAATCACTGTCTGAATTTCCTAAATCTAAAAATGCTTGTGCTTTTAATAAACACTCTTGATATTCTTGTTCTGGCATTGCTCTTTTTGTAATTGCTCCACCTACATGTAAACTTAATGTTTCTTGTTTAGAGTGATAAATTAAACTACGGATGCAAACATTAAAATCGAAGTCACCATCAGGATCAAAATAACCAAGTGAACCTGAATATAGACCGCGATTTCCTTCTTCTAATTCATCTATTAATTTCATAGCAGCAATTTTTGGAGCACCCGTCATGGATCCCATTGGGAAGGATTTTTCTATTGCATCTATGCCGTCTGAACTAGCTTTTAGTTGACTTGATACTGTTGAGACCATTTGGTGCACATGAGGGAAAGTATATATTCCGAATAGTTCTTCCACTTTCACGCTGGCTTTGCTTGCAGTTTGTGAGAGATCATTTCGAACCAAATCAACAATCATTACGTTCTCGGTCTGCTCTTTTATGTCGCTTCTTAAATTTTCTTTTAAGTATTCATCTTCATTAGAATTTCCCCCTCTTTTTATCGTCCCTTTAATTGGCTGTGAAATTATTTTTTGATTGCGTTTGCATAAATAGCGCTCAGGCGAAGCCCCAAGAAGATAGGTTTCATTGAATTTATAAAAAGCCGCAAAAGGACTAGCCGCTTTTTTCCGAATTATTGAATAGCTGGTATAAGGATCGAAAGCAACAGTTTTAGTTTTAAACTCTTTGCAAAAATTTACCTCGTATACATTGCCATATTGAATTTCATCTTTTAATCGATGAAAACTTTTTAGATACTTCTCTTTGCTCATTTCCGCTTGTAATAAGGGGAAAACACTTGGCTCAAAAATAGGCTCTTCAATTCTTGCAATTAGCTCAATTTGAGTCATTAGGGCTTCTTGACATGATTCCTGGACATGAATTTCAAACATATCCATCGTTCGTTTTTGAAGAACAAGAAGTTTTGGACTGAAAAAAGAAAGATTAGGAATGTGATTCTTCAAACATGGTTCAGGACGCAATCCAAGAATTTCATTTTTTAAATCATAAGCCAAGTGGCCGAACCACCAATTGCTGTTTTCTTGAATTTCCTTTTTTAGAAGTTTGAAAGAATTGGAAGAGTAAATGATTTCTTCATTAACACCAAATGCGGCAATAAAATGGTACTTCCCATATCTATCCTCAAATTGATGGCTTTCTAGCAGGCAGGAAGTATCAAAATTTTTTGAAACATTAACCAGACATTCCATCAGTTTGTCGTAGTTAAAGTTTGATATTTCCTTAATTTTCTTCACTGAACAAATTTACTCAGCAAATCCTAGTTTTTAATCTATGGAAAAAGGAAAATTAATCGAGTACATCAGTAATGAGCTGCAAGATCAATTGGATGAATTGGAACTTACGATATTGAATCTTAAAGATGAAATTGCCAATGAAACAAAAAGTAGTGCTGGCGATAAATTTGAGACAAGTAGAGAAATGATGAATCAAGAACGCATTCATCTTGAAGAACGCAAGGCCATTTTTATTGAACAATTATACCTTGTAAAGAAGGTCTCTTCAGCTAATCATGTATCGAATAAAGTTGAGAATGGTTCTTTAATAAAAATTGGGCCTTTCCACTTTCTTATTGTCTGTCCCATTGGAAAAATTGAAATGAACAAAAAGAATATTCAAGTGGTATCGCCTTCTTCACCAATTGCAAAAAGTATTATGAGCAAAAAAATAAATGATCATGTTATGATTGGAAAATCAGAATTTTCAATAGAGCAGATATCCTGAGAATGAATAAATTTGCATTCATTTCTTAACTATGGGATCAAAAATACTCTACTACTTCATCATCATTCCATTATCGCATCTACCCTTTTGGCTGCTTTATTTAATTTCAGATTTTCTCTATTTGATTTTATATAAAATCTTTGGGTATCGCACCAAAGTGGTAAGAAGCAACCTAGAAAATTCTTTTCCGAACTATTCTAAGAAGGAAATTGACAAAATTGAGTCTAAATTTTACAGGCATTTATGTGACCTCATTCTTGAAAGTATTAAAGCATTTAGTATAGACTTTGATGAAGCTTGTAAAAGAATGATTGACCGCAACATTGAGGTGGTGAACCGATATTATGAGCAAGGCCGGCAAGTTGTAATGGTTGGTGGTCATTATGGGAATTGGGAATTGTTCGCGATGACCATTGGAGAAGCATTAGAGCATGAGGCAATAGCCCTTTACACTCCGCTAAAAAATGAATTCATTAATAGAAAAATTACTGAAAGTAGATCTAAATATGATCTCAATATGCTCTCCATAAAAGCCATCAAAGAAAAGCTTTCAGTATTGAATGAAGATAAAAGATATGCCATCATGTTTGGGTCAGATCAATCGCCAAGAAAAAGCCAAAAGGCCTATTGGATGAATTTCTTAAACCAGGAAACTGGAGTTCAATTTGGAACAGAAAAATTTGCAAGAGAATTTGATGCAGTGGTCATCTTCGCCAACATTTACAGAGTAAAAAGAGGGCATTATGAGGTAGATTATGAGTTGCTAACAGAAACTCCAAATGAAATGCCTCTTGGCGAGATCACTAAAGAGCACACCAGAAGACTAGAAAAAATAATTCAGGATGAGCCTGCTTTTTGGCTCTGGAGTCATAAAAGGTGGAAACACAAAAGGCCTGCCGACCAAATCTTAAATGAATAAATTATTTCTTTTTTCTATTTTAGAGGAATAAGGAAAATTCATGAATCAATTTTTGAGAAAATCTCGTTCCTCTGCAAGTCGAGGAAATAAATTTGGAAAATACCTTCTATATAGCATAGGAGAAATCATTTTAGTGGTAATAGGGATACTTATCGCAATTACCGTTAACAATTGGAATGAGGGAGAAAAGAACAAGAAAAAGATCGACCGATTAATGCTTGCGCTAGAAGAGGACATCATTAGCAATTCGACAAGAAGCAATGCAGTCATCAATTGGATGCTTCCTAAAGATTCTTTAATGGATTTAGTGCTCAATGGAGATGCGAAAAAGGAGGATTATCAATTGGGAAAACTTGGCCCTTTGCACTTGAATTATAATTCTGCAGAGATTTTAGACGACAACCTGAATAAAATCATTGATCAAGAAGACAACATTCCAGAACAGTATGCCGATTTAATGATTGATCTTAAAAACTATCATGAAGCCATCAAAAATGAAGAAGGCATTTCAAATGTATTTAAAGATTATACAGTTGCCCAAAACATCGAAATGGTAAATAATTTTCCTTGGTATTCAGAGCTTGGAAAAGAATTATCAGATGAAGCAATTGATTACTTTTTAGAAGACCGCATTTACAAAAATAAATTACAATTCTACCAAACCCTTCTGGTTGGGAATTATGGGCGAATTATCGCAACAAGAAGAAATCTAGAATTAAAGATCATTGCTGAATTAGCCAGCAAGGGAAAAGAAAACTGGTTGGAAAAAGCGGATTCGAGTTTAATAAAAATTGGTTATGGTTTAATTGAATCAGAAAGTTGCAGCGAGTTTAAGGATAGTCTAAAAGTTCTGAATGGTTATGCAATTTATCCGGCCATTATTAACAAAAGTGATAAAACGATAGACATTTTAATACATTTTAAACAGAATCAAGGAGGAACTTTCCCTATTAAAATTGGCCCAAAGAAGTTTTCTACCTTGTCTCTGGCTGGCATAAAAAAAATTGAAATCATTGAGAATGGAGTCTGTAAAAACACCTACATCCCACGTCAAATGGGATTTATTATGCTGCCATAACAATCGACAAATGCAAGATTTCATGCGACCAATTCTCCATTTCGTCTGCTAAAATACATTATTGAGATTTAGTTTTGTTTTTTTCTTACAAATTAGGCTACCTTAGCGGCCTAAATAAAACACATAAATCCTTATAACATGAACGAGTTTAAAAAATTTATTAGCAAAGGTAATGTCATGGAAATGGCAGTTGGTTTAATCATGGCCACATACTTTGGTGCTATTATCAAATCATTAGTTAATGATGTAATCATGCCTCCAATTGGCCTTTTAATGGGCGGAGTTGATTTTGCTGAATTAAAAATGGTTTTGCAAGAAGCTGTAGTAGAATCAGCTGAGGGAGCTGGAGACGGCGTTGCGGAAGTTGCTATCTCTTACGGTGCTTTTATTAACACCATCATTACTTTTGTAATTGTAGCATTTGCCATCTTTATGGTTGTAAAGGGTTACAATAAAATGAAAGAGAAAATGGAGAAAAAGAAAGAAGAAGCTCCAGCTGCTCCACCTGCTCCTTCTAAAGAAGAAGTATTGTTAGGTGAAATCAGAGACCTACTTAAGAAGTAAGAATAACAATTAAGAAAAAGGGGATTCATCGAATCCCCTTTTTTTTTGCCCATTATTTTCTTGAACGAATCATGTTTGAAACAGTTTTCACCCAAATAGGATGATCATTTAAACTTTCAACAAGTTGAACTTTTTCTCCTCCAAACTCTTCGAATATTTCTTGGTATTCAGAACCTATTTCAACAGTTGTTTCTAAGCAGTCAGCAACAAATGCAGGACTAAATGCTAGAATCTTCTTATCGCCAAGCTTGGCTCTTTCCTCTACCACCTCATCTGAAAAAGGGGTAAGCCATTTTTTATCCAAACGAGATTGAAAGGCAACAGTGTATTTTTCTTTGGGAATATTTAATGCCTCAACCAATAGCCTTGTCGTTGCGTAACATGTTGCTTTATAACAGTAGGCATTATCATCATCCATTTCCTCTTCACAATTGTGATCATTGCAGGGTGTTCCGTCTAAATAAACCTTATCTACATGTCGATCAGGCAGTCCATGATAAGAAAATAACACGTGGTCAAAATCATCAATTGGATGTTGTTTTGCACGTTCAACAAAGGCTTGAATATAGCCTGGATGATCCCAAAATTGACTAATGATAGAGAGTTCAGGAATTACCCACCATTTGCTAATTATTTTCATCGCCTTTTCCATTGCAGACCCACTGCTTGCAGAAGCATAGTGAGGGAATAATGGAAGAATGATGATCTTTTTATAATTTTCTTTTCTCATCTCTCCCAAAACGTACTCCAAGCTTGGATTTTGGTAACGCATGGCCAAATGAACTCCGTACTCTTCCCCCAAATCTTGCTGAACAAGCTCTTTTAATGAATTCCCATGAATGATCAATGGAGAACCCTCAGTTGTCCACAATTCCTTATAAATTTTAGTGGAATTAAAAGAACGAAAGGGTACGATAATTAAATTGACTAAGATTTTCCTTAGAAGCCATGGAATATCTATGACTCTTGGATCGTTTAAAAACTCAGACAAATACCTTCTTACCGCCGACCACGAATCTTGATCTGGTGTTCCTAAATTGATGAGTAATACTCCCGTTTTTGCCATAATTGAATTTTTAACCTAGACAACAAAAGTCTTGAATTGTTTTGTCTTTTATCTTGTTTTTAATGTGGAAAGAGGAATGAAAGAACAGTAGATTCTTTAGATTTATTTTTGGAGCCTTGCACCTGTCTTGTTAAGGTGTTTTACAAGGGCCAAAAGCAAAATTAAAGGAGCAAGAAAAGCAGCTACTCTTCCCAAATAATCTCCATGCTTAGTATAGAATGTAATTTTCTCATTTTTACAAACTGAGCCACTAAAACTATCTTTTTCCCACCAGTTAGTTGTGTGAAGCAATTCACCTCTATCGCTAATGATGGCAGATATTCCAGTATTTGCGCTTCTTACTACCCATTTTCTTGTTTCAATTGCTCTTAACCTAGCATAGGCTAAATGTTGTTTATAACCAGGAGTATTTCCCCACCAACCATCGTTGGTAATGATGCTTAACAAGTTCGCTCCTTTTAAAACGTATTGATTTACGTATTCTCCAAAAATTGACTCATAACAGATGATGGGAGCAACAACTAGATCGCTGTTGTTTGATGAAAATACACTTGGAGATTTTTGAGTGCCTAATCTTCCAGAGGTTCCTCCTAAATTAATAGACAGTTTTTGCATCAAGGGTATGGATTTAATAAAAGGAAGCTTTTCTGCTCCCAACACCAATTTTGATTTGTGGTGAATTGGAATCATCTCACTGGAGTCGATCTGGATGGCGGTATTGTAATTATCATAGTAGCCAGAGCCATCAGCAAATTTGTTTGCAGTAGGCCCTAATTCATCTCCCTTAACATATAGTTTTGTAGTGTTTAAACCTGTTATTACTTTTAGGTTTGGGAACTCAGAAATTAGTTTTCTTATTTCTTCGGTGCCATAAGCAAATTCAATGGCATGTTCCCAATAATAATCTGAAAAGGCCGTCTCTGGGAATAGTAAGAGCTCAGTTTCTTCATCCACTACTTCTCTTGCCAAATCAACCATATGATCAATTTGATCTGAGCCAACCATGCCGCCAAATTTCTCCTTATAAGGGTCAATATTGGGTTGAACAATCGCTACTTTTATTTTTTCACTTGCCGTAGGAGCTTCTAATAAAATCGTTGAGCTAATTAAAACAGGAGCAATCAATGTGGTTAAATAAGAAACATACTTAAGCTTTTTAGGACGCTGCATTTGGGTGAGCCCAATCAAAAGCTTAGCTCCCATAACATTCAACACTAGCACCCATAGACTTCCACCTAAAATCCCAGTGTATTCATACCATTGAATCCAAGACACAGAATTGGCAAAACCATTCCCTAAACTTAACCAAGACCAGCTTAGCTCCCAGTTTAAATGCAAATATTCAAAGGCTAACCATAAAATGGGAAAAGTGATATAGGCTTCCTTCTGTCCTACCTTTCTTTTAACCATAGCAAAAGCAAAAAACACCGTAGCCATGAACAGACTATTGCAAATTACTGCTACAAAAGCCCCCCAGTCCGACGCATTGTAAATCCACCATGTTGATGCCGTATTGAACAACAAAAAACCCATTAATGACCAAAAAAAGACGCTGAGACTCGACTTAGCCTTTAAGAACAATTGATGCTCTAACAGGAACAATGGAATAAAACCAACAAACAACAAAAAGCTTAAATCGCCAATACTAGGCCATGAAAGAGCCATCAAAATTCCAGAGAAGGATGAAAATAAGAAATACTTGAGCCAGTCTTTTTGCATATCGGTGTCGACAAAACTATTAATAATTAAGTTTGCTTTGTTGAATTTTGAATTATGAAAAACACCATTTTATTTCTCCTTTTCCTTCCCCTATTTGCTATAGGTCAACTTCTTGTTCCAAATCAGTCTCAGATTAATTTTGGGAATGTAATGGTTGGTCAAATTGATAGTGTTCAAATCTCCGTTCAAAATAATAGCAGCAGCCCTATACAAATTACTGGATTGAAGTTTTACAGTATCTATAACCACAATCCCTTCTCTAGCTCTACAACTAGTTTGATGGTTCCTGCACAAGGCTCAGTTTCCTTTTATGTTCGATTTGAGCCAGAACAAAACATTCTTCACAACAGCGAATTGGTAATTCAACACAACTTTAACACAGGTTTTGAGGCCATTGATTTAATTGGACAAGGGAAATTCCCCAACAGCTATTACAATAGCACAGAAAATTTAAGCGAACAAGCTTTAAAAAATGCTTTAAAAACCAGAACTGGGCAATCCTACCAACAAGTTTCTTACAACGTGGCCAGAGACAATATGTATGGCTCTATCGATAACAACGGTGGGTCTGTTACTTGCGTGTATACAGGAAGAGTAGCTACGTTTAATAGTCGGACTGGTGCCAACAGCAATAACTTCAATTGTGAACATACTTTCCCTCAAGGATTTTTTAATCAGGCATTGCCGATGAGAAGTGATATCCATCACCTTTTTCCCACCGATGTTAATTCCAATAGCCAAAGAAGCAATCTGCCTTTTGGTATTGTGAATGGCAATGGAACTTGGTCGCAAGGAGGATCCAAAAAAGGTGGAGGAAACTTTGAACCAAGAGATCTGCAAAAAGGCGCAACGGCTAGAGCAATGATGTACTTTGTAATTCGATACCAAGATTATTCAAGTCATTTTTCAAGTCAGGAAAGCATTTTAAGGACTTGGCACAATACCTATCCACCGAGCACTGGAGAAACACAGAGAAATGCGGCTATTTTTAATGTTCAGAACAATCGAAATCCTTTTGTAGATTATCCTCAATTGGAAAAAAGGATCAGCAATTTTGTAAGCAATTCAGTGGCTTCTTCTCAGTTCGGTTTAGATATATTACAATCTT